>JACPGV010000001.1 GCA_016182385.1 Candidatus Moraniibacteriota bacterium
TGTGGCACGTGGACGGAAACCACTGATTGCAGTCCCACGGAAAAAAACACTTGTCGTGATTTCAACCGAAAAGAAGTGGCACCATAAAAAATCACCATGATTTTCAGCAAAAGCAGTCCAGAGTACTGGACTGTTTTTTGCCTTTTCCGTGGAGGAATTGTATAATGAAAAAGGAAAATAATTTTTAGCATGTTTTGAAATTTCCGTAAACGATGCGGAAAAATCAGACAACAAAAAGAGTATGGCTATGGAATTTACCGATGCAAATTTTGAACAGGAGGTCTTGAAAAGTGATACGCCGGTATTGGTTGATTTTTGGGCGCCGTGGTGCGGTCCCTGTCAGATGATGGGACCGATCATTGATGAATTGTCGGCTGAGATGACGACCGTCAAAATTGGCAAGATGAATGTCGATGAAAATCATGTAACGGCGGCGGCGCAAAGTATTATGTCTATCCCCGCGATGAAAGTTTTCAAAAACGGACAGGTAGTCAAAGAGTTTGTCGGTGTTCAGCCAAAAGAGAAATTGAAGAGCGAATTGGAAAGTCTTTCATGATTTTTTTTGGTCTGTTGTATTAAAACAAAAATATATGAAAATTCATAAAGAGAGAATCGATCTTGAGAGTAAAATGCAGATCGAATTTATGGATATTACTGATCAAGTTCAAGAGATCATCGATCGGTCGGGAATTCGTGAGGGACAAGCGCTCGTATACGTGCCACATACCACGATGGGTGTTGCTATCAATCACAATGAATCCATGCTTTTGCAGGATTTTATGAGGATCCTTTATAAAATTGTACCAGTGGATGATCAATATTCGCACGATCTTTTTGAGTTGCGTCGTGAAGCCAATTCTGATGGACGAAGTAATGGGCATTCTCATTGTAAGGCGATTCTCCTCGGCAATAGTGAGACGGTTCCCGTCGAGAAAGGGAAATTGGTTTTGACGGAACGGCAAAATATTTTTGCCGTGGAGTTTGATGGATCACGCAAACGGGATGTCGTTATTCAAGTGATCGGTATTTAGTTTTTATGACGAGCGGACTGGTAGAACTTCTTGTACGAAATGGATATCTGAAATCGCCGCTCATTACTCGGGCGTTTCAGGATGTGTCGCGCGCGGAGTTTGTGGCGGTTGAGTTTGAACAGGAAGTGGAGGCGGATATCCCTCTTCCGATCGGTTTTGGTCAGGCACTTTCTCAACCGGCGACAGTTGCTATAATGATAGAGTTGCTTGATCCGCACGCAAAGCAGAGAGTACTTGATATCGGATCCGGTTCCGGTTGGACGAGTGCTCTTCTTGGCAGTATAGTGGGAGAGAATGGCAAGGTGGTAGCTGTGGAGCTTTTGCCGGAGCTTTATGAAATAACAAAACAGAACGTTGAAAAATTCGGTTTTATGAGTGCGGGCGTTATCGAGTGTGTACTTGGTGACGGACACAAAGGTTATGAAGCATGTGCGCCGTATGATCGTATTTTGGTATCGGCGGCTGCAGACGAGGTACCAGAGGCACTCAAAAAGCAGTTGGTCGTCGGTGGTAAGATGGTCATTCCTATTCACAATCATTTGGTGTATTTGGAAAAACGAGGAGAAAAAGATTTTTATAAAGAGGAGTTTCCTGGATTTTGCTTCGTTCCGCTTATTGAAAAATCATTTTAACGAATATGATGCGTATTTTTCTTGGTGTAGCTCTAACGATATCTTTGCTTACAGTTGGTGCTTTTTTCACACTTTCTTATTTGACCAAACAGGCACATGGACCCAATGTGGTGGCACAGAAGTTTGAAGTGCGGCAGGGAGAAAATATGTTTGATACAGGGAAACGCCTGGAAGAAGCGGGTCTTATCGTGTGGCGACCAGCGTTTTTGTGGCATCTTGCGTACGAACAAAAAACACGTGATCTAGTAGCCGGCACATATTCGCTTAGTGGTACGTTCACGATTGCCGAAATAGCGCGCATGATTACCACAGGACAAACCGTATCGCGTGATATCAAGATTACTTTTCCCGAAGGATGGAGCGCGAGAAAAATGGCTGAACGTCTGACGGCAAATAATTTGCCGGGAGAGCAGTTTCTTGTTTTGGTTCGTCAACCGAAAGAAGAGTGGCGTACCCATTTTGATTTTTTTTCTGATGTGCCAAAAGGAACATCACTGGAAGGTTTTTTGTTTCCCGATACGTATTTTTTTGATCCAAATGTTTCGGCGGAGGCGATTGTGGAAAAAATGCTTTCTAATTTCGATAAAAAGTTTGATACCTCTTTGCGCGCCGCTCTCAAAGAACGGAGAACGAACATATATTCGGCGGTGACGCTCGCGAGTATTGTCGAGAATGAAGTGAAAAGCGAGAATGATCGTAAGATTGTGGCTGATATTTTTTTGCGGCGTCTTTCTATTGGTCAGGCGCTTCAGAGTTGCGCGACGCTTCAGTATATTTTGGGAGTTGATCGGGCACAGTATTCGTATGAAGAAACACAGACTGTGTCGCCGTACAATACGTATCTTCATCGGGGATTACCACCGGGACCGATCGGAAATCCAAGTATTATTTCTTTGCGCGCGGCGCTTTTCCCGAAAAGCAATTCCTATTTTTATTTTTTGAGTGATCCTGAAACAGGAAAAACGATTTTTTCTGTTACGTATGAAGAGCATCTGAAAAACAAAAATTTGTACGGCTTGTAATGAATGTTTCATGAGAATCGCGTTGGTACATGATTACTTGGTGCAATACGGCGGAGCGGAGCGGGTGCTGGAGGCCTTTACCGAGGTTTTTCCCTACGCGCCTATTTATACGCTTCTTCATGATGAGGAGGCGATGCGTGGGGTCTTTTCCGATAAGCGCGTGTACACGTCTTTTCTTCAACGGTTACCGTTTTCACGAAAGCGCCATCGTTTTTTTCCGCCGCTTATGCCGCTTGCTATTGAGCAGTTTGATTTTAGTAAGTATGACATCGTGTTATCCGATTCTTCGAGTTATGCCAAGGGCATCATTACGCGGCCGGAGACGCTTCATATTTGTTATATGCACACGCCGATGCGTTACGCGTGGGACGATTGTCAAAAATACACGCAGGATTTCGGTTTTCCCAATGTGATAAAAAGAATAGTTCCTTTTTTTATGAATCCCATTAGACTTTGGGACAAGGCAAGTGCTGATCGAGTGGATCGATTTCTTGCCAATTCGCAATTTGTCGCGAAACGTATTCGAAAATATTATCAGAAGGAAGCAATCGTGGTACATCCACCGGTAAACGTCAATCGTTTTTACGTCGCTTCTTCAGAAGAACGAGGAAAATATTTTCTTATGGTTGGTCGTTTGATTGCTTATAAGCGTCATGATATTGCTATCGAGGCTTGTAATCGTTTGGGGTTGCCATTGAAAATTATTGGACGTGGTCCGGAGTTGGAACGTTTGAAAAAAATAGCCGGACCGACAGTTGAGTTTCTTGGTCGGGTAGAGGAGGAAGATTTGCCAAAATATTATGCCGAGTGTCGGGGATTTATTTTTCCGCAGGAAGAGGATTTTGGTATTGTGGCAATCGAGGCGATGGCCGCTGGTCGACCGCTTATCGCTTATCGGGGCGGCGATATTGTGGAGCATTTGGAAGAGGGGAAGATGGGAGTGTTTTTTGAGGAACAGACAACCGAAGCAATAGTTGCGGCGCTTCAGAAATTTGATGAATCGCGTTATGACCCGGCGTTTATTCGCAGTCACGCGCTTCCTTTTGACAAAGAACGATTTAAGGCTACAATAAAGAACTACGTGGAAACAACTTTTCACAAGCATCAGATGAGTAAAGAAAAAAGTGTTGAATTATGGAATTGAAAAAATACATTACTATTTTTTGGGAACGGAGAAAAATTTTCTTTTTTTCTGTTTTTGCGTGCGTCGCACTGGCGATAATATGGCAACAAAATGAGCCGGAGCGATTTGAGGCGACACTATTACTTAATATTGGTCGTTTGGGCGTTGAAGAAAGTGGCGAGTATTATGCTTATGATAGCTTCTATCGTTTACAGGCGGATGAGCGTTTTGCTGATACGGTTGTGCGCTGGCTTGGTTCGCCGCGTATTGTAGAAGATATTTATAAGGAGATGGGTAGATCAGCGGAGAAGTTTTCTTCGCGTGATTTAAAGAGCGTTTTTCTCTCGAAGCGTTTGTCATCTCAAATGATTGAGGTGACGTTTTTTGGTGAGAGTAAAGAGAATGTTAGAGAAATGGCCTCCGCGTCGATCGTGGTGCTTAATCGTTACACGGAAAGTCTTAATAGGGAGGAGAAGGTGAAGAATTGGTTTTTTATTTTGGGTGGTGAGCCAATCATCCGAGAAGCACGAGTTGGTTTTTTGTTGGTATTCTTTGCAAGTCTTTGTCTCGGTGTTTTTATTAGTTTTTGGGCAACGCTTTTCAAATGGTATTTGGAATCAAAAGAGAGGGAAGAGCAAGGAGGATAGTTTTGGTGAAATGATGTTTTATGCGTATGAAGATCGGGATTGACGTGCGATGTCTGGCGGAGGGAAGACGTACGGGGGTGGAGGAGTACACACTCGCTTTGCTCGAAAAAATGTTTGAGGAAGATACGGAGAATGAGTATATTCTTTTTTTTAACGCATGGAAAAAACAATGTCCTGATTTTCATTGGGCGATCAAGTATCCCCATGTGACGCTCAAAACTTTTCGTATTCCAAACAGACTTCTCAATCTTTCTTTGTGGTATCTCGGTTTTCCCAAGCTTGATAGACTTATTGGTGGCACGGATATTTTTTTCTTGCCCAATCTTAATTTTGTTGCCGTATCAAAAAAAACTCGCCTCGTCGTTACAGCGCACGATCTCTCGTTTGAGTTTTTTCCGGAAACATTTTCGTGGAAACGTCGTTTATGGCATTTTTTTATTCATTTTCGATCTTTGGTGAAGATGGCTGATAAAGTAATTGCTGTTTCTCGGTCAACAAAAGATGATATTCTATCGCGATACGGTGTCGCTTTCAAGCGCGTTGCTATCGTTCCGAGTGGCATCAATCCGCGTTTTCGTGTATTGAGTCGCAATGATACGGAGCTTTTGCGTGTTAAAGAAAAGTATAATTTGCCATATAAGTTTATTCTTTCTCTTTCCACATTTGAACCAAGGAAGAATTTACTTTCCATTATTAGAAGCTTTGAAGCATTGCAAGATATGTGTCATCCGGATCTGGAAAAATATGTGCTTGTTTTAGCGGGAACCAAAGGATGGAAATATGATGAAGTGTTGAAGGCTGTTGCTACATCGCGACATCGAGAGAAAATACTTCTCCCTGGTTTTATTGAAGATGAGGATAAGCCGGCATTGTATAATCTGGCGAGTGTTTTTGTCTACCCATCATTGTATGAGGGTTTTGGTTTTCCACCTCTTGAAGCGATGGCATCCGGGATACCAGTGATAGCCTCTCATTCGTCTTCGCTTCCCGAGATAGTAGGGGATGCCGGTATCCTTATTGATCCCTATCAACCAGATGAATTATTTCAAGCGCTTAAGCAGTTACTTACTGATCAAGAACTTTCTTCTGTATTGAAAGAAAAAAGCGTCACACGGGCGCGACGATTTTCGTGGGACAAAGCGGCAAAAGAAACGTTGGAGGTGTTTCGATCAGTCATTTGTTGAGATGTTTTTGAAAGAGAGAAATTTTTTCGTGCTAGAATGGAAGCAAAAGAAAAAATTTTATTATGTCACAATATTATAAGCCCAATCGCACGAGAAATTTGTTTGATCCGACATCGTCGGAACCATTTCGTCTCAGTCGGTCCCGTCTGGAGCTTTTTATGGGTTGTCCGCGTTGTTTTTATATAGATCGGCGCTTGGGAACGGATCGGCCGCCGGGATTTCCCTTTTCTCTCAACTCTGCCGTCGACACGCTTCTTAAAAAGGAATTTGATATTCATCGGGCGAGCGGTACGGCGCATCCGCTGATGGAGGTTTATGGTATTGACGCTGTACCGTTTCAACATGAAAAAATGGATGAGTGGCGCGACTCACTTCGTCGCGGTATTACCTATCTTCATTCGGAGAGTGGATTTCTTTTTACCGGTGGTGTCGATGATGTGTGGATTGGTTCGGATGGTAAGTTGATCATCGTCGATTACAAAGCAACCGCCAAGGACGGTGACGTGAATCTCGATGCCGAGTGGCAGGGTGGTTATAAACGGCAGATGGAGATGTATCAGTGGCTTTTTCGCCGCAACGGTTTCGATGTTTCTGATACTGGCTATTTTGTTTATTGCAATGGTCAGACCGATCGTAAGGCGTTTGATGGAAAACTAGAGTTTACGGTTACGCTCTTGCCGTATACGGGCAATGACAAATGGGTATCCGATATGCTCATTGCCGCGCATGCATGTTTGATGGGAGAGAAAATCCCTGCTGCCAGTCCGGATTGTGATTTTTGCGCGTATCGTATCGCGGTGCGGAGAAGCGAAGAGTGATATTTGTTCTATCAAAATATTTTTCCATCGTGTACAATGAAAAAAGAAGTGGTTGTTTAACAACTGATTCTTTTTTTTATCCCAACTTTAAAAGGGAGGTTTGTATGTGTTCTTCATATCCGATAGTTTTTTCCACTCCGTACAGAGCGTTTGCCGAAGAATGTCGCCGATTGCAAGTGTATAATGATCCGCCCGTGGTGATGCGAAGCACGCTTGGTACCGAGGTGGAAGTGGCGGGGCTACCGCGTCCGGTGGTGTCTTTTATGACGTTTGATTATCTCGGTTTGGGACATCATACGGGAAGCATCGCATCACTTGCGAGAAACGCAAAAGAATGCGGTACGGGTTTTGCTACTTCCCGTGTTACTATTGATTCTTTTTTTCATCAAGAATTGGAGGAGGCATTGGCGTGTTTCAAACGAGCCGAGACGGGTACGTGCGTGATAACAAGTACTGGTTACGGCGCCAATCAGCTGATCATCCCACTTCTTGCGGAGCCCATCGTGGCTTTGGGAAAAAGATATCCGAAACGTCGAAAAAAACTTTTTTTCGTTGATGCCCAATCGCATGCTTCTTTGCATGATGCTCTTCTCGGCGCGATAAGTAAGTATCCCAAAAGCATCAAAATAAAAAAATACCGCCATCTGGACTACGGGATGCTCGAAGAAATGACGCGGGAGGTATCGTCCGAGGGAAACACGGATCGTTTCATCGTAAGTGATACGCTGTTTTCTATCGGTGGAGATTGCGCTGATACAAAAAAACTTCTCGCTATCGCCAAGTGTAATAACGCATTTCTTATTCTTGATGGGGCGCATAGCGACGGAGTGTGCGGGCATGAAGGGCGCGGACTGGTCGAAGAGCAGGGCATTATCGACCCAAAAGATTTGCAGTACATTTTTCATACGGGAACGTTCAGTAAAATGTTTGCTGGTCTTGGAGGGTTTATCACGGTGTCGAAACCTCTGGCTGAGTTATGCCGTAATTCGCAGTGGTCGTATATTTTTTCTGCGCCATTGCCGACGTTTTTGGTACGAAGTTATCAAGAGATACTCGGTATGGTGATGGGAAAAATAGGGAATCGGCGGCGTTTGAGATTGAAACGAAACTTTCAGATGTTGTGGAAAAGACTTTCGGAAGAGGGATTTCAGATGCTTCCCTCACAGTCTCAAATCCTCTCGGTTGTTATAGGAAGTGAGTCGCTTTGTCTTGAGGTGCAACAGTATCTTCTTCGCGAACAGGGAATTCTTTCGGGGGCGATACGCACTCCGGCGACAGAAAGAGGTAAAGCTGTTTTGCGACACACTGTCTCGGCGCTTCATACCGAAGAACAATTGGAAACACTTGTTCTTGGATTGAAGAAGGCTCGCGACGCGTATCGCTTTTGAAGTTCACGAAACATTGTTTCATTTTTGGTATGTCCCGAGCGCGTGGTATAATACATGCGTAAAGGTCATACCTTTTTCTTTTTATGCAACATATCATTCTTGGTTCTGGTGTTCTGAGTATTTTTTTGGGAGTATTGGCTCTTACCAGTGGAAAAAAAACACGTGAAGTTATTTCTTTTGGTGTTTTTTGTCTCATTACGAGTATTTGGATATTTTCCAATATTCTTTCTCTGGCATTTGCCATGCAGTATGCCGTTTTTTTGAAATTAACGTATGCCTTTGGAGCGCTTACCGTGGCAGCGCTTTTGGCGTGGTCTTTTTTCTATAATGATCGGATTCATGCGAAGGCAGTATTTGTTGCTGCCTATGTGGTTGGTGGCATGATGGCCATTTTTTCCCTTATTGATGGATTTATTGTCGGGGAAATTCATAGCGTGACAATACAGGGTATCAGTGTCGAAGAAGGGCCATTTTTTGGTGTTTTTAGCGCGTATCTTTTTCTCACGATTGTTTGGTCGCTTATAAACGTGGCTATTTTGTATCGTCGATTTACCGGTGTTAAAAAAAGTCAGGCAAAAATTGTTTTGATTGGTATTGCGGGATTTATGTTGACGACACTTTTGGTAAGCGGTATTCTTCCAGCGTTTGGTATTTTTTCATACACAAACCTTGATAGTCCCAGTTCGATTATTTTTGTTCTTTTTGCGATGGTAGCTATTGTGAAGCATCGTTTTCTTGGTACGAAAGTTATTTTGGCGCAGGTGCTGGTGAGTATTTTGGTGACGACTTCTCTCATTCAATTTTTTAATTCTCGTGAATTAGTCGAGTATGGTACCAACGTCGTGGCCCTTCTCACAGTTTTTATTGTTGGAATTATTTTGGTGCGTAGCGTTATGGATGAAGTTCGCCGTAAAGAAGAGCTTCAGACGATGGCCAAGAGATTATCCGCTGCCAACGATGAATTGCGTCGACTTGATGTTGCAAAATCCGAGTTTATTTCCATCGCGTCGCACCAACTTCGTACACCGCTTTCTGCCATCAAAGGGTATGTTTCTCTAATGCTTGAGGGGTATTATGGACGCGCGAATAATGTTTTGCAAGAGATGCTCAATAAGGTGTATCTAGTGAATAATCGATTGATGGAATTGGTAGAGGATTTATTGAGTGTTTCGCGTATTGAATCAGGGAAGGTGCAATATTATTTCAAGCCGACTCGTTTGGAACCGCTTCTTGCTGATATGGTTGATATGTTTGCTGTGATTGCCAAGAATCGTTCTATCATGCTTAAAATTCATCTTTTGAAAAAAGGTTTACCGGAAATAATGATGGATGCTCCCAAGATTCAGGAGGTGATTACGAATTTGTTAAGCAACGCTCTTAAATATACTCCAGAGGGAGGTAAGGTGATGGTTTCTGTAGAGAAAACCGAATTGGGTGCGCGTATCATTGTTTCCGATACGGGGATTGGGATTAAAAAAGAATATTTTCCTCGTCTTTTTGAAAAATTTATTCGAAGTGAAGAAACGACGTCCATAGATGTTTCCGGAACGGGATTGGGACTCTATGTGAGTAAAAAATTTGTGGAAGCGCATGGTGGTAATATTTGGGCGGAATCGGAGGGAGCGGGGAAAGGCGCGACCTTCATAGTGGAATTACCGTTCGTTCATTCAAAAGCAAAAGGACACTAAAATTTTTTCGGAAAAAATGGTTAATAATGAGCAGAGAGCCTTTTTGTCAAACACCGAAAAAACGGAAAATAGTTGACAAGAAGGGAGTTGCGCCCCTTTTTGTTTTTGGTACACTGAAAACAAGATTAACAAAAGTTCGGTATGTCGCTCCGCAAGGATATTTTTCGAGCAACTCTTTTCATAAGCTTTTTGTTTTTTGTTTGTTTTGATCACGCGTTGGCCGATACGGAGATTTCCCACGTGACTCTCTATGAAGATACGACGTGGACACCAGCGGGAAGCCCTTACATCGTGAATAACGTCACGATTCCCACGGGTATCACTCTTACCCTTACCTCGGGTGTCATTGTCAAAGTACCGCAATATGGCGTTCCTCTCATTGTTTCTGGAGGGACGCTTTTTTTGAATGGTACGGAGGGAAACCCTGTCATCATTACTTCTTTTCATGATGATGTCGGTGGAGATACGAATGGGAGTCCGACCCTCCCCGGCGTAGGGAATTGGTGCACGATAGAAATGAAAAGCGGTACGGTAACTATGATGAATACCAAAATTCGTTATGGTGGCTGTGACGTTGAGCAAGGGACTCTCTACAATACCGGTGCCACGCTTTCTCTTTCTTCATCAGAAATTTCTCACGCTTCTTCCGGTGTTGTTCTCAAAGGAGGGGAGAGCGAAATTACGGAAAGTTCTTTTCATCACCACTCTTCCCATGGTATTTACAAAAAACAAGGAGGTACTCTTCGCTTCGGTCGCAATACCTTTTCCGACAATCATTCAGCAATAACCCTTTCTGATAAGAGTTTTCAAAATGATGGTGGTAATACTGGAGAGAATGAGCGGATAAGCGTAAGTAGTTTTTCGGTTAACGGGGAAATGACACTTCCCAAAGACGGCCTTCCCTATGTGTTGTTTTCTCTTGTTATTCCGAGTGACGCGACTCTTCGTATCCTCTCCGGTGCCGTTATCAAAACAAATTACCACTCGTTTCCTTTTACTTCTTCCGGAACAGTTGTCCTCGGCGGACAAAGCGAAGAACCAGTCATTTTCACTTCTCTTCGAGACGATGCGATTCTTGGCGATACCAATCGGGATGGAAACGCGACTATTCCCAAAAAAGGCGATTGGACAGGACTTCATTTTTCTCAAGGGGCCGTCACTATCGCCAACACCGAGATTCGTTATGGCGGGTATAATTATGGCGCTCAAATAGGGAATTATGGTGCCACGATCACCGCGAACGATCTTCTTTTGAAAGAAAGTTCTTGGCAGAATATTTTTCAAGACAATGGTTCTTTCTTTGCTACAGAGAGCGACTTTTCTTTTGCGTACGATGGTATCGTGGTCCAAGGCGGTACGGCAGAAGTGCATCGAAGTCGTTTCTCCGATATGGGTCGTTTCGGTATTCTCAATCAGGCAAACGGACTCATTATTGATGCTACGAACAATTGGTGGAACGATCCTTCCGGTCCGAAACATCCGACAAACAATCCAAACGGTCTTGGTATTTCCGTTTCCGACTCTGTTCTTTTTGATCCGTGGAACATTTGCTTCCGCGACACCTGTCATTCGAGCGTGCTTTTTCTGCCGGGACTTGAAGCAAGTCGGTTGTATGTGGACGACACGCTTGGAACAGAGAATCAGCTTTGGGAACCAAATCGTGAGGCTGACGTCGAGAATTTGTTTTTAAGAAGTGATGGAAAGAGTACAAATGACATATATACTCGTGATGTGATTGATGAAAAGAACGTGCTTCCCATCGGACAAGGGAATATTTATAAATCATTCCTCAATGATCTTGCGGCATGGAAATCGGATAAATATATCCGTGATTATACTGCTATCCCATATGATTGGCGTTTTTCGTTTGATGACATTCTTGATGGCGGCAAGAAAGATGGCGAGAATATTTCGTATACCGATCCGGATCATGAAGAATATATCATAAGTGAGCTGAAGCGTTTAGCAGAAAATTCGAATACCGGCAAAGTGACCATCATCGCTCATTCGAACGGTGGATTACTAGCCAAGGCCCTCATAAAAAAACTCGATGACAGCGAAGCATCGAGACTCATTGATAATCTTGTCTTGGTTGCGGTACCGCAGGTGGGTACACCACAGGCGATTGGCGCACTTCTCCATGGATATGATCAGGGATTACCGTTTGATTGGTTTTCCTCAATTCTTTCGCTTGATACCGCCCGTACCCTGGCAAACAATATGCCGAGCGCGTATCCGCTCCTGCCATCCCACGCATATTTCTTGGGTGAAGGATCAAGCGTCCGCACCCCAGTCATACGATTCGATGACGGAATGTTGACCGATGAGTGGATTGATACGTTTGGGCACAAGATAGATAGCGAAGATGAATTGAAGGATTTTCTTCTTAGTACCTATGGTAAAGTTCCGGCGGATTCAGAGAATACTACAAAACCAAGTACAGTCAATTCCGATTTGCTCTCATATGGAATGGATACCCACCGATCGCTCGATACCTTCGTGATACCCGGATCCATTAGGGTGTATCAGATAGCCGGGACGGGTGAAGAGACGCTTTCCTCCATACGGTACTGGACGACCGAGGAATGTATTTTGAAGACGAATAACGGCCGATGCGCGGCGACGGTACCAAAACTGGAATAGAGAGCTTCACGAACGTGAAGAGGTTTTGGGTGAATTTGGATAGGTACAATAATGAGTTTCCTGGAAGTTTGGCTCGTTTTGATCGTGAACATCCCGATATCCTCGAAATCGACTCTCTTCGTGATTTCATCAAAGACAACATCCTCACACAATCATCCGCGACTTTCCCGGATTACATCTCCGACTCTGAACCGAATCTCGACTCCGAACGTCGTCTCCGCTACTTCCTCCATTCTCCACTTGCTCTCTCCATCAAAGACACGGACGGTCATACCGTGAGCGCTACGACCTCGGATATTCCTGGTGCCCGCTACAAGCGTTTCGGAGAAGTGCAGTACATCTCTGTCCCGACTTCCGTCCACCCAATCGTTCTCCTCGACGGCGAAACCGAAGGCTCCTTCACACTCGAAATCAAGGAAACGGAAGGTGATACAACTATCGCCGAAGCAACCTTTGCCGCTATCCCCAGCACCGCCGATACCCAGGTCATAATGGACTTTCCCGACGGTACCATC
>JACPGV010000002.1 GCA_016182385.1 Candidatus Moraniibacteriota bacterium
AAGGAAACAAGAGAAAAATACCACAAAGAAGCATCTTTGAGAGAAAGGAGAGAAAAGGGAGAAAAGAGGAAGAAGGCATACGAAAGAAAGAGTTTTTGACCTCTTTAGTATACCGTACTTTTCTGTGGTGTGGGAAGGGAGCTTTACTTATAACGGAGGGCATCAAGTGCGTCAATATGAGAGGCTTTGCGTGCCGGAAAGACACCGGTGAGAAAGCCGACAAAGGCACCGAAAGCAATAACTGTTGAAATAAACCAAAGCGGACTGAAGAAAAGATCGACAGATTCTCCGCCAAAGCGACTGGCCACGAGGTTGATAAGAGCATTGAGCACTTGTCCTTCAATGTATCCTAAAATGACCCCGCCGAGCGCTCCCAGAAAACCCATAAGAGTCGATTCCATAATGAACATCATTGAAATACTCATGCGAGAAGCGCCGATAGCTTTCATGATACCAATTTCTTCGGTGCGTTCAAGCAACGCTATGGTCATGGTATTAAACATTCCGATAGCGGAAACAACGAGAGCAATCATACCAAACACCATAAGAACAATTTGAACGGCACGGAATACCTTGTTTGCTTGATCAATGGTCTCAGAAATAGAAGATGCGATGAATCCGCGTTGTTCAATTTCTTGACGTACCAAATTGAGGATATCTGTAGAACGGCACTTCACTTTAAGTTTCGTGTAGCTAGTAAGAGGAAATCCAGTGAGCGAATCAAGAGAGAGATACACGATATTTTCTTCTCCTGAAACAACGCCGACGATGGTATAAGTATTTTCAGGAGTGAAAGAAAGGCCCTGACTTGTTTGTTCGCTTTCTTCGTTTTGAAACAAAGCAAGAGTAACGGGTGTTCCGATCATTTCTTCCGCTGGCTTGCTAAAGACTTGCGCGACGGCGGTGGTGATAACAATACTGGTTGTTTCTTCTTTCGTAAAAAGCTTGCCCTCTTGTATTTTGAGACCTTCGTTTTTGAGAAGAGAAGCAGTCGAGCTTACGGTGTTAACGTCGAGCGTGATATCACCGAATTTTCCTTGGCCGGCCAGTTCCAATATCGGAATAACGTCGGCAACGTTGGGAATATTTTTTATTTCCGCGATGGTGGCACTGTCGAGTGCCTCCGGTCCGTTTTCATCGCCTAGTGTGACATCGAGCGTAACAAGGGCGTCAGAAGTAGTAATTTTTTTGAGGAGGGTGTTTTGCAATCCATAGCCGAAAGAAACGAGAAAAATAATGGCGGCGATACCGACGCTCATACCGAGAATAGTCAAAAGCGTTCGCATGGTGCGTGCTTTAAACATACGGAGAGAAAGTTTGAGGATATCGAAGAAGCGCATAGATTAACTGTATTTTATAAGCATAATAATCTCTATTTCACGCACTATTTTTTCGGCGGTATGTTTATGAAGTCCGGCACCGCCCTTGGCAACGGGCGTATCGAAATATTTTGCGAGCTCCACTTGTCCTACTTGGCTAGCAAGGCGCATCTGCAGGGCCTCCTCGAAATTTTTTTCTTGCTCAGTGGAGAGATGAAGATTGAACAATTCTTTGAGATAGCGGGAAAGAGAAGTGGTCGCTTGCCCCGGTTTTTCTTTGAGTGTTTGTGATTGTTCGATGATTTGATTTGTACGTATGGCAAAAGAATTGGCGCGTAATTTGTTCCAGCCAGCCCCACCATCATCGAGATCAAGATCGAGGCGATCGGCAAATGTTTCGGTAGTAATATTTTTGAAGAGGAGTTCTTTCAGGAAGGCTTCCGCCATACTAATTTGTTCTTCGGTGAGTTGCGAGAGAAGGTGTGCAAGAAGCTGTTTGGCTTTGAAGGGAACAAGGAGCACGTCAACCTGTTGAGGAAGAAGACTCTTGAAGGAATTCATAAGCATTTGCAATTCATTTGATTCTGGAGATTTTTCGACCTCTGTTTTTTTGACGGATTCGATGGGCCGTTTTTCTTTGTGAACCTCTTCTTTGATAATGCGACCGTCTTTCATGTAAATAACCCGATCCGCGTAAGGGAGATGTTCCGGGTTATGCGTTACCATGATGACGGTTTTTTTGTCGACCTCATTCAACTCTTTGAGAATTTTGAGTACGTTTTCAGCGCTTTCGCTATCGAGGTTTCCGACCGGTTCGTCGGCAAGAATAATTTCTGGATTATTGACAAGAGAGCGGGCGATAGCAACACGTTGTTTTTGACCGCCGGAAAGTTGACTGGGAAATTTGTCTGCTTGTTCGACAATGCCGAAACGACGTAGGAGCTTGATACCTGATTGCTTGCGTTCACGAGGAGCTTCCCCGATGAACATTTTTGGGAGACAGACATTTTCGAGAATGTTGAGTGAGGAAATGAGATAAAATGCCTGAAAGATCATGCCGATCTTATTTTGATGAAGATCGAGCTCTTCTTTGCGGGACATTTTGGCGATAGAAATTCCCTGGATGGAAACGTCTCCGTACGTGGGAGATTGGAGCCCGGAAATAGAGTAAAGGAGCGTTGATTTACCACAACCCGAGGGACCAAAAATAATCACATATTCATGTGGATAAATGGCGAGATTTGTTTCTTCGAGTGCGCGCGTTTCGTTGGATTTTCCCTGATTGTAGATAATGCGCAGTTTATCAACAACAATAATAGGTTCACTCATGATTTTTCTTTCAGTAATGTTTTTATCATACCACATATTTTTTCTCATATTAAGCCTTTTTGTTTGCTCAGCAGTTTATTTTTTGATAATATGAAAGACATGAAAGAATTGCGTGTTGTGATATTATTCGGGATGGTGCAGGTCATTTTTTTGACTCTTTTGGGTATATTTTTTCTTTGGTTTTGATAAAAATGCTTACGATACTATTGCACAAGTTGTTTTTTGCTCATGATATTGCGAGCGGCATTCTTGCCAGACATCTTTTTTTTGTAAAACGATTCTTGCTATTCATTGCTCACGCAAGCCTTTTGGGATTCTTGTTTCCGGAATGGAGGAAGGAGTTTGGTTCACTTGCGGCTACAGTGCTTATTATTATTTTGTTTTTAAGTCCGCTTGCCAAAATATCGGGAATGCGATTGTTGGCGCAGTGTTTGGCCTTACGACGAGAACTGGGGATTTTGATGGGATATCTTGCTTTGGTGCACGGACTCGGGTTTTTATTGGATCCAAGATTTTTTCATCGTTTTATAGAGCCGTTTCTTTGGTCGGAAGTTTTTTTTATCAATCCCGGAATTCTTTTTGGTGGCGTAGCTCTTTTTGTAACATTTCCCCTTTTGTGTACCTCTAATGATCTTGCTTTGCGATTTTTAGGTGGAAAAAAGTGGAAGCTGCTGCATCGTTTAGTGTATGTCCTTTTCGCTACCGCTCTTTTTCATCGTTTTTTTATGCGAAGCGGACAAGCTCTGGATGTCGTAAGTTTGTTACAGGCTTTTCTACTTGGAGGAGGATATGTTTTAGTAAAAATACTGGCGTGGAAGAATTTTTCTCCTTCTTTGGAGAAAGGAATTTTTTTTGTAGCGAATCAATATAAAAAATATACGGAAAACAAGATAATGGTAAGAGGAGAAGAAAATAAATAAATTACTGATTTTATGTAGAGTATGCGATACGCGTTGTATTTTTTGGGATTCTTTTGGGTATATTTTTTTTCGGTGCCGGTTTTGGCGAGCGAGGTTGTTTTTCCGCCTGTTTCCATAGATGTTTTTGAGCGACAAGATTGCGCTCATTGCCAGGCAGAAAAAGCCTATCTTCTTGATTTGCAAGGAAAACGTGACGATTTTGCTGTTCGTTTTATTGATATTGATACAGAAGAAGGAAAACAATTGTTTGATCGTTTTACCGCCTCGCAGGAGCTTTCTCGAGCGACGCCCATCACCGTTATTCACGGTACCGTGTTGCAGGGTTTTGATAGCAAAGAAACAACCGGTACGCGCATTGAAGCTCTTGTGGAGATTGCTTCAGGGGCGGATGCTATCACGATTGACGATCTTCTTTCGGGAAAAAAAAGCACCATAGAAAAATCCCAAGGAGCGATTTGTGATAGCGAGACGGGTATTTGTACTATGCCAAAAGCCGATTCTTTTTTGATAACACTTCCATTTTTTGGCACGGTCATCGATGTGGCTGAATATTCTCTCCCTGTTCTTTCCGGAGTTTTGGGACTTATTGATGGCTTTAATCCTTGCGCTATGTGGGTATTGGTTACGTTTCTTATTGTCTTGGTTCAGATGGAGTCACGTGAACGCATGTTCATGGTTGCCGGGCTTTTTATTGTGGCGGAGGCTATCATGTATTATCTTATTTTAAATGTATGGTTTACCGCGTGGGATTTTGTTGGGCTTGATCGAATCGTGACGCCTATCGTTGGTATGGTAGCGGTCGGTGGTGGATTATTTTTTCTTTACGAGTGGTATACATCGGATGGGACATGTAAGGTGGTTGATCTTGAGGGACGAGCGAAGATTTCCGGCAGAATAAAAAAATTAGCAAGCGAACCTTTCACGTGGATGACGGCTTTTGGGGTGATAGCGCTTGCATTTTCCGTGAACGTAATCGAATTTGCTTGCTCGATCGGTATTCCGCAGGCTTTTACCAAGATCATTGAAATAAACAATCTTGGTTTTTGGCAGACGCAATTCTATATGTTCGATTACATTTTCTTTTATATGGTTGATGATTTCCTTGTTTTTGGGTTGGCGTTTTGGGGCTTTGAAAAGCTTCATTTGACGGAAAAATATTCCAAGTGGTCGAATCTTATCGGGGGAATTCTCATGATTCTTTTGGGATATTTGCTTATTTTTGAGCCGGCGTTTTTGCGTGTTCTCTAGGAAGATTACGCAATAAATGCTATACTGTGACGGTAAGTTATAATTATCAATATTTTATGGAGACAGAAAATCTTCCAGTTTCGCCAGAAACGGAAAAAAGAAGTTGTGTTTGTGGTGCCAGTAAAGATGCGATGGTCATTGCCGGAGCTATTCTTTTGGGGAGTCTTATTATTGCCGGAGTGCTTTTTATGACACTCTGGAAACCCGTTTCTGAGAGCGCGGTGCCGACTACTAAACAGGAAGAAGCAAAAAAACCGGAAAAGCCGGAAGTAACCATGGATGCCATCAAAGCACTCTTTAATGAGAGAAATCTTGTTTTTGGTGATAAAGAAAGCAAGGTATTGTTTGTTGAGTTTAGTGATCCAAGTTGTCCTTATTGTCATGTTGCCGCTGGAAAAAATCCCAATTTGAATAAAAAGATTGGCACGCAGTTTACCATGGTTAAGGACGGTGGAGCGTATGTGCCGCCGGTTTTGGAAATGAAGAAATTGGTGGATGCCGGAAAGGCCGGATTTGTTTGGTTGTATACCAATGGTCATGGGAATGGCGAGATGGGAACCAAGGCTATGTATTGTGCTCATGAGAAGGGAAAGTTTTGGGAAGTGCATGATTTGCTCATGAGCGCGGCCGGATACGATGTTTTGAATACCACGGTAAAAAATGAAAAAAGTAAAGCTAATGTTTTGGCAAACTTTTTGAAGAGTGCTGTAGCGCCTACTGATATGAGAAGCTGTTTGGAAAGCGGTCGTTATGATGACCGTATTGCTGAAAATAGCGCCGCGGCCGGAAGTCTCGGTGTTGGTGGTACCCCGAATTTTTTCGTGAACACAGCCAATTTTACAGGGGCATACAGTTTTAAGGATATGCAACCGATTGTTGACCAGTATTTGCAGTAAGAAAGATTTGATAGACGAGAGCGGCCCCTGTAAGGCCGCTCTTTTCGTTTCTTCTGAAAGCGAAAATTGCTATACTGATAGATATGAAAATGACATTACAGGATGTATTGCGACAATGGAGAGATAATCAGGCTCGCATGGAGGGAGTGGAGGGTTTTCGTGTTTTACCGAACGCCACTCTTTTTTCTTTGGCCGAAAAAAAACCGCAAACAAAAAACGACCTACTTTCCATAAAGGGCATCAAAGAAGGAAAATGCAGAAAATATGGCGCTGCATTGTTACGTATCATCGAAGAACAAACTATCGAGAAAGAGACAGGAGAAGAATTTTTTCAGGAAGGAGCCGAGAAGTCTTCTCGCGGCGAGAGCGATATTTTGTCTGTTGGTCAATTTCTTGATGGTGTTAATGCCGAACTTTCTGGAATGGCGGCTCGAATACGTGGCGAGGTATCAAGCGTCGATGAGCGTGAACGAGTGGTTTATTTTACACTCAAAGATGAGGAAGGAACCCTCTCCTGTCTCATTTTTCAGTATCAATATCGAATATCTGGCGTGATGCTTAAGATTGGTGACGAAGTTATTGTTGAAGGAGTTCCGGAAGTATATAAACCAAACGGTCGTTTAAGTCTTCGGGTGGGAGTCATTGAGTTGTGCGGTGAGGGTGCTTTACAGAAGGCCTATGACGCGTTGAAATTAAAATTGGAACAAGAAGGGGTTTTTTCTCCTGAGCGGAAACGTCTTTTACCCGAGCTTCCCCAGCGTATCGCGCTTATTACGTCCGAACAAGGTGCGGCTATTGGTGATTTTACTACCAACCTTGGGAGACACGGATTGACTGTGCATTTTTGTCCGACAAGCGTTGAAGGAAAAAGAGCGACAGTTGAAATTATTGAAGCCATTCGTTTTTTTCAACGACAGAAAGAATCTTACGATATTCTCGTTCTTGTTCGTGGTGGAGGAAGTCTGGAGAGTTTACAAGCATTTAATAATGAAATGTTGGTGCGGGAAATAGCTTCTTCAAAAATACCAACGCTTCTTGGGGTTGGTCATGAAAAAGATATCACTTTGGCCGCTCTTGCTGCCGACACAATGGTATCTACGCCCACCGCCGCCGCACGAACACTTTCTTTTTCTTGGGAAAAGGCGAGTGGTCTGTTGCGGCAGATGGAACAGCATATTTTTCAGGCATATGAAAAGGCTTTTCTGGTAACCAAGTATCGTTTACGTCAATATGCTCAAAATCTCTCCGAACAACTTGATGTGTATATTAAAGTACAGAGTGGTTTTCGGGAGAGACTCTTTCTTTGTTTTTCAAAAATAGAGTATGCTTTACGGGAACAGAGACAAAAAAGCATATTTTTCCAGGAAACGTTATTGCGGCGTTTTGCCGTGGCGCTTGAGACAATAGGGCAATCCTGTAAGCATACTGAGGAGGCGCTTCATCGATACGATCCAAAGCGAGCGCTTCGTTTGGGATACAGTCTCATTAAAAAAGAAGGTCAATTGGTGCGGAGCGTACGCGCGGTGCGTGCGGGAGATATGCTTTCTGTCCGCTTGGCTGACGGACGATTGGATTCACAGGTATTGAACGTGTATAATGAAGAGGCTGAAACAGAAACCCTATGACCACAAAAAAATCTCTCAATGAATCTTTGAAGAAACTGGAAACGATTGTTCGCTGGTTTGATGATCAGGAGGCAGTAGATGTCGAGCAGGGTTTGCAAAAGGTCAAAGAAGGAGCGCTTCTTATTCAAGAAAGCAAGATCCGACTCAAAGAGATTGAGAACGAATTTATAACAGTAAAAAAAGAATTGGAAAAAGAAGAATAAGTTTTATTGATTCAATCATCTTTATGGGACAACTTCTTCAATTTTTGCGGGTAGTATTGTTGCAAGCGGCCGGACTGGTGATTGCTTTTGGAGCCGGCTTCGGATTCGCTTGGTCTTTGTTGAAAAGAATTTTTATTACCAGAACACGGAAAGTATTGTTTGTGGTATTTTTGTTTGGTGTCGGCCTTTTTTTCATTTCTTCGCAGGTGCTTCCCAATACGGTGGAATATCCGTTATTTATGAAAACGTTCGGACCGTCAATGACTCATCCGGGGTTGCCGTTCAAAAATATTATAAGTTTTTTTCGTCATCTTGACGGATTTGAGAGAGTGGAAAACATCGCTCGCAATCCGAATGAAGTACCGGCACCGATTTCCCGTGATCATGAGGAAACGGTAGATGTTTTTTTGGAAACAAAAGAAGTGATTGCGGAAATCGCTCCCGGAATTTTTTATAATTACTGGACATTTGATGGAAAAGTTCCCGGCCCCTTTTTGCGGGTGCGGGAGGGCGATAAGGTACGGGTGCATATAAAGAATAATGACACGAGTTTACATCCGCATAACGTTGATTTTCACGCTGTTACCGGACCGGGTGGTGGTGCAACGGTTTCTACAGTGATGCCCGGGGAGACAAAAGAATTTTCTTTTAAAGCGCTTCAGCCGGGACTGTATATTTACCATTGTGCGATTCCCAATGTGGCGGTGCATATGACCCATGGCATGTATGGACTTATTTTGGTAGAGCCAAAAGAAGGATTGCCGAAAGTGGACAAGGAATTGTACGTGGTTCAGGGGGAGTTTTATTCGACGGGAGCGCTTGGCAAGGAAGGATTGCAGGTATTCGATGGTGAGGCCATGCTTGATGGTCATCCGCAGTATATTGTATTTAATGGAAAAACCGGCGCTCTTGTTGATACCATGGAAGCAAAAGTTGGTGAGCGGGTACGTGTTTTTTTCGGAAATGGTGGAGTGAATCTGATTTCGTCGTTTCATGTGATTGGAGAGATATTTGATAGGGTGTATTCGGAAGGCGGCATTGGTGGAGATGTGCATCATAATGTTCAGACGACACTTGTTCCGGCCGGTGGAGCCACGATGGTAGAGTTCACTCTTGAAGTTCCTGGAAAGTACATGTTCGTTGATCATGCGCTCGCGCGTTTGGATCGAGGGTTATGGGGGGTGCTTTCGGTAAGCGGGGAAGAAAACAAAGAAATTTTTGATGGCGTCATGGACACCCGTCCAATAACCGGCCATTAAAGAAAAAATAAAAGGAGGGTGATATGAAACATTTTTCAGGCGATATTTCTATCGTTTTGGGCGGTGCGGCGGGACAAGGAGTGCAAACCGTTGAAGAGTTGCTGGTAAACGTTCTCAAACGCGAGAAGTATAATGTTTTTGCGTGCAAAGAGTATATGTCTCGTATTCGTGGTGGATCGAATTCGACGGAGATCCGCGTGACAGATAAGAAGCGCGCAGCCTTTGTCAATCGCATCGATTTTTTATTTGCGCTTGATAAGGATGTGTTACCGCACTTGAAACATCGAATTTCTTCCAAGACGGTTGTGCTTGGAGAAAAAAATAAAATTGTTGATACACAAGAACTGCATGTTATTGATGTGCCGTTTACGCGTTTTGCTCATGAGTTGGGAAATCCTCTTTATACGAGCACGGTAGCGGTTGGTGTGGCACTCGGATTACTCAAGGCAGACGTGGTGATTTTTCAGGAATATTTACGGACACATTTTGCTCGTAAAGGAGATGATATCATAAAGAAAAATCTTGAAGCGGCGGAGAAGGGGTATGTGTTTGGCAAGCATCTTGCCTATAGCGAGGGTATCGAGGTAGTTATGAAAAAAAATGAAACGGTAAAAAACGAATTGCTTCTTGATGGACATGAAGCGGTCGGATTGGGAGCGCTTGCCGGTGGATGTGATTATATTTCTTCGTATCCGATGACACCAGGAACAGGCGTACTGACATTTCTTGCGCAAAAAGGGAGAGCTCTTGGTGTTATCGTCGATCAAGCGGAAGACGAGATTGCCGCTATCAATCAGGGATTGGGTGCGGGATATGCCGGAGCGCGAGCTTTAGTGACAACATCTGGTGGAGGATTTGATCTTATGACAGAGGGAGTGAGTCTTGCTGGAATGATTGAAACACCAATAGTCATTCATATTGCAGGGCGCCCAGGACCCTCGACGGGGTTACCGACGCGGACAGAACAAGCTGATTTGAATTTGGCTTTGTATGCCGGACATGGCGAATTTCCACGGGCTATTTTTGCTCCCGGAACGTTAGCTGAGGCTTTTTCTGTTATGGTACAAGCATTTCATATTGCTCATGCTTATCAGATCCCGGTTTTTATTCTTACGGATCAGTATTTTGTTGATGCTCTCACTACTGTTGCTGAAGAAGATTTTCCTTTTATCGCGTGGCAACAGCATATTGTGAAAACAGATGCTTTGTACAAGCGTTATGCTGTTACAGAGAATGGAGTTTCTCCTCGTGGTATTCCCGGCTATGGAGAGGGATTGGTCGGTGTTGATAGTGACGAACACGACGACGAAGCGCATATTACGGAAAGCGCCGTCGTACGCGTCGCGATGCATGAAAAGCGTTTGCGAAAAATATCCGGCATAAGAGATGAAGCGTTTTTACCGACGGAATTTGGTGATGTGAAGCGCGCGGATACGATTGTGGTTTCGTGGGGATCCAATCGAGGGGTATTGGAAGAGGCATTGGAACATCTCTTGCGTGACGACGTGGCGGGAGTGCATTTTTCTCAGGTATATCCGTTGCCGAAAGCGGCAAAAAAAATATTTACTCGCAAAGAGATTATTGTCATTGAGAATAACGCCAGCGGGCAATTTGCCGAATTATTACAGCAAGAATACGGAGTGAAAGTAAAGAAAAGAATTTTGCAATATGATGGATCGCCGTTTTCGGTTGAGGAAATTATTGAAAGAGTAAAGATACTTTTATGATTGATAAGAAACTATATGATATGCCACTCCATACGGATATTGCATGGTGTCCGGCGTGTGGAAATTTTCCTATTTTGACTATCGTGAAACATGCTTTGGCCGAGCTTGATATTGCGCCGCAGGAGGCCGTTATTTGTTCCGGCATCGGTCAGGCGGCGAAAACACCGCACTATTTGCGTGTTAATTATTTCAATGGTTTGCATGGACGAGCGCTCCCACCAGCGATAGGAATCAAAAATGCCAATCCGAAACTTACCGTCATCGCGGAATCGGGTGATGGCGATACCTATGGCGAGGGGGGCAATCATTTCCTTCATACGATTCGGCGCAATCCCGACATCACGAACATCGTCCATAACAATATGATTTACGGACTGACGAAAGGACAAGCGTCGCCGACGTCTGAAAAAGGCTTGAAAAATCCGCTTCAGCCGAATGGCGTCGTCGTGGAACCGTTCAATCCGGTAGCGGTAGCGCTCGCGGCCGGAGCGACATTTGTGGCACGTGCATTTGCTGCGGATATCGCTCAGTCCAAAGAAATCGTCAAGGCGGCCATTTTACACAAGGGGTACGCGCTCGTCGATATTTTCCAGCCCTGTGTGGTATTCAACAAACAAAACACGTATCAGTGGTTCAAAGAACATACGTACTCTCTCGATGAAACGTATGACAAGATGGACAAGATGAAAGCAATGGAACTCGCCTTCGATCAGGAAAAGTTCGCCTTGGGCGTGATATATCAAGAAACCGGCCGCCCCACCTATGAAACTCTTGTTCGTGAGGGTGAGGAACCTTTGTTTTTACGTAAACAAAACAACGCGGAAATGTTTCAGCAATTATTGCAAAGTTTCAAATAGCGTCGAGAACACAGAATAAAAAGAGGTCTCTACGGACCTCTTTTTATTATTCCAAACCTAATTGTATTCTCGCTTCGGGGGATATTTTTTCCGGTGTCCATGGTGGATCGAAAACAAGATCAATTTTTACATCTTCAATATCGTCAATTTCCATTATTTTATCCTCAATTTCTTTTTGGATCGTACCGAAAAGGGGACAGCCGATAGTGGTGAGAGTCATCGTGATAAGACAGACACCGTCTTTGGAAATGGCAATAGCATAAATGAGCCCCAAATCCCAAATGGAAATACCAAGTTCAGGATCCATTACCTTTCTGAGTTGGTCTTGGACGGCGGTTTTTAAATTTTTTGATGATTTTTGCTTCATAGGCAGATGAATATGGAACGCAGTAGAGAGAATATAATTTTTTTGAACAACGATCCTTCATAGAGAGGACCGTCTCTATACTCTCCAGTATTCAATATTCCTGAAGGTCTAGGCGGGGAAAATAATTTTCCCAGTTTCGTCCTTGATGATGATAGCGGCGACGGGGCAGGCGCGCGCGGCATTGAGAATAGTTTCCTGATCATCCTGATCGACAGAGGAAAGGATGTTGGCTTTGCCGGCATCGTTTAAGGCAAACGTGTTTGGTGCCATAGCGGTACAAGGGGCCGCACCGATACAGACATTTTCATCGACTTCCACGGTCCAGCCGTTTTTGAGAGTTACCGGACCCGCGGGTTTGCTTTCATCTTTCCAAGCCATATTTTTATGATTACATTGTTACATAGCTACAGTGCTTTATTGTTTTTCAACCATAAAACAATCTAACCATTCAACGGGTATTTTTTAGAAACGCCTTCTTGAATGTCTCGAGCGAGAGAAGACCGCATTTGAGCCGCGCAGGGGAAAGCGTCACGCCGAGGAGTTCAAATACGTTTTTTGGTTCGAGAGCGAGGGCTTCTTTTACGGATTTGCCTTTGATCGCTTCGGTAAGAAGTGAGGCGCTGGCCTGTGAAATAGCGCACCCAGAACCGGAAAACTTCACGTCTAGAATAGTATCATTTTTTACGAGAATGTGCATCCCAAGCCGGTCGCCGCAGGTGGGATTATTCGCTTGTGCGCTATGCGTGGCGTGTTTCAATTCGCCACGATTGCGGGGATTGCGGTAGTGGTCGAGGATGAGATCGTGGTAAATACTCATAGGATTTTTCTTATTTCCTTCAATCGTTTGATCAGTCTATCAATGTCTTCTTTTGAATTATAAACCGAGAACGAAAGCCGGGTCGTCGCGTCGAGATTAAGGGCGCGGTGGAGAGGAGCGGCGCAATGTTCGCCGGCGCGGACGCAGATGTTTGATTCGCCCAAAAGGTGCGCGATATCGTGCGGATGCATACCGTGAATAGCAAAAGCGATGATACCACTACGCTTTTTCGCATCTTTCGGGCCAATGAGGCGGATCGTTTTACCGAAAGCTCCGCTCAGTTTTTCGAGAGCGTATTTTGTGAGGGTTTCTTCGTGTGCGCGGATATTTTCGACACCGATATTTTTCATAAAATCGATAGCCGCGCCCCATGCGATGACACCTCCGATGTTTGGCGTACCGGCTTCGAAACGAAAGGGGATTTCTCGGTATTTTGGTGTTTCCGCACAGCTCTCAAGCACCATTCCGCCGCCGAAAGAAACGGGGGGAAGCGTTTCAAGAAGCGCTTCTTTGCCGAAAAGTACGCCGACACCGGTCGGACCGAATGCTTTGTGTGCGGAAAAGGCGACGAAGTCGGCGTTCCACAAGGAAACATCGATTGGTTGGTGCCCGATCGCCTGTGCCGCATCGACGACGACGACAGCGTGTGGATTTTTCTCTTTGATGCGCTTCACGATCTCGGAAACCGGATTGATGCCGCCTATGACATTGGAGACGGCGGAGAAAGCAACAATTTTTGTGTGTTCGTCCGTCATATCGACAAGGGCGTCTCTGTCGACGCATTCGTCCGTATCGATCGGCGCGACACGGAATTCGGCGCCCGTTCTTGTGGCGAGTTCTTTCCACGGAAGGAAATTGGAATGGTGCTCGAGCACGGTTGCAAGGATGTTGTCTTTCGGAGTGACGAGGGATTCGAGGAGTCTCGCGGCGAGGTTGAGCGAGGCAGTGGCACCATCCGTGAAGATCACCTCTTTTTCGTTTCGAGCGCCGATAAAGGCCGCTGTTTTTTGGCGTGTCATTTCGAACGTGTCCGTCGCTTTTTCGGCCAGGGGGTAGAGTCCGCGTCCGACATTCGTGGAATACCGTTCCAGATATTCCCGTTCGGCGTCGATTACTGTTTCCGGTTTGAGCGTCGTCGCGGCCGAATCGAGGTACGTCAAATCAGGATGGTGGCGGAAGATGGGGAAATGGTTTCGAATATCGCTTGTATAGGCCATAAAATAGAAAAACAGACTGAAAGAGTCCGAATTACACTACTCACAAAGATAACATAGCTTCTCGTAATTGACAAGAGTCACAAAAAGTGCTATAATGAATCGTTTCGTAGTCATTGTTTTATTCGACTGCAAACCGCATCTTCCCGGGCGTATCGGGAATGTACTTTTGAAAAGGAGACTGCGATGACGACTCAGTCGATCACGCAAGACCAGGAAAAGCAACTGAAGCGTTTTCTCGAAGACGCTTCCGTATCAGCGACTCGCTCGGCCCTCGCCCAAGTGCCTCTCGACAAGGAAGGCGCACAGCAGGTCATCGAGCGGGGGGACGCACTCAAGGCCGAAATCGAACGGGCCACCATCAACGCCCTGAAGAGACTCGGCTCGCGCTACCCGGTGCTTACGGAAACGCGGCTTCTCAAGCCCGTGGCCCAAGCAACCGTTCCGGCACGAACGAAGCCCTTCAATGTGGCGGAGTTCTACCAGACCGGCCCCGGCCTCTACGTCTACGACACCTTCGCAGACCGTCTCGACCTCCACGCCAGACAGGCGGTGGACTCGGCTCCCGAGCGTCCCTACGTGGCCTCGCTTCTCAAAGCGAACGCCTACGACAAGGACATTCGCAAGGAACTGCCGGAAACCCACCTGTCGACGCTCGAAGACATCGCAGGCCTGATCGAAGCACAGCCCAACGGCAAGTCGGGCTTCCTGCTGAACAACGGCTACGCGAACATCTTCTACGTCGAGGGCAAAAACGGTGAAGTCTTCGCCGTGGATGTCTACTGGGGCTCGGACGACCGCGAGTGGGACGTCGGCGGCTGGGAGCTCGACGAGGATGGCCACTGGGACGCTGACTTCCAGGTTCTCTGCCCAGGCAACGCAGCGCTCTGACCCTTTCGCCACTTCGGCAAAGGACCCTTGGACCCTTAGTCTCTTAGACCCTTGGAACTACAACAAGTTCCCGGGGTCTTTTTCTTTTGATACAATGAAAGAGGTGTGTTGGAAATTTCTTTCGGCTACGGCTGAAAGGTCAGGATACTGGAAGTGAAATGTGCCAGAGTAGTTGCGGAAACTTTCTTCAACTAGAGTGCCACTTTGTTTTCAAAAAATATAATGCGTTGGTGTCTTGAACTGGCGGACTTCTATGTCCCGCATACGATACAATCCTAAGAGTATTCAAAGGGTGGTGGAATGGATGGTTCAAGGCACAAAGTCTTCGCCGTGAATGTCAACTGGAACTCGGACAACCGCAAGTGGAACGTCAACGACTGGAAGCTCGACGAGAATGGCAACTGGAACGCTGACAACCAGGTTCTCTGCCCAGGCCACGCTTCAAATTTCTCTCGTCTTTAAGGCGAGAGTTTTGTTTTTAGGCCTTTCTTCCAGCCCCCAAGCATCCGACCGATTTCCTGAAGTTCCGTAGAGAGTCCGAGGTATTTTTTGTTATCGATTAGCTTATTTTCCCAGCCGATTTGTAGGAAGAATTTGAGAAGATCGGTTTTACCGATGATAGCGGTCAGATACTGGATTTTAGTTTCCGGCTTTGCGTATTGGGCTCGGAAGAGGAGCTCAAGCGTATCGAGGAAGAGACGATCGATTTTTTCGCCAAATGTGTAACGATGAATTTTTGGAATATGAGCGATAAAACTTTGCCACAGCTGATAGGCGGCCTTCAGTTGAACAATGACGCTGATTTGTCCCGATCCTGCGGGGGGGGGTATTTCCAGGAATCATTATAGGAAAAAGAAGAAAAAATTAGTCGTTTCTTATGATGATATCATATCCCTCGAGAATCTCCTTGCCGCGTGGAAGGAATTCCTGAAAGGAAAAAGGAACAAAAAGGACGTCCAGGAATTCGAAGCACATCTTATGGACAATCTCTTCGTGCTCTACGAAGATCTGAAAAACAAGACCTACGAGCACGGCGGCTATCAGGCTTTTAAAATCAATGATCCGAAGCCGCGCGATATTCACAAGGCGTCAGTGAGAGATCGTCTCGTACATCGCGCCATTTACCGGATTCTCTATCCGTTCTTTGACACGCTCTTCATCGCTGATTCGTATTCCTGCCGAGAGGGGAAGGGCACGCACAAGGCACTCGATCGTTTCAGGGTCTTTTCCCGAAAGGTTTCTTGCAACCATACCAAGACCACTTGGGTGCTCAAGTGCGACATCCGGAAATTTTTTGCATCGATCGATCAGGATATCCTCTTGCGTATTCTTCGTGAGTGGATCCAAGACGAAGATATTCTGTGGCTGCTGGGGAAGGTAGTACGAAGTTTTTCTTCTTCGACAGCGCGAAATGTCGGATTGCCGCTTGGCAATCTTACCTCACAGCTTCTCGTGAACATCTCTATGAATGAATTTGATCAATTCGTGAAACATCGATTGCGGGCAAGATATTACATTCGATACGCCGATGACTTTGTCATCTTGTCTCGGGACAAAGTATGGTTAGAGTGTATCTTGGCAGAGATAGGGAGGTTCTTGGATGAAAGGCTACATCTCAAATTGCATCCGGACAAAGTGTTTATCCAAACAGTCGTTTCGGGTGTCGATTTTCTTGGCTGGATGCACTTTTCTGATCATTGCGTGCTGCGGACGGTGACAAAAAAGAGGATGTTCCGGAAACTCTGCGAGAAGAACATTTTCTCGTATCTCGGATTGCTTTCGCATGGGAACGGGTATCGGTTGCGAAGAAAACTCACTTCCTTATTTTTCAGCGATGGAAAGAAACTGTCTGAGGGTAGGGAGGATATCTTTTTCGACGAGTAGCTTCATTTTTTCCAAAGTTTCATTGAAGAATCCGTCGACTAGAAGTTGTTGTGCTTGTTTTTTTGAAAGACCTCTCGACTGGGCGAAGAAGAGCTGTTTTGGATCGAAAGATGCGATAGCAGCGGCGTGGTGACATTTCACGTTATTCGTAAGAATTTCGAGCGTCGGCTTGGCGGATGCTTGGGCGAACGGCGAGAGAAGGAGCGCACGACATTCGTATGAGGCGTCACTTCTCGCGGCCTTTTTTTCAATTTTTATCAATCCTTCCGAAGAAAACGTCGCCTCATCGAAGAGAGCCGTTTTTACGATCGCACGGGAGACGGTATTGGGCGCGGAATGTTTTTGGACGAGAGAAAGAGTTTTTTGTTCCGTATTTTTTCCCGTGAAAAGGGCGAAAATATGCGCCTCGGCGCCAATGTCTGTGAGTTCGAACGTGATACTTCCAAAACGATTGAGAAGAAAGAAAACAGCCTTCTCATTCTTTTTGAGACGATAGGTGTTGTTTGTGTCGGTTGAAATATCAAGAAATCGCATAGAGAGGATGTTTATCCGATGGCGTTTTCCATCTCGAGATTGATCAGGCGGTTGAGTTCGATGGAATACTCCAAAGGAATTTCTTTGACGATGGGGTCGATGAAGCCGTTCACGAGGAGTCCCGTGGCATCTTCTTTTTTTATGCCGCGTGAGGCGAGATAGAAAAGTTTTTCTTCGTCGATTTTTTCGGCGGTGGCCTCGTGTTCAACGCGCGCGCTCGCGTTTTTTACGTTCATTGTTGGAAACGTATCGGAGCGGGAGCGTTCGTCAAGGATGAGCGCGTCGCAAACAACAGAAGACTTCGCGTTTTTCGCGCCTTTGGCGATGTGGACGAGACCGCGATAGGAAGAGCGGCCGCCGTCTTTGGAAATGGATTTGGAGATGACGCGCGAGCAGGTATCGGGTGCGAGATGGATCATCTTGGCACCGGTGTCTTGATGCTGGTGGCGCCCGGCGTAGGCGATAGAAAGCACTTCACCGCGTGCGCCTTTGCCCGCGAGGTAGACAGCCGGATATTTCATCGTGACACCGGACCCGATGTTGCAGTCCACCCATTCCATCACGGCGTTTTCTTCGGCCCGGGCGCGTTTGGTGACGAGGTTATAGATGTTTTTGCTCCAATTTTGAACGGTGGTGTAGCGGACGCGCGCGTTTTTTTTGACGAAGATCTCCACGACGGCGGAATGGAGTGACGAGGTGCGATAGATGGGAGCGGTGCAGCCTTCGATGTAATGCACGTAGCTTCCTTCTTCCGCCACGATGAGCGTGCGTTCGAATTGGCCGAAAGATTCGGCATTGATACGGAAGTAGGCCTGGAGAGGGAGGGTGACGTGGACGCCTTTGGGGATGTAAACGAACGAGCCGCCCGACCAGACGGCGGAATTGAGCGCGGCGAATTTGTTGTCTTGGGGCGGAATAAGCGTGCCGAAGTATTCCCGAACGATGCTCGGATATTTTTTTACCGCCGTGTCCATATCGCAAAAGATGACACCTCTTTTTTCCAATTCTTTGTGGACGCTTTCGTAGACGACCTCCGATTCGTATTGCGCGCTGACACCCGCAAGAAAATTCTTTTCTGCTTCCGGTACGCCGATCCGGTCGTACGTTTCTTTGATTTCTCGGGGAAGATCTTCCCAATTTTTTGATTGTCGGTCAGTTGCTTTGAGGTAATAGGTGATGGCATCAAAGTCGATCGTCGAAAGATTGGCACCCCACTTCGGGAGCAGCTTTTGTTTGAAGATCTCATAGGCACGCAGACGGAAATCGCGCATCCATTTCTCTTCGCCTTTGACGCGGGAGATTTCCGTGACGACTGCTTTACGCAAACCGACATTTGTTTTGTGAACGGATTTTTCCGGCATGGAAAAACCAAATTGATAGTCGAAGTCGATTTTCTTATGTTGCTTCTTGTTCTTCATGAGAAAAATAAAAATATCAAAAATGGAAAAAAATGAACGTTTGAACTTTTGATTTTAAATAGGGATCACATCAAAACCAAAACGTTCGATTTTTTTTGCCAGTATCACGCTCCCGGTTTTTACCAGTCGCCCTTCCTTCATGACGAGCACGTGATCCGGTTTTACGTATTGTAAGAGTTTGGCTGAGTGCGTGATAAAGACGCGGGTTGTTTTTTTTGGGAGATGTTTTTTGAGAAATTGAGTTATTTTTTTTAGAGCATCGACATCAACGCCGGTATCAACTTCATCAAAAAGAGCGAATTGTGGCGCAAGTAATACGGCCTGGAGCGCTTCCATTTTTTTCTTTTCACCGCCTGAAAAACCGTCATTGAGCGAGCGCCGAAGAAGCTCTTCTTTGATATCGAGCTCTTTGGCATATTCTTGTATTTTTTTGTGGAGCGTTACCGGATCAATTTTTTTTTCAAGCGCCAGTCGCAGAAGATCAAAAATGGTTACACCGGGAAGCGCTAGCGGTGTTTGAAAGGAAAGAAAAAGACCGAGCGTCGCACGTTTGTTCGGAGAGAGTGATTGTATGTTTTTTCTCTGAAAAGTGATTTTTGCGTTACGAGAAAGTAAAAAATTCGGATGACCAAGGAGGGTAGATGCCAGTGTCGATTTGCCGGAACCGTTGGGGCCGAGAATGGCATATGTTTTTCCCGGTTTGAAATCGAAAGAAATATCCTGGAGAATTTTTTTTCTTTCGATGGAAACAGAGAGGTTTTTGATGGAGAGCATAGGGGGTTATATCAATGAAGCAAGTGTAATTTTTGAAAGTGAGCGTTCAATTTCATTTTCAAATTTTCGTAGTACTTCGTTTGTTTGGCAATGACTGACGTTGAGACAGGGGAGTTCTCCCCGAGTGAAAAGTGAAAATGTTCGCAGTGGTCCGTCGAGTTCGCGAATAACATCCCACGCGGAGATTTTTTGTGCCGGACGAGCAAGCAAATATCCCCCCTCAACGCCTTTTTTGGCTTCAACGATACCGGCCTTTCTGAGTTTTTGAAATATTTTTTCAAGATAATCTTCCGGCAGATGTTCCTTTTTTGCGATGGCGTGGATAGAAAGTGATGTTTTGGCTTGCGCAAGGGTTAAAATTGCACGCAATCCATAATATGTTTTTTTTGAGAGTTTCATATAATTCGGACTAAAATTGTCTGCTTTTAAGACTAACAGGAAGAAAAATGATTGTCAATAAAAACAATTTCTAGACAAAAAAGATATTTGATGATAATGAAGAAGAGTGTAAACGCGAGTTCCTTGAATCTTTTTTGGAGGAAAAAAAATGAACGATCCTATAATGATGTTTCCCTCTTACGGGGAACCGATTGTTATGAAAAGACTGAGTGTTGACTCCGTTCGGGGAACTTTTCCCGTCCAGCCCTTCCTCGGCATCAAGCCCGCAGAAGGAGTGTATCCGCCACCGGAAATTGGTCCTGGATTCATATGGCGACACGAAGAAAAACCAAGAGTTGTCTTTGTCTCTTTTGTTGTTTCTCCTCATCGGAGACAGCCAGAGTTTTCCGTTGAGCATTTATTGCGCGCGGTGCGCGCGGTGTATAGCGTAGAAACAATCGACATCTTCCACCCAATGGAGAACACACTGTGTTTTTGTTGGGGAGTAGCCAAGAAACATCTTGCGCCGGAGTGGGAGCGTACCCTGCAAGAAAAGCTGGGAAGAGAAGTGTTTCAGCAGTTGCGGGAAGAAGTCTTTCATCGGTATCAACCGGATGAAGAAGAGCGTGTTCGCCTTACGCAAGCCTTGATAGCACATCGAATTCCTTTCACGCAGTAGGCGTACATGATAAAAAACGTAAAGAAAAAAAGCATAATCCCGTCCGTAACAATGGTCGGGGTTTATTTTTGGTAAAAAATAGAGTACACTGATCGGACGTTTATGATACGACCAGAAACAATTGAAATTATGTCTCCGGCTGGGAGTTTTGAGAGTTTGGCAGCGGCCATAAAAGGTGGTTGTCACAGTGTTTATTTTGGCGTGACACAGCTTAATATGCGGGCGCGAGCGGCGGCTAATTTGACGCTTGCCGATTTACCCGAGTTTATGCGTCTCTGTCGGGAAAAAAACGTGAAAGCATATCTTGCTCTCAATACTCTTTTGTATGATCATGATGTGACGGTGATGCGTTCGCTCGTTGATGCCGCGTGTGCGCAGGGAGTGCACGCTGTTATTGCTTTTGATTTTGCAACGATACAGTATTGTAATGAAGTGGGCATGCCCGTACATGTTTCTGTGCAGTTTTCCGTTTCTAATTATGAGTCTCTGGCTTTTTTTGCGACGATGACCAACCGTGTTGTTTTGGCACGAGAATTGACTATTGAACAAATTCGGGCAATACATGAGCGTATTGAAAAAGAACAATTGATAGGGAAAGAAGGGCGTTTGATGGAAATTGAAGCATTTGTCCACGGAGCCCTTTGTGTCGCGCAATCAGGCAGATGTTTTATGAGCCTGTATACTGATAATGCATCGGCTAATCGTGGTGCGTGTTTGCAGAATTGTCGTAAGCAGTACCTCGTGACTGACGTGGAGACAGGGAAGGAATTGGTCGTTGATAATCAATACGTGATGAGCGCGGCCGATATTTGCACGATAGATTTTTTGCCCGAGCTTATAGCTTCCGGCATAGGCGTATGGAAGATTGAGGGTCGAGGACGCTCGCCGGAATATGTGTACACCGTGACGAAAACGTATCGAGAGGCGCTCCAAGATATTATTCGTGGAGAGTATACAAAAGAAAAGGTGAAGAAATATCTTGAGTGTTTGCGTACGGTATATCATCGCGGGTTATCTCATGGGAATTATTATCTTGGTCGTGAGTTGGAGGCATATAGTCATACGTATGGTTCTCAAGCGGAGAAAGAAAAAAAATTTGTTGGTACGGTAAAAAAATATTTTTCTCGAGCAGGTGTCGCGGAGATGATGATGGAAGCCGGAGAAATTGCTCTTCATGATGAAATACGAATTATGGGGATTACGACCGGCGTTTATGAGGGGAAAATAGAATCTTTGCGAAATGGTGGCGCTGTGTCGGTACAAAAAGCGATAAAGGGTGAGACGATAACTTTTCCGGTGACTGAGCGAGTGAGAGTGAATGATAAAGTGTATATTTGGAAGGATCGGAAATAATGTTTATCGGAGTATATGGGCGTAAAAAAAATCACGATTTGTCATAAGCGGAATGACTGTATTGGTTGCGGTTCGTGTGTTTTGCTTTCCCCGCATTGTTTCGTTATGAATCGTGACGATGGCAAGGCGGATTTGGTAGATGGCGTTTGGAAGGGGAAGGAGTTTGTGGTGGCAAAAGCGGATGAGGAACGTTTCCTTGAAAGTAAGCACGCGGCAGATGCTTGCCCTATGGGAATTATTCGTGTATGAAGTCATATCTTGGATTTTGGGAACAATTACAGAAACCGTTTTTTGTCTTGGCCCCGATGGCGAATGTCACGGACGTCGTGTTTCGTCGCATGATCGCGAAATATGGTCGACCGGACGTGATGTGGACGGAATTCGTTTCAGCGGACGGACTGTGTCATCCGAAAGGGCGACAGGCGCTTTTGCGCGATCTTGAATACGTCGAGTGTGAACGACCAATTGTCACACAACTTTTTACCGCGCATCCGGAAAAAATGTATGAAGCGGCAAAGTTTGTCGCGAGTCTTGGTTTTGATGGCATAGACATCAATATGGGATGTCCGGACAAGAATGTGATGAAGCAGGGCGCCGGGGCGAGCCTCATGAAAGATCCGGCACTCGCGCAAGCGGTCATCCTCGCGGCGATGGAAGGAGTGGAGGCTTCCGGAAAGCGTATTCCCGTGTCTGTGAAAACGCGTCTCGGTTTCAATGAGGATACTTTGGATGAATGGTTACCGAAATTATTGGAAACAAAGCCGGCGGTGATTACGGTACATTGTCGGACGAAAAAAGAAATGTCCAAAGTACCAGCCAAATGGGAGCGCGTGAAGCGGGCGGTAGAAATCGCGCGCGGATCAGGCACGCTCATCGTCGGCAATGGCGATGTACGCGATTGTGCCGACGCGGAAGAGAAAGCGCGTGAGACCGGCTGCGACGGAGTGATGCTTGGGCGGGCAGTATTCGGCAATCCGTGGCTGTTTGATCGAAAGAAACAGGATGTGACGGTGCGGGAAAAATTGGAAGTGGCGATCGAACATACAAAGCTTTTTGAAGAAACGTGGCGTGATACAAAAAGTTTTGATTTAATGAAAAAACATTATCAGGCGTACATCAATCATTTTCCTTTGGCCAAAGAATTGCGAGTGGAATTGATGATTTGTCAGAACGCCGAAGATGTAAAAAAGAGTATTGAGAAATTTTTGAAAACGCACGGTGACATCGCCGCGTAAACTCTCGTATGAACACTGCAGTACTGGTATCCGGTGGGGTGGATAGTTCGGTAGCGCTCAGGCTTTTGCAAGAAGAAGGGCAGACGCTTTCTGCTTTCTATCTCAAAATTTGGCTGGAAGACGAGTTGTCTTTTCTCGGGGAGTGCCCATGGGAAGATGATTTGTCATATGTGCGAGCAGTGTGCGAAGAGGCGGGTGTACCGCTTACCGTGGTACCGTTTCAAAAGGAGTATTGGGAACGCGTGGTATCGTATGTGATTGGTGAGGTGAAAGCGGGTCGCACGCCCAATCCGGATATGCTTTGTAATGCGCGGATCAAATTCGGCGCGTTTTATAACGCGTTCGGGCGTGATTTTGACAAGGTGGCGACGGGGCATTACGCGCAGGTGGAGGCAGATGAGATTCCTTCGCAAGATATTTTTTTCTCGTCTTCAAAACTCATCGGCGCTTCCGATGACCGAAAAAATTCCCTCACTCGACGGCAACCAATGGAATTTTTTCGAACTGCAAGCGCCGCTTCAGACACGTTGAAGATAGCGAAAAAAACACTTGCGAAACAATCTCAAAAAAACATATTTCGATTGAAAATGTCCCCTGATTTGGTGAAGGATCAGACCTATTTTCTCTCGCAGCTTTCGCAGGAACAGGTGTCGAAAGCGCTGTTTCCGATTGGTGGATTCGAGAAAAGAGAGGTGCGGCGATTAGCAGAAAAATTCGAATTGCCCAATGCTAAGCGCAAAGACAGCCAAGGCATCTGTTTTCTTGGCAAGATTCCGTTTGATAAATTCCTCGAATACCATCTCGGCAAGCGGCCGGGCAAGCTGATCGAATATGAGACCAGTAAGATCTTGGGTGAGCACGATGGCTTTTGGTATTTTACGGTGGGGCAACGCCGCGGTATAAGACTCTCCGGCGGCCCGTGGTACGTGGTGGCAAAGAATTCTGAGACGAACGAAGTGTTTATTTCGCACGGTGAGCATCACGAGCTCATCGCGCGCGATACGTTTATGGTCGGTGGACTGAATTGGATTTCCGGTATGACGCCGGAGAAACAAGAGTGTATGGTCAAGGTGCGCCACGGCGCCAAAATATATCCGGCGAGCATCAAGTATATCGGGAACGACAAGTTGAAAGTGACGCTCAAAGAAAAAGATTCAGGAATTGCCGCGGGTCAGTTCGCCGTATTTTACGATGGAAAATACTGTCTTGGTGGCGGTGTGATTTTGTAAGAAAAAAACCACCAGAACTGCGTCAAGATGATACAAGTCCGCGTTGCAGGACTTCCTTGACTCTGGTGGTGGCCGTTAGACCATGACGCCTGTAATGCTTTATCAGGTGGTGGGAACTTGGCCCATTCCCACAGGTCTAAAAAAAGAATAATATAGTGAACTTTGTATGTCAATTGCGAAAGAAAAAATCGTATGGTTCGAGAAAAGGATAGCTGATTTTTTCAAAAAAGGCGGACGGGAGCATCTGCCTTGGAGAAAAAAGAGAGTCTTGGCCTATGAGGTGTGGGTGAGCGAGATTATGCTCCAGCAGACCCAAGCGTCACGCGTCATTTTGTATTATGAGCGATTTTTGAAAAAGTTTCCGACTATCGAAGCACTCTCAAAAGCGAGTTGGGAAGAGTTTCTTTTGTACTACGCGGGACTCGGCTACTATGCGCGTGGGCACAATATGCTTGAAACCGCGAAAACGGTAATGAAAGAATATGGGGGAATTTTTCCCCGCGATCGGAAATTACTTGAGAAATTGCCCGGGATTGGTCCTTACACGGCGGCAGCCATTTTGAGTTTTGCCTATGATGGCGATTATTTGGCATGGGATACGAACCTCAGGCGCGTTATGGGTAGATTTTTCTTTGGCGGAAAACATCTTGTTTCTGATGAAACATTTTGGGAGAACAAATACGCGATGCCAAAAAAGGAAATGAACGCCGCGCTGATGGATTTTGGAAGTTCTCTGTGTGTCGCGCGTCCGAAATGTGAGGCGTGTTCGCTCAAAACGCGGTGTGTGTATTATCGGGAAAAAGGAAAACGGGAAAAAATGACGCAGAAACGGAAGAAATGGACATTGTCCGGTAATCCAAAGGATATGCGGGCCATCGTCTATCTTCACGAGTGTCACAAGAAGTATTTCTCTTCCGTAAGGGAATCGTACAAACCGTTTTTTCTTCCGGTCGGGTACGCCACACGTGCCGGTATCAAGGAATATTTCAAGAAAACATATGGGCTCGACGTCTCTGTCCGTCCGCCACATAAGAGAATTTTGGTGAATAAAAAGTCAGCGATTTTGATTCGTGCCCAGATTCTTTTAGGACGGCCCTGTTTCAGAGTGTTCCCCCGCGAGGCTATTAGCAAAAAAATTTTGGAAATGTTATAATAAGGGAAAAGTATGGAACTTCGCGCATTTAATGTTTATTTCTTTTTCTTTTTATTTTTTGCCGTGGGGACGGTTGTTTTTTTCATTTTCCAGCCATTTTTGACCGCTATTATCGCCGCCGCTATTTTGACGGCTTTGTTTAAGGGGCCGTATCATTATTTTGAACGTTTTACGCGCGGACACCGTGGGTGGAGCGCTTTTCTTACCTGTCTTTTGGTTATCCTTATTATCGTAACCCCGATATTTTTTGTTTTGAGCTTGGCGATCAGCGAGGCAAATACCCTGTATCACGCTCTTGGAGAGGAATCGTCTCTTGAGCGAGTCGTCGGGCAGGTAGTGGGAGCTTTACAGTCTCTGCCATATCTTAATATTTTTTTTGATACCGAAACCTTTCATCAAGAGCGTATTTTGGAGGATATCAAAAATTTTGGTCAAAACGCTCTTGGTCTCATTCAGGCGGCGTATCAGGGGGTTACGCATTTTGTTTTCTGGGTGTTTGTGATGTTTTTTACCTTGTTTTATTTTCTTATTGATGGGAAGAAAACATTAAGATTTCTTATGCAGCTTTCTCCGCTTCGTAATGAGCACGACGCGCTTCTTATCAAAAAATTTATCTCTATCAGTCGGGCGGCGCTGAAAGGAACTATTGTTGTTGGTATGGTGCAAGGTTTTCTGGGAGGTATCGCTTTCTGGATCGCCGGTATTCCATCCCCGGCCATTTGGGGTTTGGTCATGGTGCTTTTTTCCATCATACCAATGGTCGGTTCGGCCATTGTATGGGTACCGGCGGGAATTATTATGCTCCTTCTTGGTTACGTGTGGCAGGGAGTTTTTGTTCTTGTTGTCGGTGCCGGAGTTATTTCCGTCATTGATAATATTTTGCGCCCAAAATTAGTCGGGAAAGACACACAAATGCATCCGCTTATGATTTTCTTCGCCACTCTTGGAGGAATTTCTTTGTTTGGTTTACCGGGATTTGTCATCGGACCAATCATCGTTTCTCTTTTTATGGCTCTCGGCGAAATTTACAGTATTGAATTTAAAGAGCAACTAAAAGAGTACAATCAATAGATTTTTTATTTGGCAGAAGATTTTTGGAAAAGACGGGGAAGGTGAAACGAAGGCGAGAAATTCAAAAATATGGAGAAGTGGCAATATATTCCTTTGCTTCTTGACCCGATCGCTTTTACGATCGGTTTTTTTTCTGTTCGTTGGTACGCTCTCTTTTTTCTGGGAAGCGCTTTTCTGGTGTTTTTTTTTATGCGAAGAAATATATTTTATGAGGGCACTCTTTCTCAAGAGCAAAGAATAGATCTTTTTTTCATACTTTTTTTTGGTGCTTTTATTGGTGGACGTGTCGGGTATTTTGTTTTTTACTCTCCAGAAAGTTTTTTTGAGAATCCTTTGAGTATTTTTTCCCCCTATGATTTTGAAAGAAAATTGTGGGTTGGACTATCGGGAATGAGCTATCATGGCGGAATTCTTGGCGCTCTTTTTTCTTTGCGATGGTTTACTTGGAAAAAGAGACTTTCTTTTTGGCGGATAGCAGATAGCGTTATTCTGTTTGTTCCGCTTGTGACATTTTTTGGTCGTGTAGGAAACTTTTTTAATCTGGAACTTTTTGGTAGGGTAACGGAAAAACCATGGGGAATGTTTTTTTTGGATACGTCGTCGGGAAACATCTTGCGCCATCCCTCTTCCTTGTACGAGGCGTTTTTTGAAGGATTGTTTCTTTTTGGTGCTATTTTTTTCTTAAGAAGATTTATTCGCATCGATGGTTTGTTGACGTGTTTGTATATACTGCTGTATGCGGTAGTTCGTTTCGGCGTGGAATATTTTCGTGAGCCAGACGCATTTTACGGCATCTTTTTCTTGAATATCTTTCCTTATGGTCTTTCTTTTGGCCAGATACTTTCCTTTTTTATGTTTCTTTTGGGGAGTATTTTATTTTGGTGGCTTCAGAGAAAGAAAAATGATACAATAAAAACAAGTAATAATTGATATCATATGCCAGATAAAAAATTTTTGTTTGTTTTCGGAGGAGCGTTTTTGTTGATTGTTGCCCTTATTTGGTGGGGACTTGGTGAAGATCAGGCAAAAGACGATCCCGCCGCCATTGTCTATTATTATGGTGAGGGGTGTCCGCACTGTAAAACGATTAATGAGTTTCTTGAAGAAAACAAGGTATCTGAAAAAGTTTCATTTGAAAAAAAAGAAGTGTGGGGCAATAAAACGAACGCCCGGGAGCTTGATCGTCGTGCTCAAGCGTGCAAGGTAAGCCCTGAAGGTATGGGCGTGCCGTTTGTCTATGGTGGTGATGGACGTTGTTATATTGGCGAACCTGATGTGCGAAAGTTTTTTAGCGAAAAAGCCGGAATAGATCTTTCCTCTGGCGAGAAAAAAGAGTAGGGGGCAAAAGAGAGAGGAGAGCTCGTTTTGTTGTTGGGGGGATAAAATTAAAAATCATTTTCAATGAAGAACAAAAACTTCAATCAAAAAAAAATTGAAAATTTTCATACAAAACGTGTCCAGTCTTTTGATATACGGACAACACGCCTTGGAAGAACCAAGGTTTTTCTGAATACCGTAAAAAAAACATCGAGGACGACAAAGGAAACCGTTGGACAACGGACGGTTGATGGAATATGTCGAGAACAAAAAGTTCTTTTGGCAATCTTTCGTGAGCAATCTTTTCGTGATATCTTGTGGCGGGTATTTCGTCGCGTGGAAATGTATGCACGACGGGTGAGAAGAATTATCTTGCAAGCGCTTCCCGATATCGCTCCGCGCAAGATGCTTTACGGATCTCTTATGGGAGGAGTTATGTTTGGTATGATTTCAATGGCTTTTATGGAACATTATTTTGGTCCGGGAGTTTTCGCTCGGTTTCAGGAAGCCGACCAACCGGTGACAATACCGGAAGAAGTAAGTATGAATGAGTCAGAAACGGTCATATCCCCTCAGGCATATGAGGGCGGGGCAGATATTTTTTTTGAGTATTTTAACGAGGCGGCCGACCAAGAGTATGAAGAAAGCGTTCGCTCCATGGTAGAGGGGTACCCGATTGAGGCGATGCTCCCATACATCTTTGAACAAGATCGGTTGACGGCGGCTTTTCTCGTGGGTATCGCCAAAAAAGAAAGCAATTGGGGGAAGCGCGTGCCCGTGCTCGATGGTCAGGATTGTTTCAATTATTGGGGATATCGAGGAATACGACGAATGATGGGGACGGGTGGTCACACATGTTTTAATAGTCGAAAAGATGCCGTGGAAACGGTTGCTAAACGTCTCAATAAACTTATTCATTCTGAAAAGCTCAATACGCCTGAAAAAATGATTATTTGGAAGTGCGGATTTAGCTGTCAGGGTCATAGTCGGGAAAGCGTCAAAAAATGGATCAGTGATGTGGATATGTATTTTCAAAAGCTGAATCAGGAAGAGTGAAAAGTTTCAGAGAATAAAAGAAAAAATCCCTTATAGAAGGGATTTTTTTGATGTTTTCTGTATTTTTTTGTTGACAATATATTAAAAATTTGGTATGTTAAGACCTGTGTCTTTGAGAGAAAGAAGGATGGAAGTATCTTACGATATGCATCAAAGAAGAGAGTCTTACGGTAGTGACGAAAGCCAGTTGTCCGGAGGGAACGCCTTGGTAAGTCGAATTCTATCGCAAAAAAAATACCTTCTTACCTACAAGCTTTTTTTTGAGAAAAGCCTGTTTTTTTCTATTATTTCTCTCGTTTTTGTTGGGGTAATTTCCTTTTTTCCCGGAGCGGATGGTGTTTCTGGTGCCGTGGCGCAGGAAGAAAAAAAGCAATCTGATAAGGAGGGTGAGTGGTGCCGTTGGCGAGAAGACGTGCAGATATTTTCTTCTTTTTTGGGAAATGACGATCAAAAACAATCAAAAATTTCTTGTTCTGAGAATCGCGCGTTACGCGAACGGATAGAAAAACAATCAAAGGCACATGTATCAAAAAAAGATACCGGAGAGAAACAAGATATTGAAGCAATGCTTGAGGATATTGTTGTTGGATATCCTATTGAAAAAATGATTCCGACCATCGCCACATATGACCGGGAAATAGCGGCACTGCTTATCGGTATCGCCAAAAAAGAAAGCAATTGGGGGAAGCGTGTCCCGCTTGATAAAAACGGCGATGATTGTTTTAATTACTGGGGATATAAGGGTGCCGGTAGTCGTGGTGTCGCTATGGGGCACAGTTGTTTTGGAAGTCGGGAAGAGGCCGTCAAAACAGTAGGCAATCGTTTGGCAAAATTGGTAGAGTTGAAACAAACGAGTGACCCGAAACACCTGATCGTTTGGAAGTGTGGATCAAGTTGCAAAGGACATAGTAGCGAAAGCGTTAAAAAATGGATCAGTGATGTGGATCTGTATTATCGAAAAATTACCGAACAAGAACGTCTCTAACAGACGTTTTTTTGTTTTATGAGGTATAATGAAGATAAGGTGAAAGAGAAACGTTGTCAGGGTATTTAAATTCCGTTGCTCGTCTCAAGGGGAAATAAGCGTTCGCTTGTGACTCACTAAGAATTACAAAAAATATGTCGTGGACATTTGTGGCATTGGCAGGGTATTTTTTTAATGCGGTTGCCGCTTTATTTGATAAATATCTTTTAGCTGATCGTATCAAGGCGCCAGCGGTGTACGCTTTTTTTGTTTCTCTTTTTAGTTTGTTCGCTCTTGTTTTTGTGCCGTTCGGTTTCCAGTTTTTTAGTTGGTATAATACGTTTATTTTACTTTGTTCCGGATTCCTTTTTTTATACGGGCTGGTGGCTTTTTATGTGGCCGTCAAGGGCAATGAAATATCGCGAGTGGCTCCTTTGGTAGGAACGGTTGTTTCGCTTACGGCACTCCTTGTTGTTTTTTTTCCGAGCGCGTTAGAAATGCATGGCATAACGAGTGGGCAGGTTTTCTCGTTATTTCTTCTCATCGCCGGCGGACTTTTACTTTCTTTTGATTTACCACTTCGTAGAGACGAGCGCATTCCGGGACTTGTTTTGGTAGCGGGGGTGCTTATGGCTTTTTCTCTTTTGTTACTCAAATATGGTTATGCGGAGGCAAACTTTGCGAGCGGTTTGGTGTGGTCACGCTTGGGAATATTTTTGGGTGGACTGACGCTTCTTTTTGTTCCGTCTTATCGAAAACATATTTTCGCTGATTGTTGTCATTTTTCCAAACCGACGCGTTTCGCCATCGGCACGGGAGCTATTTTTGTTGTGAATAAGATTTGTGCCGGCGTGGGAAGTTTTCTTATCGCGTATGCCACGTTTCTTGGTCCCGTAGCTTTCGTACAGGCGCTTTCCGGCATGCAGTATGTGTTTCTTCTTGTTTTGGCCTTGCCGCTTGCCGCACGGTATCCGTTTGTGTTTGATGAAAAATTGTTTTTTTGGGACTGGTTTCAGAAGATATTCGCCATTACGCTTATCGCCACCGGCATCTGGATCGCTTCGATGAGCGGTATTAAATTATTGACGATATGAAACATTTTTTGAAGGTCAGTATCATTATTATGAGTGGCGTGGGCATATTGCTTGGGCTGCTTTTTTGGTACTTGAATCTCCCCGGACCGCAACCGCGTGAAGATGTCCATTTGGGTATGACGTTTTCGTCGCGGTACGCGAGTGACTTGGGTCTTGATTGGCGTGAGACATACGAGGCGCTTCTTGATGATATGAAGATAAAGAAAATGCGTATTCCTGTTTATTGGGATCTTGTGGAACGTACGCCCGGGCAGTATGATTTTTCCGATGTTGATTGGCAGGTGGCAGAAGCTGAACAGCGTGGTGTTGAAATTATTCTTACTCTCGGACAGCGTGTACCGCGGTGGCCAGAGTGTCATATACCATCATGGGCAAAAAACGATGAAGTGATACGTCAGGCAGCGCTGCTTCGTTTTATGACCGCTACCGTGGAACGTTATAAAGATGCGAAAACCCTTCGGATGTGGCAGGTCGAAAATGAACCATTTCTTGTTTTTTTTGGAGAATGTCCACCGCTTGATAGTGATTTTTTGGATTGGGAAGTTTCGTTGGTGAGAACCCTTGACCCGACTCGTCCGGTGCTTCTTACCGATAGTGGCGAGCTTTCTATTTGGATACGAGCCGCCAAAAGAGGAGATGTTTTTGGTACGACGCTGTATCGCCATATTTGGAGTAAAAACACCGGTGGCTACTTCACCTACCCTATTGGTCCGAACTTCTTTCGATTGAAGGAGCTTATGGTACGCGTGCTCACGTCACAGAAAAATTTTATCGTTATTGAGTTGCAGGCAGAACCATGGGCATCGGGTTGGATCGCTACCGTACCGCTTGCTGAACAATTTCGTACTATGGATGAGACAAAATTACGAGAAAATGTCGAATATGCCAAACGTGTTGGTTTTTCGGATATCTATTTATGGGGAGGAGAATGGTGGTATTGGATGAAAACGAAAAAAGAATACCCAGCTTTGTGGGAAACCGGAAAAATGATTTTTCAAGATAATGCCAAAGAAGAAAGCAGATAAAAAAATTGTTTTGATTATCCATAACGTGCGGAGCGCTCACAATGTTGGGGCGATGTTTCGGACGGCAGATGGCGCCGGAGTGGAGCGTATTTTTTTGACCGGGTACACGCCGTGCCCGCCAAAAAAAGAAGCTCTCTATCGAACAGGAGCAGAAAAAGCCTTTTGTAAAACGGCTTTGGGGGCGGAAAAATATATACCATGGAAAAAAAATGTTTCTTTCGCGAAAGTTGCCCGGGCTTTGAAAGAGGAGGGTTACGCGCTCGTTTCTTTGGAACAGGCTACGGGAAGCACGGCATATGATGCTTATAAAAGTACTTCGCGAACGGCGCTTGTCGTGGGGAATGAGGTGACCGGTATAGACAAAAAGATTCTTCGACAGTGTGAAACGATTTTAGAAATACCGATGCACGGTAAAAAAAACTCTTTGAATGTTTCGGTGGCAACGGGTATTGTTTTGTATGAACTTCGTCGTCTTTTGAGAGGGTAGATTTTTTCCGCGATCCCGTTTACAATGGTGAAAGAAGTGTGATATTGATATGACTACCAAGAAAAACAAGATAGCTGTGTTTGATATTGATGGAACGATTTTTCGAAAAAATCTTCATTTTGAGTTGATCAATGAACTTTCTTGGATGAAAATTTTTCCGGTGGACGTACGGAATACGTTGACGGAGATTTATACTAATTGGTTGGAACACGAAGGAACATACGAGGATTATCGCAAAGCCTTGGTTCAGCTTTATGCCAAGTATATCAAAGGATGTTCACAGGAGGACGTTTTTCGGGCAAGCAAAATTGTCATTCCATTTCACGCGAAACGGACCTATATTTTTGCCGAGAAACTTATCAAGAAACTTCGAGCCGAAGGGTACCACCTTATTGCTGTTTCTGGTTCGCCTACGGAGATTGTTGAAGAATATAATCGTCATTATCTCAAGTTTGATAATGTTTTTGGGAGCGTCTACGCGATGGATAAGGATAAAAAATATACTGGCGAAGCTTCTTTTGAACCATCAAAAAATAAGGGACACTTGGTGGAGCAGTATATTTACGAGCATAAATTTTCTTTGAAACATTCATACGGGGTTGGAGATACGGAATCAGATATCAGCTTTCTTGATATTGTGGAATACCCCATCGCCTTTAATCCGAATCAAAATTTGAAAGAGGTGGCTGAGCGGAAGAATTGGCGCATCGTTGTTGAAAAAAAGGATGTTGTTTATGAAATAAAAAACTCATAAAAAAATCGTTGCTTATGGATCTTACAAAAATTCTGGATAACTTTCTTAAGAAGACATTGTGGCTTTGGTTGCCCCTCTACGCTTTTTTTGATTTGTTGAAAGCGTTAAGCGAGCGAACAGAAAAAAAATAAATACATGGCACCGTCTTTTTCAAAAAGAGTTTGGGGAATATTGTTTTTTCTGTGGATGGTGGTGATTTTTATTTTTTCTTCATTTCCTGGGAGCGAATATCCTTTTGATCCACCTCTTTGGTATTATCTCGAGCGTAAAGGTGCACATGTTTTTGAATACGCCGTTCTCGCCGTTCTCGCCGCCTATTTTTATTCAGCGATGTTTCCAAAAGAAAAAAGGTATTCTATCGCTGTTCTTTCTTTGGTGACCGCTATCGCTTACGGTATAAGCGATGAATTGCACCAATATTACGTTTTATATCGTGGATCGAGAATAGGCGACGTTTTTTTTGACGCGGCTGGGGCGTTGCTGGGATGTTTTTTCTGGTATAAAAACTTTTTTCTTCGAAAAAAGCCTTATAAAAGGTAAAGGTGAGGCATATTGACAAAAGAAGGATTTTTTAGTACCATAGAAGAGTAAAAGGTAAGCGTCTGTGGTCGATGGGTTCGCGTAAGCGAGCTTTTTTTGTTCCAAAGTCGCTTTTCTCTTTTTTCTAATTTATTTACATAGAGAGCAGTATGCCAAAGAAAAAAAATACGACCGAGGAGGTTTCGCAAGATGAAGGGACTCTTTCCGGGCGTTTGGGAGAGTTTGGAAGCGCGGTCATGCAGATTGCCGAGGAAAAAGGTATTTCCAAGGAACGAGTTCTTGAGGTTGTTGAGGCAGCACTCTCAGCGGCATATAAAAAAGATTACGGTAAAAAAGGGCAAGTTATTCGTGCTGAATTTGATGAGGTAAAAAAAGACGCGAAGTTTTTTCTTGTGAAAGAAATAGTTGATGAGACTACTCGAGAGTTTGTTGAAGAGACGGAAGAATCTCATGACGAGAAAACTGAATCTGGGCGGGGAGCCGATGCGACAAAGGAAGTGAAAGAGGAGTTGATTGTTGAAGAAAGTGATGAGGATCGTTTGCCTCGTTTTAATCCCGAAAGAGATATTCTTCTTGAAGAAGCAAAGAAGCTTAAGAAGAGCAGTAAAATTGGTGAAACGATTGAGCTTCCTCTTGAATCGCATAGCGAATTCGGACGGGTGGCCGCGCAGACTGCAAAGCAGGTGATTATTCAACGTATCCGTGAAGCAGAACGAGAGACGATGTTTCAGGAGTATAAAGAAAAAGAAGGTCAAGTCGTGAATGGTCAGGTGCAGCGCATCGAAGGGCGAAACGTGTTTGTTGATTTGGGGAAATCTATTGGAATTTTGTTTCCGTCTGAGCAGATTGAAGGTGAAAACTACCGCGTTGGTCAACACTTGAAGGTTTACCTCGTGCGTGTCGAGTCGGATACCAAAGGACCGGGACTCCTGTTGTCGCGCGCTCATCCGGAAATGGTGCGACATCTGTTCACTCTTGAGGTCCCAGAGATTTTTACCGGCACAGTGGAAATAAAGGCTATCGCCCGGGAAGCCGGATCGCGAACAAAAATCGCTGTTTTTTCGGCGGAAGAAGGGGTTGACCCGATCGGTTCGTGTGTCGGACAGAAAGGAACTCGAGTGCAGGCTATCATTGATGAGCTTGGTGGTGAAAAAATTGATATTATTGAATGGCGTGATGATCAAGAAAAGTTTATCAGCGCCGCTCTTTCGCCGGCGAAGGTGCTTTCCGTTGAGTTGTTTGAAGAGGAGAAGCGCGCTTTGGTGAAGGTGCCGAGCGATCAACTGTCACTTGCTATTGGAAAAAGAGGACAAAATGTTCGTTTGGCGGCGAAGTTGACGGGATGGAAGCTTGATGTTGTTCCGCCTGAAGAAGGAAGCGAAACGGAGAAAGAATCTGCTGAAGAAGGAACTGTTACGGAAAGCGATTCTTCCGAGAAGAATGAGGCAGAAAAATAAGTATAATTTTTAAGAAAAAAAGTATGAATCTTTGGCACGAAATTTCCGCGGGTGATGATGTTCCAAACGTTGTGAATGTTATCGTTGAGTGTCCGAAAGGAACAAAGAATAAGTATGAAATTGACAAGGAAACAGGATTGATCAAGCTTGATCGAGCAATGAAGACGAGTCAGGATTATCCTTTTGACTATGGTTTTGTGCCACAAAGTTTGTGGGAGGATAATGACCCGCTTGATGTGGCGCTTTTGACGACCTACCCGCTTGCTCCCGGCATTCTTGTTGAAGCGCGGCCAGTTGGTATTATGAATATGATAGATTGTGGGGAGGGAGACGATAAAATTATCGCCGTTCCCAAAGACGATCCTCGTTTTGATGATATCATTGACCTTGATGATATTAATAAGCACACCCTGAAAGAAATACGACATTTTTTTGAGACGTATAAAACGATCGATGGCAAAAAAGTCGTTGTGAAGGGATTCAAGAAGAAAGCACAGGCACTTTTGGCTATTAAGAAAGGTTTGCAAATGTATAGCAAAAAATACGCAAAGTAAATTTTTAATTTCCCGCCCACCAGCGGAACAGTTTCCAGAGAATATTTTCATGAGAATGAATTTCAAAGAGAAAGGCCGACTCATGTTTTGAAAGATTGGAAATTGAAAACTCGTAACAGTCTATGGATGTCACAGTAAAAAAGCTTCCTCAGTCGAGAATAGAGTTGCATATAACTTTGTCGTGGGACGAATGGAAGAATGAGAAGGATCACGCAGCGGAAGAACTTGCTCGGGAGAGTAATATAGCCGGTTTTCGCCCCGGAAAAGCACCACGTGATCTTATTGAAAAACGTTTTGGGAAACAAGCGCTTCTTACGCAGGCGGCAGAGCACGCTGTGCATCATTCTTACCCTCAGGCGCTTGCCAAAGAACATGTGGAGGCTATCGGACAACCAGAGGTGCATTTGGGGACTTTTGCTGAAGGGGAGGCGATGGAATATACCGTTACGACAGCAGTGATGCCAGAAGTAGTGATTTCTTCATGGAAAAGCGCCATAGAAAAAATAAATAAAGAGTACGCGAAACAAGAAGAAGGAGTGCGTGATGACGAAGTGGAGAAAGAGCTTTCTAGGATTGCTGAAATGCGAGCAAAACTAGTCACTGTCGATCGAGAGGCTCGTTTGGGAGACAATGTGCTTGTTGATTTCACTGTCTCGCAACAAGGAGTGATTATTGAGAATGGTAAGAGTGAAAAGCACCCCTTGGTATTGGGAAAGGGGGCGTTTATTCCCGGGTTTGAAGAACAATTGGTGGGAATGAAAGAGGGCGAGGAAAAAACATTTGAACTTACTTTTCCTGATGCGTATCACGCGAAACATTTGGCGGGAAAGCCGGCAACTTTTTTGGTAAAACTTGGCGTGGTGCAGGAGCGTGAGATCCCCGTGGTGAACGATGAATTTGTCAAAGGATTAGGGCGCTTTGATTCTCTTGAGATGCTGAAGAAAAATATACAAAGCGGTATTTTGGAAGAAAAAAAGATGGCAAAAAAGGAAGAGTGGCGCACGAAGATTCTTGATGCGTTGACTGAGAAAACGACCATCGAATACCCGAGCATCCTTGTGGATGAAGAGACAAAGAGGATGATTCATGAATTTGAGTCGCAAGTTCGTTCTTTGGGGTTTCATTTCGATGATTACCTTGCCCATGCGAAGAAAACACAAGATGACTTGAAAAAAGAATGGGAGCCTCAGGCTAAAAAACGTTTGGCAGCCCAATTTGTTTTGGGAAAGCTCGCTGACGAAGAAGAGATTATGGTGAGCAATGAGGATATCGAAGAAGAAATGAATAAAACGCTTCGTCAGTATGGTAATATAAAAGATGTTGAAAAAAACATTGACATGGAGCGTTTGTATACGGCTGTACGCGGACAGTTGCGTAACGAAAAGGTTTTTGAATTTTTGGAGAAGATCTAAATAGGTGAAAGGAATTTTTTGAGAAACAGAAGAATATGAATGAAAAAAATCAATACCTTGTTCCCATGGTCGTGGAAAAAACAAGTTTTGGCGAGCGAGCGTATGATATTTACTCTCGTTTGTTGAAAGACAGAATTATTTTTATCGGTTCGCCGATTGATGACGCGGTCGCCAATACGGTAATCGCAGAATTATTGTTTCTTGAATCGCAAAATACAAAAGAGGATATTAAAATGTATATCAATTCTCCCGGTGGAGCGGTAACGGCGGCTCTCGCTATTTATGACACGATGCAGTATGTTAAGCCGGAAGTGCAGACGATTTGTGTCGGTATGGCGGCATCGGCAGCGGCTCTTCTTTTGTCTGCTGGACGTAAAGGGAAAAGGATGATTCTTCCTAACGGCGAGGTGATGATTCATCAAGTGCTCGGCGGCGCTTCAGGACAAGCGACTGATGTCGATATCCATGCCCGACATATTTTGAAGACGCGTGATCGTCTGAATAAGATTCTGGCCAAACATACCGGTCAAAAACTTACAAAGATTGAAAAGGATACGGAAAGGGATTATTTTATGAGTGCGGAAGAAGCTCTTAGGTACGGTATTGTTGATAGGGTAATAGCGTAGTTTTTATAGGAGAAAAAGCACCTGGCGGGCCGGGTGTTTTTTTTGTAAGGAAAACTCGTTTGTAGAATTCGAAAAAAGAGGTATAATGAAAAAAAATCTTCTTCTATGAATAAAGAGATTCTTTCAAGGTTTTGCGGAAGAATAAAAAATCTTTTTTCGGCTCTTGAGTTTCGGCTTTTTATTTTTTTTCTTGCCCTTTTAGTGTTAAGTGGTCCGTTCATGGTTCCTTCGGCGGAACGGACACTCCACTTTCCTTTTGTGTATTATTTTTCCGTTTGGTGTGTTCTCATAGGTATTATCTTTGGAATCAATATTTGCAAAGAAGAGTCGGATGATGATGATCCAAAAAAGTAATTATATCCTATGATTGATTCTTCCATCATTATTATCGTAACCGCCCTTTATTTGTTGGTTCTTTTTGCGGTCGCGTTTTTTTTCGAAAGAAAACATGCCCAGGGAAAGAACTATACTGACAATGCCTTTATTTATGTGTTGGCCTTGGCTATTTATTGTACGACGTGGACGTATTATGGCAATGTTGGTCTGGCAACTTCCAATGGGTATCTTTTTTTGGGGGTATATTTGGGACCAACACTCTTTTTTATCTTTTGGGCGCATATTATCAAGCGCATTTTGCGTTTGAAACGGGAATACAATATTACGAGTCTTGCCGAACTCATTTCCATTCGTTATGGGAAATCTGCAGGAGTGGCGGCACTCGTAACGATTATCGCGGTTATAGGCATTGTCCCGTATCTTGCCCTTCAGATTAAGGCAATCTCTTCCTCATTCGCCTATTTGACGACTGGGAGCGGTGTGGGACGTGTGGATACTTCCTTAGGAATCATTCTTTTGTCCGTTATCATTTTGTTTACTATTGTTTTCGGATTTCGAAAACTTGATCAAACAGAGCGTCACCCCGGGGTTATTATGGCCATCGCCGTTCAATCGGTAGTGAAACTTCTTGCCTTTCTCGTGGTAGGGGCTTTTATCGTGTACTTTGTTTATGATGGCTTTGGCGATATTTTTTCTCGTGTAAGCCAAAGCGGTTCATTTTTTTCTCAACAAAAAGCCAACGCTCCATCGTACTCGCTCTTTTTGGCGCACATTCTTCTGTCTATGTCAGCTATTATTTTTCTCCCGCGCCAATTTCAGGTGACCGTTATAGAAAACGTGAGGGAAAAGCATTTGGATATTGCTTCGTGGCTTTTGCCTATTTATTTTGCGTTAATTCTTCTTTTCGTTTTTCCACTTGCTATGGCGGCTATGTTGCAGGGATACGACATAAAGGCGGCTGATCTTTTTATGCTTATGCTCGCCAATGAAGAAGGCGGGCAATGGCTTGCTATCCTCGTCTTTATCGGAGGGGTTTCCGCTGCCTTGGGAATGATTACCTTTGAAACGATCGCTCTTACGACAATGACGTCGAATCATCTCCTCCTTCCGTTTTTGGAAAGAGTCAAAATATTCGGATTTCTTCGACAGCATTTACTTTCGTTGCGGTGGATGATTGTGACGATCATTTTATTTGTAGCTTTTATTTTTGAGCGAGCCATCGGTTCTTCCTATCTCTTGGTAAAAATAGGCATGATTTCTTTCGCGGCGGTTTTTCAATTTGTCCCATCCGTTATTGGGGGTATCTATTGGAAAAAAGGATCGCGGGCGGGAGCGCTTCTTGGTATGACTGGCGGATTTCTTGTTTGGTTATATATGTCGGTATTGCCGGCGTTTGTGAAAAGCGGTTGGTTGTCTGGAACAATCCTTACTGATGGACCCTTTGGAGTGCGTTTTCTCCGTCCGGAACATTTGTTCAATATTACCGCTCTTGATCCGTTGGCGATGGTGGTCTTGTTCTCATTTGGTGTAAACGCGAGTCTGTACGTGATTGGCTCTCTTCTTTTTCCGCAAAATAAAAATGAGGATGATGCCACGGAGGAATTGGTGCGTATTATGGAAAAACGACAAGCCGCGTATGTTCCCGCCATTTCGCAAGAGGCAAACATTGGCGTTGCTGAAAAAAAAGAGATTCTCACAAATATTTTTGGAAGATACCTTGATAGAGATGAGGCCAAGCGACTCTCCCAGTCATGTTTTGAGAAGAGCGGATTGGAAGAAAAGGAGATAATGTTCGTGCATGAACTGGTGACGCTCCGTGGAACGGCGGAAAAAATACTGGCCACGTATATTGGGACGCCCGCGGCCAATGAGGCGCTCAAAACAGGGGGGCTCTTTACGGAAGAAGATACCAAAAATCTTTCGTCTGTGTATGTTCAAATGGCCGAACGGCTCAAGTTGACACCGGAAGAATTCAGTCAGAAAATAGATTATTATACGGAAAAAGAAAAACTTTTTTCGGAACAAAAGGAAGAGCTTGAGAAAAAAGTAAGGGAACGAACAAAAAAGATGGAAGAGGCAAATATTGAATTGAAAAAAATCAACGATGTGGCGATTGGGAGGGAACTTAAAATGATTGAGCTGAAAAAGAAAATACATGAACTTGAAGAAAAAACCTCTCTTTCGTAGGGAGAGGGATTTTTTGCAGACGAAGCATTAAGAGATGAGCGTGGGAGTGCGGGATGGTGCTCGTTGAGTGATAAAAAGTTTTTATTGAAGGGCGGAAAGAAGACTTGTGCCATTCATCTCTTCCGGTTTTTCTAGCTCCATAAGCTGAAGAACAGTGGGAGCAACATCGGAAAGAAGACCGTTGACTTCGTTTTGTTCCCGCATCATTCGTTCAGCGCTTTTTTCACGGTGATTGTTTGGCGTGATATACCAAAGAGGAATTGGATTGGTGGAATGTTCCGTATCTATTTCTCCGGTCACCACTTTTTTCAACTCTTCCACGTTGCCATGATCGGCGGTGATAACGATAGCCCCGCCAACCTTAAGAATGGCAGGAATAAGAATAGAGAGGCTTTTATCGGTGGCTTCGACTGCTTTGATGGAAGCTTCTTCATTACCGGTATGGGCTACCATATCCGGATTGGCATAATTGACAAGAATGAAGTCGTATTCATTTTTTTCCAGGATACCAAGGAGCGTTTCAGTAATTTGAGGCGAACTCATTTCGGGGATCTCATCAAAGTGAGCAACAGTAGGCGAGGGGATGAGGAGGCGGTCTTCTCCAGGAAAGGCTTTTTCTTTGCCACCGTTAAAAAAATATGTGACATGGGCGTATTTTTCCGTTTCGGCAATGCGGAGTTGTTTTTTACCGGCAGTACTGAGAATTTCACCGAGACTGTTGTGAATATCCTCTGGAGGGAAGGCAACATTAAGTGGGAGCCCGCGCTCGTACTCGGTAAGGGTGGTGAAATGGATGTCAAGGAGAGATCGTTCAAACCCATCAAATTCTGGAACGACAAAGGCCTTGGCTAATTCGCGAGCGCGATCTTCTCGAAAATTGAAAAAAATAACCGAATCTTTATCTTGGATAAGTGCTACGGGAGAGCCCTTTTCAGTGATTATGGTTGGTTCAATGTATTCATCCGTTACTCCTTTGGTGTAGGATCGTTCGAGGGTTATAAGCGGATCCTCGGTTGTTTCCCCAGCACCTTCCGTCAGAAGACGGTAGGTTTTTTCTATGCGATCCCAATTGTTGTTGCGATCCATGGAAAAATTACGACCGGAAAGACTGGCGATTTTTCCAATGCCAATGAGATGGGTTTCGCGAATAAGTTCTTTGATCTGTTGAATACCGGCTGTAGGAGCGGAATCTCGGCCGTCAGTAAAAATATGTATATAGACCTCGTCTAATCCTTCATTTTTTGCCAAACGAAGAAGAGCCAGCAAGTGATCTTTGTGCGAATGTACCGATCCGGAGCTGACAAGACCCATAACATGGAGTTTGCCACCATTTTTTTTGACAGCATTGACGGACTCAAGAAGAGTAGTGTTTTTAAAAAAACTGCCATCCTGAATGGAAAGGGAGATACGCGGCATGTTTTGATAGAGTACGCGACCGGCACCCATAGTCATATGGCCAACTTCGCTATTGCCGGCGGTATTCCATGGAAGACCAACAGAAATGCCCGATGCTTGCAGAGTCGTCATCGGATAGAAACGATTGAGTTTGTCAAAGGTAGGCAAGGTGGCTTCGCGGATGGGGTTTCCTTGAATACTATTACTTATGCCCCAACCATCAAGAACAACAAGAACAACAGGCTTATACATCTTTATTTTCTAGTGGGAATTACCTTTGCATGATACTCTTTTTCGTGTCTTTTGACAAAAGGCGATGACAAGACTATGATAGATGTGCATTCGTAAATAGTGATTTTGCTTTCGTTTTACAGTTGTGAAAGATGATGAGAAGCGCTTTATGATGAGAGATTCTTCTGACAATATCATTTTTGGAGAACATCTTTTTACCGGTCTATTGTGGTCTCGATAAAAAAGACCATTTTTTCGTCTCTTTTCTTTTCGTACTGTTTAATTGAAGGCAATATATTCTTATGTTGTCTTTTAGTGTTTTTTCCGTTATTTTCGCTTTAGGTTCTCTTGCTTTGGGAATTTTCTTGGGATATTTGACCCGTCAAAATCTTGCCAAGAAACAGCTCTCTACTGCCGAAGGTCAGGCGGCAAAGATGCTTTCTGAGGCGGAGGCTCAGGCGAAAGAAGTGACCTTGGAAGCGAAAAATAAGGCTATTGAAATCTTGGAAGAGGCAAAGAAAAACGAGCAAGCCCGCGAAGAAAAGTTTTTATTACAGGAACAGCGTATTGAGAAGCGCGAACTGCAGGTAGAGAAAAATTTGCAAGAGACAGAAACGGAAAAAAAGCGTCTTTTGCAAAAAGCTGAAGAAGTGAAGTCTATTCGCGAAGAAACGGAAAAGCTCCGAGAACAAGAGCTTTCTCGTTTGGAAAAACTTTCCGAACTTTCGAAAGAAGAAGCGTCTGAACGGATGTTTCGTTTGGTGGAGGAAGAAAGTAAGGATGCTTTGGTGAAACGCATGTCAAAGCTTGAAAAGGAAGGTCAAGAGGAGCTGGAGAAGCGTTCATTGAGTATCATGGCCACCATCATTCAGAAATATTCACGCTCACACGTTTCCGAGTTTACGACGACGACGGTGGTTATTCCCTCGGACGAAGTAAAAGGAAAAATCATCGGTAAAGAAGGGCGGAATATTCGAGCGTTGGAAAAAGAAACGGGAGTGGAACTTATTGTTGATGATACGCCGGAGACGGTCATTATTTCCGGTTTTGATCCGGTACGAAGAGAGATCGCTCGCATTGCTTTGGAAAAACTGATTACTGACGGACGTATTCACCCGGCTCGTATTGAAGAGGCGGTCGAAGAAGGAAAGAAAGAGATTGACACCAAGATAAAGGAGGCTGGAGAAGCGGCGGCTTATGATGCCGGTATCGCGGGACTCCACCCCAAGCTTCTGTACATTCTTGGCCGTCTTCGTTATCGCTATAGCTATAAACAAAATGTTTTACTCCATTCTTTGGAGGTCTCATATTTGGCAGGGGCGTTAGCGGCTGAATTGGGCGCTGATGTTTCTTGTGCCAAGAAGGCCGGACTGTTACATGATATTGGCAAAGCGGTAGATCATGAAATTGAAGGAACGCACGTAAAAATCGGTATGCGTATTTTGGAAAAGTTCGGGCTGGGTCAAAATGTCATTGATGCCATGAAGTGCCATCATGACGAGTACCCGCATCAAACAATCGAGTCGTTTATTGTGACCGCCGCCGATGCCATTTCCGCCGCTCGTCCGGGAGCACGCAAAGAGACCGCAGAAAAATATATCAAGCGTCTTGAAGAGTTGGAGATTCTGGTTAATTCTTTTCCGGAGGTGGAAAAGTCTTACGCGATTTCTGCTGGACGAGAAGTGCGCATTTTCGTCAATCCGGAAAAAACGGATGATCTGGGCGCTATGAAATTGGCGCGCGATATTGCCAAGCGTATTGAAGAAGAATTGAAATACCCGGGAGAAATCAAGGTGAATGTTTTTCGAGAAACGAGAGCCGTAGAATACGCTCGATAGAGAAAAGGAGTAAAAACTGTTTTTGGTAGCATTGATTTAGTGGCTTTTATAAGCCGTATATTTAAAAAATGGCTTGGGTATTGCATAGTTTAGAGAAATGGCTTATTATAGCGGACAGGAGGTTGTAATCTGTACTTTCTTTCTTTCTTCTTTCGTTCATCGCGATAAGAAGAGAAGATGGAGGTTCTAAACTAGAAAGGCAGGTGAGAAGTATGAAAAATGTAAACAAAGACACGCTCGTTCACGCGATCGTTGAAAAGACCGAACTCTCGAAGAAAGATGTTGAGGCTGTTATCGAGTGTATGGTTGATGAGATTACCGCGGAACTCCGTAAGGGGAACAAGGTAACACTCACCGGTTTTGGTACGTTTAAAGTCTCTAATCGCGCCGCTCGTGAGGGTATTAATCCTCAAACGAAGGCTAAGATCACCATTCCGGCAATGACGGTTCCGAAATTTACCGCTGGAAAGACTTTGAAAGAGGCAGTAAAGTAGTTTTGAATGTTTGTGACGCTTTCGGCGTTTTCATCAAACAAAAAGATAGAGTTGTGACCCGTCTGCCACGGTTGGCGGACGGGTCGTAGCTTTTTAAGAGGAAGGTGTTTTTAAGGATTTTTTTTGAGGACATATACAGTGAGCCATAATGGTATCGGGGCATAGTATAGTGGTAGTACGAGTGGTTTGGGACCATTTAGTCTCGGTTCGATTCCGAGTGCCCCGACAGAATATTCAGAAAAACGGCAAAAACATATCTCTATGAAAAAAGTCGTTACTATTGGTGGAGGGACAGGAAGCTTTACTCTTCTTTCTGGTTTGAAAAAATATCCAATTGATCTTTCAGCTATCGTTTCTATGGCGGACGATGGTGGATCAACGGGTGTATTGCGTGATGAACTTGGGGTTTTGCCTCCGGGAGATGTCCGTCAGTGTTTGGTAGCGCTTTCTGACTCTTCGGAAAAACTTCGTGAACTCATGAATTATCGCTTTACTGAAGGTGGGTTATCCGGACATAGTTTTGGCAATCTTTTTTTATCGGCTTTGGAAAAGATAGAGGGTGGATTTACCGCTGGCGTGGCGGAAGCGGCCAAAATATTGAATGTAAAGGGCGAGGTGATACCGGTAACGGCGACAGATACCAGTCTCAAGGTAAAATTGAAAAATGGTAAAATTCTTTCCGGAGAACACGAGATTAATACCAGTCTTGCGGTAGGAAAGGTAGGGGTTGAAAAAGTATTCCTCGATCCTGTTGCCAAAGGAAATCCGCGCGCTAGAGAAAAAATTTTGGAGGCCGATCTTATTGTTATTGGTCCGGGGAATCATTATTGTAGTATTATTCCCAATTTTTTGGTGAACGGTATTGCTCAGAGTATAAAAAAATCTCAAGCCAAGGTTGTCTATAATTGCAATTTGGTGAATAAGCGCGGACATACCGATGGATACACGCTTGAGAGATACGTAAAAGAGATAGAGGACTTTATCGGTGTTGATCGGATTGATTTTGTCACCTTTAATACTCGTTTGCCCGCTAAAAAAATAATGGAGCGCTACAATAAAGAAAATGGAGAGCTTGTTTCTTTTGAAGCGAATGAGAGACTGAGCCGTCGATATCGTGTTTTTCAGGCGGATCTTTTGAGTCGTTGTGGTGTTGAGAATCGTCCCGGTGATACGCTTGCGGCGACGCGATCATTTATTCGTCATGATGCGGAAAAGCTGGCTAAAATGCTTATGATGGTGCTCGAACTGGGAGAATACGAGAGTATTATTAAGGATATCGTTTGACTTTTTTCATATTTAGGTGTATAATATAAGAGAGTAAAGCGTCCTTTTTTTGATCGGTAGACAAGTGTCTTTTTGTCAAAGAAGATAATTCTCTGCCGACCACACATTGATTGTTGTGGCGGTGGGTTTTGAAACAGGAGAAAGGAGGAATTTTTTAGCCCGAGCCCGTTTCTGCCCAAAGCGCCCCCAAGAAAAACACTTCTTGGGGGCTTTACATTTTTCTTGACATTTTATTTTAAAAGAGGTATTTTTTGAAAAAGTTCTTTGGTTTTTCAATCTCAGGAAGGAGCAGAAAATGAGAGCCTGCACGTTTCGGGCAATGACCGGGAAGCTCTTTCAGGGCATCTCGTTCGTGGAAGTTTCCACGGCGGAAAGAGGTCGTCTTGCAAGAGGCGTCCTCTTGGGAGGAAAGGGGGGGAGTGAGAGAGTTTTGTTCGATGAATACATCCCTCCAACATTGTCGGGAGAAAGTATTTTCTCCATGGCCGGGGTTACTCGGATTATTTCTCAAGAGGGTTTTCAAAGAACCCTTATTCGTGCCTCCGAGGAGGATGGGAAAATTCTCATCTTTGTTTCTACCAGGGGTCTTGATGTCAAAGGGCGAAGCGGATTTATTCGTATCGCCGATGGACTTCCTGATTTTGTCGGGAAAGGTTTTGGGTGGTGTGGAGAGCCGAAAAACTTAAAATACGGGGTGCGTGAGATGCATCCTATAGGAAGATGGGAAGAGGCCCTGGTAGTACTTTCTTTTGGTGACGCTTTATTGGTCGCTGCGGAAGAGGGGTTCGTTTATCGAATCTCTTATGAAAGAGGGGAGGTACAAATAAAAAAAGAAAGTGAGATTCCACATCAGGTTCCCGCGTAAATTTCGCCCCTATACCACAAAGATGGTACGGGGGTTTTGTTTTGGAAAAACCTTTGACAGAGGGAGAAAAAGACCATACAATAAGGAAAGATAAAAAAGAGAATATGGGCGTTTATACGGTACAATTAAAAGAAACGCATGACGTGGCCGACGGGACACGCATGTTTGTTTTTGAGAAACCAGAAGGGTATCAATTTTCCGCTGGCCAATACGTGGCTTTGACAGTGATGGTCCCTGAGGGTATGGTGGTTGATAATAAGGGTTTGTCGCGCTCTCTTTCCGTCGCTTCTGCTCCGTGTGAGAAAGATATAGCTTTTGTTATGCGTGAGGGTGAAAGCAGTTTCAAGAAAATCTGTTGGCAGATGCGTCCGGGAGATGTGGTTACCATTACCAAGGCGGTCGGTTTTTTTACTTTAGAGAAGGAGGATGTTTCACCGATTGTTTTTTTAGTGGGAGGCATTGGAATCACTCCGGTACGCAGTATTTTGAAACAGGCGGAAAGCGAACAAGACAATCGATCATTCACGCTTTTTTATGCCAATCGCTTTCTGAAAGATGCCGCTTTTCAAGAAGAGCTCCAAGAGATTTCTTTGCCACAGTTTCGTTTGGTGGCGGTGTTGAGTAAATCGCCTGATGTGTGTGCCGCAACCAATGATGAACGCGGATATATCTGTGGAGCTTTGGTACAAAAATATGTAAGTGAAATTGCGAGTGCCTGGTATTATCTTGTTGGCTCACCACAATTTTCGGAGGCAATGGAAAAAATGCTTATTGAATTGGGTGTTCCAAAAGAGCGATGCAAGAAAGATCCGTTTACCGGTATTGTGTCGCAGTCGGCAAAGTAATAACAAAACGCGGGCGTCGTATAGTGGCTATTATATCAGCCTTCCAAGCTGAGGATGCCGGTTCGATTCCGGTCGCCCGCTCCAAAAAAACACCCCATCTTGAAGAGGGGTTTTTAAATTCTTATTTTTTCCTGGGGGGTGTATAATGAGATATTCCTATGGATTTTTCTTTTTTTCGAAAATTTTCTTTGTATAGCAGCACTCAATTTGTTGTTGTGGGTATTGGTTTTTTGGTAATGGGGGTATTTTTTTGGTTTTTCTTTACCCAAGAAAAAAAAGAGGAACGCGATCTTTCGGAAGAACCTTTGTCCGCATATGGTGAAATAACACCCCTTTCTGAATGGGTGGATGAAGAGCCGGTATTTGATAGTGGAAATGGGGTAAAAGTTGAAACGGAAGATGGCGATGAGGAAACGCTTCTTCCGCCACCACCTCCGCCTATAATGGAACGTATGAAAGCGCAGGGATGTGTTACGGACGGATTTTTGTCCGGATACGGTGGTGATATTAATAGCTCTATTGCTCTTGTGAATCGTTCGAAATGTTATTATTTGCATCGGGCGCTTGAGACATGGCTTCGCCCGCCAGATTTTAAATTGGCTCGAAAAATACAGAAAAAAGTAACTAAGCCAAATACCGTCTACGGAATGTTTATTGCTGAAGCGATTGATACCAAGGCAAATTATCATTATCCCGCGGAAGATCGAGACTTTGATTTTTCAGAGATGTGTCGTTCGGGAAGTAAGAATTATTGGGGGGAACACACATGTAAACCATCGCTTGAACGTGAGGAGTACCGGAAATACGTGCAGTATATCGCGGAGCAAGCGATGGACATGGGTATACAGAGTTTTCTTTTCGGACAGGTGTTTTATCAGGATACGAGCGATCTTTCCAAGACACGTATGCCGGAGATTATGCAAAATATGCGAGAGTATGCCGATTTTCGTGGGATAAAAATTTTTATTGGCGCGCAAACAAATGATATTACGGACGAAAATTATTTGCGGTTGTTTGATTATATTGAAGGCGGAGTTGGATTGGCGTCGGATGGCAGCATTGAAGAAGGACCGTGCTTTTCTCGTTGGTGGAAAAAACCGGGAGATTGGTGTTGGGCGCTTTTGTGGCACGAACAATTCTCTTCGCGCGTGAGCAATGTTTTTCTTCATTTTGATTGGAGCGGAAAACTCGGCGATGATATGGATGTTTTTACCAAAATGAACAAAGAAAAACGGGCCGAAACTCTTCGTTCGTTACATCAATTTTTTCTCAAGAAAAAAATGGGATTTCTTTTGCCGATGCTTGCGACACTCCATAAAGACGATGTCGGCTGTCATGGTCCGAAAAAACGTTTTTATTCCGCCAGTCGTAAATATTCTTGTCAGGATGAAGACGCGATCAACGCGATCCTCTCGGGAAGATAATCAAAGAAAGATATTTTTTAATCAATCATTTTTCCTCTAGGGCACGCGCTTGTTATTTGCTATACTGAGAACATGTTCTCTGTTTCTATGGTAAGAATGTTTCAAAAAAAGATTGAAAACTTTCGGTGCGGTCATTGTCATCAAGACGTCCGCGGGAATGGCTATACCAATCATTGCCCCCAATGTCTCTATAGTCGGCACGTAGATATATACCCCGGTGATCGTTTGGCAATCTGTGGTGGACTTATGGAACCGATTTCTTTGCAGGCACATGGGAAAAAACAGATACTCGTACATCGATGCCTTGTTTGCGGCCATGAAAAAAAGAACAAAGTTGATGCTGAAGATGATTTTGAGATGTTGCTTGCTCTTGCTAAAAAAAACGACAAACATTGTTAGAAAAAATACAAAAAGAGAGTATGACATGGAAAAAATTTTCCATTAAAGATATTGCGCAAATATTCTTGGAATTTCAAACCGCTGCGGGCGGTCTTGTTCCGTCCGTAGCGCATGATCGCTTGCAGAGAGAAGGGAAAAATAGTATTGAAGAGCAACCCTTTTCTTTGTCTGTTCTTGTGAAACGACGTTTTCGTTCCTCGTTTTTGTATATTTTGCTTTTAGCTTCTCTCCTTTCTTTTTTTCTGGGAGATCGTTTTGAAGCAGGTCTGATTCTTCTTTTTGTCGGTATCAATGTTTGTTTGGAAACATATCAGGAATATCGCTCGTTTCATGCTTCGAAACTGCTGAAACGGTATCTGGTAACTTTTGTTCGGGTACGACGAGAGAATCAGATTTTTTCGATTGAGAGTGAAAATGTTGTTCCGGGTGACATTATTCTTCTTGAGCCAGGCAATCGTTTGGCGGCGGACGTGCGTTTTATTCATACCAACGGACTCGTTATTGATGAAAGTGTTTTGACCGGAGAATCCGTGTCCGTGCACAAGATAGCAGATACGGCTCTGGCGGAGCCAAAAGAGATGTCAGAGGCGAAAAATATCGGTTTTGCCGGCACTGTGGTGACGGCGGGTATCGGAGAAGGTGTGGTGTTCGCGACGGGACGACATACGGTTATTGGTGATATCGCCGCTCTTACGGAAGAGGGGGAACACAAGACGGAATTTGAAAAAGATATAATTGAGTTTAATCGTTTCATCATCAAGTTGGTCTTTTTGACGATCACGCTCATTTTTTTGGCCAATATTTTTATTCGAGATGGAAGCATAGAAACCGCCAAACTTTTTATTTTTTCTTTGGCCTTGGCGGTCTCTGTCATACCTGAGGCGTTGCCGGTCATCGTGACGGTGGCGCTTTCTCGCGGATCGCTTCGTTTGGCTCAGAAAAAAGTTATTGTCAAAAGACTTTCGGCAATTGAAGATCTTGGAAGCATTGAAGTTCTTTGTACCGATAAAACCGGAACGCTCACGGAGAATGTGCTTTCTGTGAGTCGCGTAGAGGCGGATGAGCCGAATCTTTGTTTGCGATTGGCGTTTGCGGCGGCACTGGTGACGCCAATGAAACGACAAGCGCTCCACGATGCTTTTGATCTTGCTTTGTGGCATAAACTTTCCTCTGCGGAAAAAGAAGCGGTATGGCGCATGGAACGACTGGATCATATTCCTTTTGATCCGGAGCGCCGACGGAATAGTGTTCTTTTGAGCGTTCCTCGTGGGAAGAATGAAATCATAGTACGTGGCGCGCCGGAAGAAATTATGAAACGTTCTCACAATGTGGATACTTTCGCCATAAAGCATCTTACGGAAAAGATAGAGGAGGCAGGACGAAAAGGGGAGAGGGTGTTGGCTGTCGCGCGTCGGATATTTCCTCATCATCGATATACGATGTTTGAAGAACAACAACTGGAATTTATCGGACTCATTTTTTTCGTTGATCAACTCAAAAAAACAGCTAAGCATACTTTGGATCAGGCCGCCTCTTTGGGTGTGGAGGTAAAGATTTTGACGGGAGACAGTAAAGAAGTGGCTGGTGCTATTGGGAGCGCCGTTGGGTTGATACAAAATTGTGATGATACGGTGACGGGCGCGGAGCTTTTCGCTTTGTCCTATGAAGAGAGACGGCAGGTGGTTTTTGCCAAGAAAGTATTTGCACGAGTTTCGCCACGTGAGAAATATGAAATTATCAAGATGCTTAAAGAACGAAAGACGGTTGGTTTTCTCGGGGAGGGAATTAACGATGCGCCGGCGCTCGGACTTGCCAACGTGGCGCTCGTCGTGCAACACGCTTCCGATATCGCGCGGGAAGCGGCAGATGTCGTATTGCTTCAAAAAAGTCTGGAAACGGTTATTGATGGTATCAAGGAAGGAAGAACTATTTTCGCTAATATTCGCAAGTATTTGAAAATTACGCTTGCCTCGAATTTCGGTAATTTTTATTCCGTAGCGTTGGCATCGCTTTTTTTGCCGTTCGTGCCTTTGTTGCCGATTCAGATACTTCTCCTCAATCTTCTTTCGGATTTTCCTATGATCGCTATCGCTACCGATACTGTTGATGAAGAAGAACTTGAACAGCCGAAAACAACCTCAGTTCACTCTATTATTCTTCTGGCAACTTTTTTTGGTATGATCAGTTCCGTTTTTGATTTTATTTTGTTCGGATATTTTTCCCAAATTTCCGAGACTGCTTTGCAGACAGCGTGGTTTTTTCTTAGTTTGGGAACAGAAATTATTCTCATTTTTTCTTTACGTACCAAACTTCCTTTTTTCTTTTCTCAGCCAGCGTCGTTTTTTTTACGAGGATTTTCCTTGTTTGCCGTTTTTTTGGGTATTGGTATTTTTTTCACCCCGCTCGGAGAGATGATGCATTTTTTGCGGCCGACACAAGAACTGCTTATCGTGGTAATGGTTTTGATCGGTGGATATTTCTTGGTCACGGAGATTGCCAAGCGTTTTTATTATCGAGGAATTGGAAAAGTTGTTTGATGGCAAGTTTTTTTTGATAAAAATCGTAACGATTACTTTCTTGAGTTTTGTAAAAAAAACAAAACCCGCTTTCTTTGAAAGCGGGTGGGTGAAGAACACCTAACAGCCCTGACAGAGGATTTTTCCCCTGCGCACGAGAGTCTTTTGGTTCAAAGCCCCCGTTTGCGCTTCGAGGTGACACTGGGACCGATGGGGGCATTCTTCTCCCTCTTCGATGAGCGGCGGAAGCGTCCGATCAATGAAGAAGGGAGATGGCTTCGATCTTTTTTGATCGAATTTGCCATCATCATTCCAATCACCATCTGTCTCGTCCTCTTCTTGGAAAAAGTGTGGGGATTGGGCGATTCGCCCACCCCAAGGAACAGTCATCGGCTCTTCGTTGTCGAAACAATGACCCATTCCCGCTGGCGGAACAAACAGGCTCATGAGAGCCGTCACTGGCTGAGACATTTTATACCCTCCTTACCCTGATGAAAAAAACCAACCATTTCTTCATTGATACAGCGAAAGAAACGGTGTAAATAGCATAATTCTTTTTTTGAAAAAAAACAACCCCATCTTTTTGATGGGGAAGTGAATTATTTTTTATTGGCGATTTCTTTGGCGAGTAAAGAAATGACGTCATTGAGTGGCATGGTGCCGATTTTCCCTTGGTCACGGCTTTCCAGAGTAACCGTATCATGTGAAACCTCTTCATCGCCAACGATAAGAAAAAAGGGAGTTTTTTGCATTTTGACGGTTCGGATACGCTTACCGAGTGATTCATCGCCCGCGCTTATTTCCGCGCGCAGTCCTTCTTGGAGGAGATTTTTGTGAATCTTTTTCGCATAAGCAAGATGTTTTTCGCTGACAGGGAGAACCATAATCTGTACGGGAGAAAGCCACAAGGGGAAAGCACCAGAAAAATGTTCGATAAGAAAAGCGATGACACGCTCAATGGCCCCGATAGAGGAACGGTGTACGACAACAGGACGTTTCTCTTTTCCGTCCGCGTCGATGTAGTTTAAATTGAAGCGATCTGGCATACAGAAATCGTATTGTACGGTAAAGGCCGTGTTTTCTTTTCCGCGAACATCTTTCATTTGGATATCGATTTTTGGACCGTAAAAAGCCGCCTCATTGGTCGCTTCGACAAATTTTCCACCGCGTTTCGAAAGAACGTCACGAAGCATAGCCTCTCCTTCTTCCCATGCCGTATCGTTTTTATAATATTTTTTTTCATCGTTTCTGTCACCGAGGGAGAGTCGATACCAGTAATCTTTCCCAAGTGTGAGATTGAAAACTGAGGCGATGTGTTCGATGAGATCAAGTGCGCGACCAATTTCTTCGGCCGCCTGATTTTTGTCAGCGCAAATGACGTGAGCGTCAGCTAGACAAAAACTTCTCACGCGCACAAGTCCGGCGAGTTCTCCGGAACCTTCGTATCGATACAACTTGGAGAGCTCGGCAATACGCATGGGGAGTTCGCGGTAGCTATGGGGACAGCGGTTGTATACTTCAAAATGGTGAGGACAAGTCATTGGTCGGAGCATGAATTCATGTTCATCGATCTGAATGGGAGCATACATGGAATCCTTGTAGTACGGATAATGCCCTGATTTTTTGTAGAGATCAAGTTTGGCAATATCTGGAGTGACGACATGTTGATAGCCCCAAGAGATTTCGGTATCGATGACAAAACGTTCAAGAATGCGGCGAAGAGTCGCTCCCTTGGGAAGCCAAAGGGGTAATCCTGATCCGACAAGGTCAGAAAAAGTAAAAAGATCCAATTCTTGACCTAAGCGACGATGGTCATTTTCAGCAAGCGATTCTTTATCTTTTTGTTCATGGGAAGACATAGGAATGAAATCAATTTTTGTGTGACTTAGCGGACTTTTTCCTCGACTGTTTGAATGGAAAGATTGATGTCTTTTTGCAGTTCCAGTGATTGAGTATACTCTTTTTCGTTTGTTTTGATAACTACGGTTACTGGAATGGTGCCGGCACCGGATTGTTTTTGAATGAGAAGGCGGTAATTTTCTACGGTGATAGTTTCCGGTAATTCATATTGTATCGAGGTTTCCAATGATCGTCCTATGAGAGCATCCACCTTGTATCCGAAAGCAGTTTTTTTGAGTTCATTGACATCTTGGCTAACAACGCCACCGGTATTTTTTCTGCTTTGTTCAATGTATTTTGCTCCCAAAGGCGCGAGAACACGAGTGTAGCTGTGATAGTCGCTTGTGCGCCAGTCGCCTTTCGTCGCGGTATGATTGTAGGTGTAAGTGACAGTCGCTTTTGGTTTTTCGGCGGTAAAATCTATCAAATAATGAAGCGTGCGCTTGACGTAGTAATCTGATTTGAGAGCGCCGACGTTGGCATCAACGACCATGAGATAATCACCCGTCCAATCTTCGGCAACACCGCCATCCCAGTGGACGCTTTCTACCAAGGACTGGAGTTGTTCATCATGAAAATAGAGCATAATATCTTTGGTACGGAGTTCATTTTGAGCGAATTGAGCGATTTTGGGAATATTGTCGATGTGATTGAGGCGCTTGACCATTTCCGCAGCGATGAGTTTCATGACGTTTTTTCGATTTTGTTTGAAAGGGGCGGGAATATCGATATCTTCATTAACGAGAAATTTTTTCTCCACAGCCTCTTCAAGGAGAAGAGTGCCATTTTCACTGGTAAATGTTTTTGTTTCCGTGCTTTTGGCGAAGGCTCCGTTGGCGTACGTGAATGTTTCCACCGGCACGGTGATTGGTCCGGTGAGTTCAAGCGCGTGATTGAAAACATCCGCGTTGACCGCTATGACACCATCGAATTTTTCTCGGCCGCCGCCCAAGCGATAAAAATATTCAGCTTTGCTTACGTTGAAGGGAAAGTCCGGAGAAAAATTGGAATCGTGAAGAAGCCAGCGTTTGGCTTGCGCGTAGCGTTGTAATGGCCATGGAGGCGTGACTTTAATGTTGGCATCTTTGATGCGTTGATCGAGAATATTGGCATCTTCAACAACAGTGGAAATAATTTCGGCGTTTTTTATTTTTACCACGGCATACTGTCCCAAGAAACCGCCACCGGGACGGAGTTCGTGATTATTTTGTAAAAGAACGAGAAATACTCTGACACGATTATCTTCTTGAGAGAGTTCCTGAATGAGAGCGTTGGCTACCTCGAGTTCTTTTTTGGTATCTGGTTCAAGAGGAAGAAGCTTGGATACTTTTTGCAAGATATCCAAAGAAGTGGCGGCAAATTCGGTTTTGTTGTTTTTGGCATAAGAAAAAAGATAAATGCCCGCCGCCGTAAGAATGATTACAAAAACCAATAAAACAAAACGCCCCTTGGTAAAAAGTAAATTCATGGATGTATGAAAACAGAAATTATACTTTCTCAGTGTAGCAGGGGAAAGAGGGTTTGGGAAGCTGTACAGAGAGGGAAATATACGGTACAGTGGTGCAAAAGAAGGATATTTTGAAAAATGCGGGTATAGTATAGTGGTAATACATGACCTTCCCAAGGTTAAGCGACGGGTCCGATTCCCGTTACCCGCTCACGTGTTGATTTTGAACATGGGTTCGAGCTTGGCTGTATGGATATTTCAGGTGACGGCTAGGCTTTTCATCAGTCTCTAGCCGGTCCGTATGTCGTTTGGTGTTCTAGACGAAGGATTATTGTTAAATTTCTTTAGAAAAAGACGCCTCGTGAGCGTCTTGTAATGTTTATCCCGTTTTTTGTAAGTAAGAGTTATTTTAATTCATAATCCCACCCCGGTTTCCATGCCTTTGTTTTTCGCCAATCTTCAGTAAATGCTTTTTCCCAAGTTTTTCCTTTAAGCAAAACATCAAGTGCAATCTGAGGGGCCTTATGCGCGATGAGGGCGATGTTTTTCCCTTCATAATTTTTTTTGAGAAAATTGAGAAAATCGCTTATTCTTATTTTTACATCTTCATAGCTTTCGCCTTCGGGGAAACGATCAGTAATCATTTTTTCTTGCATGGGTTCAACGATACTCGATGGTTGACCATTATATTTTCCATAGTTACATTCTCGTAATCGCGCGTCATGAATAATGGGAATAATGTCATCAAACATTAATTTTGCGGAGTCTGTGGCGCGTTTTAAATCAGAACAAAATACAACATCAAATTTTTTATTTTTTATTTTATTTTTTAGTTCGATTGATTGCTTTCTCCCTAATTCTGAGAGTTCGACGTCAAACCAGCCGGAAGAAATGCCTTTTTCATTATCGATCGTTGTGCCGTGAACGAAATAGGTGATATTGATTGTTGTGTTGGAAAATCGTTTGTGTGTGGTAACCCGATGAATATCTTGTTTGGTGGTTGCTGCGAGATCATCAACTTTTTTACACAATACCTCTATCTCCCCTTGGGCATTCCACACTCTTTCACGAACTGTTTGGTTGTCATCTGGCATATTGAGACCATCCAAAACGATTTCAAGAGCTTGTTTCGCGCTTAAATTATTTTTTGTGGCGATGATATCAACTTGCTGAGCAACTTTTTTTCCGAGTTCAACGAGAACATCTTCGCTGAATGTTTCATTTTCAAACGTTGAAAAGTCTTCTTTTTCCGGCGCAATACTCAAATCTCCGAATTGTTCCCGTTCGTTCATAATCCAAGCGATTTCTTGATTTCTTTGATGCGTTCACTGCGAAGCACTTTTTCAAAATCGGTGATTACCTTATCCTGCTCTTTTTTGAGAGCCAGGAGGCGTTTTAAATAAACATGATAAATCTCTTCGATTTCGGCAATACGTTTTTTTATTTCATCTGATTCCATAGAGGTATTTGAAAAGATACGTTCTCAGTATAGGGGAATCTTATTTTTTTGTGAAGATGGGAAAAAAGGGTTTCTTATGGTATGATTTTCGTAATAATCATTGAAATATTTTATGGAGTATTTTCGTATAGGGGAAGCACTTTCTTTCGGGTGGCGGATGTATAAGGCTCATTTTGTTTTTTTGCTGGTGGTTATTGCTATCGGTTTTGCGACAAATTTGTTTTTTAGTCTGCTGCAAGATACTTTCTCCAATTCCGAGATGCATCTTTTGAGTTTCTTGACGATTGGTTGTTCTTTGGTTGTGAGCACGATTCTTCGTATGGGTCAGATGCGCATGTATTTGGATCTTGTTGATTTTCAAAAAGAAGATTCGTACGACACTATTTTTTCTCAACACAGGCTTTTTTTACGATACTTGTTGGCCGGAATCGGGTTCGCCGCGCTCATTGTTTTAGGAATGATTTTGTTTATCATTCCCGGCATTTACCTTGCTCTCACCTATCGTTTTTTTGGTTATCTTATCGTGGATAAAAATATGGGGGCCATGGATGCCCTGAAAAAAAGCGCGATTATTACGAAGGGTGTCAAATGGCGTTTATTCATTTTTTCTGGCATTCTTTTGGGTATCAATTTTCTCGGACTCCTCTTTTTTGTCGTCGGTCTTTTTGTAACGATTCCGCTTTCTGTTGTAGCAGACGTTTTTGTTTATCGAGCCCTTTCTCGTCGCTTGGTGGAGAGCGAATCCCAAAATACTCCTGTGCCAATACCTGTCCCGGCTCCTTCTTCTCCTTCTACAGCTTCTTCCACACCGAATTTTTTAATGGAGAGCGGGAACGCTTCAGCGGATGCGGCGTCGCATCCCGATCCTATAGAGGATCTCTCAGTAAATCAGTCGCAAGAAACAAAAAAATAGAATTTTTTTTGAGTGTTATTTTTGTGAGAGGACGAATGTTATTGTTTCCGGGAGGCGGAAGCGCGTACCGAAAGAAAGAAAATCTTGAGGTTTTTTGAGATTTTTATTCGGGGTGAAGTGTTTTTCGGAACTCTTTGCGATTGAAAAAGTGTTTCTTTTTGTTTCCGCGCGCCGCACAGTTTCCTCGATTTCTTTGAGAAGAGAGAGGGTTTCGTCTTCCGGCGAAGCACTTTCTTGAGGAGAAACAACCTCTTCCTCAGGTATTTCCGGCAGTGTTTCTGTGACGGGATCTAATGTTTCTTTGATTGAGGGATTGCTCTTTTCGGAAGAATGATATTGCCAGAGCCACTTCCCTTTTTTTGTTTTTTGATAAAGGACATTCTCTTTTATTGTTGTTGCGGATGTATATTTTATTTTTTGAATGGTCTCGCCATTTGGTCCGCGCAATTCCACAAGACCTTTTTTATTGGGAAGAGTAAAGAGGGCATCTTTTCTTGTCAGAGGGGCGCTTTTTTTTGCCCCGATAATGAAACTTTCTCTGATAGGGTGATTGGTGAGTTTTTTGGTGCCGGTAGCGATACTGAAATCTTTGAGGTCAACCTCTTTTTTTTCTTTGTTTTCGATGATGAGGTACTCATGATCGGCGTCTTTTCCTTGGGGATTAGGGGCAATGGCCGTAATACGGACGCGTGGAGGTTTGTATGAGGAGATAACAAGAGGAAAAGTTTCTTTGAGATCATCATGTCCATCGGTCGTGAGAAGCGTGACGGTGTAGGTGCCATTGTTTTCATAGAGGTGAGAGGTTTTTTTCTTGTAGCTTTTGTGACCATCGCCAAAATCCCACGTGTATTTCAATGTATCGTTATCAATATCTTTTCCCTTGGCGTTGAATAGGAGAGGAACCTTGCTGAAGCCTTTTTTAGGAACCTTTTCTTTTGTTTCTGGAAGGGTGTTGAGGATATTTTCTTTTCCGGGCGTTGGTCTGCCTCCGCGCCATCCATTTAGCGTGTAATTGAGAGATACTCCTTCTTTGGTTTTTTCGTAGCTTAGCGAGTGCACGGGAAAGCCTCCTGCGTCAAAAAGCGAAAGACTTTCATTCGTATTGTTGAGAGAGAGCTTAAATATCTGATCGGTAATGACAAGGTATTCACCTTTTTTGATTATGGTTGTGTTGGGGAATATATATTTTCCCGTTTTGGCGCCGTCTCGGAGAGTCCATTTGGAAAGGTTTATTTCTTCCGTTCCAAAATTGTGAAGTTCGACAAACTCTCCCTCATCACCTTTTGTTTTTGGATTGGGAAAAATTTCATTGATACGAAGAGAAAAATTTTTCGGTTCCGGCGGAGTGGTTTTTGGTTCTTCGGATGGATCTGGTGGTAGGGAAGGGATGTCGCAAGGGGCACCGAGAGATTTTTTGTCGAGAAGTATATTGCTCTTGTCGTACAGGAGAATGGTGGTGTTGTCGGTGATATAGTATGAAGCGCCAGAATACTCGAGATCGGCATGACGAGAGGTTTTATATTTTGGGTGAGCGATAAGGAAAAATCCTTGGGGAGAAAGGATTCCTTGGAAGTGTTTGGTGCTTACCAGAGAACTTTCTTTACAGGTGTCACCGGAGAGTGTTTTTTTGGTGAGTTTAAAACCGGAAAGATCAATCGTGTCGGTCGTTTCGTTTTTGAGACGAACAAATTCATCATCGGCGGAAACGCCGCTTATTTGTATCTCGCTTATCGTTACAGAAGGGTCAAGAGCAAAAGAGATATGAGGGGAAGAGAAAAAAGCAAGAAGGCTAATGATAAAAAAAGAGAAGGGATGTATTTTCATACAGTCACTTTCTTGTAGCATAAAGGAGAATGCGTGATCGTGCAATGATACTGTCTTGAACATATGGTACAAGACGTGATATACTGAAAAAAAATATATGGAAGAAAAAAAATCAACACGCACAATAAAAAAGAAAGAAGGGGGTGGAGCCTTTGGGATTTTTTTTGAAAGTATTTTCAAAAATATCCAGTCTTTTGTCGATGGTATTCTGGAAAGTTTGCATGAGGCGGCACATGTTTTTGCCAAACGTCTCTTGTGGGATTTTTTTCTTCTTGTTTTTGCCTGTGTCGGTATCGTTTTTTTGTTGGTGGGCATGACTCGTTTGTTGACGATCATGTATCCGTTGCCAGGGGTTTCTGAAATGATCGTTGGTGGAATGATTTTGTTTATCGCTGGTGTGGTCTTTATGTGGGGGAGGCGAGGGAGGGCATAATAGGGATAAAAAATAATTTTTAATATATTGAGAGTATGACACGAAGTAAAGTTGGTTTTGCAGAAGTGAAAGAGAGCGTGGTAAAGGAGTTTGAAAAAAGTAAAAAAATGGCAGAACGGGAGGCTATGAAAATGAAAAAGGGTGTAGAGGCCTCACTCAAGAAAATTGATGAATACATGAAAAAAAATCCCGAAAAAGCGGCAGCTATTTCCGCGGGTATTGGAGCGGCTCTGGGAGCGGCGGTAGCACTTCTTATGACGAAGAAAAAAAAGAAATAGGAGGAAGTAGCAAAAACCGGCGGTAAGCCGGTTTTTTGTAAGGAAGCGATCGGTGTATAATGAAACTATGGGTCTCATTGCCACACTGATAGCTTTTTTTCTTTGTATCCTGGGAGTAGGGTATTTTTACTTTGGCATGGATACGAAAGAGGTGACGGTTCATAATGAACAATCCGGCATAACAGGCGGGCTGGCTCGTTATGAAGAAACAAAAAATGCTGCGTTGGAGATAAAAGAGATTCTTGAACAAAAGGCATTGGATACCGTCGAAGAGGGAGTAGAAATTCATCAACAAGAAAAAGAGAATGTTCAAGAAAAGAAGGAAGAGAGTGGTAAAGAGGCGAGTGTACAGATCATCGAGCGACTGATGGGTTCTGGTTTTGAAGTGCCGAAAAATAAACGGAAGATTGATACGATTGTTCTCCACTCTTCTTATGATGCTTTGGGAAAAGATCCGTATGCTGTGGCGGGACTTATTAAGGAATATGAAGAATATGGTGTTTCGACGCATTATCTTATCGATCGTAAGGGGGCGGTTTATCGGTTGGTGATTGATGAGAATATCGCCTATCACGCGGGAGCATCCAAAATGCCCGATGGCAGAGTTGACGCGAATAATTTTTCTCTTGGTATCGAAATAATGAATACAGAAACTGAACAATATACCAAAGCGCAGCATGATGCTCTTCGTGCCTTGATTGCATATCTTAAAGATCGGCACCCGATCGCTTTTGTCGTTGGTCATAAAGATATCGCTCCTCAGCGAAAAACTGATCCATGGAATTTTGATTGGAAAAAGTTGCAGTGATTTTTTGGGAATTATTTTAAATAATCGTTTATGGGATACGTGTTTTTTTTGGAAACCAAAAAAGAGGAGTCTTCTCTTTCGCTCGTACGGGAGGACGTGTTGATAGCGGCAAAGAAGTGGCGTGAATCACGGGATATGGGAAAACAGCTTTTTTCCGCGATAGATGAACTTCTTCTCCAATATGGCTTACAGGCCGGTGATATCGGTGATTTTGTTGTGCGATCTTCTTTGCCTTCAGTGTATACGGGAGTGCGTATTGCTGAGACAGTGAAGAAGGTGTATACTTTTGGTGTGATGCATCCTTCTTCCTCGACAACTTTGAAATGAAAAAAAGAAGGAGGGTGGGAAATATGATACAAGATTTTTCTTTTAGCGGCTTTTTAAGCCATTTTTTGGTTTTTATTTGACAAGAAAAACAAACATTGTTACACTCAAACGTATTGTTTTGAAAAGCAGTTGACTTTCTGTCTCGTATCGCCTTTGGGTGAAAGGTCTATGGCGAGACCGAGTTGGAATCGTTGCTTAGAGAGAGCAGCTAATTTTTCCAACAGAATGGAGCGCATACACGCCCCTTATACCAAGTAAATAATTTATCCGATAATCTCACTTTCCCTACTTATCTTTATTGATAAGGAGTGTGGACGTGAGGGTGTTTTTATGTCTAAAACAAGAGAGAAGGCATTGCGGGTAAAGGATTCTTTTAGTAAAGAGTCCTCGCTCTCAAAACGGCGTTTTTTTAATAATCGCATCACAGTATCCTTACCGGACCTTATTGAGGTACAGAAAGATTCGTATCAATGGTTTTGGGACAAGGGGTTGAAGGAGTTATTTACGGAAGTTAATCCGATTACTGATTTTACGAGTAAAGACTTGGAGCTGGAAATCGGAGAGTATTATCTTGACGAGCCCAAATACACCGCTACTCTCTGTAAAGATAAAAATATTTCTTACGAAGCCCCGTTGCGTGCCAAGGCACATCTTTTGATCAAGAAAACAGGGGAGGTCAAAGAGCAGGAAATCTATCTTGGTGATTTTCCTGTCATGACAGAACGAGGGACGTTTATTATAAATGGTGTTGAGCGTGTCGTCGTTTCACAGCTTATCCGTTCTCCCGGTGTCTTTTTTACGATGGATTATCAGAAGGGAAAAAAGCTTTTTGGCGCGAAAATTATCCCGAATCGTGGTGCGTGGCTTGAGATTGAAACTGATCTTGATGGTGTTATTTCGGTAAAGATTGATCGTAAACGAAAATTGCCTATCACGGCACTGTTTCGAGCTTTTGGTTTTGATGAGAAGCGCATGCGAGCGGAGTTTTCCGAGGCGGATAATGGAGAAAATAAATATATTGAAACAACTCTCCTGAAGGATCCTTCACACAATCAGGGTGAGGCGTATCGAGAGGTCTATAAGCGTTTGCGCCCGGGTGATTTGGCAACTGAAGAAAACGCCAAACAAATGATTGATGCGATGTTTTTTAATTTTGAACGGTATGATTTTGGTGCTGTAGGACGGTATCGTTTGAATCAGCGCCTTTCTGTCGAGCGTGAAGATAAAGAAGAAAATCGTATTTTGAACACGGATGATTTGGTGCTCATCGTGAAGGAAGTTATTCGTTTGAACAATGATCCAGAAGGTCGCGCTGATGACATTGATCATCTTGGTAATCGTCGGGTACGCGCCGTGGGCGAGCTTATTCAGAATAAGTTGCGTGTCGGTATGTACCGTATGGTGCGTAATATCAAGGATCGGATGAGTACATGCGATCAAGAGACAGTTATTCCCGGACAGCTTATCAACCCACGACCGGTAGCCGCTGCCGTGAAGGAATTTTTTTCGAGCTCACAACTGTCTCAGTTTATGGACCAAGTAAACCCGCTTGCCGAACTTGAACACAAGCGTCGCTTGTCAGCTATGGGACCCGGGGGTCTTACACGGGAACGTGCTGGCTTTGAAGTTCGTGATGTGCACCATAGTCACTATGGACGTATCTGCCCGATTGAAACACCGGAAGGTCCAAACATTGGTCTCGTAGGACATTTGGCTACATATGCTCGCGTCAATGAATATGGTTTTTTGGAAACACCGTATCTTATCGTGAAAAAAGAAGTATCCGCCAAGAAGGAAGAATTGATCAATCATATCTTGAATGAGTCTGTCGCTAGCGTTGGAAAAACGGGAGAGGTGATTACCGAGGAGATGGCGAAGAAAATAGTTGAAAAGAAAAAAGGTGAAATGGTGAAAGTGAGACCTTTCGTGACGCTGGATATTGAGTATTTGAATGCCATTGTTGAAGATCGTAAAATTATTGCTCATGCGGGTATCAAACTTGATGAGCACCGCAATATCATTGAAGATTTGGTGGAGGCGCGAGTGAAGGGTCATCCGGAAACTATTGAGGCGGACGTTGTTGATTATGTCGATGTTTCCGTGAAGCAGTGTATTTCCATCGCGACGGCACTGATTCCCTTTCTTGAGCATGATGATGCCAACCGTGCGCTTATGGGTTCCAACATGCAACGACAGGCCGTGTCGTGTGTTGTGCCACAGTCACCGATTGTTGGTACCGGTATTGAGGATAAGGCTGCTCGTGATTCCGGTCAGGTGGTACTGGCTACTTTGGAAGGAGAGGTTATCGCTGTTGACGCCAATCATATCGTGGTCCGTTCAAAGGCTCCTGCCGGTGCGAAAAAAGAATATGTCGATACGGAGTATCTTTTGCAGAGTTTTGAGAAATCCAACGCCTTTACCTCTATGAACCAGGTGCCGCGTGTTGAGAAAGGTCAGAAGGTGGAAAAAGGGGAGTTACTCGCGGATGGCGCTTCGACTGATCATGGTGAATTGGCTCTTGGACAAAATATGGTAGTGGCTTTTGTGCCGTGGGATGGTTTCAATTATGAAGATGCCATTATTATTTCTGAACGTGTCGTGCAAAAAGATCGTTGGAGTTCTATTCATATCGAAGATTTCTCCATTGATGTACGTGATACGAAGCTTGGACCGGAAGTGGTGACGCGCGATATTCCGAATATCGGTGAAGATCGTTTGAAGAATCTTGATGAGAATGGGATTATCCGTATTGGAGCGGAAATATCGTCCGGAGATATTTTGGTGGGTAAAATCACACCAAAAGGCGAGGGCGATCTTACCGCGGAGGAACGATTGCTTCGTGTTATTTTTGGTGAAAAATCACGCGATGTAAAAGATTCGTCGCTGTATCTTCCGCATGGAGAGCATGGAAAAATTGTTGATGTAAAGATTTTTTCTCGTGAACGTGGTGATAAGTTGCCCATGGGAGTTTTCCAACAGATTCAGGTATCAGTGGCGCAGATGCGTAAAATTTCCGTTGGTGATAAATTAGCCGGTCGTCACGGAAACAAAGGTGTTATTTCGCATGTGGCTCCGGCAGAAGATATGCCATACCTTCCTGACGGAACACCTGTCGATGTGATCCTGAATCCTCTTGGTGTCGCCAGTCGTATGAATATCGGTCAGATCCTTGAAACGCACCTCGGTTGGGCGGCGATGAAGCAAGGTTATAAGGTGGCCAGTCTTGCCCTAGATGGCGTATCGGAAGAAGACATCAAGACCGAGTTGAAAAATGCCGGTTTGCCGGAAAACGGAAAAATCAGATTAATCGATGGTAAAACGGGACAGCCGTTTGATAACGAATCAACGGTGGGCGTAATGTATATTATGAAGCTCAATCACTTGATTGAAGATAAGCTTCACATGCGCTCTATCGGTCCCTACTCCCTTATTACCCAGCAACCGCTCGGTGGTAAAGCGCAATTCGGTGGTCAGCGTTTTGGTGAAATGGAAGTTTGGGCGCTTGAAGGTTATGGTGCGGCGTATACTCTCCAAGAAATGTTGACGATCAAATCCGATGATGTTTTGGGTCGTTCCAAGGCCTATGAGTCGATCATCAAGGGTGAGCCGATCAAGAGTCCTAATTTGCCGGCATCGTTTCACGTGCTCGTGAACGAGCTGAAAGGTCTCTGTCTCAATGTTGAATTGAAAGGGGCAAGAACGGAATCCGATGAAGAAGACGAATCCGAAAGAGACGTCGATACCGTCTAACGTTTCACTCTCTTAAATCTTTACCACTACAATATTATGGAAAACATTACGAAGGTGAGTGATTTCGATAGCGTACGATTGACGCTTGCGAGCCCCGATCAGATTTCGGAGTGGTCGCACGGCGAAGTCACTAAACCGGAAACTATCAACTACCGTACTCAACGTTATGAGCCGGATGGACTTTTCTGTGAAAAGATTTTTGGTCCATCCAAAGATTGGGAATGTTATTGCGGCAAATACAAGCGTATTCGTTATAACGGTATCGTGTGTGATAAGTGCGGTGTCGAAGTGACTCGATCTATCGTTCGTCGTGAGCGTATGGGTCATATCAAGTTGGCGACGCCGGTCTCGCACATTTGGTTTTTACGCGGTGTACCGTCAAAAATCGGTTTGGTACTGGGTATTTCACCACAAGATTTGGAGCGTGTCATTTATTTTTCCTCCTATATTATTATGGAGGTCAATGAAAGCTTGAAGGCACAGACACTTGAACAGTTGGAAAAAGAATACAAGTCCAAACAGAAAGAGTTGAAAGCGAGCGAAAAGAATGAGAAGGCTTTTGAAAAAAATATTGAAGAGTTGAAAGAACAATACAGAACAACGAAAGAAGAGATTCGTAATCTTCGCTCCTATCAAATTCTTTCTGAAGTGGAGTATTTCAATCTCTCTAGTCGGTTTGGACAGGTTTTTACCGCTGGTATTGGAGCTGAGGCCATCAGAAAGATTCTTGAGAAAATCGATGTAAAGAAACAGTTGAAAGCGCTCAAGGAAGAGTTGTCGGAAAATGAGGCTACGGATCAGAAGAAACTTTTGCAACGATTAAAGGTTTATCAGGGGTTTGAAAAAGCCAATCTTCGTTTTGAGTGGATGTTGCCGACGGCTATTCCAGTTATTCCTCCAGATCTTCGACCAATGGTAGCTCTTGATGGTGGTCGTTTCGCTACTTCCGATCTGAATGATTTGTATCGTCGTATCATCAACCGTAATAATCGTCTTAAAAAATTGATGGCGATCGGAGCGCCGGAAGTTATTACGCGTAACGAAAAAAGAATGTTGCAGGAAGCGGTAGACGCACTTTTTGATAACTCGGCTCGTCGTGGTCAGGCTTCAACTGCCGCGTCAACCGGTCAGCGTCGAGCGCTGCGCTCTCTAGCGGATGCTTTGAAAGGAAAACAAGGTCGCTTCCGTCAGAACCTTCTTGGTAAGCGTGTCGACTATTCGGGACGTTCGGTTATCGTGGTTGGTCCGAAACTGAAGTTGCATCAGTGTGGTCTGCCGAAGAAGATGGCACTTGAGCTTTTCAAGCCGTTTATCATCAATAAACTCATTGAAAAAGAACACGCTCACAACGTTCGCACCGCCGGTCGGATGGTGGACGCTGAGGCTGAAGAGGCATACGAAATACTTGATGAGATTATTGAGCACCACTACGTATTGCTTAACCGTGCGCCAACGCTTCATCGTCTTTCTATTCAGGCGTTTCAGCCGGTACTTATTGAGGGAAAGGCTATTCGTCTTCACCCGATGGTTTGTTCCGCCTTCAACGCTGACTTTGATGGTGACCAGATGGCGGTACACGTGCCGCTTACTGATCAGGCCCGTCATGAGAGTGCCAATATTATGCTCTCTTCCAAAAACCTCTTGAAACCTGCCTCCGGAGAGCCGATCGTTTCGGCAACACTTGATATGGTGCTTGGTATTTATTATCTCACTCATATTAAACCGGAAGGAAAAGGAAAAGGAAAAGCGTTTGGCACGATGGATGAGGCGATTCTTGCTCATCAGAACGGTATTGTGGATGTTAATGTAGCGATAAAGTTGTCATGGCAAGGTCGTATGATGGAAACATCTGTTGGACGGATTCTTTTGAACGATATTTTGCCGGAAAGCATGCGTTTCGTGAACGAAGAGATGATCAAAAAGGACCTGAAGACCCTTATGGCGCGCATCCTTGAACAGTTGGGTCAGGATGAGGCGGCGAAGTTCGCTGATCGTTTGAAAGATTTGGCGTTTCGGGCGGTTTCTCGATCGGGTATCAGCTGGGGAATGAATGATCTTGTTGTTCCGAAAGAAAAAGCAGAATATATGGCGAAGGCGGAAGAGCGTGTCAAAGAAGTGAAGGAACAATTTAACATGGGACTTTTGACCAATGAGGAGCGAAAGAATCGTGTTATTGAAATTTGGAATGAAACAAAGAATCAGATAACTGACGCCGTTCGCGCCTCACTTGATAAAGAAGGCCCGGTCTATTCGATGGTTTATTCCAAGGCTCGTGGTTCCGAATCCGTTGTAGTACAGATGACTGGCATGAAGGGGCTTATGGCCGGACCGACCGGTGAAACCATTGAGCTTCCGGTCAAGAGCTCATTTAAGGAAGGTTTTAATGTTCTGGAATATTTCATTTCCACTCACGGTGCTCGTAAAGGCATGGCGGATACCGCTTTGCGTACAGCGACTGCCGGATACCTTACTCGTCGTTTGGTTGATGTGGCTCAAGATATTATTGTGCGTGAAGAAGATTGTAAAGATAGCGAGGGTGTGTATCTCTATCGTGAGGATTCTGATGCGATCGGACAAAGCTATGCCGCTCGTATTGAAGGACGCGTGACGCTTGAAGCCGTCAAAGATCCTGAAACGAAAGAGGTTATCGTAAAGAAAGGAGTGCTTATTACGAAGGTTGATGCCAAGAGCATTGAAGGAAAAAGTATTCCGAAGGTAAAGATTCGCAGTTTGGTGACGTGTAAATCTCGTCGTGGCGTTTGTCGTCTTTGCTATGGTGTCGATTTGGGAAGAAGTGCTCTTGTTGAACTCGGTGCTTCGGTCGGCGTGGTAGCGGCGCAAGCTATTGGTGAGCCGGGAACACAGCTTACGATGCGTACGTTCCATATCGGTGGTGTTGCTGGATCGGACATTACTCAAGGTTTGCCGCGTGTTGAAGAGATCTTTGAGGCGCGTGTCCCGAAAATGGAAGCGGTGCTCGCCGAAGTGGACGGTCAGGTAAAATCAATCGTGAAAGACAGCGTGAAAGTCGTAAAAATAACGATTGAAGGAAACGATAAGAAGACCTACGAGTATCAGGCTCCTGCCAATGTAGCTCTTCGTATCAAGGAAGGTGATTTGGTAGGAAAAGGGACCGTTCTTTCCGAGGGTCACTTGGACTTGCGTAAATTGTTTACGGTTATGGGGCAGGAGGCTGTTCATCGATACATTATTCGTGAAATTGAAGAGATTTATGCGGCTCAAGGTGAAGGCATCAATGATAAGCATATCGAGGTCATTATTCGTCAGATGATGTCACGTATCCGTATTGCCGATCCGGGATCGACCATTCTTATTCCTGGTGACGTGGTGGAGCGTGATCAATTTGAAGAAGCTAATGAAGAAGCGAGAGGGAAAAATGATCGAGAGGCGATTGGTGAGTCAATGGTTCTGGGTATTACCAAAGTGGCGCTTTCGACAGAGTCATTCCTTTCGGCAGCATCCTTCATGGAAACTGCGCGTGTTCTCATTAATGCGGCTGTTGCCGGCAAAGAAGACCGCTTGCGTGGTCTCAAGGAAAACGTCATTATTGGACGTCTTATCCCGGCCGGTACCGGTTATCGTGGTCTTGAAGAGAAAGAAAAAAAGTAAACAGTGTGATGTTTTTTCTTTTCAAATCACCCTCTCAATACGAGAGGGTGATTTTTTTGAAGAGAGACTCTTTGGTGTGGTATAATCACCCTATATGGGACGTAAGAAAAAGGTAGTAGAGGAGTCGGAAGAAAAATCCGGTTTCCCATTTGAAGATATTTTGCATAGTGATGCCAAACGGAGTATCGCGGCGGTTTTTTTGTTGGCCTTTTCCGTATTGTTTTTGTTGGCCTTTTTTCATTCGGCCGGTCTTTTTGGTGTATGGCTCGATAAAGGGTGTGGTATATTTCTTGGTTTTGGAAAATGGTTATTTCCTTTACTCCTTCTTCTTTCGGGCATCATGTTTCTTACAAGACGTACCACGACGTTGGCCGACGCTGTAAAGTTTATCGGTTTATTAACGAGTTTTTTCGCACTGCTTGGTTTATTACACCTCTATCAGGGGGGTGGAAATATAGACAGTCTTATCGTGCTCGCACGGCAAGGGGAAGGTGGTGGCTTTGTTGGTTTTGCTCTCTCTTATGTTCTCTTGTACTTTACCGGCGCTTTGGCCGGAACCATCATTGCTTTCACTCTTTTTTTGATAGGGATTATTGCCGCTTTCAACGTTTCCTTGATTCATTGTTTTGAGTATCTCCGAGAAAAAATAAAATCAAAACATTCCGAATCGGAAGTGATTGATGAATCTTTGCTTGGGTCGTCAGAAATGGATCCATCTTTGGGTACTCAGACGGAAGTGGGTGTCACCGCGCCCGAGACGGTTTCGGAACAAGAGATGGCGCTTGAAGAGAACAATATTCGTAATGTGCAGTTTCATGACGAAGAAGAAAAGGCTTCCTTGCAACAAGAAGAAAAGAGCGAGGAAGTTTCAGTCGAAAAAAGCGAAGTATCATCGCGTCATCAGAAGACGAGGCGTCGAGGATATGTTCGCTGGGAATTGCCGCCAGTTGATCTTTTGGAATCGACCAGCGGGCAGGCAGTGGGCGGAGATACGGAACGCAATAAGCATATCATTCAAAGCACACTCAAATACTTTGGTATTCAGGTAGAACCAGGTGAGGTTCGTGTCGGACCGACTGTGACTCAATATACGTTTCGTCCGGCATTTGGAGTGAAACTTTCTCGTATTACGACGCTTTCCAATGATCTGGCTCTTGCGCTCGCGGCACAGTCTATTCGTATTGAGGCGCCTATTCCTGGTCAATCACTTATTGGTATTGAAATCCCCAATAAATCCGTTGCCACGGTAAGACTCAAGGCGATTCTTGAAAGCAAAGAATTTCATGAGCGTAAGTCCGATTTAACGTTGGTACTTGGGCAGGATGTCGCTGGTAAGCATGTTCTTGCTGATCTTCGCAAAATGCCACACCTTCTTATCGCCGGACGCACTGGATCGGGAAAGAGTGTTTGTATAAACACGCTTCTTCTTTCTCTTTTGTATCAGAATTCCCCAGAGGATCTCAAACTTATTTTGGTTGATCCGAAGCGTGTTGAACTTTCCACGTATAAGGGAATTCCCCATTTACGAACCGATGTCATTGTTGAAAATAAAAAAGTGGTCAACGTGCTTCGTTGGGCGGTTGGTGAGATGGAACATCGTTACAAGGTACTGGAGGAAGTACACGCGCGTGACCTTTTTTCTTACAGGGAAAAATGTGTTCGTGGTGAAACAAAGACCACGGTAGACGCGGAAACGGGGAAGGTGCGTGAAGAATCTCTCGAATCTTTGCCGTACATTGTTATTGTTATTGATGAGATGGCGGATTTGATGGTGGCGCACGGTAAAGAAGTGGAGGCACTTATTATTCGTCTGGCACAAATGTCTCGCGCTATCGGCATCCATCTTATTTTGGCGACGCAACGACCGAGTGTTGAAGTTCTTACTGGCCTTATTAAGGCAAATATTCCCACGCGTGTTGCGTTTCAGGTGACGACGCAGATTGATTCACGCACCATTCTTGATAGTGGTGGTGCGGAAAAATTGCTTGGAAACGGCGATATGTTGTATGCGTCATCAGAAGGTACGGAGATGAAACGTTTGCAAGGAGTTTTTGTTTCTGATGATGAGGTAAAGCGGGTCACTGCTTTTTTGCGGAAACAGAAAGAAGATCTTGGAGAGGATGAGATCGGAGAGGATCTTGGAGGGACGACAAGAGAGACGGATAGTATTACGGCAGCGATAGATGCTTTGGACGAAGGATCCAAAGAAGATGATCTGTATGAAGAGGCGAAGCGTCTTGTTGTGGAGACGGGGCGCGCTTCTACGACGTATTTGCAAACGGCGCTTGGTATTGGTTATCCGCGTGGAGCACGGCTGATGCATCTTTTGGAACAAAATGGCGTAGTGGGAATAGTTGAGGGAAAGAAAAAAGTTCTTTTGAGTAAAAGTGAAACAGCTCCTTCCGAGATAGAGGAAAAAAAGTATGGTGATGATGCTTTCACCGATCAAACAGAGCGTGATAAGTGGCAGTTATGAATATAAAGTGAGAAGGTATATTTATGATAAATTCCGGTTTTACAAGAAAAAAAGTGGAGTCGCTTACTTTGGGCGAAAAGCTCAAGAAGTTGCGAAGTGATTGCCGAATGAGTTTGGCTGAGGTTTCCAAGGGAACAAAGATACAGGTAAAATATCTTGAGTATTTGGAAGTAGGACAATATGAAAAATTGCCGGCCGACGTGTATGTGAGAGGATTTTTGCGGAGTTATGCTCGGTATCTCAATCTTGATGAAGAAGCGCTGGTGAAATTGTATGAGCGAGAAAGAAACATTCAAACAAATTTGGGCCTTGATGCCGGCAATAATAATACTCACACGGAACGTTTTTTGGGAACATCTTCTCTTGTTATCACCTCAAGATCGATCATATTTATCATTATCGTCTTATTAACAAGTGGGTCTTTTTGGTATCTTTTTCGTGAATTTCAGGCTTTTGCCGGAGAACCAAGATTGACTATATTTGAACCGCTTGAAGAAAGTATCGTAGAAACAAGCCAAGTTGTTGTAAAGGGAAAAACTGACAAGGGGGCGCGGGTTTCCATCAATAATCAACCGGTATTCGTTGGTGGAGAAGGTGATTTTTCTGACACGTTATTGTTGCAACCCGGACTGAGCACCATCACCGTTGTTTCGGTAAATCGTTTTGACAAAGAAAAAACAAAAACGTTTTCTGTGGAAGCGCGGTATACTCCTACAGTAGCTGAAGATATTTCTGGTAAGGAACATCAAAATCGCTTTCGTGTTAAGATACGGAGCGGACAGAGTGCCATTCGTCTTACCGTAGAATCTGATGGGCAGATTGTTTTTAACGGAACGTTTCAGTCTGGAGAAGATGTAATCTTTGATGTCAAAGAACGTCTCAGTATTGTTTCAGAAAAACCGGAAGAGACGCTCGTTTCCTTTAATGACGGCAAAGAAGAGTCGCTGGGAGGGAAAGAGGAGAGCCAGAAGACCTTTTTCTTTGATTCCTCAGGGAAAAAATGATCGAGTGGAAGTTCGTTGAAAGATGTATTACAATGGAAGGGTACAAGTATTAGCAATATTTTTATGGCCAAGCAAAAATCAGCAGTAGAGGGAAAGAAAAAAATAGAGAGCGTTTTGGATGCCATCCAGGAGAAGTTTGGCGAAGGAATGATGATGAAGTTAGGTGATGTTCGTAAAGTGGATGTGGAGGCTATCCCGACCGGCTCAGTGTCTCTTGATATCGCACTCGGTATTGGTGGGGTACCGCGAGGGCGGGTGGTTGAGGTGTATGGACCGGAGTCTTCCGGAAAAACGACACTGACCCTCCATATTGTTGCCAATGCTCAGAAGGCTGGCGGAGTAGCGGCGTTTGTGGACGCTGAACATGCCCTTGATCCGGAATATGCCAAGCGTATCGGTGTCAATATTAATGATCTTCTTATTTCTCAACCGGATACCGGTGAACAGGCACTTGATATCGTAGAAACGCTTGTCCGTTCCAATATGGTAGATGTTATTGTTATTGATTCGGTGGCGGCGCTTGTGCCGAAGGCGGAAATTGAAGGTGAAATGGGCGATCAGCACGTTGGACGACAGGCACGACTTATGTCCCAGGCTCTTCGCAAATTAACTGCTATCATCGCCCGATCGAATGTGGTGGTGATTTTTATCAACCAGATCCGAATGAAGATTGGCGTGATGTTCGGCAACCCAGAAACGACAACTGGCGGACAAGCTCTCAAATTTTATTCATCGGTTCGTCTGGAAGTGCGGAGAAGTGCTCAAATTAAGAGAGGGGAGAGTGTTGTGGGAAACCGCGTCAAAGTGAAAGTGGTCAAAAATAAGGTGGCGGCCCCATTTCGTACGGCAGAATTTGATATTATGTACAATGAGGGGATTTCTTTCGCCGGCGATCTTCTTGATACGGGAGTGCTTTATGGTGTCGTGAAAAAGAGTGGTAATTCATTTATGTTTGGAGACGCAAAACTCGGTGTCGGTCGAGAGAATGCCAAAACATTTTTGAAAGAAAATTCAAAAATTGAAAAAGAGCTGGAAAAAGCGATTTTGAAACAAGCCAAGGAAGGAACGGTACCTTCTTTGGATAAAGAGGAATAAAGAATTTTTCCTGTAAGAATAAAAAAAAGCGACTCCATCCATAAGGTGGGTCGTTTTTTTGTGGTAAAAATATTGTTGGTAGGAGAACGAGCGATAATATCTGTGGTATACTTTATTTATGGCGAAAAAATACATTTCAAAAACTCTCTTGTTTATCATGAGCGGAACAATTTTTGTTTCAGTTTTTTTGATGTTTGGCGACCATCAAAGCATTTTAGCAGAGGAAAGCGCGGATGAAATCAAAGACGACATTGAAAAAATAGAGAAGAAGCTTAAGGATGCTCAAAAAAAAGAAGATGTGTTGGAACAAAGTTTGTCACAAATCAACTCTTCTCTTACTTCGACACAACAGCTTATTCTCAAAACACAGACGCTTCTTAATCAAACTGCACAAACTATTGATCAGAAACAATCAGAAATAGAGAGTTTGGAACAGCAGTTGTCTTTTGAGAAGAAGGTTCTCAGTGGCCTTATTCAAGAGCTGTATTTTTCGGGATCAGTGCCATTTGCCGAGTCAATACTTCTGGGTGATGATTTGGGAAGTTTGTTACAGAATGAAGGAGGACTTTTGTCGACACAGGAAGAGATGCAGGAGGTAATTCGCAGTATTAATACCATGAAAGGAAAAGTGGTTGATGAAAAGATTTCCTTGGAGGACGTAAAAAAAGATCATGAGACGTTGTTGGCAATAAAAAATAAGCAAAAACAGAATTTGGTTTTGGAAAAACATGAAACAGAAGACGATTTGGAGGATCAACAAGCGACTGTTTCCGAACTCGAATCGAAACTCAATGAATTGAAGGGCGATTTGAATAAATTGCTTGGGGGAAGCTATAACGCCAAGAATATTAAAGACGCAATAAAATTTGCCGCTGGAAAGACGGGTATTCGGGAAGGATTTTTGTTTGGTATGCTTTCTGTTGAATCGCGTTTGGGAGCATCGGTTGGCGGATGTGACTACAAACAAAGCAGAATGAGTAGTTATCGTTTGGGGATTTTTAAAGAAATCGCCAAGGAGATTGGCAAAGACTATCGCAAGCTGAAGGTATCCTGCCCGCCCAGGAGCTATAAGGGAACGGGGGGTGCTATGGGCGCGGCACAATTTATGTCCGATACTTGGAAGGGGTACAAGAGTACGATTGCCTCGCGGACAGGACATAATCCGCCGGATCCGTGGAATTTGACGGATGGTGTGATGGCGATGGCTTCTAAACTTCAAAATGATGGCGGTGCCAAAAGCGGAAAAACAACCATTACCAGTCCTTGTACTGGTAAGAAGATAAGTGTCAAATGGGAGACGTACGCTTCGATGCGATATCTCGGTTGGTCTTGTTATGCTCTCAATAATTATTCCAAGACTATCCAGAGTCTGTCCGGAAATTACAAAAATCTCTAATTTCGTAGAGCGGACCAGTCAGCTCTTGCCAGAATGGGAAATATCTGGTAGACTCTCTAAACAACTGAGAAAGTCCGATGTTTCTCCCGCCCGTGAAGGGATTAGGAGGAATAAGCTCCCAAGCAGAGGATTTTCTTTGTTGGGGATTTTTATTTGTAAAAGCTAGAAGCTCCATATTTATGGCAGTAGAATACGAATTGTTGTATCTTGTCGGTGAATCAAAGGAAAGTGAATTGCCTCGCATTCGTGAGACCGTGGAGAAAATGGTAACGGATCAAGGAGGGGTATTTCTTCCGGCACAGACGGAAGAAAAACGAAAGATGGCCTATATGGTAAAAAACGAAGTGCGTGGAATGTATATCGCCCGTCGTTTTACTTTGCCGGATAAGGATGAACGCGAGGAAAAAGAGGAGACACATCCGCTCACTCGTATCAATCGGGCGCTACAGCTCTCTAAAGACGTGTTGCGTTTTTTGATTTTATCGGCAAAAGGACTTCCGGAACTCAAGGCTATTGAGCGCGTGGAGCGCGTGAAAACGGATAATCGTTCTGGACGGTATGAAAAGCGTGGCGCGGTCCGCCCTATGCCGCAGGCGCCGGTGATTGCAGCGGAAGAAACAAAGACTGTCAGTCAGGAAGAAATTGATGCTCAATTGAAAGAAAAACTTGATATTTAGGATGAAGCGATTTTCGGTGGGGAGTGCTCGAGGAAGAAAAGAATTTTAAAAGAATAAATAATAAATCAATACGGCTTTTATGGCTTTTGAAAAAAGCCATAAAAACTTATGACGAGTATGAACGTCAACAAAGCTATCCTTGTCGGGCGATTGACGAGGGATCCGGATATGCGAACCACTCCGTCCGGACAGACGGTAGCGACACTTTCGATGGCTACCAATAATTTTTGGACAGATAAGAGTGGTACGCGACAGGAACGAACGGAGTTTCATAACGTTGTACTCTGGGGACGATTGGCGGAAATTGCCGGTCAGTATCTTACCAAGGGACAGGAGTGCTTTGTGGAGGGGCGTTTGCAGACGAGAGAATATACCGCAAAAGACGGCACCCAACGCAGAGTGACGGAAATTATCGGAGAAACAATGCAACTTGGTAATCGTGCGCAGGGAAGTGGACAAGGTTCTCCTCGCAGTACAGCGCCGCAAAAACAAAACTCTGGAGCAACGGGAGCACCCGTTGAGGAGGAAATCCCGACTATTCATCTTGATGATGAAAAGGAAGAAATCAAAATTGAGGATGTTCCTTTTTAAAGAAGGAATTGTTAAGAAGTTTTTAATTTTTGAAGATAGAGTATATGGAAGCAGCAATGAGTAAGAAGTTGGCAAAACTTGATTATAAGGACGCTTATTTTCTTCGTAAGTTTCTTAATTCCCAAGGGAAAATGTATCCTCCGAAGCGATACGGTCTTTCCGCGAAAGAACAGCGAGCGGTGGCTCTGGCCATCAAGCGCGCTCGTTTTATGGCGCTTGTTCCATACGTTGTGAAGTAAAAAGTGTAACCGGAGAGGAATATCATTTTTTCTTTATTCGTATGCTTGGACTAACTGAAATCAAAACAGGAAAAAGAATCATTTTTAACGGAGAACCGTTTCTCGTACTTGATTATCAACATTCAAAAACCGGTCGAGCTGGAGCGGTACTTCGTACCAAATTAAAAAATCTTCTGACCGGCGCTATTATTGATCAAACTTTTCAGGGGGCCGATAAAGTCGAAGAGGCAGAAGTTTCCAAATCACTTGCCCAATATCTTTATCATGAAGGGGAAGAGTATCTGTTTATGGATACGGAGAGTTATGATCAGTTTTCTCTTGCGAAAAATGTTCTTGGTAATGCCATTCATTATCTCGTGGAAGGTACCGAAGTGACGGTGCTTAATTGGAATGAACGACAAATAAACGTGGAAATTCCTGTGAAGGTAACCTTGACCGTTACGGATGCGCCTCCGGGTATCAAGGGTGATACGGCCTCAGGCGGCGATAAGGTTGTGACGCTTGAAACAGGTCTTCAGATAACAACGCCGCTTTTTGTTAAAACGGGCGATTCGTTGATCGTTAATACGGAAAAAGGGTCATACGTTTCTCGAGCGTAAGAGAGATATCAAGGCGATGGAATGTATAAAAAAGCTTTATTGGAAGGAAATTTTGACATAAATATCCTTTGCTTTTTTTCAAGAAAACAGCTATACTTAGAAAAGGGAGGCCCGCTTGTTTTTTGAAGTGGGTTTTCTTTCGGAAAAGATTTCCTTTGTTGACGATATGTCGTTTACATTTTATTTGTGGGGGATACGTCTTTTCACTTTACTTTCCTTTTTTTCCTGGATGGGCATTATTTTTATGCTTGATCCCGAAGAAGCAGGAAGGGCTGGAAGCATTCTTTTTTTCCTTAGCTTTTTCACGTTTACGATTGGCGTCATGACACTTTTTTTGATGTATGCCTATCGTCGAGCCCTGGGAGGTAATGGAGTGATAGAGTATATAGGAAGTATTTTTCGACAAGCAACACTTCTTGGTATGTGTTGTGTCGGCGGTCTCATCCTTCAGTATATGCGGGTGATGACGTGGTGGAGCGTCGGTTTATTGATAGCAACGCTTCTTTTGCTTGAGCTTTCTTTCCGGCGTATCTTTTCAGCAAAATAATCACTATCAAAGATTCATTATTGAAGTGTATCTATGACAAAAAAGAACGAACAAAGCAGTTACGGAGCAAAATCCATTCAGGTACTTGAGGGGCTTGATCCGGTACGAAAGCGTCCGGGTATGTACATCGGTGGCACTTCGCTTGAAGGACTTCACCACCTTGTTTGGGAAGTGGTAAATAATTCCATTGATGAGGCGATGGCCGGGTACTGCACAGAGATAACCGTACGTTTGCTTCCCGATAATTGGGTGGAAATAAGTGATAATGGTCGCGGTATTCCCGTTGATATTCATCCGCAAACAAAGAAATCAGCTCTTGAGACCGTTATGACTGTTTTGCATGCGGGAGGAAAATTCGGCGGTGACGGATATAAAATTTCTGGTGGTTTGCACGGTGTGGGTGTGTCGGTGGTGAACGCTTTATCACAGATAACCCGCGTCACTGTTGAACGACAGGGAAAGGTATGGGTGCATGAGTATAAGCGCGGTAAACCCCAAGGAAGCGTGAAGGCGGTTGGAAAATCAACTAAAACCGGTACGACAGTAGCTTTTCAGGCTGATCCGGAAATATTTCCCGAGATAAATTATTCGTGGACAAAAATTCTTGAATATGTGCGTTACCAGGCATTTCTTACCAAAGGCGTGCGTATTAACCTTGAGGACTTTCGCGAAGCGGGAGAAGATGGCGAAGAGCTTTATAAGGTGAAACGACACAGTCTTTACTTTGATTCCGGTATCATTTCATTCGTGAAGTTTCTCAATCGTAAAAAAGAGGTGAAAAATCAGACGCCGGTGTACATTGAAAAAAGTATTGATAATATTTTCGTTGAAATTTCTTTTCAGTTTACGGAAGGATTTAAGGAGCACTTGTTTGCTTTCGCCAATAATATTTTGAATCCCGGCGGTGGTACGCACGTGACTGGTTTCAAAATGGCGCTTACGCGAGTGTTAAATGATTACGCGAAGAAAAATAATCTTATCAAAGAGAAAGAAGGCTCATTCACATCGGATGATTTGCGCGAAGGATTGACGGCTGTTGTATCGGTGAAGCTTGCTAATCCTCAATTCGAAGGTCAAACAAAAGATAAGCTGAACAATATCGAAGCCCGAGGAGCAGTATCACAAGTGACTGCCGAGGGGTTGACCGAATTTCTTGAGACTCATCCGACCGATGCCAAGGCGATGATTGAAAAATGTCTTTTGACGGTGCGCGCCCGTATCGCGGCACGAGCGGCCAAAGATGCGGTATTGAGAAAAGGCGCTCTTGAAGGCATGACACTTCCCGGTAAGCTTGCCGATTGTACTACTCGTGATACGGCTCGTTCGGAAGTATATATCGTTGAGGGAGATTCCGCAGGCGGTTCGGCCAAACAGGGGCGTAACCGTGAGTTTCAGGCAATTTTGCCGCTTCGTGGTAAGTTGGTGAACGTGGAGAAGACGTCGCTTGATAAAGTGGTAAAATCCGATACGCTCAAGCCTATTATTATTGCGCTCGGAACAGGTATTGGAGAAACTTTCGATCTATCGAGACTTCGTTATGGAAAAATCATTATTATGGCGGATGCCGATGTTGACGGTTCACATATCCGAACGTTGCTTCTTACTTTTTTCTATCGCTATTATGAGGAATTGGTACGCAATGGACATATCTATATTGCTCAACCGCCACTCTATCGATTACAGAAAGGGAAAGATGTCCGATATGTTTATACCGAAGAGGAGAAATTGCGTGTGGTAGAGGAGTTGAGACAGATAGCTATCGCAAAATCGTCCGCTAAGAAAAAATCTAAAGAGACAAAAGAAGCTGAGGCGGAAACGGAAAAAGAGACGGTGACGACGATAGAAGAAGCGGAAACGGTAAGTGGTGTTTCCATCCAGCGTTACAAAGGTTTGGGAGAAATGAATCCGGAACAACTTTGGGAAACGACGATGAATCCTGACAATCGTATCATGCTCAAAGTAAATATAGAAGATGCCGAAGAAGCCGACGAGCTTTTTGAGATTTTGATGGGGAACGAGGTTGAACCTCGCCGTCGTTTTATTCAGACCCATGCCAAGGCGGTGAAAAATCTTGATATATAACCCTTTGCTTGACCAAGCCTTTTTTGTATGGTATCGTATGGAAACTTATGAAGGATGATCGTTTTTGCTGGAGAGTCATTTGTTTGAGGTGTTCTTTATGAAGATGGCACTTGAAAATATCCAATCTCTGATTCGTTGCCCGGTCTGCAATAAAAAATATCGGTCAATGAAGATGCTCGTTCTTGATGAGGACGATAAAAAGACAACCTTGCATCTTTCTTGCGAAGGATGTAAGGCGTCGTCGATTGTTTTCGTGTCAATGGGACAGTTTGGCGTAGTCAGTCTTGGTTTTCTTACTGACCTCAAACAGAGTGAAGCGAAAACGGTATTTTCGGAAGAGGTTGTTTCTACGGACCAAGTGATTGAAGCCCATCAGTTTTTGAAACAGTATACCGGGGGGGTTGAAGCATTTTTGTAATTTTCTAGAGAAATTTAAAGCAATTAATAAAGAATGTTATGGCAGAGTTACTCTTACAAGTAAAGAATCGTGAGGCAGCAGGAAAAGATTTGTATGCGATGCGAAAGCAAGGTTTTATCCCGGCAGTGCTTTATGGTCATGGTGTTAAGCAACAGATGTTTTGGGTTCGACATATTGACTTCGTTAAGCTTTACGTCAAGGCCGGCGAAAGCAGTATTGTCGAAGTAGCGCCTGAGAAGGGGAAGGTAGTGAATGTTATTATTCATGATGTCCAAACCGACCCGCTTTCCAACCATTACGAACACGTTGATTTTTTTCAGGTACGTATGGACGAGAAACTCGAAACGCACGTGCCGCTTGAATTTGTCGGTGAGGCGCCGGCTGTTCGAGAATTGGGCGGTATTCTCGTGAAGCCACTTGAAGAAGTGCTGATCAGTTGTTTACCGAAGGATTTGCCTCGTGTTATCGCGGTGGATATTTCTTTATTGAAAACATTTGATGATCATATTCAAATCAAAGATATAGTGATTCCAGCCGGTGTGGAAATCTTGGCGGACAAGGAAATGGCTATCGTTCTTGTCGAGCCGCCACGCACGGAGTCAGAAATGGCCGCTCTTGATGAGAAGGTAGAAGGCGACGTAACAAAAGTCGAGGGCGTTGTCAAAGAAAGCGCCACGGAGACTCCCTCTGTCACGGAAAAAGAAGGGGGAAAGTAAAGCGGGAAGAAAATAGTAGTATTAAAAGCGCTCAGAGTTCCTATTCTGGGCGTTTTTGAATTAAATTCTTTTTATTGACAAGAGATTGTTTTTTTGCTATAATTAAAGGTCGTAAAATATTTACAATTTGAGGCGATAAGTTTCTGTTTTCAGGGCTGAAGAAGGCATCCCTCCTAGCTTTTTTTGGCTGAAATGTATGAAGTGATGATTTTTTCATCATTTTATCGCCTGAAGGCAGAAACTTACTGCCGCAATATTCCGCGCATCTGAAAAGGCGCGGTTTTTTTATGATGAATTATGGATTGATGAGCCGAAGCACTTCTTCCTTGATGGTTGGAAAGAGAGCGGAAAGCGTAGTGTATTCATCATTGGAAAAATCTTGAAGAACAAAATCGTGTATGGGTAGACAAGTGTCGGGAGTTTCTTTTGGACGACCGACACCAAGACGGATGCGATAGAAATGTTGACTGCCGATTTTATCAATAATATCTTGGACACCATTGTGGCCAGCGGCGCGCGATGAAGACGTTATCTTGTATGTTCCGAGCGGGATATCGATATCGTCGTGAAGTACGATGATGTCCGAGGAGGTGAGCTTATAAAAAGAAAGAAGTTTCAAAACCGCTTCACCGGAAGCGTTCATATACGTCAGGGGCTTGGCGAAAAGAATTTTTTCATGGAAGAGGGTGGTGCTTCCTATTTCGGCAGACATTTTTGTATCACGCGTAAGCGGCGCGTCACAAAGTGCGTCTCGAAGAAAATCAATACAAAGAAATCCGGCATTGTGACGGGTGTGCTCATATGATTTTCCGGGATTACCAAGTCCGATAATGAGTTTCATAAAGTTAGCGAATATTATACTGAGAGGAAAAGGGTTCCTCAAGAAATATTTCTTCTTTTTCTTCTCGTAGGCCGAAAGTTTCCTCGAAATTTAAACTTTGACCGAGATTTTTCCCGATAACCATGATGATATCTGACGTATCGCGATCGGGCAAAGAAGAATGAAGAGAAAGGGTCTGCTCGAGGGAAAACTTTTTCAGAAGAGCATCGATACTGAATGATTTTTGCGGAACACTTCTATCTGTAATCATACTCTGTTCTGGCTGGTTTTCCAAAATGCCGAGAAGAGTGATGTTTTCTTTTGCAAAACTGAGAGTTTCGATCATAAAATCACGTATTTTTTTTGCCGCAAGGCTGTCTTCTTCGGCGTATAAAAGAGTAATGGTAGCATGTTCTTCCTCGATATTTTTTTGATTCATATTGCGCGTATCGAGATGAAAAATATTTTCATTCACCTCGCGGATTTCTTTCCAGTTGCCGGTACGGGGAACAAGAATGAAAGCGTTTATCGTTCCGACGGGAACATGGGAAACTCGGAGAAGACTTTCTTTTTTCCAAGCATCGACAACAAAGGAGGTGATGTTTTCTGTGTCGATTGTTTTGGCCAGACGGAGAAATTCTTCGATATCTTCAAGGGTCATATCGGTAGTGACATTTTCCCCAAGGGTATTAAGAAGATCATTGACGGTAAAAACATTGAGAAAAGTACGTAAAGAGAAGGCTTTGTCCTTGACGGCTTGCAGAACTTGTTGTTGGCGTTTGGCGCGACCAAAATCTCCCTCTGGGTCGTCGTGTCGTTCTCGCACATATTTGAGGGTTGTGGCGCCGTCAAGAATATGCCAACCCTTTTTTAGAGAAAACGTTTCATAACTGTAATTTTTTCCGGGGTAACGCGTATCATAAAAATCTCTCTGTGCCTCAATGGCGATACCGCCAAGCGTATCAATTGTTTTTTCGAAACCGTCAAAATCAATCATGAAAAAATAGTGGAGAGGTTGCCCGATAATGTGTTCGATAGAAGAGCGTACGATATGTAATTCGCCGCCTTCACGGAGATCATATTGATAGAGCGCGTTTACTTTTGTGGAAAGGTTTGTATTTTGTATGGGAACGTAGAGGTCGCGAGGGAGAGAAAGGAGGGCCACTTTTTTTGTATGGGTATCAATACTCATAATCATAACGGTATCGGTAAGATTTTTCCCTGGATAGCGCTCGCCCGCTCTTCCGAGAAGAAGAATATTGATACGACCGTCTTTTTCGCCTCGTAAAAGAAAATCTTCTCCATCAACAAAAGAAACAGCCAGACGTTTGAGATCGGAAAGAAGCGATGGTCGAGCAGTATTTTGAAATTGGATATGGTGTCCTATAAAAAGGCTTTTCCCGAAAAGAAAGAAGAAGGTAAAAATGAAAAGAAAAAGTAGTATACTGGCGCCTCCAAGAAAAAAGCGAGTTTGTTTTTTCGTTGGCGTAACGGATGTTTTGGTGCGCGCGGGAAGGTTTTTTTGTACCGAAGAAGAAGGTTTTTCTTTGGGAAGATGAGGGGGAGTTTTTGGTACGCGGCGAATGCTATCCATACGTTTTTTTCTTCAAGAGAGCCATTATTTCCCCTTGTCAGAGAGGGGAAAATCTGTTACAATGCGAGTGTTTTTTATTGGATGAAGGTTTATTTTTTGGTAAAAAATCGAATAAAGTATGGCGATGGAATCGGAAGAGTCGCGAGAGGTTTTTGAGGGGGGGAAACAGGAGTATTTGAGCATAAAAGGGCTCTTCTTTGAGATGATTAAAGTGTTCTTGTTGGCCGTGGTCATTATTATACCTGTTCGGATATTTTTGTTCCAGCCGTTTTTTGTAGAGGGCTCAAGTATGGAACCGAATTTTGAGGACGGGCAGTACCTTATTGTTAGTGAATTGGGGTACAAAGAAACCGATGTGCGTTTTTTACAGGGTGTCGGTTTTACCGTGGAGACTTTCAAAACTATCAAAAGACAGGATGTCGCTGTTTTCCGTAACCCGAAAAACACCGATCAATTTTTTATTAAACGAGTTATTGCTCTTCCGGAAGAGACGGTTGCTATTGAAAAGGGAAGGATCGTTATTTATAATACCGAACATCCATCAGGTATGGTGCTTGATGAGAGCGGGTATCTTGTTTCGGGGACAAAAACATCCGACATGCCAAAAATAACGCTTGATGAGGATGAGTATTTTGTGTTAGGAGACAATCGTTCTCATAGTTATGATTCTCGAGCAGTGGGGCCGATTTCCAAGGATAAGATTATTGGGCGCGTGCTTTTGCGAGCGTGGCCCGTCGATCAATTTTCAATATATTAATTATTCGTAAACCATTAAGAAAAGAATGTTATGGCACAGAAAATGAAAAAAGGAGTTGTTCGTGATTCAAAAAAGAAAACAACGAAAAAAACGGATGTTTCCAAGGTGTCAGTGACGAAAAAAACGGCGGTGAAAAAAACTCCTGTTGCCAACGTGTCTCAAGAAGAGGTTTTGTTGCAGGCGTTGCGTGGAATGCGAGATATTTTGCCTGATGAACAACCGTATTGGGAACGGGTGCGCAAGGTACTTTCTCACGCGGCGCAAGAATATGGTTTTCAGCGTATTGATACACCGCTTGTAGAATTTGTACATTTGTTTACTCGTTCTATCGGCAACCAAACAGACATAGTGGAAAAGGAAATGTATACGTTTCAAACGAGAGGTGGTGATAAGGTCGCTCTTCGGCCGGAATTTACCGCCGGTATCGCGCGAGCATTCATTGAACATGGTATGGGCGTATTACCGAAGCCGGTAAAACTTTTTTCCGTGGGGCCGGTGTATCGATATGATCGTCCACAGGAAGGACGTTATCGAGAGTTTTGGCAGGGGAACTTTGATATGTTTGGCGAGAGTGACCCGATTCTCGATGCGCAGACGATTCAGCTTGCGTATCGTGTAGTGCAACAGCTCGGTCTTAAAAATATAGAATTTCAGGTAAACTCTATTGGTGTGCCGGATTCGCGTCGTGAGTATACGAAGGCACTTTTGCGTTATCTTGAGGCACAACGAGGAAAGCTCTGTCAAAATTGTCGCGATCGTTTGGTGACAAATCCGATGAGGGTGCTTGATTGCAAAGAAGATAAGTGTATTCAACTTACCACGCATGCCCCGCAGTCACTTGATTATCTTGATCAGGAATCACGTGATCATTTTAAACGCTTGCTTGAATATCTTGATGAGTTGGAATTGCCGTACACCATCAATACTCGGCTGGTGCGTGGTTTGGATTATTATACAAAGACGGTTTTTGAAATTTGGTCGAGTGATAAAGAGGGAAAGAAATATTCTCTGGGTGGCGGTGGACGCTATGATGGCCTTATTGAGAGTTTGGGAGGGGAGCCGACGCCGGCTATCGGTTTTGGATTGGGGCTTGATCGTATTATTTTGGAGATGAAGCGGACACAAGTAAAGCCGTATCAAGAAGCGAAACCAAAAGTGTTTTTAGCGCAATTGGGCGATATGGCAAAGAAAAAAAGTTTACGGCTTTTTTCGGAGTTGGAAAAAAACGGTATTCTTCTCGCGGAAAGCTTTGGTCGCGGCAGTCTCAAATCTCAACTTCGTGTCGCTAATCGTCTTGGCGTGGAGGTAACCATTATCGTCGGACAGAAAGAAGCGCTTGATGATACGGCGATTCTGAAAGATATGGTTTCTGGCACACAAGAAACAGTGACGCATGAGAGATTGGTGGATGCCGTGAAGAAGATTTTGAAATCAAATCAATTGTTACAAGGATAACTTTTTATGGAAGAAACTATTTTTCAAAAAATTATTCGTAAGGAGGTTCCTGCGGATGTTGTTTATGAGGACGAGGACGTCATGGCTTTTTACGATATTCATCCATTGGCGCCGGTGCATGTGCTTATTATTCCTAAAAAACGCATTGAGAGTATCGCGACCATGGAAAAAGAGGATATTGCGCTTGTCGGAAAAATGCTCTATGTGGCGCGCACAATAGCTTCGGACTTGCATATTGCCGATAAAGGGTATAAACTACTTACCCGGATTGGCAGAGACGGGGGACAAGAAATACCTCATTTGCACCTGCATCTTTTGGGCGGAGCCAAGCTTGTGGAGCGTATTTATCCGGAGTAAGAGTTGAGTAAAAGATGTTTTTTTGGAAAACATCCGAATGATTTGAAGAGGGATTCGTATTGTTCGGATGTGGTTCATGAAAAGTATGAATCGCACAGGAAAGGAGGTCGTTTGATATGATACAAGTACGAAAAAAAGAACGAGAAACCGCTGAAAGCCTTATTCGGCGTTTTTCACGACGTGTTCAGCAAAGCGGTGTGTTGAAACAGGTGCGTAAGATGCGCTTTCGTCAGGAAGAAAAAAGTCGCGGAAAACGAAGAGACGAGGCCTTATATAAAGTAAAGATTCGTAAAGAAATCAATCGTCTGAAAAAACTCGGAAAATTTGATGAAGACGCTTTGCGCGACATCAAAAAGAGAATGTAAAGGAAGAACATCTCGCGAAAGCGGGATGTTTTTTTGTGAGAGATGGTGTTTGTGCGGAGAGTTTGCTATGATGAAGAGGTTAATGATTATTGTGGATCTTATGTCTCTTTATCAGACGGTTGCTGATCACGTGAAAGAAGCCATGAAACAGGGCGATATTTTGCGCCGTGATACTTTGCGTATGCTTCAGAGTGCTATAAAAAATGTAGCTATTGAAAAACGCGTGCGGCCAGAAGAATTTACCGATGCTCAGGTGGAAGAAGTGATCCGTCGCCTCGTAAAACAAAGAAAGGATAGTATTGAGCAGTATACGACTGGGGGACGTACCGATCTTGTTGAAAAGGAGAGTGCGGAGCTCAACCTTCTTTCGACTTATTTACCGCAAGCGATGCCCGAAGAAGAATTACGATCTCTGGTCGCTGGTGTTTTGAACGAAACGGGTATTTCTGCAAAGGCTGAGATGGGACAGGCAATGGGCGCGGTAATGAAAAAGGTTTCCGGTCGCGCCTCGGGAGATGATGTACGGAAGGTGGTAGAATCTTTGTTAAAGTAGTATGGCTGTTGTTTTGGAGTATACCGAAGAGGAAGCAGTTTCTCTTCCGAAAGAGTTTTTTGTCGCGGTGGTTGAACAGACGATACGAGACGCTTTTCTTCGCGAGATGAATCAAGAAGAAATACGAGTAAGTCTTGTCATGATGACAGAAGAAAACATGCGGCGATTGAATCGCACCTATCGCCAGAAAGATGCCGTTACGGATGTGCTTTCGTTTGGAGAATATACAAAGAAGATATTGAAAGAAAAGTTTTCGACCCCGATATTTCTTGGAGAAATATTTTTTTGTCCGGCGTTTATCGAGAAAGCAGCCAAAGAAGATGGAGTGACCGTGAAGCGTGAAATGGCTTATATTGTTTCTCACGGAGTACTGCATCTTTTGGGATTTGATCATGAAGAGGAAATGTTTGTTATTCAGGAAAGAGTAACTGATAAGATAGCCACTTTATAAATTTTCTATGGGAAGATTGACGCGAAGTTTTTTTTATGCCGTAAAAGGAGTTCTTTTCGCTTTACGGAACGAAAAAAATTTTCAAATTGAAATGGCGGCTGGTGTGTTTGCGTGTTTTCTTATGATATTTTTTCCTCTCTCCGGTCTTGAGCGAGCTCTTATTTTATTGTCGATTGTTTTGGTGTTGACTTTGGAGCTTGCCAACACGGCCCTTGAGCGAGTAATGGATATTTTGAAACCGCGTATTCATCCTTACGCGCGTGTTATAAAAGACGTGATGGCCGGATCGGTTCTCTTGGCTTCGCTTGCGGCACTCGCTATTGGCATCGCAATTTTTCTTCCCTATGTGGCGAACTTCTTTCGTTCCTGATCCCTCTTTGCTTTTGGAATAATTCGGGGTATAATAAAAAGTGCAAAGCTTCGCTGGTGAGAAGCTTGGTCTTCTTTTTTACTTTTTCGATTTTATTTATGTCAAAAGGTCGATGTTATGTTGGTTTAGATATCGGTTCTTCGGAAATTCGGGCGGTTATCGCTCAAGAGGTTTCCGGTGAAGAGACACTGCGTGTCGTCGGGGTAGGATCTGCCCCTTCTTCGGGTATGCGTAAGGGCGTGGTGGTGGATGCTGAAGGCGTTGCAAAAACGTGTAATATTGCTCTGGAACAGGCTGAGCGCATGGCTGGACATGCGGCTGAACATGTTGTTGTGAGTTTGAGTGGAACAGAAATCGTTTGTCAGGATGCTTCCGGAGTGGTTGCCGTAGGTCGTGCCGACAGTGAGGTTGTCGAGGATGATGTGGCAAGAGCCAATGAAGAGGTGCATGCGCGTTTTCCTTTGCCTTTGAATAGGGAAATTATTCATGTTATTCCCAAAGAATATCGACTTGATGATCAAAAAAATATAAAAAATCCGATTGGTATGAGAGGTGTGCGTCTTGAGGTGAGCGCTCTCGTTATCAGTGGAAGTACGGTCCATTTGAAAAATATTACTCGTAGCCTTGAATTGGCGGGAACAAACGCGGAAAGTTTTGTCGTTGAGCCTCTCGCCTGCGCGGAAGCTGTGCTTAGCGCGAGACAGAAAGAATTGGGAACGGTATTGGTAAATATCGGAGGAAGCACGACATCCATAGCTGTCTTTGAAGATGGTGATCTTTTGCATCTTTCTGTTTTTCCGGTGGGAAGTACGCATATTACCAATGATATTGCTATTGGTTTGCGAACTTCGATCGAAGTGGCGGAGTCGGTTAAATTACAGTTTGGTAGTGCCCTGCCGGAAGAAATTCACAAAAAAGAGGAAATAGACCTTTCGTTGTTTGATGCTCAAGACGACGCAATTGTTTCTCGTCGACATGTGGCAGAAATTATTGAGGCACGTTTTGACGAAATTCTTTCTTATGTGAATGCAGAACTGAAGACGATCGGTCGTGAAGGATTACTTCCTGGAGGTGTTGTTTTTTGTGGTGGTGGCGCGCTCTTGCCCGGAGCGATTGAGAGAGCAAAAAAAACATTGCGACTGCCTGTTCAAATCGGATATCCCAAGACTTTGGGGGGTATTCTTGATCAGGTGGATACTCCGCAGTTTGCCACCGTGATCGGTTTGTTGCTTTTGGCACAGTCGAATCATTCGAACAGGCAATCTTTTACTGCCCAGAAGGCGCTTGCCATTGTCCCTGAAGGGGTGCATACTGTAATAGGAAAGATAAAACAGTGGTCAAAGCAATTTTTGCCCTGAATCTCTCCTTTCATATAAAAACAAAACATCCTTTAAAATCCGGTTTTTTGCCGTTTTTTTCTTTGTCTTGACACTGTTTCTTTCGGTGTGATACATTGAGATTTCAGAAACTTTTTCCTTTGGGTAAGGGTTTCGGGAAAAATAAAACGATTGTTTGACTGTTTATTTAATCAAATTATCTTTCAGGGGATATATGGCCGAAATCAAACCCGATATTGAAACGTTTGCAAAAATAAAGGTGGTAGGTGTTGGCGGTTCTGGTAATAACGCTATTTCACGAATGATTGATGCCAAGATAAAGGGTGTTGAGTTCGTGGCTATTAATACTGATGCTCAGGCACTGCATCATTCCAAGGCGCAGGAAAAGGTACATATTGGAAAAAATTTGACGAAGGGTCTTGGCGCGGGAATGAATCCGGAAATTGGTCGTCAGGCAGCAGAAGAGAATCGTGATGAAATCCAGGAGGTGTTGAAGGGAGCCGATATGGTTTTTGTTTCTTGTGGTCTTGGTGGAGGAACCGGTTCTGGCGCCGCGCCTATTGTCGCAGAAACCGCTAAAGAACTCGGCGCTCTTACGGTGGGCGTGGTCACAAAACCATTTGCTTTTGAAGGGTCTCAGCGTCGTGCTATCGCTGAAGAGGCTTTAGAAAATTTGAAAGATCGTGTTGATACTCTTATCACCATACCGAATGATAAATTGCTTTCCATCATTGATCGTAAGACAACGCTGGTGAATGCTTTTCGTATCGTTGATGATGTCTTGCGACAAGGCGTGCAGGGTATTTCGGATCTTATTACCAAGCCGGGTATCGTCAACGTCGACTTTGCTGATGTGCGAGCTATTATGGAAGATAGCGGAAGCGCGCTCATGGGTATTGGTATTGCCGCCGGAGATAATCGCGCAATGGAAGCGGCGAAAGCAGCCATCAATAGCCCGCTTCTTGAGCTTTCGATTGACGGAGCCAAGGGTGTTCTTTTCAATATTTCCGGTTCAAGTGATTTGACGATGCTCGAAATCAATGAGGCGGCGAGTATTATTACCGAAAATATCGATCCGAACGCCAAAGTTATCTTTGGTGCCGTGACGGATGATCAGATTCGTAAAGGCGAGATTCAGATTACGGTTGTTGCTACGGGTTTTGATGTGGCCCGCGTTAAAGAGCCATCCATCGGTCTTATCAATCGCGCTCCGTCTCAATCGAATAAACCACGCCTTACTTCGTCGACACCTGTGGAAGAAAAGAGGCGAACGGAAGAGGCGGTTGTTGAGGAGTTTGATTTTTCCAGTCGTAAGATAGAACAGCCGGCGATGATCATTGAGGAAAAAATTCAACCGCGTAGTGTCAGTCCACGAAGCGAATCCAAAGAACTTGTAGAGGATGAAGATTTGGAAATTCCTGCCTTTATCAGACGGAAAATGAAAAAATAATGGAAATGTACAGGGAGGGGCGATAAGCCCCTTTTCGTTTGGGGAGGATTTTGATACAGTAAGAACAAAGAGAAATACGTATGAACTGCCCTTTTTGTAGTCACCCAGAAACCAAGGTTATTGATTCACGCGATACGCAGGAAGGAAGAGCGACGCGTCGTCGGCGAGAGTGTGAAAAATGCTCAGCCCGTTTTAGCACGTATGAGGAAGTGGAAATTTTTCGCCTGTTGGTGATAAAAAAGGACGGACGAAAAGAGGAATATGATCGTACGAAGATCGAACATGGTTTGGAGCGAGCCTTCGTGAAGCGTCCCAATGCTGAAGAGCGTATTGAAAAAATTATGGGAGAGATAGAATATGCGCTTCACGAAAAAAAGACGGACGATATCTCTAGTAAAGAAATCGGCACGTTGGTGATGCAAAAATTGAAGGAGTCTGACGAAGTGGCATATATTCGTTTTGCTTCCGTGTATAAATCTTTTGGAAGTGCGAAAAGTTTTTTACGAGCTTTGGAAACCTTGGAATGATTAGGTGTATAGAGGTGCGCGTCATTTCTCGCGCTTCGAAAAATTCGGTGCAACAAAGAGGAGAAAAAACGTATTGTGTTCGTTTGACCAAGGCACCAGTACAGAATGCCGCCAATGAGCAGATGAAAAAATTATTAGCGAAACATTTTTCCGTGCCCGTTGGCGCTATTCGTATTTTGCGCGGGAAGACGAGCCGCACCAAGATCGTTGAAGTGGTGGCATATGCTTCATAAAGCAAAACTTTTCTGTTTGTTGTGTTGTGGGTATATCGGCGGAGTCTTTGCAGGCTCTTTTTTTGTGTTTGCAGAATGGATACTTTTTCTTTGTGGCGCGTTCCTTGTTATTTTTGGCGTTTCTTTTCGCGGGCGATATTTTTTGTGGGGTATTTTTGTGGTGCTTATTTTTTTGACAGGGTACGGTGTTACGCGTCATGCCGTACAAGAAGTTTATGCACTTCCCGAGACTTCATTTACGGTGCAGGGTGTGGCTCGTATCGTGCGAGAGCCAGAAGAAAAGATATGGCAGCAAGAGGTTGTTGTGCGTATGGAGAGTTGCCAAAAAGAACCTTGTCCGCGAGAGAAGATATTATGGAGAGCACCTTTGGGGATGCCGGGGAAAAGAGGGGAACGTTTGTCATTCGCTTGTTCTTTGACTGTTCCAAAAAAAATCAATGAACAATTTGATTACCGGATGTTTCTTGCCAAGGAGGGGGTTTTGTATATGTGTGAAAAAGCGGATTTCGCGCATACTATTCCTGATGATGGATTCACCCGCGTTATCGCAGGAGTATTTGCGCCAAAGAGAGCGCTCGAAAATGCCTTGGAAAGAAGCGTCCCACAACCGGAGGCGGCTTTGGCACAGGGACTTCTCTTGGGAGGGGACGAACGACTTCCCTCGGAATGGCAACAAGCATTTCGTGCTACCGGACTTTCTCATATTATTGCCATTTCCGGATATAATATCGTATTGGTAAGCGCCGCTTTTATTATTCTGGGGCTTGGGCTGGGGCTTTGGCGGCGTCAAGCGTTTCTTCTGGCAGTTATGGGAACGATTTTCTTTGTTTTGTTGGTGGGGGCGCCTGCTTCTGCTATTCGAGCCGGTATTATGGGATGTTCGGTATTTGCGGCACTTTCTTTCGGACGACTAGCTTATTCGCCTCAAACATTGTTGGGAACCGCTTTTCTTATGCTTTTTTTTAACCCACTTCTTTTACGTTATGATATTGGTTTTCAGTTATCTTTTTTGGCGACTTTTGCTTTAGTATGCGTTGCCCCCCTTTTTATTCTTTTGTTTCCCAAGCATTTTTTTGGCAGAGGTATATTGGAAATCGCTTTTTTTACTTTCGCGATAGAACTTTTTATTATCCCGCTTCTTATATACCATTTTCACATCGTTTCTCTTGTAGGTATTCTCACAAATATGCTTGTTTTACCTCTCATACCGTATCTTATGGCGAGTGCTTTTGTGACGGCTCTTATCTTTTTTTTCTGTCCGCCACTTGTTTTGATAGGTGCCGGCATAACGTATGGATTGGCGCATGGCATTTTTGTTATTGTTGACAGGGTACATACTTGGTCGCAGACGACTATGAATGTCTCTTGGTCGATAGAAATAATTTTTTTGTGGTACATAGTATTATTTCTTGGTATGGTAGGAATACGAAGATATATACGTACGCGTTATGTTTGAGCGCTTGAGAAGTCGTGTTTTCTGGGGGGTGTTTTTTATAGTGTGTTTTTTCGCCCTTCTTATTTTCTTTTGGTGGGAGGAATATACGACCATGAGGGTTGTTTTTTTGAATGTGGGACAAGGAGACGCTTTTTTACTCTCTTTTGGTTCTGAGCAGATCCTTATTGATAGTGGCCGGTCCGGAAAAGAATTGCTTCATCGTTTGAGTCGACATATGCCTTTTTGGGACAGAACGATCGAGGCGGTTATCGCGACACATCCCGATGCCGATCATATCGGTGGTTTTCCGGCACTTTTTCGGGCGTATAAAGTCGAAAGAGTGTTTACGACTGGCGCGGTTGGCGATAGCGAGACCGCTCTTCTTTTTCAAGAGGAAATTGTACGAGCAACCGGTAGACAGCCGGACGTGTTGTTTCGTGGCGGAGAGCTTTCCTTTCCGGAACAAGGGAAGCTTTTTATTCGTTATCCCATAACCCCGTTGCCGCCTGATACGAAAGACACAAATGCCGGAAGTCTCGTGGCGCGCTTTGTTTATGGGAAGACAAGTTTTTTGTTTACCGGTGATTTGCCACGAGAAGAAACAGTTCTTGCCGATGAAGAGTCGGTAACCGTTCTTAAAGCGGCGCATCATGGTTCGAGGTACTCGACGAGCGATGCTTTCTTGGAACAAGTGTTGCCGAAAGAGACTATTATTTCCGTTGGTAAAAATAGTTACGGTCATCCTGCCGAAGAAGTATTAGAGCGATTACGCGTAAGACAGATAACGATTCGTCGGACGGATCGAGACGGAGATATAGTCTATGTGTGCGCGCTTGATTCTTGTTCTGTCAGAGAATAGTGCCTCTGTTGCCTTTTTGTTTTTTTTGTGGCACTATGAATGGTAATGAATATTCACTCGTAATTATGAAGTAGTATGAATGAACATCCTAAGAAAGAACGATCATTGGTAATTATCAAACCGGACGGTATACAGCGGGCGCTTACCGGCGAAATTATTTCTCGTTTTGAGCGGACGGGACTCAAGTTTATCGCCATGAAACTTCTTGTTCCCAAGGCGGAGCAATGCTGGACACACTATAATAAAGATGAAGAATGGTTTCTTAAGAAGGGCGCGCGTATCATTGACGATCGTAAGACGCACGGGATGCCTATTGAAAAAGAGGTTATTGAATACGGCAAGGATATTATTCAGGCGAATGTGGATTTTTTTACTTCTGGACCGGTACTCGCCTTTGTCATTGAGGGCAATCAGTCGGTGGCTATCGTGAAAAAAATTGTTGGCGGAACAGAGCCAACCACTTCGGATGTAGGGACTATTCGTGGTGACTTGACGGTGGACTCGTATGCGCTTTCGAGTCTTGATAATCGCGCGGTACGCAATTTGGTTCATTGTTCTGATAGTCCTGAAGAAGCAGAACGAGAAATTCCCATTTGGTTTCAGGAGAATGAATTGATCAATTATCGTTTAGTAGGTGAGCAAATCCTCTACGATGTGAATCTTGACGGTATCTTGGAGTAAATTTTTTCGGCGTAAAAAATCCCTTTTTGAAGGGATTTTTTATTATTGACAAAACATCATGTTTTTGGTACAGTACTTAGTAATTGGAGCGACCGAAGAGCTCAAGAGGAGGGGAATGGGGTAATATTCTCTTTTTCTTTGGTAAAGTTGTTCCAACGGTGTCCCAAGTCAACGGTTAACGGGACAAAAAAATGAAACTCTGGAGGTGTTATGGAAAAAAAGGAGGATATTGCTCTTCCTCAGAATAGAGAGGAGTTATTGGAGATGATGTGGGCGGCAATAGCAGTGGGGCTAAGAAACCCACGCAATGCCCAAATCATAGAACGTGTAAGGAGAGGAGACGAACGTCTCCTCTCTCAGCAAAGAAATTAGTTGCGCGAGGAGGGTAGTCGCATCGTCGACTACCCCTTTTCATTTGTTTGAGAAAATGATACGGTGAGGAATGTTTGCGGGCTGTAGTATACCGGTAGTACGCGTCCATGGGGTGGATGTAGACCGGGTTCAATTCCCGGCAGCCCGACCAAGATTGAGAATTTAATAGGTGCTTCACGCGAAGCGTCCATGGGGGTGAAAAGTAAATTGCTTTACTTTTCACGGGCGTTTCCGCAAGTCGTCCCTGACTTGCGGAAAAAGAATGCTTTGGGGGATGTAGACGGCGGTTCAATTTTTGATAGTCTGGACAAATAAAAAACTCTCTTTATTTTTTTAAGGAGAGTTTTTTAGAATGTTATTTCGTTTCTTTGGCCAAAGTGCGGATTGCTTTTGTGGAGAGACGAAGTTTTACACCACCGATGCGTTTCGTTTGAAGATTGACCTTGAAAGTTCGGCGACTGGCAATATTGGAATGACTGCGTGAATTACCAGTTTTCGTTCCGCGTCCGGTGAGTTGACAGGTGCGGCTCATAAAAATCTATTGAAGAGTTACAAAAATGAGAGTATCATAGCTTTATTGCTTTGGCAAGAGGAGATTTTGTTTTTAGGTGTTTCTAATATTTTTGTTATGGCGCATGAAATTGTTTTGATAGGGTTTTATTTGTTGACTCTGGTGTATTCCGTCATTATTCATGAGGTGTCACATGGTGTTGTGGCGCTTTGGCTGGGTGATTTGACTGCCAAATATGCCGATCGCTTGAATCTCAACCCCTTAAAACATATTGATCCGTTTGGATCGGTTCTTTTGCCGCTTCTTCTTGTTGTGACTACGGGATTTGCTTTTGGGTGGGCAAAGCCGGTTCCTTACAACCCCTATAATTTGCGCGATCAGAAATGGGGGCCGGTGTGGGTGGCGCTTGCCGGACCGGCTTCCAATTTTCTCTTGGCGACTCTGGCGGCCTTATTGGCAAAAATTTTACCTTTGACCTTGCTTGCTAAGGCGGATATTTTGGAACGCTTTATTGGTGTTATCGGCGGACAAGGAGAGTTTTTTGATCGTTTCGGATTATTGGCAGAAGCGCTTTCCGGATCTTTGGCAAATGTGTTTTTTGGACTTTTTCTTTTGGTGATTTTTTGGAATGTTGTTTTAGGATGCTTTAATCTTTTGCCTATACCACCGCTTGATGGTTCCAAGCTTTTATACGCTTTTGTGCCTCTTGGCGAGCAAACAATTTTCTTTTTGGAGCGCTTTGGCCTCTTTTTGCTTCTTTTTATCGTTCTTTTTCTTTCGACACCTATCAGTATGTTTATAAATTTCGTTTTGAGTCTTTTTTTGCGTTTTGCGTTATAGAATCGATAGCGTAAAAAAGGGGAGTTTTGTATCTTTTTGTCTCAGATAATCTTTTTTTCGACAGAAAGAGAGTGGGGTTGACAAGGGTATTTGTTTTCGATACTATGGGTAGTACGGAAAAACAAAGCCGTTTTTTGTTTGTATCTTTTCTTTGTAAACAATTTTAAACTTTTTTTTGTGTCTACCATCAATCAACTTGTAAAGCGTCCGCGATATTCTTCTTCTAAAAAATCGAAATCGCCCGCGATGACGTATTCGATCAATAATATTAAGAATCGAAACACCTATCATGACAGTCCGTTTAAGCGCGGTGTCTGTATCAAGGTGTCGACAACCACTCCCAAGAAGCCAAACTCTGCTTTACGTAAGATTGCTCGTGTCCGTTTGACAAACGGTATGGAGGTAACGGCTTATATTCCCGGTGAAGGACACAACTTGCAGGAACACTCGATCGTTATGATTCGCGGCGGACGCGTAAAGGATTTGCCGGGTGTGCGTTATCATATCGTTCGTGGCACTTTTGATGCCGCCGGTGTACAACGTAAACAGAGTCGTTCGAAATACGGCGCCAAGAAAGAAAAGAAAAAAGAATAATGAGATTTCAGTTTCCCACGATGTTTTTTTAGGAAAAATGTTTATTAAGTCGATAAGTTAAGAAGCTCGTAAAGATATGCCACGAAGAAAGAGACAATTTGCCCGTGTTTGGGAAGCGGATGCTTTGTATGATAACGCGCTTGTTGGTCATTTCATCGGAATGATCATGTGGAATGGCAAGAAAAGCGTTGCGGAAAAGATCATATATAAGTCTTTTGAAATTATTCATGAACGCACCAAAAAAGGCGGATTGAATGTTTTTGAACAGGCTATCAAGAATGTTTCCCCGCTTCTTCAATTGAAATCACGTCGTGTTGGTGGCGCGAATTATCAGGTACCGGTGCCGGTATCCGGTGAGCGTCGTCAGGTTTTGGCAATGCGCTGGATTCGTGATGCTTGTCGCAACAAAAAAGGAAAATCGATGGCTGAAAAGTTGGCTGATGAACTTCTGGATGCCGCCAACAAAACCGGATCGGCGATGAAGAAACGTGAGGAAACTCATCGTATGGCCGAGGCAAACAAAGCTTTCGCTCATTTTGCGTAATAGTATTAAGATATATAAAATAAAGAAACGCGAAGCATCAAGAGAGAGTGTCTCTTGTCTGTGCGTTTGAGAAACTTTTATGACCCGGAAAACTTCCATCGAAAAGTATCGTAATATCGGTATTATCGCGCATATAGATGCCGGAAAAACGACAACGACGGAGCGCATTCTTTTTTATACCGGTATCACCCATAAAATTGGTGAGGTTCATGAGGGTGAGGCGACAATGGACTGGATGGAGCAGGAACGAGAGCGTGGTATTACCATTACTTCCGCTGCCACCACGTGTTATTGGAAGGATTATCATATTAATATTATTGATACTCCCGGGCACGTTGATTTTACCGTTGAGGTAGAGCGTTCTTTGCGTGTTCTTGATGGCGGAGTGGTTGTTTTTGATGGAAAAGAAGGAGTGGAACCACAATCGGAAACAGTATGGCGACAAGCGGAAAAATATAAAGTGCCGCGCATTTGTTTTATTAATAAGATCGATAAAGAAGGAGCGGTTTTTGAGGATGCGCTTTCTTCTATTTGGAATCGTTTGACCCCGCATGCCGTTGCGGTGCAGTATCCGCTTGGTGAGCGTGGTGATTTTTATGGTCTGATTGATCTCATTAAAATGAAGGCTTATACCTTCGATGGAGAAATGGGAGAGAAGGTGATAGAAGGAGAGATTCCGGCCGAATATGTCGAAACAGCAAAAACATGGCGAGAGAAAATGGTGGAAAAGATTGCCGAAACGAGTGATGCCTTGACCGAAAAATTTTTGAATGGCGAGGAAATTTCTGAGGAAGAACTCAAACAGGCTTTGCGAAAGGCAACGATTGAGGTGCGCTTGCATCCCGTACTCACCGGTACCGCTTTGCGAAATAAAGGAGTGCAACTTGTTTTGGATGCGGTGGTGGATTATCTTCCGTCGCCTGTCGATATTCCGGCTGTGAAAGGAATCAATCCAAAGACGGAAGAGGAGATTTTTTGTGAGACCAAAGATGATGTTCCTTTTTCAGCCTTGGCCTTTAAGATTGCTACCGATCCGTTCGTGGGGCAATTGACGTTTTTTCGTGTTTATTCGGGAACTATTAAAGCGGGATCGTACGTACTGAATTCTACAAAAGATGAAAAGGAACGTGTCGGACGTATTGTGCGTATGCATGCGAATCATCGTGAAGAAATTGAGGAGCTTTCAGCGGGTGATATCGGCGCGCTTGTTGGTATGAAAGCAACGACTACGGGTAATACGTTGTGTGATCTGGATCATCCGGTTATTCTCGAATCTATATCTTTTCCTGAACCGGTTATTGATATTTCCGTTGAACCGAAGACGAAAGCCGATCAGGAAAAAATGGGCGTGGCCTTAAAAAAACTTTTGGAAGAAGATCCTACTTTCCGTGTACATACGGACGAAGAGACAGGACAGACGATTATGTCAGGAATGGGTGAGCTTCACCTTGATATTCTTGTGGATCGTATGAAGCGTGAATTTAAAGTGGAAGTCAATGTTGGTCGCCCACAGGTGGCATATCGTGAAACGATTCGACAAATGGCCGAAGCGGAAGGAAAATATATTCGTCAATCCGGTGGTCGTGGACAGTATGGTCATTGTTGGATTCGTTTGGAGCCGAATGAACAGGGCAAGGGATATGAGTTTATCGATGAAATTAAAGGTGGCGTTATTCCTCAGGAATTTATCAAACCGATCAACAAGGGTATCGAGGAAGCCTCTCAGACAGGCGTGCTTGCTGGTTACCCGACTGTCGACATTAAGGCGACGGTCTATGACGGTTCTTTTCATGATGTTGACTCGTCGGAAGCGGCGTTTAAGATTGCTGGATCTTTGGCATTCAAGGAAGCGATGCGGAAAGCAAAACCGGTTATCCTTGAGCCGATTATGAAGGCAGTGGTTATTACGCCGGAACAGTTTATGGGAGACATCGTGGGAGATATTTCCGCCAAACGAGGTGTTATCAAAGAAATGAACGCGCGTGGTGAGGGGGCGGCTCAGGTCAAAGAAATTCACGCTGAAGTACCGCTTTCTTCGATGTTTGGTTACGCGACACAGATGCGTTCGATGAGTCAGGGTCGCGCCAGCTATTCGATGGAATTCGGACATTATGCTGAAGTGCCGAACAACGTGGCTACCGAGATCATCGGCGCTCGGACAACGAGCGAGGGGAAATAAAGAGAAAAAATTGATTTTCAGATCGAGACATTTGACAGAATTTTGATTGATTGGTATCATAGCGAGTGACGCTTTTTTTCCGAGCTTTTTTCGTTTTTACGGAAAGATTCTTCGGAAAAAAAATTAAATAGACAAGTTTTATTAATTTATAATTTATTACTTAAAGGGTATGGCAGAGCAATTTCAGCGAACCAAGCCGCACGTAAACGTCGGCACCATCGGTCACGTTGACCATGGTAAGACAACTCTCACGGCTTCTATCCTCCATGTGCTCAGCATGAAGGGTTTTGCCAAAGAGAAGGGCGTAGACGAAATCGATAAGGCTCCGGAAGAAAAGGAGCGTGGTATTACTATTTCGACGTCTCATTGCGAATATGAGTCTGATAAACGACACTACGCGCACGTAGACTGTCCCGGACACGCTGACTATATCAAGAACATGATTACCGGCGCCGCCCAGATGGACGGAGCTATTTTGGTGGTGTCCGCTACCGATGGTCCCATGCCTCAGACACGCGAGCACATTCTTTTGGCTCGTCAGGTAGGCGTGCCGGCTATCGTTGTTTTCTTGAACAAGGTTGATATGGTTGATGATCCGGAACTTATTGACCTCGTAGAGGCGGAAGTTCGCGAATTGCTTTCCAAGTACGAGTTTGATGGTGATAACGCTACCATTGTTCGTGGAAGCGCCTTGAAGGCCTTGGAATCGAAATCGATTGATGAAGATGCGGCCAAGCCGATTCTTGATCTTATTTCTGCGCTTGATGAAAAAATTCCTGAGCCGGTTCGTGATACCGATAAGCCGTTTTTGATGCCGATTGAGGATATTTTTTCGATTGAAGGTCGCGGAACGGTAGTAACCGGTCGTATTGAGCGAGGTGTTATCAATATCAACGAAGAAGTGGAAATTGTTGGTATTCGTGATACGGCAAAGACGGTTGTTACCGGTATTGAGATGTTTAACAAATCTCTTGATCGTGGTCAGGCTGGTGATAATGCCGGTCTCCTCATCCGAGGTATCAAGAAAGAAGATGTGGAACGTGGTCAGGTGCTTGCTAAGATTGGCTCTATCACTCCGCACACAGAATTTGAAGGTGAAGTCTACGTTCTTTCCAAAGAAGAAGGTGGTCGTCATACTCCATTTTTTTCCAATTATAAACCGCAGTTTTATATTCGTACCACTGATGTAACCGGAGAGGTGAAGTTGCCCGAAGGTACTGAAATGGTAATGCCTGGAGATACGGTGAAACTTACCGTGAAGCTTTTGGCTCCGGTTGCCATGGAAGAAGGTATGCGTTTCGCTATTCGTGAAGGTGGACGCACGGTTGGTGCTGGTGTAGCAACGAAGATTTTGAAATAAATCTCTTCGAGAAAATTGAGTGGTGGGCGATAGTGGGAAAAAATATCGCCTCCACGAATGTTTTCTGGACGAGAAGAAAAATTTATAGTATTGTTGACACAATGAAAAAGATAGAGACGGCGCAAAATTTGCGCGTGAGAATTAAAATCAAGGCATACGATCATAAAGTGATCGACCAGTCCGCGCGTAAGATCGTTGAAACGGCCGAACGTACGGGCGCTCAGATTACCGGTCCGGTGCCTCTTCCTACGGAGATTCACAAGGTGACGGTAAATCGTTCGACCTTTGTTCACAAGAATTCTCGTGATCAGTACGAGATGCGGGTGCACAAGCGTTTGATCGATATCGTCAATCCTACTGCTAAAACTATCGACAATTTGACGAATCTTGATTTGCCGGCAGGGGTAGATGTAGAAATAAAAATGTAAAGTAGAGAATGCGGTTTTTTGCAAATATACAAATTTTACGGAGAATAATCGATAAAACGATTGGTCTGTGAAGTTTGTAGATTTGTAAAGATTTTCGTGGTCTACAAAAAAACTCGTTTGAGTCTCTTCCTTTTCAGGCATGTGGTGGAGGATGAGATACTAAGCGAAACCAAGTTTCAATTTTTGAGACTGGCTGGCTTAGCCCAGTTTTTTGTTTGTAAGTTGAAAAGTATAAGATACCGAAGACACGATCATGAAATTTCTGATAGGAAAAAAACTTGGCATGACAACACTTTTTGATGAAACAAAGGGTGCTTTGAACGTGACGCTTATCGTGTGTGATCAAAATACGGTTACATCGCATCGTACGATGGAAAAGGATGGGTATATGGCGGTACAGGTGGAAACGCAAAAGACCAAAAAAAAATCAGTTCGTAAAGAATTTCGTTTTGATAAGGGTATTGCCGCAGGTGAAGATCGGACCACTCTTCTTAAGGAGCTTGAACAATATACGGTTGGCGCTCCTCTCGATGTAGCATCCTTTTTGGTTGGAGAGCGAGTGCATATTACGGGCGTGACCAAGGCAAAAGGTTTTCAAGGCGTGGTGAAGAGACACGGTTTTGGAGGTGCTCCGGCGAGTCATGGTCGGAAACATGATATGCGAAAACCTGGTTCTATTGGGCCGACTTTTCCTGAGCACGTTATCAAGGGTCGTCGTATGGCCGGACGTATGGGTGGTGTCAATATGACGGTGCGCAATCTTTCTATCGCGTATGTTAATAAGGAAGAGGGTATTATCGCTGTTCGTGGTGCTGTCCCAGGAGTAAATGGCCGATTGCTTACCATAGTAAGCGCCAAGTAATAAAGAAACGTATGATGCGTGTTACGGTGAAAAACATAGCTGGAGAGGATGTTAAGGAAATCTCATTAAAAGATTTTATTTTTGATGTTCCTAAAAACGATGCCTTGGTTCACCAGGTATATGTAGCTCAGTCCGGCAATAAGCGGATTGCTATTGCTCACACAAAAGATCGAGCCGAACGTGCTGGTTCCGGTATTAAGCCGTGGCGACAAAAAGGTACCGGACGAGCCCGAAGCGGATCGGTACGGAGTCCGTTATGGCGAAAAGGTGGAGTGACGTTTGGTCCCACGAAGGATCGTAACTTTAGTAAAAATACCACTCATAAAATGCGCCAGAAGGCCACGATGATTGCTTTGAGTGAAAAGATTCGCCAGGGTGTCTTCATCGTGCTTGATGAATGGCGTTATACCGAAAAGAAAACAAAGCTTTTTGCTCATACTTTGAGTGCTCTCGGCGTTGGCAAGAAGAGCGCGTTACTCGCTCTTGCCGCTGATGAAAAACACGTGTCTCTTATGAGTCGCAATATTCCCAAAGTAGAGCATATGCCGGTAGAAGCTATCAACGTGCTCCAACTTCTTGATCGAGAGTATGTTGTTGTGACAGAAGCTGGTATCAAGGCATTGGAAGCGCGTTTTGCTGCTTGGGAACGACAAGAAACGAAACAATAAAGAAACTATGGCATTATTTAGCAATACAACTGAAGAAAAAACGACGAAAGAAAAAGCGGTCGCGACAGAGAAAAAAGTTGCTTCCGGTAAGGAGAGCGTTTTGGCTACTCGAGTTCTTGCTCGCCCGCGTATTACGGAAAAAGCGTATTCCTTGAATGCTTTTCGTCAGTATGTTTTTGTTGTAACGAAAGAGGCCACGAAAAAATCCGTGAAAAGGGCTATTGAAGAGGCATATGGTGTGCATGTAGAAAAGGTTCGCATGATATGTTTGCCGGAAGAGACACGGGTATTTGGAAAAACGATGGGAAAGAGAAGTGCTATAAAAAAGGCGATTGTTACCTTACAGGAGGGAGAGTCACTGGAGTTGTTCAAAGGTGGAATGTAAAAAGAATTATGGCAATAAAGATTTACAAAAAAAATACAGCCGGCCGGCGTTTTATGTCCATAGTAAAACCGGAAGGTATTACCGATAAGGCTCCTGAGAAGTCTCTTTTGGCCGCGCACAAGAAAAGAGCCGGTCGTTCTGGTGGAAAGATTTCCGTTCGTCATCAGGGTGGTGGACACAAGCGTCGCTATCGAGTGATAGATTTTCGTCAAAATAAAATTGGCGTTCCCGGTCGGATAGCTCATTTGGAAAAAGATCCTAATCGTTCAGCTCTTATTGCTTTGGTGCACTATGTTGATGGTGATAAACGGTATATTTTGGCTACTGACGGAATGAAGCAGGGTCAACATATCGTGACGGACGAAGGGGCACCGGTGGTCAATGGAAACCGTTTGTTGTTAAAAAACATTCCTGCCGGCTCAACTATTTGTAATATTGAATTGACCATCGGAAAGGGAGGACAAATTGTACGAAGCGCCGGATCGCAGGCGACACTTATGGCTCTTGATGGACCGATGGCTCAGGTAAAATTGAGCTCTGGTGAGGTACGTTTGGTAAATAAAAATTGTTATGCCACTCTTGGACAAGTAAGCAACTTCGAACATAACGCCGAACGCATCGGAAAAGCCGGACGTGCTCGTTGGCTCAATCGTCGGCCGACTGTTCGTGGTACTGCTATGAACCCGGTAGATCACCCTCATGGTGGTGGAGAGGGTCGTCAACCACTCGGTATGCATCCGAAGACTCCCTGGGGAAGACCGGCGCTTGGGAAAAAGACAAGAAAAAAGAAACACCGGAGCAATAAGTATATTGTCAGTCGTCGTTCTAAAAAATAGGATAGTCTAACACGTAGAAACGTATGTCGAGAAGTCTCAAAAAAGGTCCCTATGTTGATCCTCGAGTGCTCAAAAAACTCGAAGGGAAAAAACTTGGTGATCGAACAATTATCAAAACATGGTCTCGGGCTTGTACAATCTCTCCGGAGATGATAGGCTTTACCTTTGGCGTGCATAATGGAAGGGAATTTGTTTCGGTTTTTGTCACCGAGGATATGGTGGGACATAAGCTTGGAGAGTTCTCTTCAACAAGGAAATTCCAACGTCATGGTGGTAAGATGCAGAAAGATTTGGAAGCGGCAGCCAAGCAACGAGAGCTCGATGCTGCCAAGGCTGCCAAGGCCGCTGCTCCAGTAGCTGGTAAAAAATAGCAATTATGAAAGTATACGCAACACTCAACAATCTTCGTATTGCCCCTCGTAAGGTGCGTCTGGTGACACACATGCTTGTTGGTGTTGATGCTCGTGAGGCTCTGGCGCAACTTGATAGACAGGCGAAGCGATCATCAAAACCGATTCAGACCTTGTTGAAAAGCGCTTTGGCCAATGCCACAAATAACTTTGGCTTGGACGAAAGCAACCTCTATATTTTTGAGGTATGTGTGGGAGATGGTTTGCGTTTGAAACGTTGGCTCCCGAAAGCTTTTGGTCGGGCAACCCCGCTTTTGCGTCGTGGTTCTAATGTTACCGTGGTGCTTGAAGAGAAGGTAGAAGGAAAAAACCGTATATTGAAAAAAGATATAGCGGCAGAGGAAACGGTAAAAGAGGGAGAGGTGATTTCTAAGGAAAAGGAAGAAAAGAAATCTCACGTTCTTAAATCGGAAACAAAAACTCTTTCCGGAAAAGATATTTCCAAGAAAACAGCGAATAAAACAGCTATTAAAAAAGTATTTCAACGAAAATCCGTATAAATCATACACAGTGTTATGGGTCATAAAGTTAATCCAACAGGTATTCGTATCGGTATCACGACCAATTGGCAGTCGCGTTGGTTTGGTGTGAAAAAAAATTACCGAGAACAACTGCGCAAGGACGTGGAGATCCGCGAGCTTATTATGAGTAAATGGAAGGCCGCGGCTATTTCTTCCGTGGAAATTGAGCGTTCGGCGAACGCGGTTCGCCTTATGGTTCATACGGCGCGCCCGGGAGTGCTTATCGGTCGTGGTGGTACTGGCATTGAAGATTTGACCCGAGTTGTTCGTAAGAGATTTTTTGCCGGGAAAAAAGTTGAACTCAAGGTTGAGGTGCAGGAGGTAAAGAATCCGGAAATGAACGCGATGCTTGTCGGACAGCAGGTCGCCGAGCAACTGGAGAAGCGCATGCCTTTTCGACGGGTATTAAAGGGTATGCTTGATCAGGTAGAGGCAAACAAGGCCGTACAAGGAGTAAAGATAGAAATTGCCGGACGTTTGGGTGGCGCGGAAATGTCTCGTCGGGAATGGCTTTCTCGTGGAAAAATTCCTCTTCATACATTGCGAGCCGATATTGATTTTGCCCGGACGGAAGCAAGAACGACGTATGGGGTTATCGGAGTGAAGACATGGATTTATAAAGGAGAAAAGTTTTCCGAGATTTAAAAAAAGAATGAAAGAGATGCAACAGCAATAAAGAGCACTGTTTATGTTAATGCCAAGAAAAGTAAAACATAGAAAGATTCATCGCGGTGGCTGGTCCGGAGGAAAGGCGACAAGCGGCGATAAGGTGAGTTTTGGAAGTTATGGCCTCAAAGCAACCGAAGAGGGTCTTGTTTCCGCTCGCCAAATTGAAGCGGCGCGTCGAGCGATGACTCGTTCTATCCAGCGTGGAGGCAAGGTGTGGATTCGCATTTTTCCTGATAAGCCGATGACAAAAAAAGGGGAGCAAACACCAATGGGAAAAGGAAAAGGAAGCGTGGATCATTTTGTTGCCAAAATCAGAGCCGGAAAGATGTTGTTTGAACTCGATGGTATCGCTAAGGAAACAGCAGCAGAAGCGATGCGTTTGGCGGCACACAAGTTGGCGATAAAAACCAAGTTTGTGGAGCGACAGTAAGAGAAGAGTATTTATGAATCAAGAAATATGAAAGCAAAAGAGTGGCGGGAAAAATCGAGCGGTGAAAGAGAAAAGATGATCGCGGAATTGCGTGATAAATTGCGCACGGTTCGTTTTGGTTTGGTAACTCGCGAAATAAAAAATAACAGTGAGTATCAAAAGATAAAAAAAGATATTGCTCGTCTCCTCACTCTGCAGAGAGAAGATTTCGATGAAACATCTGATGTTAAGAAAAATATCGTATGAACACTCAAGCGACAGCACAAAAAGTAAAGAAGGCGCCAAAGATGAGCGGCGTTGTGGTGAGTAACAAGATGGTAAAAACCATCGTGGTTGCCGTTGACACATTGAAAACGCATCCGAAATACTTGAAACAGTATCGTTCAACGAAGAAATATAAAGTTCATACAGAAGGAAATCATGCGATAGGAGAGAAAGTGGTATTTCAGGAGTGCCGACCGATAAGTAAGGACAAGCGTCACAAAATAGTTACTGAAGAATAACGAGTATGATTCAAGCGGAAACATGGTTAAAAGTAGCAGATAACACCGGCGCTAAAATGATCGAGTGTTTTAAGGTGCTCGGCGGTACTCGTCGACGGTATGCGACGCTTGGTGATATCGTTGTGGCGTCTGTGAAATTTGCCGAGCCGCGTGGTATGGTGAAAAAGGGCGATAAGGTAAAAGCGGTTATTGTGCGTCAGGTAAAGATGTATCGACGCAAAGATAATTCTTACATTCGATTTGATGAAAATGCTGCCGTTATCCTTGAGGCAAATAATATTGATCCCAAAGGGACGCGTATTTTTGGACCAGTGGCTCGTGAATTGCGTGAGAAAGGTTTCGCTAAAATCGTATCTCTCGCTCCGGAAGTTCTCTAATGTTTTTACGATTATGAAGATTAAGAAAAATGATCAAGTGGAAATAATAGCTGGTAAAGATCGCGGAAAACGCGGTGAGGTTTTGCGTGTTTTTCCGGGGTTGGAGAAAGTGATTGTAAAAGGAGCCAATGTGATGAAGCGCCACATTCGTTCTCGGCGCGATGGAGAGAAAGGTCAACGCGTAGAAAAAGAGATGCCGATACATGTTTCCAACGTTATGCTCGTCTGTCCTCATACTGACAAGCCAACCCGTGTGGGATATGTTTTTCAGGGAGGTGAGAGAGCGCGAATGAGTAAACAGTCGAAGAAAACTATCTAAGTGAGAGAGATTGCATATGAAAATGCCACGTATAAAACAAGTGTATAAGGAAAAAGCGATACCCGGGTTAAAGAAAGAACTTGGTATTGAAAATCCGATGGCTATACCACGTCTTGCCAAGGTGGTTGTTAACGTTGGAGTAGGAAAGATTCTCAAAGACACTAAGCGCGTGGAAGACGTGATTGCTTCTCTGGAGGCTATAACCGGTCAAAAGGTAGTGCAAACAAAAGCGCGTAAAGCTATCGCTGGTTTCAAGACACGTGAAGGACTGGAAATTGGAGTGCGAGTAACGCTGCATGGCGCGCGGATGTGGGATTTCCTGGACAGGCTTTTTCATGTGGCATTACCGCGAGTCCGTGATTTTCAGGGTATTCAGAGAAGTGCTATTGATAAGAGCGGTAATGGAAACATTGGTATCAAAGAACACACGGTTTTTCCAGAAATTGTTCCCGAAAAAGTTCAGCATATTTTCAGTTTTCAAATTAATATTGTAACGACGGCAAAAAATAAAAAAGAAGGTGAAGCCTTGTTTCGCCTGATCGGACTTCCTTTGCGACAAGAAGAAGATAAACAAGAGAAATAACATGATACAAGAGTAATTTTTATGGCCAAAACATCTACAGCTGCACGAGCGCTTAAAACCCCGAAATTTTCCACCCGTATTGTCAGACGGTGTTGGAAGTGTGGTCGGAAGCGGGGATACCTGCGCCAATTTGATATATGCCGTATTTGTTTTCGTGAACTGGCTAATACCGGTGAGATTCCCGGAGTGAAGAAGGCCTCCTGGTAGTTAATAGCTAATGCCCTTAATGTTCGTAAAGATATGCTTGATCCAATCGCAGACATGTTAACAAGAATTCGAAACGCGCAGGCCGCCGGTCACGCGAGCGTTTCTTTGCGCTCCTCGAAACTAAAATTTATTATTGCCGGGATTTTGGAAAAAGAGGGTTTTGTTGACCGTGTTGAAAAAATCAAGGATGAAAAAAATCTGGAAACCCTTACTGTTTGGCTTAAATACACGAAAGTTTCTCAAACACAAAAGGTTCCTGCGATTCGTGAAATATCTCGAGTAAGCAAACAAGGATGCCGTATTTACGTGAAAAATGGAGATATTAAGAAGGTGAAAAATGGTTATGGTATCGCTATCGTTTCAACATCGCAAGGGGTAATGACGGGCGGTGAGGCCTTTGCCAAAGGTTTGGGCGGCGAATATATTTGTAAGGTTTGGTAGTGAATAAAAAGAGCATAAGATTGTTATTATGAGCAGAATTGGAAAAAAACCAGTACATATTCCGGACAATGTGGAAGTAAAAATTTCCGCCAATGTGGTGGATGTGAAAGGACCGAAAGGCACCCTCCAATTTGTGCATCGTCGCGAGGTGAAGGTCATGATTGGCGAAAAAGAAGTATTGGTGGAAAAAATCGGTGAAACAAAAAAAGCCAGCGCTATTTGGGGGACAACAGCCAAGGTAATTGCTAACATGATACAGGGTGTAACGGTTGGTTTTCAAAAGCAATTGGAATTGAATGGAGTAGGGTTTCGTATGGCCGCGCAAGGAAAGAAGCTCAATATGGCTCTTGGATTTTCTCATCCCGTGGAACAGGTTTTGCCGGAGGGGATAGACGCGAAGATCGAAAACAATATTTTGACGCTTTCCGGTATCGATAAACAAAAAGTCGGTCAATTTGCCGCGGTTGTTCGTAAATTAAAACCGGTAGAACCGTACAAGGGAAAAGGTTTCCGTTATGTGGGAGAGGTTGTTCGTCGTAAAGAAGGTAAAAAGGCGGCTGCCTAGAGAGGGGCCGGAAGTTAACAGCTATAAGCATCGTATTATGTTACAACGAGAGAGAAGAGCAGAAAAAAGAAAAGAGCGTAAGCGTCGTGTACGCGCCAAGATAAGCGGTACGGCTTCTTGTCCGCGTCTTTCCGTGTTTCGCAGTTTGCGGAATATTTCTGTTCAGGCTATTGATGATGAGACAGGAAAGACAGTAGCGCAAGCGAGTTTGCGTGATGCCGGAAAAAATTCAACGAATTCTGTTGAAGGAGCTGCGGCTGTTGGAAAGATTATTGCTGAGCGTTTAGTAGAGCTTGGCGTGGAGAAAGCCGTGTTTGATCGTTCCGGGTATAAATATCACGGAAAAGTGAAAGCGCTCGCTGAAGCCGCGCGTGCCAATGGACTTACATTTTAAGGGATAATTTAGAAACGAACGTATTTTATGGCAAAGCAAGCAAAAAAAATGGGAAGACGAGAGAAACCGGAGTTTGATCAAAAACTCCTCGATTTGGCGCGCGTTACTCGTGTAGTAAAAGGAGGGCGTCGTTTTCGCTTTCGTGCCACGCTTGTTATCGGTAACCGCAAAGGAAAAGTGGGAGTGGGTATCGCCAAGGGTTCCGATGTTTCTGATGCTATCCAGAAGGCTTTTAACGATGCTAAGAAAAATATGATTACCGTTGATTTAGCCGGTTCAACGATTTCTCATGATGTCACCGCAAAACTTGGAAGTGCCAAAGTGCTTTTGAAGCCAGCGTCTGAGGGTCAGGGAGTTATTGCTGGAGGAGCCGTGCGTGCGGTAGTGGATCTTTTGGGCGTGAAAGACGTTGTGTCAAAATCTTTGGGCGCATCCAATCCGCTCAATGTGGCTCGTGTTACTATTAAAGCATTGTTGCAGTTGAAGGCACCACGCGTTCAAGAGAAAAAAGAGGAAAATACTCCTGTTCTTACCGCCTAAAGATTTTTAAGTTTTACAAGTATGCAGATTCATCAATTGAAAGTAGCAAAAAAACAAGAGCGAAAACGCATTGGTCGTGGCGGAAAGCGAGGAAAGACATCTGGCCGTGGAAGCAAGGGTCAGAAATCTCGTTCTGGTGTTTCCATAGACCCGTTGTTTGAAGGTGGAAGATCCACATTTCTTGAGCGCTTAAAAAAAGTGCGTGGATTCAAATCTATTCATCCGAAAAAATGCGTTGTGACGCTTGCTTTGTTGGAACGATCCTATAGCGATAAAGAAACCGTTACCCTCGCTTCTTTGGTAGAAAAAAGGGTGGTTTCCAAAAAAGCTCTTTCCTCAGGGGCAAAAATTGTTGCCAGCGGAACATTAAAAAAGAAGCTTTTTCTTGGTAACGACGTGGCAGCTTCGGAAAAGGCTCGCACATTCTTTCAAACCACCGCAAAGTAGGATATACTGCTCTTTGAGGGAGTCAATATATTTTTCTTTTTCTCATGCGTGATATTTTTTTTCATATTTGGCGAGTCTCTGAATTGCGGAATAAAATCCTTTTTATTTTAGGATTGCTTGTCGTGTATCGTTTGGCGGCGAATATTCCTCTGCCGGGGGTGGACGTGCTTGCTCTCAAGCGTCTTTTTGAAGAAAATGCCTTTTTAGGTTTGTTGAATATTTTTTCCGGTGGTGGGCTTTCCAATATCTCCATTGTTCTTTTGGGTGTCGCCCCGTATATTACCGCTTCCATTATCATGCAACTTTTGACAACCATTGTCCCGAGTTTGGAGCGTCTCTACAAGGAAGAAGGAGAACAGGGTCGGCAAAAGTTTAATATGTGGACTCGCTGGTTGACGGTGCCGCTCGCGGCGCTGCAATCTTTCAGCATGTTGTCTTTGTTGCGTTCGCAAAATATTCTCGGAGAGGTTTCTCCTTTTAATATGACGGTGATTGTTATTAGTGCTACAGCGGGGACGGTTTTTCTTATGTGGCTTGGTGAGCTTATCACCGAAAAGGGATTGGGAAATGGTGTTTCCATGATTATTTTTGCTGGTATCGTTTCTGGTTTACCTACCGGCATTTCGCGTTTTGTTGCTACATGGGATCCATCGCAGATATTCACGTATCTTATTTTTGCGCTTTTGGCGATTGTTACTATTGCGGGCGTTATTTTTATTAATGAAGGTCAACGTATTGTTCCGGTGGCGTACGCGAAACGTGTGCGAGGGGCACAGGTATATGGTGGCGCGGCGACGCATTTACCTCTCAAAATCAACCAGGCGGGAGTTATTCCTATTATTTTTGCCGTGTCACTTATTCTTATTCCGACGATGATAGCGAACTATTTTACGCAGAGCGCGAATGCTCAAATAGCGAGTATCGCTGTTTCGGCAAGCGCGTGGTTGCAAGACGCCTGGGTATATGGCATCATGTATTTTGTTCTTGTGGTATTGTTTACGTATTTCTATACGGCGGTCGTTTTTGATCCGGTAAAAATTTCTGAAAATTTGCAAAAGCAAGGAGGGTATGTTCCTGGTATTCGACCGGGTAATACGACGGCGGAATATCTGTATCATATTATCAATCGCATTACACTGGCTGGAGCGTTCTTTTTGGGTCTTATTGCTGTTTTGCCATTTATCGTTCAGGGGCTTACGGGTATTCAAGCGCTTTCTATCGGTGGCGTGAGTATCCTTATTGTCGTGTCGGTGGTTTTGGAGACGGTGAAGCATACACAGAGTCAGCTTATGATGCGTAGTTACGAGGCGTTTTAAATGTTTTTTTGACGAAATGCATCACAAAGACACATATATCTTATTGGGATCGGCCGGGAGCGGTAAAAGCACGCAAGCAGAACTTTTAAAAAGTTCTCTGCATTTGGCGCATATTGATATTGGTGCTGAGTTGCGGGCTGTCGCGGCACATGATTCCCCACTGGGCAGAAAGGTCAACGATGTTATTAACAATCGACATGAACTTTTGCCTGATGATATTATTCACGATGTTCTGGAAAATGCTATCCGGGCTGTGCCGGCGACTGCCGGAGTGCTTATTGACGGCGCGCCTCGTCGAGAAAGTCAGATTCGCGACGTGCTTGCCGTTTTGAAAGAAACGGACCGAGAACTTAACAAGGTTATTTTTATTGATGTGCCGGAAGCGGTTTCTGTGGAACGAATTTCCAGGAGATATGCCTGTCAGAACTGCAAAAGGACATATATTCTTGGAAAAAACCTTATCGATAGCCACATGCCGTGCCGTTATTGTAAAGGGGTGATCACGCAACGACAGGATGATACGGAAGAGGGAGTGCGTAAGCGTCATCAAGTGTTTCGAAATGATACTTTGCCGGTGATTGAATATTTCAAATCATCGGGACACTTGCTTGCCGTTGATGGTAATCAAGAAACGTATAAAGTTTTTAAATATATATTGGAACATTTGCGACCTGAATAGAAATGTTTTGTTGTCATCATGAACGAATGGATAAAAACCGAAGAAGAGATTGGGCGAATGCGTCAATCGGGAAAACGTTTGGCTTTGGTTTTGGAAACAGTTATAGAGTCGGTTTGTCCGGGAATGACTACGCTTGCCGTTGATGTTTTGGCGGAGCGTCTCATTCGTGAACAAGGAGGAATCCCTATATTTAAAGGGTACGGAGGAGGTTCCGGGCGTCCTTTTCCGGCAACGGTATGCACATCATTGAATAATGAGGTGGTGCATGGTATTCCCAATCAAGAAAGAGTGATTCGTGATGGCGATTTGCTTAAGCTTGATATTGGCATGCGATATGATGGAATGGTGACGGATATGGCAAGGACGGTAGCGGTGGGAACGATTTCTGATGAAGCAAAAAAACTTCTTCGCGTAACGGAAGAAAGTTTATCTTGTGGTATACAAACACTTTGCCCGGGAGGTCGCCTTTCCGTGTATGCTCGAGCCGTTCAGGAACACGTTGAGAAAAATGGTTTTTCGGTAGTGCGCGACCTCGTGGGACATGGTGTCGGAAGAGAGCTTCATGAGGAGCCGCAGGTTCCCAATTATTATTCTTCTTCCTTTCGTGAGGTTGTTTTGAGAAAAGGCATGGCCCTTGCTCTTGAACCGATGGTCAATCTTGGTGGTTTTGCTGTTACCATAGCTCCTGATGATTGGACATTTGTGACAAAGGACGGAAGCTTGTCGGCACATTTTGAGGATACGGTGGTTATAACGGAAAAGGGAGCGGAAATTGTGACGCGGCGTTTTTGATGATTGTGAGCCTATGTGTTTTGTGAAAAATATGTTTCAAGAAGCAAAAAAAAATTATTTAGGAATTGACTGGGGAGCATCTGATGTCGGTGTGGCACTGGCTCATGAGGAGACAGGAGTAGCTGTAGCATATGAAACGCTTCGGAATGATAAAAATCTTTTAGAAAAATTGGGTGAGATTATCGCGCGCGAAGATATTGGAGTGGTAGTGATCGGTATTCCGTCTCATGTCAATCGTACGCAAGTGGAATATGCCGGAGAAAAACTCGGAAAAGCTTTGGGGGAGTTGTTTTTTGTGGAGGTCGTCTATCAAAACGAAATGTTTACGACAAAACTCGCTCAACAAAATCTCATTCATCGTGGAGTGAAGCAAGTTTCTTTGCATGATGATGAAGAGGCGGCGAAACTTATTCTTGAAGGATGGTTGGAAAAACGAAGAAAATAATGAGAGAAGTAAAAGGGTATAAGGATACCCTTTTTGTTTGTTCGTGTTTGTGGTAAAATCAAAATGTAAATTATGAGTTTTTTACCGTATGGAACAGCCGTTTCTTTCGGTTATCGTGCCCGCCTATAAGGAAGGTGATCGTATCGGGCGCAATCTTTTGGAGATCGACAAATATTTGAAGGGAAAGGATTATACGTATGAAATCGTAGTGGTTGTTGACGGGTCACCGGATAACACCGCCGAGGTATCGCGTAATTATGCCCTACAAATTCCCCATTTGCGTGTTATTGATAACAAAGAAAATCACGGGAAGGGGTATGTTGTTCGTCAAGGTTTGCTCGAGACGAATGGTAAATGGCGTCTTTTTTTGGATGCTGACGGATCAACGTCTATCACTCACTTGGAAACACTGGTTCCTTTGTTTGGTACCGGTTGCGATGTTTTTATTGGTTCGCGGAAGATAGACGGATCATTCATTCAAGTACATCAACCGAAGCATCGGGAAATTATGGGTGAGGGTGGCAACTGGCTCATTCGTATTGTATTGGGACTGTGGCGTTATCCGGATACGCAGTGTGGCTTCAAGGTTCTTTCGGACAAAGCAGCGAAAGCGATAGCAACACGCATGGTGGTAGATCGTTTCGGTTTTGATTTTGAACTTATTGTTCTTGCCATAAAGCTTGGTTTTACGGTAAAACAACTGCCGGTTCGTTGGATGAATGAGGAAGGGTCAACCGTCAAGTTGACTGGGCCAAACGGATTTATTCAGGTCTTGATCGATCTTTTTAAAACGAAGTGGCGTTTGCTTACCGGTGCTTATCATGTCAGGGAATATTATCAGGAGATAAAGGCACAGAAAGAAACTTCTTGAATTTTTCCTTTTCGTAAAAACAAATGACAAAAGAATCTTTAGAAAAAACAAAACAGAACGCGGCATACGGATCAGAACTTCGTCAGGATATCGTGACGGGTGATTGGGTGGTTATCGCTACCGGTCGGGCGAAACGGCCCGATGAATTTGCTGAGTTTCAGCGTATCGCTCCTGATTATGCCAATGATCCTTTTGATAATCCCGAAGAGAGCGATCAGGAAAAGGATGTTCTTATTTATCGACGAGATGATCATGACTGGAGTTTGCGTGTATTTCCCAATAAGTACCCGGCCTTTTTGCGTGGTCGAGTGGCGCGAGAACTTTCTGATGGTCCCTATTATGCTCTGACGGGCGTCGGATATCATGAAGTGATTGTCACGCGTGACCCTCGCCGTTTTTTGGGACTGCTTGAGGTATGGCAGGTTGCCGAGGTGCTTGATGCCTATCAGGAGCGGTATTTGGCGCTTATGAATAAAAAAAGCGTTAACTACATTCAAATTTTTCATAATCACGGTAAAGAAGCGGGGGCGTCTATCGCTCATCCGCATTCTCAACTCATGGCGATCCCGGTTGTTTCCCCCTATATTGACTTGGAACTTTCCGGCGCGGAGCGTTATTACAAAAGCAACAAACAAAATGTGTATACCGTAATGACGGAATATGAAAGTGAAACGAAAAAAAGAGTTATTTTTGAGAATGATCATTGTATCGCTTTTTGTCCTTTTGCTTCGCGAGCAGCATTTGAGGTCTGGGTGGTAGGGAAGCGACCGAATCCTTATTTTGAACGAATTACTGATGAAGAAAAATTTGCTGTCGCCGAGGTATTACAGAAAGCACTCTTTGCTATTCATGGTGGTTTGCAGGATCCACCCTTTAATTTTTATATCCATACGGCGCCTTGTGATGGTAAGGATTATCCTCATTATCAGTGGCATATTGAAATTTTGCCTCATACGGCTACGTGGGCCGGTTTTGAGCTTTCTACGGGTATAGAGATATCGACCATACAGCCGGAAGTGGCGGCGCAGCATTTACGCGCTCAAATTTCTTAAAGGAGATCAGATTATGCAGAAGACATTTTATGTGGTGGGTAATTTGAAAATGAATATGTTGTCCTGTGATGAAGCGGGACAATATCTTTCTGTTTTGAAGCGGGAAATGCGTGGAAGAGAGTTTTCTTTCACTCAAGGAGTTATTTGTCCGTCTTTTTTGTATCTTTCTCTTTTTGATCATCTGCCAAGCGGACTGACAAAGGGCGCGCAAAATCTTTTTCCGGAAAAAAGCGGCGCGTATACAGGAGAGATTTCCCCGGTTATGTTGAAAAATGATGGCGTGACACATGTCATTCTTGGTCATAGTGAGCGGCGCTTGTACGCGGGTGAGACCGATGAAGATGTGCGAGAGAAGGTTTTGGCGGCTTTAAAATATCATTTGGTACCGGTTGTGTGTATCGGTGAAACGAAAGAAGAAAGAGCGCGAGAAGAAACAGAAGAAGTGCTTTTGCGTCAGGTGAAAGCTGTTTTTGATGGACTTTCCAAATTGCAGGCGGAAAGTATTATGATAGCGTATGAACCACGTTGGGCGATTGGAACGGATGTTTTGCCGACGACGAGTGAGATTCTTCAGGTACGGGTCTTCCTTCGTAAGTTTTTGACGGAAACTTTTGATGCTTCCGTCGCGGAACGGGTTGTTATTTTGTATGGGGGATCCGTTAAGAGTTCTTTTTTGCCTGCGATTTCCTGGGAAGCTCAAGTGGATGGGGTTTTGGTTGGGCGGGAGAGTTTGTTTCCTTATGAATTGGTAAAAATGATGGAAATGTTTGAGAATGAGGCAAAAAAAGAAAAAACAAAAAAGAGAATATGAAACGGTTTTTCAGCGATGACGTGTCGCGGCGACATTGAGAAGATTTTAATTTTTGATTGTATCATGGTCTTATGATTGCTAACGTTAAAGAAATGCTTTTGCAAGCCAAAGAGGGAGGGTATGCTGTCGGGGCGTTTAATACGGTTAATTTGGAAACAACGCGTGCTATTGTTGAGGCCGCCAAAGAGCTCCGTTCCCCGGTTATTGTTCAGATGACGGAAAAGACATTTGATTATGCGGGTGGTCGGGCTATTTTTAATCTTGTGAAAAATATTGCTGAGTTTTACGCGAGTGATATTCCTATCGGTATTCATTTGGATCACGGAAAGAGCTTTGAGGTGGTTGAGCGAGCGATAGATATCGGTTTTACGTCGGTGATGTATGATGGTTCGCGGAAGGAATATCCTGACAATTTGATGATGACGAAAAAAATTGTTGAGTTGGCTCACGCTCGCGGTATTGTCGTGCAAGCAGAACTTGGAAATGTTCCGTATCTTGGCGAGATGCAAATGGAAACAATCGAATGGGACAGGTATATGACCAATCCCGATCAAGCAAAACAATTCGTCGAGGAAACCGGTCTTGATACGCTCGCGGTAGCGATTGGGAATGCACACGGATTTTTTCGTGAAAGGAATGAGCCGGATTATGCTCGTTTGAGCGCTGTGGCATCTTTTGTGGACGTACCACTCGTTCTTCATGGGGCGTCGGATTGGAATAACGGTCGGGTAGGGGAAGTGGTGAAGCGCGGCATTTCTTGTTTTAATGTTGATACGGCGACAAGAATAGCCTTTATCGGAGGATTGCGTGAGGCGCTTGTTTCAGAAGAGGAGACGGATGTGCGTAAAGTACTGGGAAACGCCAAAGAACACGTGAAAGAGGCGGTGAAAAATAAAATAACAGCCTTTGGAAGCGCGGGACGAATCTAATTGTAATAAAGGAGAAATATATGGAAAAAAAACGTATTGCCATCAATGGTTTCGGTCGGATTGGTCGCGCGGCTTTTAAAATAGCCCTTGAAAAAAGTGACGTGGAAATTGTCGCTATTAATGATTTGACTGACGCTGAAACACTTTCTCATTTGCTTCGTTATGATACGACGTATGGCAAGTATCGCACGGAGATTTCAGTGCGTGATAATGCGTTTGTTGTGCGTGAGCAAAAAATTCCGATATACGCTGAACCAGATCCAAAAAAATTACCATGGAAGGAGCACGCGGTTGATGTCGTATTGGAATGTACCGGACGCTTTACTGAGAGTTCTACAGCCAAACAACATATTGAGGCGGGAGCGAAAAAGGTTATTCTTTCGGCACCATCCAAGGGGGATGACGGCTCTGTTCCGACGTTTCTTATTGGTGTCAATGATACGCAGTATACTTCGGAGACGATTCTTTCCAATGCTTCTTGCACAACAAATTGTTTGGCGCCGGTAGCCAAGGCCCTGCACGCGGCTTTTGGAATAAAGAAAGCCATGATGACAACGGTGCACTCCTATACGGCTGATCAAAATCTTCAAGATGGTCCGCATAAGGATTGGCGGAGAGCGCGAGCGGCGGCACACAATATCGTGCCAACCACTACCGGCGCGGCTATTTCTGTTACTCAGGTTATGCCTGAGCTGAAAGGATTGTTCGATGGTTTGGCGGTGCGTGTGCCTACGATTGTTGTTTCTCTCACGGATTTCACATTTCTTCTTGGGAAAAAGACAACAAAGGAAGAAATAAACGAAGCGTTACGAAAGGCGTCTCTTGATCCGTCCTACCAGAACGTTCTTGCCGTGACCGAAGAATTGCTCGTTTCGTCTGATTTTATCGGGAACCCACACTCAGTCATTGTTGATTTGTCTCTTACGAAAGTTGTGGATGGAGATTTTGTCAAAGTCGTGGCGTGGTATGATAATGAATGGGGATACGCGAATCGGCTGGTGGAGATGGCACAAAAAATAATATAAAGTTTTTATGGTTAAAGAAAAAGTAATGTCTGGAACTCCTACAATAGAAGAGTATGCCGCTCGTTTGGCAGAAATTGCCCAAATGTCTTTGGGAGCGCTTTCCGATGAGGAGACACTCGCGCTTTTGGCCGAACGCCAACAGCTTGAGAAAACTCTTACGGCAGAAAAAGCGCGAAAAGAAGAAGCTCGTCTTTTGGCAGAGCAGGCGGCTTTGGAAGCAGAAAGAAAACAAAAGGAAGAAGAACAAAAAAACAAAGAAACAGCGTTGCTTGCCGAATTAGAAACACTGAATGCCTCCATTACCCCAAAACAATCAAGTAATGAGTTACTCGCGCTTGTTGCCAAACGACAAGAGATAGAAGAGGCGCTCGCAAAGTTACGTGAAGAATCTTTATCTGCTTCTTCTCAAGTGGCGCCGGTTCCGAAGTCGGCAAAAAATGAGAAGATTGTTTTGATGGGAAAACCGGCCAATGAGGAAAATGTATCGACCGAGGAAAATGTATCGACGACCAAAATAGAACAAAAAGACACGGTACCCACACAAGAAACGCCGTCGAACGAGAACGCGGAAACACCCGAACCAAGACTAGAAGCAAAGAGCGATGACTCTTCGTTTAAGGCGGGATTGCGGGAGGAGACTGGAAGTGAGGGTATCGCGGAGGATCCTTTTCGAGAAGGAAGTGAATTGGCAAGATATCTTGATCAGTTGAAAAATAATACCGGCTCTTTGGGGACACTTCTTCAAGAAATGCCGAAAAAAGCCGTGGAGAGCAAGGCTTTTATGTTGAAAGTGGCGGAGATTGATCCGGCATACGCGATGCATTATGCTCATGAATCTTTGAAAAAGGATGAGGATTTCAATGTGCGTATTGCCTCTATGAATAATCCGCGAAATTCCGGTAACGCCCTGGCGGAAATGTTGCCTGAAATGAGAACTTCCCGTGTGGTATTGGCCGCGGTGAAACAGGATTATCGTAATATTCGTTTTATTCGACCAGAGATGGAAGAATATGATGAAATTATCCGTTTGGCCAAAGTAAGTGTATTGGAGCGAGCAAAAGAGCTGAAAGAAAGCGCGGACGTTTCTGTTTTGGTGCCAAAAATATTGCAACAGGACACGATGTTTATGCAGGAGGTGGAAGCGGCACATTCTTCCACTCAGAAAAAATCGGCATAATTTTTTTGGTATTTGTTTTTCATGTACGATATCATTATTAAAAATGGCACGGTGATCGATGGGAGCGGTCGACCAATGTATCGGGCCGATCTTGCCGTGAGCGAGGGACGTATCGCGGCGATTGGTGATGTGGGAGCAGCGGGAGCCGAGCGCGTGATCGATGCCACCGGACAGTATGTTTGTCCGGGCTTTATCGATGTCAACAATCACTCTGACACCTATTGGCAACTCTTGGCTAATCCGGAATTGGAAAGTCTTCTGTATCAGGGAGTGACCACGGTCATCGGTGGCAATTCCGGTTCATCTTTGGCACCGCTTACTGATCCGAAAATTATCCGATCTATTCAAAAGTGGACAGACGTAGAAAAAATAAATTTCAATTGGCTGTCGATGGAGGAATTTTTGAATGAGATAGAGAAAAGGCGTCCGGCCGTGAACTTTGCAACATTGGTAGGTCATGGAACGATGCGTCGCGGTGTTATGTATGACAGGACGCGTACCATTACTCCGGAAGAGATACGTATGATGGAACAAATGCTGGAACGTTCTTTCGAAGAGGGGGCCATCGGCCTTTCCACGGGTCTCAAGTATACGCATGCCGCCGGAGCGGGGATGCGAGAACTGTCTACATTGGCGAAAATAGTCGCTTCTTTTGATGGTGTGTATGCCACGTACGTACGTGATGAAGGCGAGGGTCTGGTAAAATCCGTGGAAGAAACTATCGCGATAGCGCGCAATACCGGAGTGAAACTTCATATTTCACATTTGAAAGCCGTGGGGAAGAAAAATTGGCCGCTGATGGATGAAGTATTCAATCACATTGAGGCGGCGGCGCTTAACGATGTGCGTATCAGTTTTGATGTTTATCCGTATACGACGACGGGATCGGTATTGTATACATTTTTGCCGGAATGGGTGACCAATGAAGGACGGAAAATGATGCTGGCTCGTTTGCGTGATCCGGGAGTGAGAAGTACCGTTATTCGTGATATGCAGAAAAAAGACATTGATTACTCCGAGATAGTTATCGCTTCTTCAGATTTGAGTAAAATGCTTTCACGACGCAAGATTTCTGATTTGGCTCTTTTGTACGGAAAGTCACCCGAAGAAACCGTACTCGATTTTCTTATCGCCAGCAACGGTCGAGCCATTGTTTCTATCGAAGCGCTTTCGGAAAAAAATATTGCCAAGGCTATTCAGCATCCTTTTTCCATTATATCGAGTAACGGTGTCGGTTATAATATTCAACACGCCGATACCGGCGAATTGGTACACCCGCGTAATTTTGGCACGTTTCCCAAGGTGCTTTCGGAATATGTGCGCGAAAAGAAAGAACTTTCTTGGGAAGAAGCTATTCATAAGATGAGCGGAAAACCGGCTGAGAAGTTTGGTTTGCAAAAGCGTGGGGTGTTATTGCAGAAATATATCGCCGATATTGTTGTTTTTGATCCGGAAAAAATAACGGATAAGGCAACGATGGAAGACCCGTATCAGTATGCTGTTGGTATGCGGTACGTTTTTGTCAATGGGACGATGGTTCTTGAAGACGGTGTTTTGCATACTGGAAAACGAAGCGGAGTCGTTTTGCAACGAAAGAAGAATTGGTTTTCTTGGTAAGGAAAGAGTGCTCTAAAATGCCCTCTTCAAAGGGTGTTTTTTGTTTTTTAAAGAAGGTGTACAATGGGAGGGCATGTGTCTTATCGTGTTATGACAGAATCGTTTTTCAAAGACAAACGAATAACAGTGTTTGGTTTGGGGCTCAATATGGGAGGAGTAGGTACGGTGGAATTTCTTGCCAAGCAGGGTGTTCGTGAAATCATCGTGACCGATATCAAAAGTCGAGAGGAACTCGGCGCGTCTCTGGAAAAGCTTTCCAAATACAAACATATCACCTATGCTCTGGGGCAACATCGCCCAGAGGATTTTACGAGTGTTGATATGGTGATAAAAAACCCGGTTATTTCGTGGACGAACGAGTATATCAAGCTCGCTCAAAAACACAATGTGCCGGTAGAAATGGATTCCAGTTTGTTTTTTTCTTTGTGCAAAACGCCGATTATCGGCGTGACGGGCACCAAGGGAAAAACAACCACCGCGACGCTTATCGCTCATATTTTGGAATTTGCGGGAAAAAAAGTGGCGCGTGTCGGTATCGGCCAGACGGGGGTTCTCGGGAGACTTCTTCAAGCGCAAGAGGCTGACGTCGTCGTGTTCGAACTTTCTTCGTGGCGACTTTCAGCGCTTATGCACAGTAAAAAGAGTCCAGTCATCGCTGTTTTTACCAATATTCATCCGGATCATCTCAATTATTATAAGACTATGGATGCGTATATCGCCGATAAGAAAAATATCTTTTTATTTCAAAAAACGAAGGATATTCTTGTCGCTAATTTTGATGATCAGGTAGTGCGCGAGGCGGCGCAGGAAGCTCGGGGAGGATTGGTATGGTTTTCTGAAAGGAATGGTATTTTGGGTGATGGCGTATGGTCTGAACAGGGTCAGATATGGGTACACGAAAAAGGAGTATCTCGTGAGCTTTTGCCATGGCAAGAGATTCTTCTTTTGGGAGAACATAATAAAAGTAACGTCTTGGCAGGGGCGGCGGCGGCGCTGGCGTTTGGCACGCCCTTCCAAAAAGTCGCCAAGGCGATACGTTGTTTTCCCGGTGTACCACACCGTTTGGAATATATTGGCGAAAAAAAGAACGTACGTTATTACAATGATACCGCGGCCACCATTCCTGAGGCGGCAGTCATGGCTCTCCGATCCTTTGCTGAGCCGGTTATTCTTATTGCCGGTGGCAGTGATAAGTGTTTGTCATTTGATTCTTTGGCCGAAGAGATACTGAAAAAATCAAAAGGATTGGTGTTGTTTGCGGGAGAGGGTACGGAAAAATTATTAGCGGCCTTGAAAAAACGTTTGCCGGAAACGGAAAAGAATCGCCCTTTTGAAATAGTGGAAACGATGCAAAAAGCCGTGGAGCTTGCCTCTCGGAATGCTGAATCAGGCGATATCGTTTTGCTTTCTCCGGGCGCGGCGAGTTTTGGTCTTTTTAAGAACGAATTTGATCGTGGCGAACAGTTTCGCGCTTGCGTGCGAGAATTGTAAGGGGGTACAGGGGAGTTAAATTTTTGTATCGTAAGTTTTTTAAGTCCTATTTTTATAATTTTGTTGACTGAATTTTTGAGAAGCTCTATTATACCCCTAGAGGGTATTTTTATTACCAAACGAAGTGAGCGAAACGAAAACAAGTTTTTGTTTCCGAGCGAGTGACGGTACAATCGGGTTGATATGCTCCACGGCTTGCCACGGGGAGAAACGAACGCCAGTTCGTTTCTCAGTTCAGGACTTGCCCGGGAGTGAATATCTGTTATTTTTTACAGCATATGAAGAAACAAAGAAAGAATACAGCGTTGTCGCGGATTGCCCGTATCGAAGGACAGCTGAAGGGTATTCGTCGCATGATGGAAGAACGAGCGGAATGTCTGGATATCATTACGCAAGTGAGCGCCGTACGTGAGGCGGTCGGCATGTTGGGTGTTGAGCTTTTGAAGGATGACATAACATGCAAATGGGATGGAAAAAAGAAGATTGACGAAACATATCTGAAAAATTTATTTAAAATGCGATAACTCTATGTCCAACCCTTTTGAAAGTGTTTTGACTCAGTTGTGTCTCGTTCAGGAACTCATCCATTTGGATGATAATATATTCAAGAGACTTCTTTTTCCGGAGCGAGTGATAGAAGTTTCCATACCTGTCAAAATGGATGATGGAACGACAAGCGTGTTTACTGGATATCGTTCACAGTACAATAGCGCTCGCGGACCGTACAAAGGAGGGATTCGTTTTCATAAAGATGTTTCTTTGAATGAAGTGAAGGCTCTTTCGGCGTGGATGACGTGGAAGACGGCCGTAGTCGATATTCCTCTTGGTGGCGGCAAGGGCGGTGTGGTTGTTGATACGAAAACTTTGTCCGACCGTGAATTGGAAGCGGTGTCTCGCGGATATATTCGGGCCCTGGCGCCGTTTCTTGGTAGTGACAGAGATGTTCCGGCGCCGGATGTTTCTACCGATGCTCGTGTGATGGGATGGATGCTTGATGAATATGAACATATCGTCGGCTATCGGGATCCGGGTGTTATTACCGGTAAACCGCTTTCGCTTGGCGGATCGCTTGGTCGTGAATATGCCACGGCGTTGGGAGCGCTTTTTATTCTTGTACAGGCCGCTCAAAAATTGCATTTGCCAAAAAACGCGACCGTGGCGATTCAAGGATTTGGGAATGGAGGATCGCATGCGGCCCGACTTTTGGAAGAGGCGGGATATACCATAGTGGCTATCGCCGATTCCAAATCAACCGTCTATCGGAGTGAGGGTTTGAATATTTCAGAAATTACCGAGCATAAGCGTACGACGGGCAATCTCAAGACATGTAGTGGTTGCGAGAAGCTTTCGAGTGAAGCGGTACTCTCCGTGCCGGCGGATATTCTGGTCCCGGCCGCGCTTGAAAATGCCATCCATCGTGACAATGTCAAAAATATTCAGGCCAAGCTTATTGTTGAAGTGGCAAATGGTCCGGTGACGCCTGAGGCGGACGCTATTCTTTATAATCGTGGTATCACGGTTGTGCCGGATATTTTAGCCAATGCCGGCGGTGTCACGGTTTCCTATTTTGAACAGGTGCAAAACGCCATGAATTATATGTGGACGGAAGAAGACGTGAAGAACAAATTGAAAGAAAAAATGGAAACAGCTTTTGAGAGTGTGTGGGATACCAAAGAAAGGTATAATACGAGTATGAGAATGGGGGCGTATGCATTTGCGTTGACAAAAGTGGCGCAGGCAATGAAAGATCGTGGTCGGGTATAAATAATTTATTGAGAAAACTTTTATGTACGATGTTATTATCGTGGGCGGAGGACCGGGTGGTGTAGCGGCCGGCGTTTATGCGGCGCGGAAGAAAATGAACGTTTTGTTTTTGACTGAAAACTTTCAGAGTCAATCAGCGGTGTCGGCGAGTATTGAAAATTGGATTGGTACGGTGACGATTCCCGGGTGGGAGTTTGCTGCCGCGCTTGAAAAACATTTGCGTGCGCAAGAAGGTATCGAAATACATATTGGTGAAAGAGTGACAGCTCTTGAAGAAGTTTCCGAAGACGGGTACGTTGTCGTCACGGATACGGGGGGGCGTTATGAAACAAAGACGATTATAGTGGCGTCAGGCGGACGGCATCGGCATCTTGATGTTTCGGGCGAAGAAAAATTCAAAGGGAAGGGCGTGGTGTATTGTTCAACGTGTGACGCGCCGTTTTTCCGTAACAAAAAAGTTGTTGTTGTCGGTGGTGGCAACGCCGGATTGGAAGCGGTGGAAGATTTATTGCCATACGCGAGCGAGATTACGCTCTTGGTGCGTTCGGGCGAATTGAAAGGTGATCAAATAACCCGTGATAAAGTTCTCGCTGATTCGAAAGTGCATGTTATTTATTTTGGTTTGACACAGGAAGTTCTTGGTGATCAGAAGGTGGAGGGATTACGATATAAAGATGCCAAGACCGATGAGGAAAAAACGATTCCGACGGATGGTGTTTTTGTTGAGATTGGCATGGTGCCAAATACGGAATTCGTGAAAACAATTCTTGATCTCAATGAACGTGGTGAAATTAAGGTTGACGCGCGTACGGCCGCTACTTCAAAGCGAGGTATTTTCGCGACTGGTGATGCGACTGACATTCCCTACAAACAGAACAATATCTCTGCTGGTCTCGGTGTTGTCGCCGCTCTTTCGGCTTATGATTATGTACGAAAGAAATAAAGCCTTCTCTTTTTGTGGTACCAGTTTGACTGAAGAGTAAAAAAGTGCTATAATAGAAGAGTGAGAGTGAAAAAGCGGGTGTTTCCGGAAACGGAGCGCTCGTTTTCTTTTTCCAAAAAAGATCTTATCAAAGGTTTTTTTTGGGGAAAGAAAAGGTTCTTTACAAAAAAGAAAAATAAAAATAAAAAACAAAAATATTTGTTTTTAAAAAATAGAAGGCACGATTCCGTGTCTTAGCCTCTTTCCCGAAGAATGGTAAGGGGAGAAAATAAGAGCCGTTTTCTTGTATTTTTCAAGAAAGCGGTTTTTCTTTGTTGGCTTGAAAAAAGGTCCGCGGTCGGCTATACTGCTCGGGTATGCTTGGAGAGAAAGGGATTGCCCGATTTGAGAGAAAGAGGCTTTTTCGCGGTTTTTTTGGAAGGTATTTTTAGGAAGATATAACGTTTGTATTATCAGATATGGAAGTATTTGAAATTGAAGGGGGGAAAAAAATGAGTGGGAGTATCAGCGTGAGTGGATCGAAAAACGCGGCTACGCCTATTTTGGCGGCCACGCTTCTTACTAAGGAGCCGTGTATGATTAGCAATGTGCCACTTATTGAAGATGTGTTTCGGATGTTGGAGATTCTTGAGAGTATGGGGGCTACGGTAGAGTGGAAGAGTAAACACACGGTTATTGTTACTGCCAAGCAAATTGATCCGGAGAAAATAAAGAGGGCGGCCGTGAAGAAAATCCGCTCATCGATTCTTTTGTTGGGGGCGCTTGCGGCGCGGTGCGATCATTTTTCTCTTTTGCATCCGGGTGGATGTGTTATTGGGGCGCGACCGGTCGGAACGCATTTTGACGCATTGGAAAAACTCGGCGTGCATATAACGAAAAAAAATAAGCACTATCATATCGATGCTCGTTCACGTCATGCTCACACTATCGTTTTGCGCGAACTTTCAGTAACGGCCACAGAAAACGCGATGATGCTTGCCGCCGGCTGTCCGGGGAAAACCATTATTCGAGTAGCCGCCGCCGAACCACACGTGGAAGATTTGGGGCGGTTTCTTGTCGCGATGGGCGCTCGCATCAAGGGATTGGGGACACATACACTGGAAATTATCGGATCAAGAAAATTACGTGGAGCGAAACACACAATTATTCCTGATGCCAATGAAGCGGCAACATTTCTTATTCTTGGAGTAGCTACCGGAAGTCCGCTTACCGTTAAAAACGCTCGAGCAGAACATATGGATATTGTTTTGGAAAAACTGCGAGAGTTTGGAGCGGATTTTAAGGTAGGAAAAAACGTGATAACTGTCATACCGGCAAAACGATTGAAAGCGGTAGGGAAAATCGATACGCGTACGTATCCCGGATTGCCGACGGATGTGCAGGCTCCGTTTGGGGTGCTCGCGACTCAGGCGCTTGGTGAGACGCTGGTATTTGATACGATTTTTGAAGGAAGATTTAACTACGTGTCGGAGCTTGAAAAAATGGGCGCCAAATCGATTGTACTTAATCCCCATCAGGTGGTTCTGTATGGGAAAACGCCACTTCGAGGAACAATTATCAAGAGTTATGATCTTCGGGCCGGTGCGGCACTTATTATCGCGGCGCTTGTGGCCAAGGGAAAAACGATTATTGAGGACATCTACCAAGTAGACCGCGGATATGAGAGAATAGAAGAGCGGTTACAGAAAATTGGCGCACGTATACGCCGTATCAATATCTGAAAATACTGCGAATGCGCCTGATGATGATTACGCAAAAAATCGCATACTTGTAAAATCCGTAATGCCGATGTGTTATGAAGCCCGTATTTTTGAGAAAAATAGGCATTGATCTTGGAACGGCGAATACCTTGGTGTTTATTCCCGGTCAAGGAGTTGTTATCAATGAGCCATCCGTGGTGGCTATTTCTCTTTTGGAAAATAAAGTATTGGCAGTTGGGAATGAAGCGAAGGAAATGTTGGGACGCACGCCTGATACGATTGTCGCCAGTCAACCATTGAAAGATGGGGCTATCGCGGATTATCGTATTACGGAGGCAATGTTGAAATATTTTATTAATCGTGTGAGCGGACGAGTGCGTTTTTTTCGTCCGGAAGTTGTTCTTTCTATTCCTGCGGGCATTACGTCAACAGAACGTCGTGCGGTGATTGATGCGGCGCTCAAAGCGGGAGCGAAGGCCGCGTATGTCGTGAAAGAGCCTATTCTTGCCGCGATTGGTGCCGGTATTCCCATTCATACGGCACAAGGTAACATGATCATCAATATTGGTGGTGGCACATCGGAAATCGCCATTATTTCTCTTGGTGGTGTGGTGGCGGCGCACAGTGCCCGTGTGGGAGGCAACCGTATCGATCAGGCTATTTCCGATTATATTAAACGCAAGTATAGTTTGGCGATTGGTGATCGAACGGCGGAGGAAATAAAAATGAAAATCGGTTCGGCGATCGCTCAGGTCAAGGAAGAACACATGGAGGTGCGCGGGCGTGATCTTATGGGTGGTTTGCCGAAGACTATTCCCATTTCTTCCAACGAAGTGACGGAGGCTATTCAAGATGAATTGCGTGAAATTATCAATGTCATCAAACAGGTGCTTCAGGAAACACCACCGGAGCTGGCGGCGGATATTATGGATAAAGGCATGGTGCTCTCCGGAGGGACGGCTCAGCTAAAATATCTTGATCAGCTTATTTCCAAAACAATCAACGTGCCGTGTTATGTGGCGGACGACCCGGCATTTTGTGTCGTGAAGGGGACCGGTATCGTGCTTGAGAATCTTGATATTTATAAGAGAAGCATTATGCTCGCCAAGTAATCAATGAAAAAACAGGAGACGGAAAAGAATTTCGTCGATCGTTGTGATGTCGTATGTTGATCGGTATTGATGCCTCTCGAGCATTTTTGAAAAAACGAACGGGTATTGAGGAATATGCTTATCAGGTCATACGTCATTTACGTTTTCAACTTCCAGAAGATGTTTGTGTGGTTTTGTATATTCGATCCGATCAGGACGTGACGTTTGATCTTCCAAAACAGTGGAGAGTGAAAAAAATGTGGGCGCCACGATTGTGGACTCAGGCACGATTGTCTCTGGAGATGTTTTTTCATCGACCGGATATCCTCTTTGTGCCGGCACATACGGTACCGATTATTCATCCCCAAAAAACAATCGTGACTATTCATGGTCTTGAATATGAATTTTGTAAAGAAGCGTATTCGTTGTGGGAACGATGGTATATGCGACTTTCCATTTGGTTTTCGTGCCGTGCCGCCGAAATGGTTGTTTGTGTTTCGGAAAACACGAAACAAGATGTCATGAGATTGTATAATGTGGCGGAGAAAAAAATACAAGTGATCCACGAGGGTTTTGAAGAACATGGGATTATGAATCAGTCAGGCACCCTATCAACGGATATACCATACTTTTTATTTATTGGTAGATTGGAGGAACGGAAAAATATCGTGCGTGTCATTGAGGCATTTGAAACATTGAAAGAGCGATATCGGATTCCGCAAAAACTTCTGCTTGTCGGAAAACCGGGATATGGATATGAAAGAATAAAAAAGAAAATTACGGAAAGCAAGTATCAAGATATGATTGTGGAAAAAGGATATGTGAGCGAAGAAGAAAAATGGAATCTTCTGAAGAATGCCGATATTTTTCTTTTTCCGACACTTTATGAGGGATTTGGTATACCGGTACTTGAAGCACAAAGTATGAGAATACCGGTAGTGACGTCAAAGGTTTCTTCGCTTCCCGAAATATCCGGAGAAGGAGCGATATTGGTGGATCCGGGCGATGTGGAGAGTATAGTCGAAGGAACGCACAGGCTTTTTTCTGATCAAGGCATTCGAGATGATATAATAGAAAAAGGAGTAGATAATGTACATCGTTTTGGCTGGAAACGATGCGCTCGTGATCTTGCTGTTTTTTTCTCTCAGTAGTAAGCGTGGTCTGATAGATTGAAGATGACTGTAAATATGAATAAGCATCGACAAAAAAAAATAGCGCTCGTCCATGACTTTCTCGTTTCCTACGGCGGAGCGGAGCGGGTATTTCAGGTGATGGCGGAGATGTTTCCCGACGCGCCAATCTATACGCTTCTTGCGGACCAGGAGATTGTTACGCGATATTTTCCCGGTCGTGAGGTGCGTGTTTCGTGGCTTTGTCGTCTGCCGAAATTTCTCAAAAAACGATATCGTTTTTTTCTCCCATTTTTTCCGGCGGCGGTGGAAGCGTTTGATTTGCGTGATTTTGACTTGGTTCTTTCTTCGTCCGGAGCGTGGGGAAAGGGGATTGTCACGCGTCTTGATACGACACATATCGCTTATCTTCATTCGCCGATGCGATACGCGTGGGATTATCACGAACAATATCTCGCTGAGATCGCTTCTCGGTCAGGGAAGAAGAAACCCGGTATATTCACGCGGCTTCTTCTTTCCTACATGCGTTTGTGGGATAGGCAAGCGGCGGAGCGCCCGGATATTCTTTTGGCAAACTCTCAATACACACAGGCGCGCATAGAAAAATATTATCGTCGGAAAAGTACGGTTCTTTATCCGCCAGTGACGCTTTCTCGTTCTTTTTCTGCTTTTGCTAAGGAAGTGTCGCGTGGCGATTATTTTCTTTTGGTGTCGCGGTTGACTCGTTCCAAAAAGGTGGATGTGGCCATCGAGGCTTTTAACAAACTTGGCATATCTCTCGTGATTGTGGGGAGCGGAAGGGAAGAGAATTGTTTGCGCGAACAGGCGAGAAAGAATATTACTTTTATGGGATTTGTTGATGATGAAAAATTGGCCACATTGTATGCCGGGGCGCGCGCGCTTATTTTTCCTTCTGAAGAAGATTTTGGGATGACAGCAGTAGAAGCGCTTTCTTTTGGTACGCCGGTCATTGCTTTTGATTATGGCGGCGTGAGAGAGATTGTTGAAATCGGAAAAACAGGAGAGACATTTCACGCGCAAACGCCTGAGGTATTAGCGGAGGGCGTGCGCCGATTTTTACAGCGGGAGGGGACATATGATGAGTCAATGATGAAGCAGAGCGCGAAACGATTTAGTCAGGAGCGGTTTCAGACAGAACTTGGGAAATTGATTCAAGAATTTTAGGAAAAGAAGAGTAATTTTGTGTTTGTGAAAAATTCGTACGCTAAGAAAATATGATACATATTATCGGTCATAAAAAAGAACGAGAGCGATTGCGATGGGCAAGAGAGAGGAATTGTGTTGCACAGAGTTATATTTTTTTTGGACCGCAGGGTATTGGAAAAAGTTTGTGCGCGTTAGAATTTTCTTGCGCGCTTGTCGGGGAGCCTTTTTTTACGCCGAGTGATGATCAACCGACGCCACTTGATGTTTTGGTGATGCGGCCACGAGAGGAAGAAAAGCGTGGCGTCATCAAGGTGAAAAATATTGCCGCGGAAGATGTTCGGGAGGCGCTGCGATTTCTTTCTTGTTATCCGGCATCTGGAAAATATCGGGTTGTTATTATTGAAGAGGCACACAAGCTTTCCCTTTCGGCTCAAAATGTTCTTTTGAAAACTTTGGAAGAGCCCAATCCGTCGGCGGTCATTATTTTAGTGACGCATGAAAAAGGAACGCTGGGAGAGACGATTCTTTCGCGAACGCAGAATATGCGTTTTGATTTTGTTTCGGAAGAAGAAATGATGGCTACTATTGATCAGAACGGACAAGACATCGCCCCATTCTTTTTTTCTCTTGGCCGGCCGGGAATGATTTTTCGAGCGCTTCATTTTCCTCAGGAATTTATTCGTGAAAAGGAGGCTTTGACGCGTCTTTTCAAACTTTCTTCACTTCCTCTCGTCGAGCGAATGAAACTTGCTGAAGAATTAGGAAAGAATATTCCGCAAGCTGTCCGTCTTTTGGAATGGTGGTTACCTGGTCTTCATGCGCAGGCACTCCGTGATACCGACACGTGGCGGACCGCTCGTTTTTTTGTTCTTCTTGAGTTAACGGAAACAACTCTTCGTTTACTCAAAACGACTCAAGCGAATGGAAGGCTTCTTTTGGAAAAACTTTTTTTTTCGGTATAAAACGTTATGTGGTTTTTTGAAAAAACAACAAGAAAACAATCAGCGGCGCGTTTTTTGCGAAAAGCTCCTTTGGAACGAAAAGAGCGTCGCATCGTTGTAGAGACAAAAAAGCCTTTTTTCTCTTTGGGGATGGTGGTTCTCTGGGGAGTATTTACGGCAACAGTGATCTATAGCCTTCTTTTTTCTTCTTTTTTGGTTATTACGAAGAAAACGACAGATGGCGTTGAAAAATTATCAATTGAAGAAGTGGAGAGGGTCGTCGATGAAGAGCTTTCTGGTAAACAAGGATATGTGTTTTTTAAGAAAAATTTTATTCTCTTTGATTCACAACGACTGGAAGAACGGTTGATCGCGGAATTCCCACTTATTCGTACGGCACGGGTAGTGAAAACATTTCCTGATACTTTGCGTATTGTTATTGAAGAGCGAGAGAAAATCTTTTTGTGGTGTTCTCAAGAGCAGTGTTTTGTGATTGATGAACAAGGAAAAGCGCGTGATGGTGAAAAGACATCGGATGTTCGTTATGAACCTTTTATTTTATCAGTAACGGATCTGAGTGCTCGGCCGATCACTATTGGCAAGGAAGCGGTAGCCTCTGATTATGTGCGATTCGTGCGCGATTTTTTTGTTCTTTTTCCTCAAGAGACGGGTATTTTTTTAGAGTCTCATTGTACGACCAGTTCTCGTTTTGCTGACGAAGTACGCATAAAAACAAAAGAAGGTTGGAGTGTCTACGTTCGTACCAAAGGTGCCGTTACGGATGCTCTGGCGGTTATTCAGGTTTTATTGGAAAAAGAGTTACCGGCCGAAAAGCGAGAACGACTGGAATATATTGATGCTCGCGTAGAAAACCGTTTGTATTATGTGCTACGTGATGAAGGGGGCGAAGAAGAAAAGATTATGCCCGAAATAGCGGAAACGTCTTCCGAGGAAAAGAGCGCGTCAAAGAAGAAAAAGAAGTAACGAAAAATGTAGCAAGAAGCAGGGGGTAAGTAGTAAGAAGAGGGATCGGTATAAAAAAAGAGGTGGAAGCCTCTTTTTTTACTTACCACTTCGTTTCGGGAATATAGTAGATGAAAATAGAATCTCCGGCGCGCGTTACCGGTTCGATGTTTTTGAGCCATTCGTAATTTCTTTCGTGAGCGGGGCGTTTTTTATAGAGACTCTCTTGATAGAAGAATGATGAAATGGCATACCAGCCAGCCTCCGGCTCGCGTTTATCCCACCAAGAAACATAGGTATCACCGAGATAATATTCTGGCCTCGCGCCGCCGAAATAATCGGTGCGTATGATATCAATAGGGGGAAGATTTTTTGTTGTATCGCAAAAACGTGTTTCTTGGATAGTGAAAGAACCATTTTTGCAACGGTTATGTTGCTTTACGAAGGCGCCAAGGTTTTTGAGATCTTGTCCCCAGTCATAGTTTGAATCGGTAACGAATCGATAGCCTTGTAAATGGCCGCCGGCCGCGATATTGAAATAGGAAAGATAGTGAGGGTAAGCGAGAATACCTATGGACACAATACAGAACGTTGTAATTCCAAGAAGAAAAGAAAAAACAGATGTTTGTGGAAAGAGGGTCGTCACTCGTTTGAAAAGATGAAAGAGGGCGATAGCCATAAGCATATAGAGGAAGGGGAGAATGGGAAAAAGATGGCGAAAGCCAATCGTTAAGTTTCCGGTAATGCTTATATAGCCGTAAAAAATGATAAAGAACAAAGAGAGCGCTAAAGCGATATGTTCATGGAAGATTTGAGTAGCAAAGGAGAAGATGTTTTTTGACCAAGAGCGTCGTAGTGCCGATACGCCACGAAAGAAAGCGAAGAAAGTGGTAAGGAGGAGAAGAAAAAGAAAAGGGAGAGTTTCTTTGAGTGTGAATACCACGGGAAAGTACCAGGGAGATGAAACATCGGAGACAGCGCCAAGAAAATAGTGCGTATTACCACTGGCGACACGAGCAAATACCATGAAAACACCGAGAAAGTACTCGCTGAACGGTTTGAGGAAGGAGGAACCGCTTGTTGTGACGACAAAGGAGTGGGCAAACTGCGCAAAAAGATTTTTTTGTCCGAGAAAATGATCCGCCAGGGCGACTAGCTTTTCTCCCGGCATATTGAAAGTATTGAAAAAATACACGATCCAGATAAGGATAAAGCAGATGAGAATGCTTCCTAAGAATTTTCCACTATATTGAAGAAGGGACATCGTGAGGAAAGAAAGAGTGGTACGAGAATCCGTGAGGAGTTGTTTTTTGGTGAGAGCATACAGTATGACAAAAAGACCGAAAACAGGAAAAAGCAAAACAGCAGAAAATTTTGTCAATTGGGCGAGGCCGAGCAATACGCCGGAAAGAAGAATGTTTTTCGGCGAGGGATTTTTGAGAAAACGGACAAATCCGTAAAAAACAAAAAAAATGAACGCGGCGCTTCCGATATCGGTGGTGACATAATGATTGTGGGCGATGATATTGGGGTCGAAAGCGTACAGCATTGTCGCGAATAACCCGGCCAGTGTTCCTCCAAGCTCGCGTGTCCAGAAAAAAATAACTCCTCCCAGAATGAGGGAGATAATGACAATGGGAGCGCGCGACCAAAAAAGAATGGCGTCAGCGTCATTGCACAGGTGCTCGGGCCGAGCGCAATTGATGAAGAGATCGCCGATAGTCCACTGTTCGTTGATACCTGATTGCCATTCCGAAGAAGAAAGAGGAAAGGTGATATCAAGAAAAAGAAGGGGGAGTCCGGAAAGATCTTTGATGAGAGGCGGATGTTCGGGGTTGAGACGCATATCGCCATAGCGGACATAGCTGTAAGCCGCCGGAATGTGTGCTTTTTCATCAAAAATGGCTGATTCTTGCGCGGCCACTAAAAAAGAAAGTACTCCATGAACGAGGAGAAGGGCGGCGATAATAACAAAAGCATTTTTTTTGATGCATTCCATAGGGAAGAATTAAGGATGATTTTTTATTGGTGGTAAAACGATGATATCGAAATCGCCCCCATTTCGTTCTGGTCCATTCATGTCAATATGTTTCGTGAAGGCATCGGGGTAGAAATTTTTGAATTGATCGGCGATAGTCTGATCATAATGAAGCATAAGAATAATACCCGGCTGGCGAAATTTTGTTTCTTGGTTGATAATTTCCAGATTAGCGACGCGTCCGTAGGTCAAAAAGTAGGTCGGATGCGCAAAAACGGGCAAATGAAATCGGTCGGTATTCCCGTTTTTATCGATGAGGAGATATTTGTGCGTTTCCGCGGGGAGTGTCAGTAAATAGCGCCCCATGTTGGTGTAGGTTTCATTGAAAGAGGCGGCCGCTTTCTCGCTTTTGGCAAAAAATACGAAATATTTTGTTAGGTTGAACAAAGCACTGGTTCCGAGGGCGATGGCAAGAAAGGAAAGAAAGATGATGCGTGTTCCCCAAGGAGAGTGGAAGGCTTTTTTTACCATCCAAAAAGCGGCGAGACCAGCCAGAAGAAATACAGGTGTTTGGGTACCGATGGAGCGGAGCGCGTGAGGGAGGCCTTCATCGGTGAGAAACTCTGGTACAAGCATCGTAAAAAATATTCCTAAAAGAAAAACGTTGGTGACGAGCCGTGTGTCGCGATCTTTGTCTCGAAATCGTCGGCCGAAGAGTATTACGGTTTGCGAGACAATGAAAAGAAAGCCGGCGATGAAGAGCGCTCCCGTAATCGGATCCAAAATAGGGTAGGGAGGGTAGTTGTGTCGCCAGTTTTGATCACCAAAAAAATTGTATTTGATGAGCGATATGGAAAAGGTTTTGGCGAGTGTTCCCAAAAGATCGCCATGATTGATTTGTGGAGAAAAAACAGAAATATGAGAAGAACGAGAAGCAAAATCGTCGGGGTGAGAGAGAAAAAAATGATAGAGCATTGGTGAAGCGGTCAGGAACGCGCCGAAAAGAAAAAGAGCGATATGTTTCCAAAAACGACTGAGGAAACATTCGTAAGAAAGCATGAGGACGGGTAGGAGGAGGATGAGAATAAGGGGCGCGACACGAAAAGCGATATAGGTGTGGAGACCAAGTCCGAATATGAGTCCGGCAAAAAGAAAATAAAGGGGTTTTTTGGTGCGTAAACCACGAAAAAGAAAATAGAAGGAAAAAGAAAGAAGAAACGTTGTCATGATCGCGCGGAAACCGATACGTGAAAAATTGATGGCCCAGTAAGAAGTGGCAAGCATGAACGCCGCCAGAAGCCCTACGCCACGCCGGTGAAAGAGCTCTTTACCAAGGAGATAGATTCCTAAAACCGAAAGGGTACCAAATATTGCCGACCAAAGCTTGAGGCCGAGAATGGTGTTGCCAAAGAAAGCGATGGAGAGTGCTTGGAGATTGATAAAAAAGCCCTCCCGACCGAAATTAGCCGGATAAAAAAGTTCAAACGTTTTGGTTTCCAGAGCATGAATGGCATCGACGCCGTTGGCCGCCTCATCAGGATAGATGCCTGCCGGGATATGTTCGATATCGTAGAGGCGAATAAAAAAAGCAAAAATAAGCAAAGCGACGAGAGAGATGATGGTACTGAGGCGGATTCTTTTCGAAGGAGAGAGAACACTCATATTATTTTTTTGTATCATTTCTTTTTTTGTTGGAAACATGCTAAAATTATAGCAAAATTGTTATCAAAAAGAAAATAAAATAATGCTTGAAAGATTCTTTAGGGGAAATGTTCGTAAAGATGCGACTGACGATTCTCCCGGTGGCAGTGGGTCTCCGGAAAAAGAGGGCGCGATCGTTTTGTTGTCCCAGCAACCAGCTTCTTCTCAAGAGTGGCAGAATCAAAAAAAGAATTTTATTGTTCGCATTAGAGAAGTCGGCAAGAATGGTTTTCGTGTGGTTATTCATGATCGACGTCGAGGCGAAGACACGAGAGAAACGAAAGAAATGTCTCTTGATGCACTCAAAGCTCTTTTGTTGAGTGAGGGCTGTGCGCTTGTTGAGGCGCCTGTTGTGGCAAAGGTATCTCCGATAGCGCCTTTACCAACACAAAAGGAAACCGTTGAGGAATCGCCCAAAAAAGAAAATGGAGAGAAAAACGTTTTGTTTGATCGGTTTTGTGCCATTGATGAAGAAATAAGGAAAAAAACGGAAGAGGTAAGCGCTCTGATATCCGCGTTTCAGGGAAAAACCCTCCCGGAAAACGTAACAAACACTTATGAAAAGATATACGCGCGATACAGTGCTTTGGTTGACGAAAGCGACGCCTTCACGGAAGCAATAAACGCTCAGGATTCTCATACCGTCGATAAAGAAGCAGTAAAGCAACAAGAGAAATATTTACAAGGGTTTTCTCAGTGTGTGAATGATTTTTCTTCGTTGCGAGAGCAATTGAGCACTCAAGAGGTGCCATCAAGCGTTCCTTTGCCAAAAAAAACAACGGAGGGTGATGACAAGATAAAAAGAGAGAAAAAAGAAGAACGTGTCTTGCGGGACTTTGAACAAAAAGTGATGTCTTTGCAAGAAGATTTTCGTCGCTCGATAGAAGAGGTCTCGGATATGGAAGGCCTTGTGGCGATTGGCACAAAAGAGTCACGGAGACGTATTTTTTTGGATAAGAAAGATCCGCAATGGAACGATGTTGCCAAAAAACTTTCACGCCCAGGAGCGGTTCAGGCAATGGCATTTCTTGAAGGAGTGAACAAGGAACTTCTTGATAGGTGGAAGAGAAAAAAAGAAGAATTGAAACAGCAATCGACACCTGTCAAAGAAACAAAAAAAAGAGGGAACCAGGAAGAGCCGGTAGTATCCGTGGTACCACAAGGAAAGGATGTTGTAAGGACAGCGAGCGTTCCTAAAAGATCAATGAGACGAAGAGGAGGAAAAGGAGGACAGGTGCCATTGGAGGACGCATCACAAGAACAAAATCCGGGAGAAAAGCAAAATGGAGCGGGAAAGAAGAAAGAGGGAGAAATCAACAAGGAATCAGCTAATGAAGAAGAAAAGACCCTGGCAGAGCTTACGAAGGCAAGGATTCTTTCTAACGAGGATTTCATTCGTGGAGGTGCTCAGTATGTAAAAGATGATTCGGCAATCGATGGATTTCGATTGGATGTTACAGAAGAGCAAAAAAAAGCCGCGCAGGCGGAAATGGAAAAAGAGCTTGCTGAAAAAGAGAAGCGCACAAAAGAACAAGAAGAACAGATGATGGGAAGTCGAGAGCTTTTTAAAGAGGAGCTTGTAAAAGGTGGCGCGGGTGTTTTTTATGATGAGAATGGTCAGGCGTTTATTGATCCGACAGCCGAACAAAGAGAAGCCTTGCAAAAAGAAGGCTCTCATCATCCTAGCAAGGTGGTAAAAAAAGAAGAAGAATTACTAGAGAAAAAGAATGGCGAAGGAGGTGGAGGTGATTTGTCGCCAGAAGAAAGAGAAAAAGGGGGAGAGGAGACATTGTATGAGAAAATAGCGCGTCTTACCGAGGAGGTTGATACATTGAGAGAGAAATATATTAAAGAAGATTTTGAGCAAACGACGACGATGAAAAAACTAAAAAGTTTTTTTCGTTTGTCGGAAAATACGGCGGCACCGGAGCTTTCTTGGAGAAAATTGTATCAAGAAAAAATAAGGGAACTTCAGCGGGCAGAACTGCAAACGGTAGAAAGTGATACGGAGGATATTCATCGTTCCAAAGAAGATATTCAGGAAGGAAAGGGCCGATTGCTTGAGTATTATAGATTACAGGAGGCGATCAACGTTATTGACGCGCGTACAAAGTATCGCGCCGAATCAGAAACCTTTTTGGGAAAAGGTAAAGATGTTTTGATGGCGTTGGGAAGAAAATATAATGCTCTTTCTTTCAAGAAGAAGATGCTTCTTACCGGCGCGTTGACAGTGGGAGCGCTTGCTTCAGGCGGTATCGCTTCCGGTGCTTTGGCCGGAATGTTTATTGGAGTAAAAAGGGTATTGTCTGGCGCGGCGACAGCCGCCGGAACAGAAGCGTCTTGGGAAAAAATTTCTGAGAAGCGGAAGGCGTCGCAAGCGGAAAAGATAAAAAGGGAAATAGAAGAAAGGGTAGCGGGCGGAATGAACATGGAAGATTTGCAAAAAACTTTAGCGGAAGATGTTGGGACGGTTGATACAAAATTGCAAAAAGAGAAACGCGCGAAATCCTTTCGAAGAAGTGCTTCTCTTTTGGCTGGAGTGACGGTTGGTGGCGGAGGACTTTTGGCTGATGCTTTGATGACCGATCATGTTTCGGAAGGGGTATCATCAAAGGAAATACTGCCGAAAGAGATGTCGCAAAACGTGATAGAAAAACCCGTTACCTCCTCCACGCCCTCTTTTTCTCTCGAACAAACGCTTGATGCGCGTGATAAGATGATAGGAGAAACAAGACGAGAGATTATTGACGAATTGGAGAGAGGAAACCAGGGTGTCGCTCAAGAAGCACCTTCTTCGTCCTCATCAGTTTCTTCTCTTGAGCCCCTCATACGAGCTCATGAGGAGGTGACTCGTTCAGGAATGATACGGGGAGAGGAGACTCTTTTGGAAGAAAAACGAAACATCTTGCCGCAAACATCTGATGTGGCGGTAGAAACGAAAACATCTTTTGTAGAACAGACGCCTCGATTGCAAGCGCGCGCCGACAATTGGTTCCAGCAGATTTTTCAGAGCGAGTACGTTTCTCCCGGGCAAGATGCTTTTTTTGATCGGCAAAAAATCGGCGGGACGAAACTTCTGGATATGATGCGTGATGCAAGATTGTACCGAGAAGGGTCTTTTTCTGGATATACCACAGGACTCAATGCTGAACAGATCAAAAGTTTCGCGGAGTTTTCCAAGAATACGGAAACGATAATTGGTCATCCTGCGATGAAAGAACTGTTACGCGCTCATCCCAATGCGACTATTGATGACTTTTTGAGGTCGGTGGCGCCACTTGTTCCTCGTGGGAAGCGGTTGGGACTTTTTACGACGGCAGTGTAATCTTTAACGTCTCTCTTTATGGCACTTAATGAAAAAACATTGGAAAAAGATTTGATTGCAACATTTCATCTGGAAGAATTACCCAAGGAAAAACAGCAGGCTCTGCTCGCTCGTATCGGTGAGGCTTTGTTGAGACGCGTTTTTTTGGAAACAATGGAAAAATTGGATACGGAAGACGTTGTTTTGTATGAGCGTTTGGTGAAAGAAAATGCGTCGCAAGAGCAAATGGAGACGTTTCTCGAGAATAAGATTCCGGGGTATAATGTCTTTGTTCGTGGGGTGGTCGCGAAGTTTACCGAGGAAATGAAACGAGCGACGGCTCAGTGAGCGGAGAATTATTGATAATGAGTAACATGAGCATTTATGGTTGAAGAAATTATTGGTGGAGAAAATGAGACGTTTTCGGAGAATCCAGAAAAGAATCCGAGAGAAGATATAATAGGAGGAGAGGTGATGTCGATACCAGAACAGGAACCTTCTTCTGAGGGCGCAAGTGAACAAGTAGAAACGAAGCTTGATACGCTACTTGCCAAACAATCTTCTTCTAGTGTGTCGGGGAGCACTCATGATGACGGCGTGGTCGCGATGGATGCCAAAAGTGTCGACGTGATGACCGATGAGGAGAGTAAGATACAGATGCTTTTGGATTTGGCGAGTACGAAGGGCGTGGTGCATGCCGTGAAGGTGGCGCGTAAGTTGAATGATTATTACGCTTTGGATTGCATGCATGATGAGCTTGTAGATAAGTTCTATGATGGTCTTTTGGAGCGGGGATTGATAGAAAAAGAATAGAGGACCACAGGGAGGGGTCATATAAAAACAAAAGAGCGTATTATGGAGGGCTTTGATTTGAATATTTTTTTGGTGCCATTGACATCGTTACTGGCTTTGATAGCTCTTATAAGCGGTGCATTTTTGGTGGCCCGCAGTTTTTTTCGTTTTCGTTATCAAATCAATCAATCCATGAATATGGATCTTGAGGTGATACGAGTAACGCATAAAGAAGTGCCTGAGGGACAGTCCCGCGAACAAAGCGCTGAAGCATGGAAAGAGGAAATTTTTGCTATGGAACGACTACTTTCTTCTTTGGCCGTACTCAAACCAAAGGGGGGTATGTGGAAAAGTTTGTTTTTTGATACTCCGACTATTATTTTTGAAATAGCCAATCCTTCTTCGAGCGAAGAAATTTCTTTTTATTTAAGTTTGCCGAAACGTTTTCGAGAAAGCGCGGAAAAACAAATTCATAGTTTTTTTCCGCAAGCCGTTATTGAAAAGATACCGGACTACACCATTTTTTCTCCGCAGAGCTTCACAGCCTTATCGGTGCTTACGCTCAAGTACAGTCACGCGCTTCCTTTGCGAACCTATCGTATGGTTGACGTTGATCCTTTGAATGAGATTTCTAATGCGTTGAGTAAATTGAACACCATTGAGGAGGGTGCCGCCATTCAGTTGGTGTTGACGCGCGTTGGTTCGGGCTGGCGTAAAAAGGGGAAAGCCATCGCTCAAAAAATGCAGGAGGGAAAACGCTTGAAGGACGCCCAGTCTTCTTCTGTTGCTAAAGAATTGGCAGCAGAAATGGGTAAAGGGATGGTGGGGGCCTTGGCCGGAAGAAAAAAAGAATCTCTTCCTGAAGAAAAAAAGGTAGTAGCGCTTACACCGGAGGAACAAGAATTGTTGAAGTCGATTGATGAAAAAACAAACAAAAATGCTTTTCGGGTTAATATTCGTCTCATCGCTTCGGCAACTACGGAAGAACGAGCGGAGGAGATTCTTTCTCACATGGAAAATGCTTTTGGCCAATTTGAAAATCCAGAAGTAAATATGTTTCGCGTGAAGCATCGTAGTAAAAACAAACGTTCCGTGTATGATTATATTTTTCGTAATTTTGATGATGATGTTGAGATGACACTTACGGTTGATGAAATCGCCAGTATTTTTCATTTTCCCATTTCTACGACAAAAACACCGAAAATAAAATGGCTGAAAGCCGGAGCCGCGCCACCGCCGGTCAATATTCCAAATGAAGGAGCGTTGCTTGGTTTTAACGATTATCGTGGAACGAAAACCGATATCCGTATCACGGATAATGATCGTCGTCGGCATATGTACGTGATCGGACAAACCGGTGTCGGTAAATCGAATTATTTGCAAGAAATGGCGAAAAAAGATGCCAAATCCGGCAGAGGATTTTGTTTTATCGATCCTCATGGTGATGCCATTGAAGATATTTTGACAGCCATTCCCAAAGAGCGTGCCGAAGATGTTATTGTATTTGATCCCGCGGATATTGGTCGCCCGATCGGTATCAATATGCTGGAATATGATCCGGAACATCCCGAGCAAAAAACATTCGTTATCAATGAAATGATTGGTATTTTCGATCAATTGTATGATTTGAAAGCGACTGGTGGTCCGATGTTTGAACAATACATGAGAAATGCCATGCTCCTTATTATGGAAGATCCGGAAAGTGGTTCGACACTTTTGGAAATATCGAAAGTGCTCGCTGATGAAGATTTTCGTCGTTATAAGCTTGAAAAATGTTCCAATCCTATAGTGCGCGATTTTTGGATTAAGGAGGCGGAAAAGGCTGGGGGAGAGGCGGCACTTGCCAATATGGTGCCGTACATTACATCCAAGTTAACAGCTTTTATCAGTAATGATATGATGCGGCCGATCATTGCCCAACAAAAAAGCACGATTGATTTTCGAGAGATTATGGATGGTGGAAAGATTTTGCTCATCAATCTTTCCAAGGGAAAAATCGGAGAAATTAATGCCCGATTGCTTGGTATGGTTGTGGTAGGGAAGATTTTAATGGCGGCGCTTTCCCGTGTCAATACACCGGAAAATGAGCGACGCGATTTTTATCTTTATCTGGACGAGTTCCAAAACGTTACAACCACGTCTATTGCTCAAATTCTTTCAGAAGCCCGCAAATATCGTCTCGTTCTTATTTTGGCACACCAGTTTATCGGACAATTGAAAGAAGAAATATCAAAAGCGGTTTTTGGCAATGTTGGCTCTCTGGTGTCATTCCGCGTTGGACCGGAAGACGCGGAGTTTCTTGAAAAACAATTCGCCCCTGTTTTTACCGCGAGCGATATCATGAATGTCGATAATTACAATTGTTTTGTGCGACTTCTTATGAATAATGAGTTGACCAAGCCATTCAATATGAAGACATATCCGCCAACCCTTGGAAATCAAGAAATAGCGAACGCGCTGAAAGAACTTTCTCGTTTGCGTTATGGTCGTGATGCCGCGATTGTAAACCGGGAAATCATGAGTCGTATCAAGTTGACCGAACGATTGCAATGAGAGGAGCGGAACTGTTTTGGCCGAAGGAGAGACATTGATAATTTTTTGTAGCAAAAAACACGCTAAGGAGAGAGGCGTGTTTTTTTGAAATGTAAAGAAGGATTTTATTCCTGAATCTCAATTTTAAAGGAGAGAAGGGTATGATTGGTCATAATGAAGAGTTCGTTGTTTTTTTCGTTGACGACAAAAGAGAGGGCATCAGGAATTTTTTCTAATGAATACCGACGGAAGAGGGTTCCATCTTGGCGGAAAATATAAAACATTTTCTGTGAAGCATCGAGAGCGTAGATATGCGTGAGATCTGGCGCGGTAAAGAGGGTCGTGAGAGTAAAAGGGGTGTCCGGTAAAGAAAACCGTGTGACGAGACGTCCCCGGAAAAAAGAAGAAAGGGTATTATCGGGACAAGAAAGAAAGAGTGTTTCGTGAATGGCGAATGTCGCGTTGTCTTCACAGGAAGTCTTTTCTTTGAGCCAAAAAGAGGCAGTGCCGAAACCGCCCGTAGCTCGTGGAAAGCGATAGATCTGATCGTGCGCGCTATCGAGGGCGTAAAGATACGTGAGGTATGTTCCGATGCTTTGAATATCAGCCCCTTCAGGGATATCCAGGTTGTTTTTGGTAAAGGCGTGAGTGATGGAGCTGAAAGAATAAAGTTCTTTTTTTGTGGTATAGAGGAAAATGAGACTCAGATCGTCCATAGCTGTCGCGAGACGGATAGTTCCGTTTTCTCTTGGAAAGGAATATGTTTTTTGCTCACGGAGACTGAAAACAGTATTTTCGCCGATACCGTAAACTTCGTTATCGAGGAGGACTATTTTAATGAAAGGCGCTTCTTGAGTGGCGAGAGTGGAACCGTTTTCCAGGGAAGGAAATTTTTTATTATTTAGAGAAGAAAGAGATTCTATAGTTTCTTCATTTTCTAGAATTGTGTTCGGTGTTTCTTTTGTTGTTGCGGGACGTGTTGTCAGGAAAAAAAGAGTAAGAGAGAGAAGGGAAAGGAAGATCACTACAGAAAAAAATATTTTTTTCTGTAGTGGTGAGAGGGCGATATAACGAAGAGAAAGCGTTCGAAAGAGAACGCGTAAATGAAAAAGGAGCTTGTTTGAGACGTTTCCCAATTTGCGCCGAGCGATAGCGAGAGAAAGGAGAAGCTGGTTGGATATGCCGGGAGTTATTTTTTTCTGGTTATTTTTTTGATAGAAGGAGGCTATTTTTTCTTTGAGAAAATCAGGCGTTTCTGGAATTGTTGCGGGATCAATCATTGTTACGGAATCAGTCGGAGAGAAAGAAGGTTCTTCGGATATTTTTTCGATTATTGAAGAATCTTTCTTGAGATGACGGAGAAAAGAGGTTGTTTTGACTTTCTCTTGTGCTACAAGAATGTTTTTTTGCCATTTTTTCTTCAAAAAACGTCCTGTGTTGCGTGAAACGAGAAAGAGTTTTTCCGTTCCTTGATAAAGAGAGAGTGAACCCTGTTTGCCTACTTTGCGAAAAAATCTTTTTTGTCCGGCAAAAAAATCATTAAACGCGTGAAGAATATTTTGAAAAAAGAGTGACAACCGCTCGATTGACGGATGTGATGCCGAAGAATCAGGAGTGTTCCCGTGCACATAAATATGTCCGGTTTTTGAATCAATATAATCCTTTGGTAAGGGGTCTTTTTCTTCTGGAGCGTTTTCCGCTGTTGCGATAGATGTAGGGGATTTTTCAATAAAAGTAGCGTTACTGAAGGCATTCATTACTGAAGCGTCTTGACGCGTTTCGGAAGAGTGTTTTTTGGGGGATTCTTGAATAATTTTTTCCTCGCAATCGATGATAAAAATACCGCTTCTATCAAGCTCGTTGGTAATGGCTGTACGTAAAAATTGAGCAAATTGCTCTTTATTCATGCGAGCGACTTGTTTTTCTAGAAGATCGAGAGGAAGTAGGGAGAGGGGTTCGGGAGAAGTAAAAATAATCTTATCTTCCGGCAAAAGTCTCCCACTCGAAACCTCGACGAAAGTTTTTATGGGGTGTGAAGAGGATTCTTCTGACGCAAGGCCAACGCTTATTTCCGAGAGGGTGCCATTACGTGATAATAAAATAGTCCCTTGGCCGGTAACGGAAAAATGAATATTGTTTTTTTCGATTATTCCGAGAGTCCCGTGAAGTTTTCCAAGCCAAGAAATGTTTCCGTGTTTGACAAGCTCGGCCAGGGCGAGATTTATTTTATGGAGGGCGGCTTCGAAACTTTCGATGGCGCCGCGACGGGGGTTATTGAAATATTCTTTGCGAGCGACTGAGGAAAGGAAATTGACGATATACGCGGCATCTTCACTTTTTTCGGTTATTTCAAAAATTCCTATGAGCGTACCTAAAGACGCGGCGACGACGTTTTCTCCGCTATAATGGAACGTTTTGATAAAAGGTTCATAGGAGCGATTGCCGACGACGAGAATTTCGGTAATCTCTTTTTCGATCTCTGTGAGAACCTTTGGTTTTTCTTGGCGTTTTTTCTCCGACATAACACGGGCAAAACAAGTCAAAACAATAGAAAGAGATTTTTCTTCAAACCTCTCACAGTATACCATAAAAAAGCTCTTTGCAGAGAGCTTTTATGTCAAAAGGAGCGATTGTTTCGTAAGAGGGAGAAAAAGGCGTTTTTTTGACTTCTCGTGCCCTTTTTTTTATACTGTCAGAGAGGCTTATTTTTTTATTTCTTATTTCCCTAACGAAAGAAAACCCTATGTCGCTTGTTTTGTTCGATGCTCTGTTTGGCTCCAAGGCTCGTTCTCGTCTTATTCGATTTTTTCTTTTGAACCCCGGCACAGAGTTTTTTGCGGCCGATATTTCCGAAAAAACGTTGGTATCAAGACATGAGGTAGCGCGAGAACTTTTGCGTTTGGCAAAAATCAAACTTATCATCGCTCGTTCTCGAAAAGGAAAGAAGGGTTTTATTGTTAACGAAGAATTTCCATTTTATACGGAACTCAAAAGCCTTGTGTCCAAGCTCAACGTGCACGCACAATCACAAGTGTTTCGCAAATTAAAAATAGTTGGTGAAGTAAAACTCATTCTTATTAGTGGATTGTTTTTGAATTATCCCAAAAGTAAGGTGGATATGATTTTGGTTGTGAATAACGTCAATCGGGCGAAGTTGCGTCAAGCGATAACACATCTGGAAGCGGAAGTAGGCAAGGAAATCCGGTTTGTTCTTATGAGCAGTGAAGAGCTGCATTATCGTCTCAATATGTTGGATCGTTTTTTTATAGAATTTTTGGAGGGACCGTATGAAGAAGTGGTCAATCGTATACCGGAGTTGAAACGTTTTATTGCCGGATTGAAGAAATAGTTTTGAGTCTTTCAATTTAAAGACGTGGCGAAATATGACTCTTCTTGTGATTATTTTTCTTGGTATTCTTGTCGCCGGACTTTTTTTGTGGGCTTTTTTTTCATGGCGGGAAAGGACTTCCTCGCTTGATTTTCTGCGTCGTGATACGGAGGCGATGCAACGGAAGCTCGATGAACAGTGGCGCTCTTTTTCGGGCGCTCTCAATCAGCAACTGGCTCATTTTCAGCAGACACTTGATAATCGATTGGCGGATTCCAGTCGTCGTCTTGATGAACGTCTTGATGGGGCGGCACGTTCATATGCTGATGTGCAAAAAAGCCTCGAACAAGTCAAGCAATCAAGTGAGAGAATTTTTGAAGTCGGAAAAGAAGTTGCTTCCCTTCAGGAAATTCTCAAGGCGCCAAAAATTCGTGGTGGCTTTGGAGAGCTTATGCTCAAAGATCTCCTCGCGCAGATGTTGCCCAAAGAAAATTTTATTTTGCAACACGCGTTCAAAAGTGGTGAAGCAGTGGACGCACTTATTAAACTTAAGGGAGGTTCGGTCAGTGTTGATTCGAAATTTCCTTTGGAAAACTTCAAAAAAGTTCTATCGGCCAAGACCGACGAAGAACGAAAAACGGCGAGACGGTCGTTTTATGTTGATGTCAAAAAACACGTGGACGCGATTGCGACCAAGTATATTGTTCCCGAAGAGGGGACGCTTGATTTTGCTCTTATGTATATTCCGGCGGAAAACGTGTATTATGAGGTGATTATCAAAGATGATGATGGACAGGGACTGCTTGATTATTTGACCACAAAAAGAATTATCCCGGTTTCTCCGAACTCTTTTTATGCCTATATGCGCACCATCCTTTTTGGCCTACAGGGATTGCAAATAGAAAAACGGGCAAAGGAAATTATGGGACAATTGGAAAAACTTACAAGAGAGCACGAACGGTTTTCGAAAGAATTTGATGTTTTGGGAAGCCATATCGGAAACGCTCATAAAAAATTTGAGGACGCGGAAAAATATTTGCACCGAGTAGGGGATCACTTGGAGCGTGCTCGTTTGGGCGTGGAACAGGAGTCGCCGCGCGTAGAGGGCGCGGAGGATAAAAATGATGGAGCATTATGAACGCAACACGCTGGCAGGATGACATAATCAGGGAGGAAGAAGGTGTTTCATTTTTTCGAAATAATATCGTGCGCGTTTTAATGGGCGGGACGATATTTTTTTTGCTTACGCATTTTTTTGTTTTGGCTTATTTCGCTCGTCCTACCGAGAGGAGCATGATTTTACACTACAATGTTTATTTTGGTGTTGAAATACAGAGTGCCTGGTGGCAACTCTTTCTTTTGCCGTTGGCGGGAGTGTTTTTTTTCATGGTACATGGTATTTTTGCCAGACGACTCTATAGGGCCTGTGAGAGGATTGCCGCATATTTGCTCTTATTGGGAGCATGGATGCTGAATGTTGGACTGCTTATTGCCGGCGGGGGCGTTGCTTTTATTAATTATTAGAGTATGTTTTTTGAGCTTTTTTTTGCTCCTCTTCTCATAGTTTTTTCTCTTACGGTTGGTCTTATTTTGCTTTTTTTGCTGACCCCTCTTTTTCGACGGTCCGTGTGGCGCGTCTCGAAGCGCCATGGTGTCAAGGGAAGCATTTCTCGCCTGGGTGGAGTGGCCATGCTTCTTGCTTTTGTATTTACTGTTTTTTTTGATCCTCACCTTGTTTTGACAAAGGAAATGTACGGTTTATTTTTTGGCGGAGCGCTCATACTGCTTTTTGGCTTGTGGGATGATTTGAGTGAACTTGGTTGGAAGGTTCAGATTTTTTTTCAAGTGACGCTTTCGGCGCTTATGTTTATTTTCGGCGTTCGTATTATGGCCGTTACCAATCCTTTCGGCGGTATGTGGACTTTGCCATACGGAGAATTCGTCATACCGGGATTTTTTATTCTTCTTTTTTGGATGCTTTTGGTGATGAATGCTATTAACTGGCTTGATGGGCTTGATGGGCTGTGTGGCGGTGTCACGGCTATTACTTTTTTGACGATTTTCTTTTTGAGTCTGCGTCCCGAGGTGTATCAGCCACCAATTGCTATTTTGGCTATTATTGGTTTTGGCGCGAGTCTGGGTTTTCTTGTTTTTAATATGCATCCAGCTCGTATTCTTGCGGGAACAGTCGGTTCCATGTTTCTTGGATTTCTCATCGCTCTTCTCGCGGTAATTGCCGGAACGAAAATAGCTACGGCGCTTCTCGTTCTTTCTTTGCCCATAGCCGATGCTGTTTTTGTTATTTGGCAACGTTTGCGTGACGGCGTCTCAGTCTTTCAATCCGATAAGCGTCATTTGCACTATAAACTGCTTGAATTGGGTTGGTCCGAGGGTCGTGTCGCCGCCTTCTTTTTTGTGGTAACGGCGATTATTTCCTTGATTGCTTTGTTTACGGAGGCGTTGGGAAAATTGTTCGCTCTTGCTGGTATTTTGATTGTCCTTTTTTCTTTGTTGTTCTTCGTGGAGTATGTTGTCCGACAAAAAAGAAACGAGAAAAAAACAGTATGAAAAAGAAACTTTTTTTGAGAAAAATAGTTTTTGTTATCATAGGCGGAGTATCTTGTATCCTCTTTTGGTTTGTGATCAAAACAGTATTTTTTCCCGTTCAAATACCACAGGAATCTTTTTTTGTTGAGTTTCATGGAAAACGTTTATTGCTTGAGCGTGCCGTTACCGAGGAGGCGCGGGCATTAGGATTAGGAAAGAGGGATTCTTTGTGTTCCTCGTGCGCTTTGCAGTTTATTTTTGAAACACCGGGAAGGTATCTTTTTTGGATGAAAGACATGCGATTTCCTATTGATATCGTGTGGCTTCGTGGTGAAGAGGTAGTTTTTATCGTTCATAATGCTCAGCCGGAATTTCTTGGGGTTTTTGATCCGGGTGTTTTTGCGGACACTGTTTTTGAGTGTAACGCCGGTGAAGCAAAAAATCTTCGTGAGGGGGATCGGGTGCGTTTTTTGCATTAAGAGCCTTGGATTTTTTAGGATAGATACAACAAAATCCCGCCGTTGCGGGATTTTGTTATCAATACGAAGAAAGAACGGTTTTTCTCTCCATGCGGTTAGCGTTAGCGATAGGCGCTCACGCGAGCGGAGTATTTCTTTAGATTCTGCAATTGTCTCTCGTTCAGTGTTTTCGATTTCTCAATACTTTGCTTAATAAGATTTTTCGAGAATTCTATCGAAGTGTTCGGTGTTACAGAGCTACGGAAGCCCGAGTTTTTACGAAGATAATCTTCGATGTAAACCTTTTGTTCAGCGGTCAAGGATGAATCAGGATTCTTTTCGAGATAGTGCGCGAGAGCACGGCGTGCCAAATGCGTTTGACCGTTTCCTCGTTCAGCTTTCTCAATAAATGAAGTTTCTGTTTCTTGACTCAATTCAGTCGTTACTACGACGCCACTTGTTTTCACCTCTGCTTTTACGGTGTTTTTTGACTGGGAAGGCGTTTGTGTGTCAGCCTTTTCATCACCTTTGGTTTCGAGGAGTGTCGCCTCATCTTGATCGGTGAGAGTATCCGTGCGTTGTGAATACGAATAAATGCCAAGAGCGATCGCTGCAACAATGAACACGCTGACGATGATACGCAGATTTTCTTGAATCCATGCCTTGACTTGATCGGCTGAAGACTCTTCGAAAATAGGTTCTTGCTGTTCCATGTGTTCACCTCTCTTTCTAGCTTAACGAATAAGATTGTCAAAGTGCCGCTTTCGTTGAAGCCGTCGACTTGCCAAAACTATCTTTTATGGCATTGGCAAGCCATCTATCGACCCCCTGTCTTTGTATACTACGTCTTTGAAAAATGACTGTCAACTGGACAAATGAACGTTTTTTTGTCCTGGTGAAAGAAGGAAAGATCGGATAGATGCACCATGAAGAGGGTGTGGAAATTTTTTTAATGAAATATATTTTTTATGGAAAGAGGAATGCGCGCGTGTTTCGAAGTTTGCTTCTGATGATTCGCGTAATGGAAGAGATTTGTTTTTGAGTGATAAGAGAAAAATATTTTTTATGGAATGTTTTGAAATATTTTGTGAGAAAGAGTAAAAAGAAAAAATATTTTTTCTTGTATTGGTGTTATGGAGTATTGACAAGAATTTTTTTTCTTTGCTTTTTTTGAAAAAAGAGTATAATAAAAACATACGGAAACTTTTTCTGTATCACGCACAAAAAAAATTCTGTGTCGTGTAAAATAAAAAATAAACCTTTCTCTTCTTGTGTCGCATAAACAGATGCGCGCAAAATGAAGAGATGGTGTAGGAGGAGGTGAGTATTATGGCAGCCAAGAAAAAAGTCGCGAAGAAAAAGGCTACAAAGAAAGTAGCTCGCAAAAAGACAACCAAGAAGAAGGCTACAAAGAAGCGCAAGTAATATTGCATTCTTTCGTTCTTTTGGTTTAAAAACAAAAAATCCCCGTAAATCGGGGGTTTTTGTTTTTTTTGAAAAGGTATTTATAGCGAAAGAACGACAACACGATCGCGACTGGAGAGGTCGGGATGGATGGTAAAGGTAGCTTTTGGAAAGTTTTTTGAAAAATACTGCTTGATAAGAGGTGTTTGCTCGGGACTGATTTCAAGAAAAAGCATGACTGATTGTTTTTGAGAAGTTTGACTTTTTTCGCGATCGCGAAAAAAGTCAGTATTGAGAGATTTCACTTGGTCGAACAAGCGGTAGTAATGGTCGAGGCCAACCTGAGCGCTTACGAGGGCGGTTTTTGGTTCGAATATTTTCACATCGTCTTCGGCGGATTGCCAGATTTTTTCGGAAAGATAGGGGAGATTGGCAACGATGATGATTTCGTTTGCTGTTACAAGTTTCTCTTTTAAAGGATCAAGAAAATTTCCTTCGTAAAACGATATGATATTTTCGACGTTATGACGCTTGGCGTTTTTTTTCGCAACGTTGAGAGCTTTTGAAGAGATATCAGTGGCATGGAATGTGTAGGTTGGATTTTTTATTTCTTTTGCGAGAGTAACAACAATATTCCCGCTCCCTGTTCCGATATCAGTCAAAAATATAGCTTGAGTTGACGGTCGTCGTTTCGTGTCACTTTTTATTTTTTCCAAAATGAGTTCGATAAGGAGCTCTGTCTCGGGACGAGGAATGAGTGTTGCGGGAGTGACTTGGAAGTCACGACCGTAGAATTCTTTGTGCCCGACGACATAAGCAACCGGCTCGTGTTTTGCTCGGCGAGAGAAATATTCGCGCGCTTTCGTTTCTGTTCTGGTATCGAGTTCGTATTCTGGATGCGCGAAGAGGAAGGTTTTGTCTTTGTTAGTCGCGTGCGCAAGCAGTACGAAAAAATCCTCCGGTGCGATTTTCTGACCAGCGGAAGAGAGAAATTCTTTTTGGAGTTTTTTGAGGATCACGACTTTTTCTGATGTTATTTCGAGTTTTTTTGAGGAACCCTTTTGTTTTTTTTCAGATTCCTGTTGATGCGTTTGGGAGTTTTTATTTTTCCGACTGTTTCTCTAGCTTGCGGCGGATATCTTCTTGTTCGAGAACATCGAGAATCTGGTCGAGGGCGCCGTTTAATATTTGAGGGATACCGCTCCATGATTCTTTGATACGATGGTCGGTGATGCGATCTTGGGGAAAATTGTAGGTACGGATTTTTTCACTGCGGTCACCGGTACCGATTTGACTTTTGCGTGCGTCACCAAGCTCTTTGGCGCGGCGCTCTTCTTCTGCCTGATAGAGGCGCGAACGAAGCACTTTCATCGCTTTTTCCTTGTTTTTAATTTGCGATTTTTCATCTTGACAGGAAACCACCACCCCGCTTGGAACGTGGGTGATACGTACAGCGCTATAAGTCGTGTTGACTGACTGACCACCAGGGCCAGATGAGCAAAACGTGTCGATACGGAGATCTTGCGGGTTGATGACGATTTCCACGTCTTCGGCTTCCGGCAAAACAGCAACGGTTGCAGTCGAGGTATGGACACGGCCCATTTTTTCGGTTTCGGGAACGCGTTGGACACGATGTACACCGGATTCGTATTTCATTTTTCGGTATACGGAGATTTCGCCTGTGCCGCGGTTGATTTCAAAAACTGCCTCTTTGAAGCCGCCTACCTCGGTTTGATTGGAATGAAGCATCGTGACGCGCCAGTTTTGTTTTTCAGCGTAGTGTGAATACATTCGAAAAAGCTCTGCCGCAAAAAGAGAGGATTCATCGCCGCCGGCGCCGGCGCGGATTTCAACGATAATATCTTTGTCATCATGTGGATCTTTAGGAAGAAGAAGGCGTTTCAATTCTTCTTCAAGCGAGGCTTTCTCTTCGGCAAGTGTGACGTTTTCTTCTATAGCGAGGCTTTTTAATTCAGAATCGACTTCATCGGAATGAGTGAGTTCTGCATTGTCACGCATTGTTTTTTCGATGGCGCGAAAACGCTCGATACGCTCCATGATGAGATCGAGCTCTGTTTTTCGGCGGCCAAGAGTAGCAAGTGTTTTTGGATCACGCGTGATGTTTGGATCGCTTAAGCGTTTTGTGATATCCGCGTGTTCATGTTCAATTTCGACAAGAAGAGCATTCATAATTTCCAATTTTTATCGGAGAAGGTCATTGTTGTTTCTCCTCCTCAATTATGTTTTGTTGAATAAAAAACCCGTCTAGGGGTGAGACGGGAGCTTTTTTCGGGTTGAGATATTTCAAGTACAAGAAAAAAGCGCGAGAGGGACGCTACGCGGCTTTTTTTACGACTTTCTTCTCTTTTTTTGGAGTTTCTTTTTCAGCTTTCACTTTAGGGGCTTTTTTACGAGCAATTTTTGCAGCGACTGACTTTTCGGAAAGCTTTTTGAAACGATCAACACGACCGGTAGTATCAATAAATTTCTTTTTACCGGTATAAAACGGATGACACTGAGAACAAATTTCGGTATGCATGGCGTCAACCGTTGATCCAGTTTCCAAAACAGCGCCGCAAGCGCAGGTAATGGTGGTTGTAGCTGTATAGTGAGGGTGAATGCCTTGTTTCATAGGATGCTTCTTCTTTCCTGATAAAGTTTTTATACCCAAAGAGTGTAACATGGCTTTTGGAAATTGACAACCCCTCACTTTTTCTACGATGATGGTATTCGAATGGGCCTATGGCGATAAAGAGCCAGAAAAGAAGGTTTTTATAAAGAGAATTCTTTTATTATTAACCGTAAAGGGAAGCTCTTGCCAGATGGAAATTTCTTTGGTACACTGTCTCCCGTACGTATCTATCGCTTTTTTGCGGTGGAGTGGAAAATCAGACATATGTCGTCAGGATCCGTTCCTGGCCTGCTCGTGCAGTGCTTTCAGGATCCGTTGAGGCGATGTAGGTGGCGCCCGTTTATATCGGGTGTATAATTTTATAAGGATGTCTACAATTATGTCAGAGACAACTGTAGCGCACGTTGTTGCGCAAGATGCCAAAACGGCAGTGACGAGCGAACACTATTTCGCTTCTTTTGATTTCAGTAAACTTGATGCCGGGCTGGAGGCTCTTCTCAAGTCGGGAGTTCATTTTGGACACCTGAAATCTCGTCGTCATCCGAAAATGGATCCATATATTTTTACTACGCGTAAGAATATAAATATCATTGATTTGCAGAAAACAGCGGAAAAGCTTGATGAAGCCGCCAATTTTCTTTCCGGTATCGTCAAAGAAGGCAAGCCGATTCTTTTTGTCGGTATGAAGAAACAGACGCATGAAACAGTTCAGTCTATTGCTCAGCGCTTGGGGGAATCGTACGTTATTGATCGTTGGCTTGGAGGAACACTTACCAATTTCAAAATGATTCGTGGGCGGGCGCGGTATCTCAATGAGGGCGCGGAAAAAATGGCGCGAGGGGATTTCAAAAAGTATACAAAATTTGAACAAGCAAAAAAGAACGAAGAACTTGAAAAATTGGAAAAAAAGGTTGGTGGAATTAAGCATTTGGAACAATTGCCCGGGGCTATTGTTATTGCCGATGTCAAAGAAGCTGGCTTGGTAATAAGCGAGGCAAGAAAAATGAATGTTCCGATAATTGGCATTGTAGACACGAATACTGATCCGAGTTTTGTCGATTATCCCATTCCGGGGAATGATGACGCTCTTTCTTCGTTGCGCGTCCTTTTTGGCGCTTTGGGAAAGGCTATTCTTTCGTCAAAAGAGAGTGTCGTTCAGAAGGGGTAAAAGTTGTAATAAAAAAATATGAGCACGATGGAGCAAATAAAAAATCTTCGTGAAAAAACCGGTGCCGGTATTGTAGATGTCAAAAAAGCGCTTGATGAAGCAAAGGGAGATGAGGTGAAGGCCATCGAAATTCTTCGCAAGCGTGGACAGGATAAGGCGCTCAAGAAAAGCGATCGAGAAGCTCTTGAAGGAATCGTCGTGGCGTATGTTCACTCCAATAATCGAATGGGCGCTTTGTTGAAACTTTCTTGTGAAACGGATTTTGTTGCCCGAAACGAGGAGTTCCGCGAATTGGGACACGATATCGCCATGCATGTCGTTGCCGCCGCGCCACAATTTGTAAAAGCGGAAGATGTTCCGGATGCTCTTGTGGAGAAAGAAAAGATTATTTGGCGAGAGCAGTTGGTTCGTGAGGGTAAGCCTGAGGAGATGTTTGAAAAGATTATGATGGGGAAGGAAGAGAAGTTCCGCAAGGATATTTCCCTTTTAACACAGAGTTTTATCAAGGATCCGACAAAAACGGTTGGTGAGTTATTGACCGAAAAAATTCACAAAATTGGAGAAAATATTCAAGTGAGTAGTTTTATTCGGTACGAAATGTAGTATATTGATGTAGGAGAGTGTTAACTATCGGGCCGAGAGCGGCCCCGCGTATCTCATGTGGTATCTTACTGTCCCGCCCATTATTGTTGTTGTCAGTCTCCTGCTCGTGTTGTGGTATCTTTCACGCAGGGGAGCTGATCCCGTTATCGCGGAAAAAGTCTCTCAAGGAGAACGGGAAGCTTTGAAGAAGGCGTCTTTTTTTCGTACGAAATCTTTTTTCTTGCGAGTCTTGGAAAAAACAGCACAGCGTTTTAAAGTGCAATCGTTGCGAATGCACAATACGCTTCATGTATGGACGCAATCTTTAAAAGAGCGTCGAAGATTATTTCAAGAAAAAACTTCTCCGATGCCGCCCGTTGATGCCAAAGAAGAATATTCGATATCGCAAGAAATAGCTTCTTTTTCCGCTCCTGTTGTTTCAGAAAAAAAAGAGATTGCTCATCGTGGGAATCTCTTGCGTCGTTTTTTTGGCAAAGAAACGGTGGTAAAAGATGAAGTGCAGGCGTCTCTCACAAATATCAAGGAAGAGCGGGTATTTGATGGAGAAAAAAAATCGCAAGAACAAGAAAGAATAATAACATTTGAACAACCTCTTGTCCGCCGGCGCAAGGAAGAGACAATTCGTGAATCCATTCTTGAGCCGCGACCCACCGTAAGCGATAAGGTTGCGCGTCCCGAATCGGTTAAAAAGAATCTTTTCAAGCGAGAAACACGTGCGCGTGAAGAAGATTTTATTGCTCGCATAGCAGTCAATCCAAAGGACTTTACTGCGTATGAGGGGCTGGGCGATTATTATCTTGAGATTGGTAATGTGAAGGATGCCAAAGAATGTTATCGACAAGTACTCAAGCTTTCACCGGTGCATCGAATGGTGAAGATCAAGATACGTCGTTTGGAAAAAATTCTTTCTCAAAAATCAGATGACGAATCTCTTGAGAACGAAAGAATAATAGGGTAAAATAGAGAGACGCGTTTTTTGATCGTGCCACCTTAGCTCAGCTGGTTAGAGCAACAGTTTTGTAAACTGTGGGTCCTCGGTTCGAATCCGAGAGGTGGCTCAAGAGAAATGAAAAAGAGATGGTTTTTTGGGTAGGTGGCGGAGTGGTCAATCGCAGCAGACTGTAAATCTGTCGTCCTTCGGACTTCGGGGGTTCGAATCCCTCCCTGCCCACGAGAATAAACTATAAAAGCACCCAGTAATGGGTGCTTTTATAGTTTTGTTTTGAGGAGAGAGGGATGCGAACGGACAGGAACGAGTAGCGAGCGAAGGCGAGCTAAATGAGTGTCGACGGATGCGCGTGAGCAAGCATTCGTCGTTGCCCCGGGCAACGAAGTCGTCAGCAGACGACGAGGCGGAAATCCCTCCCTGCCCACAAAAAGCAAAATCCCGTGCCATCAAGACACGGGATTTTGCTTTTTGGGTAGGAGGAAGCCAACTGCTTGGCTTCCGAGAGGGGTGAGAATCTTTACCCGCCTTTGGCGGGCCTCCCTACCCACTGATCGACACAAAAGCGACTTGTCTCGCGCCGGGCATTTTTTTCTTTATGAGTTATAATGAAGAAACAGACTAAATTTTCGTTTAATTGAATGAATAAAATAATGATTATGAAAAAAGTATTAGCAATGAGCTTGGTAGTGTTTGGTACGGTATTTTTGGCCGGATGTGGACAATGGCAAACAAGTCAGACACAGTTAACAACGCCGGCTCCTGTGGCACAACAATCACCGATGGATTCTTCGGTTCCAACGCAGCCAACACTTCAGAAACAAGAAGTTCAAGATAAGACCGTGCCGGTTCCAAGCAACTGGACAACGTACACCGACTCCAGATATGGGTTTGAATTAAGATTACCAGGCGAACTAATCGAACAAATTTTTTTTGAAGGTTCGGTAACTGTTTCAGGAAAAACATACAAAACGATTCAGTTGACGAATGTGGGCGCTAATGGGGAAAGCGTAAGGATTATTAAGGGATGGTCAAACCCCGCTATTGATCCGTATGGTAATAAGCAATACTCCAATGAGCCACAAATTGCCTTAAGCGGAATAACGTGGAACGTGTTCTATAACCCAGAACAAGACTTGGCCGGTTGTGAGATGGCAACGTTTCAAACGCTGATGCCAAATGGAAACGACACGATTGTGGTTTACAAACATGATCCAACCGAATGCCCAGGTAATTCTGAAAAATCGCCGAGTATTGCTTTCCTCAAACAAGCGCTTTCTACTTTCAAGTTTACAAAATAAGGCCGTCAAAACCCTTTCTTATTAGGAGTGGTGATTTTTATTTTTTCACTCTAGACTTTTTGTAAAAAAACGCTAGAATAAGAAAAGTCTCAACGAATAGTTGAGGCTCGTATTTTTGAAAATAAGCCGTTGTAGCTCAGCTGGTAGAGCACCACCATGGTAAGGTGGGGGTCACCGGTTCAATCCCGGTCAACGGCTCAGAAATGACTTCAAGTCTGGTTTTTTGGAAGGTAAGAAAAAGCGGAGAAGGGGATTGAACGGGGAAGGGGTCGGGAAACGGGAGTTTCCTGTTCGGGGTGACAGCGCATCGCCAGAGGGCGGAAGCCCTATGGAGAGCGAAGCGAGTGAAATCCGAGTCAACGGCTCAAAAAGGACGGAAAACCAAGGTTTGGTGTTGACGAAAAACGATTTTTCCCGTACAGTGAAAAAGCTTTGTAAATCGTTTGAAGGTTGGAATTATGGGACAAATTAAGGATACGTTGGCAAAAATGAAATGTTCCGCTTGCGGACGTATTACGCATTACACTAAACGGAACAAGAAAAAGGTAAAGGAAAAGCTCGAGCTCTCCAAATACTGCCGTTTTTGCAAGAAGAACGTGACACACACCGAGAGCAAATAGCTCTCGGTTTTGGTATACTGTAGAGGTGATTAAAAAATGAGAAAATGGGGGTGTCGTATAATGGTAGTACAAGGGTCTCCAAAACCCTTTGCGTGGGTTCGATTCCTACCACCCCTGCGGAATTGTTTTTTGGCCCCATCGTCTATCGGCTAGGACATCAGGTTCTCATCCTGAAAAGAGGGGTTCGATTCCCCTTGGGGCTACAGATTAACCAAAACCTCCAGGAATCATCATGGAGGTTTTGGTTTATGTATCTAGGGGGAATCGAAGGGCGCGAGTAGAATCTGAGCGAGCGAGGATTCTGTGTGTAGCGCCCAGGCTCCGAGTCGGAGCGAGGAGGATTCCCCTTGGGGCTACAGGTATTAATAAAAATCACCCTTCTTTTTAGAGGGAGTGATTTTTATTGGGATTTTTCGTACTGACTTGACAGGAGCAGATAATTTTCCTATAAAGCTATTTCAGCACTTTAATAGGAGGAAGTGTCATGAAAGTTCTTTTTTGTATTTTTTTGTTTTTGTTTCAGGGCGTTTCATTCGCTCAGAGCATTTCGCTTGAAGGAGGGTCGTTGATTGTTCCCTCCCGGTATCCCTACGCTGATAAGCCCTTGGTGACGGGCCCTGTTGTGGTTAGTTGCCACAATAGCGACTGCCGATATGTGATAAAGCAAAAGAAGGGCTTTAAAGACGCCGGAGCGCTAGTGTTTGAAAGCGTTTCGGGTGGTTTCGGATGGTATGGAATTCTCGGTAGTTTTGAACATTCCTCCCTCGTTGTTAATGAGAATATCCCGCCAGTCTGTGGTGTTAGAGGTGGCTGTATGCGTCTTCCGAGTCATTTTTCTGTCGTTAAAAAGGAGCGGCAGATATATGGAGGCGTGGGAATCTCGTATCATCAGAGTTTGACCAAGCAGGTAAATATCGTTTGGCAACTTGGGGTAGCAGGGAACGTGAACAGGGATAAAGAATTATTCGCTACCCGGCACCAATTCCAGCTTGCTATAAAGGGAGAATACAAGCTGGATCGTCATGTTGGTATCGTGGCGGGGTATACGCACTCTTCCAATGGATACGATTTACGCATCCCGGGAAGTAAAAGACCGAACGCGGCAGTAGAGCGTCTGTCGTTCGGGATGCGCTACACGTTTTGATTTTTGACTGCCTTGAGCAGTCTTTTTTTTGTCGAAATACGGATTTGCGTATAGTAAGGCTTTGATTGTGTGAGGTGTGCTAAAATATATTTGTTTAATATTATCTTTTATGTCTACCCTTATTTTCGATATTGAGACTGTCGGGGAGGATTTTGATTCTCTCGACGAAACGAGCCAAGACGTGCTCACACGTTGGATCAAGAAGGAATCTGAAAGCGGAGAGAGCTACACGACGGCTTTGGGCGATCTGAAGAACGGAATGGGCTTTTCGCCGCTTACGGGATCTATCATCACTATTGGGATGTATGATGGCGAGCGGGGACGTGGCGCAGTGTATTATCAATCCTCGCCCGGTAGGGAAGACAAGAACTTCGAAGAAGACGTCTATAAGTTCGAAGTGATGACGGAAGAGGAAATGCTTCGGAAATTCTGGGACGTGGTGGAAAAGTATGATACGTTTGTCACCTTCAATGGTCGTCAGTTCGATGTACCGTTTCTCATGGTGCGTTCGGCGATTCACGGTATCCGTCCGACAAAAAACCTTCTCGCCAATCGTTATCTCAACTATCATCCGCAGAACGCGCGGCATATCGATCTGTATGATCAGCTCACATTCTACGGGGCGATGCGGAAGAAAGGGAGTCTTCATCTTTGGTGTCGGGCATTTGATATTGAAAGCCCCAAGGCACAGGGTGTCGACGGCGATGATGTGAAGACGCTTTTTGACCGGGGTCAGAGCGCGGATGTCGCTCGTTACAATTCCCGTGATCTCAAGGCCACGTACGAACTCTATCGAAAGTATGTAGATTACCTGCAGTTCTAATTATCCCTTGTTTTCAGTATTTTTTCCTGCTATACTCTCGACTATACATTTCGGTTTTTTTCAAGAAAACTATGGGAATTGAAGACGAATTAAAGGTATTTAAAGCGCGTCTCGATAAGAAGATTGAGGCTCATTTTTCCTCGGTTATACAAGAAACAAAAAAGGAGGACGAGTTTGTCGCTTCTACTTTGGAGTACGCAAAGGAGATGTTGCTTGGTGGTGGTAAACGACTGAGGGCCGCCTTTATGTATCATGGATATTTGGGCGCTGGTGGGAGAGAGGAAGAAAAGATCCTTTTGGCATCGATGAGTATTGAATATATACATCTTTTTCTTTTGGTACATGACGACATCATCGATCGGGATGATCAGCGCCATGGCTTTGAGACGCTTCATCGATATTATGCCAATAAAGGAAAATATCTTTTTCCAAAAAAAGACACAGAACACTTTGGTAATGCCATGGCGATTATTGTCGGAGATGTTTTGAGCGCTTTAGGTAATGACATTATTTTTCGTTCAGATTTTCCTTTGGAGAAAAAATTCGCCGCACTTTCCAAGCTGCAAAATATTATTTCGTATACCGTTATCGGACAAACGCGGGATGTATATATGGAATATTTAGGGAAAGCGAGCGAGGAAGAAATTCTTGCCATGTATAAAAATAAGACTGCCAAATATACCGTTGAGGGGCCGCTTCACCTCGGAGCTCTTTTGGCGGGAGCCGATGAAGCGCTTCTGGAAAAATTTTCCGCTTACGCGATACCACTCGGTATTGCTTTTCAGATACAGGATGATATTTTGGGTATTTTTGGAGATGAACAACGTTTGGGAAAGCCGGTCGGGTCGGACATCAAGGAAGGGAAAATTACCCTTTTGGTGACGAAGGCTCTGCACAGGGGATCGGCGGTAGAGCAAAAACGCATTCGAGAGATTCTTTCTTTGGGGGAACGTCTTACAAGAGATGATATCGTGGAATTTCGTGGTTTGATAGAAAAAACCGGCGCTCTCGATGCCACAAAAAAACTGGCGCTTGAATATATAGAGAAAGGAAAGGAGACTTTAGAAGGTTTGCGCGGCACGCTTAAGGAACCGTCATGGAAATTTCTTTCTGATATTGCTTTGTATATGTGTCAACGAAAATATTAATTTTTTCTATTATGTCCCAAACAGAAGAAAAAGATTTTATCCCTCGGCATGTGGTGATTATTCCTGATGGAAATCGTCGCTTTGCTTCCGAAAGAGGATGGGAGCCATGGGAAGGGCATGAGGCTGGAGCAAAAAATACGGAAAAAATTGTTAAAGAAGCTCGACGTTTGGGTATTCGGGAACTTTCTTTTTGGGGATCGTCGCTTGAAAATTTGAGCAAGCGACCATTTGCCGAGAGTCAAGCGCTTCTCCGTATCTACGAAACCTATTTTAAGAAAATACTTACCGGGGAAGATATTCATAAGGATCAAGTACGTATTCGTTGTATTGGTCGTTGGGAGGAACAATTTCCTGAATCTTTAAAGAAAACAATCGCTGAATGTTTGCAGGTAACCAAAGGATACGACAAATTTTCCCTTAATTTTTTCCTGGCTTATTCCGGAGATGATGAAATGCGAGAGGCCTTTGAAAAAGTGGCTATGCGTCTTGAGCCGGGAAAGAAAGTGACAAACGAGATGATAAAGCAAAATCTTATGACACGTGAGTTGCCACCAGTCGATCTCCTCATCCGTACGGGAGGGGAGCCACATTTATCGGCGGGGTTTATGATGTGGGATATTGCCAATACACAGTTGTATTTTTCAGAAAAATATTACCCTGATTTTGACGAAAAAGCTTTTGAAGAGGCTCTTTTGGAATATGCCGCCCGAGGGCGTCGTTTTGGAAAATAGCCCTTTTTTCTTGTTAAAAATAGGAACCGTATTTTTGGGTTTGACAATATTTTAATCTTCCTCTACAATACAGGGTACATTTTGAAAAACTGCATAGAAAGCGGAAAAGAGAGGGTTTGCAAGAACGCGTTTCAGGAACGAGGAAAGAATTGCTTACCAGACGAAGACTTCTCTATTTTTTTGTTGTTAGATGATATTCTCTTTTTTGTTTTTCAGCCGTTTCCAAAAGTACTCTATGGCAAATAATAAGGAACTGATTCGTGTTGAGGGAGAGGTAATAGAAACTTTACCGAGTACCACATTTCGTGTTCGTCTTGATAACGGCCATGAAGTTCTCGCTCATATTTCCGGTCGGATGCGAGTGCATTATATCCGCCTTCTTCCCGGGGATCGAGTTACTTTGGAGATGAGTCCCTACGATCTTTCCAAAGGAAGAATCGTGCAGAGAATGAAATAAAATGTTCCTCTTACAATATACGCGGAGAAGCGCGAGGGAGAAGGTTCGTATATTGGTAAAATTTGTAAAATTCCAAGTCATCATTATATGAAGGTACGTGCCTCAATCAAAAAAATTTGTGCTCATTGCAAAATCGTGAAGCGCCGAGGGGTGCTCTATGTTATTTGTGTGAATCCCAAGCACAAACAGCGCCAAGGTTAAACGGTTTTGGTTTCGTGGTATGGAGTGAGCAAAAGAGAGGCTCCAAACCAATAGCAAACAACTAAAAATTACACTATGATTCGTATCGCCGGTATCAACATCCCTGATAATAAGAGAATTGAAGTCGCATTGACATATATTTATGGCATTGGTTTGCCGACGAGTCAGAAAATTCTTCGGGAGCTTGATATTGATGCTGATATACGGACAAAAGATATTCCTAATGAAGTAGCGAACCGTTTGCGTGAAGCTATCGAGAAGAAGCATCGGGTTGAAGGGGAGCTTCGCCATGTTGTCAAACAAAACATCAAACGCTTGAAAGAAATCGGTTGTTATAGGGGAACTCGTCATCAGAAAGGACTTCCTTGCCGTGGTCAGCGCACCAAGACCAATACGCGTACTATCCGCGGGAATGTGCGTAAGACTATGGGCAGTGGTCGTAAGAAGGCGTCGGATAAGACATAAAATGAAGTTTTATAGCTCCCGATAAACCCCCGAAGAATATTTTGGAGTTATGCCGGAAGCGAGAAATTGAAAGCTAACAGCTATTAAGTGTACTTTATGGAAGAAACAGTGAAGACAACTGAAACTACGGAAGCCTCTGAGGCGACAGCCGCAAAAAAGACGAAGAAGTCAAAGCGGCAAATTCTCAAAGGAAGAGTGAGTATTCAGTGTACCTATAACAACACCATTATTACTATTGCCGATATGAACGGTGCTGTTTTGGGATGGTCTAGCTCTGGCCATTTGAGTTTCAAGGGTGCAAAAAAATCCACTCCTTATGCTGCTACCCAAGTGGTTGCCGACGTATCGGAGAAGGTGAAGAAATACGGTTTGCAGGAATTGGAAGTTTTTGTAAAAGGTGTGGGGAGTGGTCGCGAGGCGTCTATTCGCGCTTTGGTAAATAACGGTTTTAATTTAACGACGATTAAGGATATCACTCCTATTCCTCATAATGGTTGTCGTCCACGTCGTCCACGTCGTATTTAATGGAATTGGTATATGGCTAATAATCTTGATGCAAAATGTAGGCTTTGTCGTCGTTCCGGAGAGAAACTTTTTCTCAAGGGAGATCGTTGTCTGTCGCCAAAGTGCGCTATGGTTCGTCGACCGTATGCTCCTGGTATTCATGGTCATACGCCTTCGCGTGGTGGAAGTGAATTCGGAAGACAGCTCGCGATGAAACAAAAGATCAAGCGATTGTACGGAGTCATGGAGCGGCAATTTCGTCATCATTTTGATGAGGTGCGAAAGACACCGGGTATTACCGGAGACCAGCTTCTTTCTCGCTTGGAACGTCGTTTGGATAATGTCGTGTATCGATTGGGTTTCGCGGCTTCTCGGAGCCAGGCAAAACAACTTGTTTCGCACAAGATGTTTGAAATAAACGGAAAACGCGTGAACATACCCTCTTTTGAAGTACGCGTTGGTGATGTGATTGTTCTCAAAGAAAACAAGAAAGAAAAACAATTTTTCAAAACACAATCGGAAATTTTGAAAAATAAGAAGGATGTGCCTCATTGGCTGGAACTTGATGCGGAAAAACTTTCCGGGAAGGTCTTGGCTATGCCTGGTCGTGACGATGTTGGTGTTCGAGTTGATGCTCAGATGGTTGTCGAATATTATTCCAAGTAATTTTTTAATTAATACGTAAGTGCCTAACATGTTTCCGGTGAAAGGTTATTGACAAAGGGGTCCGACCGTTCATCCGAAACTAAAAAATGGTATGCAAACAATAACTTCTCCACAGAGTCCGAAATATACAGCGATCGGTGAAAACCACGGGAAATTTGAAATTCTCGGTTGTTATCCCGGATATGGTACAACGCTTGGTAACGCGCTTCGTCGAGTTCTTCTTTCCTCTTTGGAGGGTGCGGCCGCCAAATCAGTAAAAATCAAGGGTGTTTCTCATGAATTTTCGACGATTGACGGCGTCATGGAGGATGTCGTGCAAATTATTCTCAATCTCAAGCAAGTGCGTTTCAAGTTGCATGACGACGAGCCGATAAAGATTACTTTGAAGAATAAAGGCGAGGGGCAAGTGACTGCCAGTATGTTCAAAACTCCATCAAACGTCGAAGTGGTGAATGGAGATCAGATAATCGCTACGGTGACCGATAAGAAAACAGATTTGGAAATAGAAGTGGAGATTGATAAGGGTGTTGGTTATGTTCCGGCGGAAAGCCGAGAGCGTGAAGAGCGTGAAATTGGCGTGATTGCCATTGATGCTATTTATACGCCGGTCAAGCGCGTGAATTATGAAATTGAAAACATGCGTGTCGGAAAGCGTACGGATTATGATAAGGTGACGATTGAAGTGGTGACCGATGGAAGCGTAAGTCCGACGGAGGCTTTTGAGAAAAGCGTTTCTATTCTCGTATCGCAGTTTTCCGCGTTGACACAAATGGAAAAAGAAGGAGGAGTAACGGAAGAAGAAACGAAGACGGATGAGGTTGTTGTTGCCAAAGAAGAAAAAGCTGAAAAGAAATCCGCGAAGAAGAAAAAATCTGAAGAATAATTGATCGCAATAGTGAAGTATGAAGCATAGACACACAGGCCGCGTTTTGAGTCGCGGACGCAATCAGCGACGAGCCCTTCTTAAAACTCTTTTGGGGAGCCTTATTTTGCGTGAACATATCACTACTACCGAAGCGAAAGCAAAAGAGGTGAAGAGTCTCATTGATCAGATCATCAATAAGGCAAAGGTAGGGAGGAGTAATGCGGATCGTCTTCCTGCGATTATTCGTGAATTAGCCGGATATATCCCGGCGGTGGCTTCCAGAAAAATCCTTTCAGATTTTGGTGCCCGTTTTGATGGTCGAACCAGTGGATATACCAGAGTGTTGAAGCTTGACCGACGTAAAAGCGATAGTGCTAAAATGGCCGTCATCGAATTTGTATAAAGCATATGACACAAGCAAAGAAAATCATGGTTGATCGAAAGTATCATCTTTTCAACGCTCAGGGAAAGGTGCTCGGTCGTTTAGCGACGGAGATTGCCACTATTCTTATGGGTAAGAATAAAGTGACGTACACGCCACACATTGATGGTGGCGATTTTGTGGTGGTTATCAACGTTGATGGTATTGATATCACTGGCAATAAGCGTGAGGGGAAAGTATACCATCGTTTTAGTGGATACCCTGGTGGTATTACGTCTGTTACTTTTAAGGAGCAAGTGAAACGTGACTCTCGAAAGGTTTTGTATCAAGCGGTGTATAATATGCTTCCGAAGAATAAATTACGCGATCGTATGCTCAAGCGTCTCCTTTTGAATAAGAAGACTGAACACGGAGCAAAGGTTATTCACGTGACTCACGAATAAATTTTTTTAACTGGTATGGCAACAACGAAGAAGGTTACAACAAAGAAAGCGACGACGACAAAAACAGCTGTCGCGAAAAAGAAGGAGGCGGTAAAAGATGATCGATATGTGTATGCTGTCGGTCGTCGAAAAACGGCTGTAGCGCAGGTGCGTCTTTATGCGGTGTCTCAAGCTGAAACCATGATGGTGAACAACCGAACAGTACGTGAGTATTTTGGTACGCTCGCTTTGGAGACGGTAGCGCTTTCTCCTCTCAAAGCTTGTGGATTGGAAGAAGCTTTTAAGGCGACTGTTTTGGTGCGAGGTGGCGGGCTCAATGGTCAGGCTGATGCTATAAAATTGGGCGTTGCTCGTGCCCTTTTGAAACATGATGTTCTTCTTCGTCCGACGCTAAAAGCGCAGGGATTTCTTACTCGTGATGCTCGTGCTGTCGAACGTAAGAAGCCAGGTCTCAAAAAGGCTCGTCGTGCACCACAGTGGGCGAAGCGCTAGTTTTGAATTATTTTCTATTGAGAATAGAAAGCCCCGATTTTTCGGGGCTTTTATTTTCCTAATGAAATAAGTGTAACGAGAACTTGCTTTCGTTACCGAGTGAGTGACGGAAACAGAGAAGAGAATACCGCGCGGCTTATCTCGCGGTAAATACCATTTATTTTTCTTGAAAAAAGTTTTTCGTTTTAACGAAGGCTGAAGAAATCAATAGGTGGTCCAGAAAGGAAAAGACGGGCTACCGCGTTTCCGTTATTTTTTTGATCAGTGATGAAGTAGAGAGCGTCTTCTTCAAAGCGTGAGAGCACTTGCAAGAGAGAAGAGGGCGTCGTAATAATGTCGACGATATTGCGACGATCGCGGCTGTCTATCTCAATAATTTTGATGGTTTTATCAGTAGAGAAAAAAACATGTTCGTAATCACGGGTCCATTGGATATTGGAGAGCAGGGAAGAGAAACGAGCGATTTGGATAACGGTATCCGGTTCTCGTATCGGTTGAACATCCCAAAGACGAGTAAAGTATACGGAAATTTCATTGTCCGTGAAAAAAAGAAGTTTTTTTCCGTCATCGGAGAACTGGACGCCGCGAACATTTTTTTCGGTGACTTTTCGCAGGGGCGCGCTTTGGAGGGATGATTTATTGAACATGAATAACGCGCCAGAAACTTTTTCTCTCAGGGAAAGCCGGGTATCATCATATACAACAAGAGAATAGGGTTTTTCGGGTGAATCTATCGGCGTGAGGGTAATTTGAATGGGAGTGGTTTGATTATTAGCGTCAACGGGAATCTTATATACGATCCCGTTTTCTTTTTGAAGATAATAGATATTTTTTCCAGAAATATCATATGTTTGTATATTTTCTCTTACTAAGAAAGGGTTTTTTTGTGTAGCTTCCGTGTCAATTCGATAGAGTTGATCGCCTGCTTGGTAGAGAAGAAAGTTTTTGAAAACAGGATCCCAGCGAGGATTTTTTATTTCGTCGTTCGGTACGAGATCATTGAGAAGAAAAGAGGTCTTGTCATTTTTTTTGACAACGAAATAGAGACGACGATTTTCTTGTTCGGCTGGTATTATCAACTTTTCGCTTTCCGGATCCCATTCGATATTTTCTTCATTGCCACGAAATAAAGAGGCATTTTCCAGTGAAAATACGGTTTCATCGGTCAATCTTTCATTCACATCGATAACATCGACGGAAAAAACTCCTTCTTTGTTTTTGGCGACAGCGAAAAGACCCTTTTCGAGAGCTTGGAATATTCTTGTGGCAAAGGCAGTTTGGGGAAGGACCTCTGGAACATCATATTTTTTGACGAGGAGAACATTCCAAAATTCCGTGGAAAGCCCACTATGGATAACTATTTTTTTTGACCAAGGCACATAGCCGGGAGCAGAAATTTCCAGAAAGTGTTCACCGGGGGCAAGTCCGTCAATGTGGATGGAATTATTGATGATGCCAAGGCGTTTTTGAGGAACAAGTTCTCCGTTAATGCGGATATCAACCGTTTCAGGAGTGGATTTGACGGTTACTGATCCGGTGTAGATAAAAATACCTCGTTCCAAGTTGAAGCGGTATCCAAACGCATTAAAAAGCGTCAGACCGGCAGTGACGAAAAAAGAAAAAGAAAATAAACAAAAAAGAATGAATCGTCCTCGTTTCATAATGTTTGTATAATAGCACTTATGGCTTAAAAAAGCAATTTTTTAACTTTTTTGATAATATTTTTTTGACAGCATGTTTCGGGACGTGTACACTGGCGGTGTTTTGTAGAAACGTATGATTGATATTTTTTCGATTCTTCATCTTCCGAAAAATATTGCGGGCGACATTTCCCTCTTGCTTCTTTTTGTGGTGATCAGCCTTGTTTTTGGTTTCATTTTTGGTCGTTGGAAACTTATTAATATTCTCATCAATGTGTATATCGCCATTGCCTTCATGAGTGTTTTTCCGGCGCAATTTTTCGCTTTTTCCGCGTATGGAAAAGCCGTTGTTTTTCTTCTTCTTTTGGTGACTCTTTCCTTCGTTGATAAACGATTGTTTGATTTACATATTTCTAGCGCTGGAACAGATTTTTTTTGGCGCCTATTTGTCACGAGTATTTTGGTGGCGGGTATGGTAGTGAGTGCGACCCTTTCTTTTTTGCCAAAAGGAGTAGCCTTAGATTTGATCTCTAGTGTGGTATATGAATATTTTGCTTCTCCTTTGGCGGTAATTTTTTGGATGATTGTCCCGCTTCTTTCCCTTCTTTTTATCAATAATCGACTGAAGTAATTGTTCGCGGGATGGACGTTTGAAAAAAACCTTTTAATAAAGGATTTTTTGTAACTTTTTTTCTTTCTTGTTTGCAAAAAACAAGAAGCCTTTTTTGCCCTTGACAGAGCATACAAACTTGCTATACTAGACAAGCAATCTAAATGTAAATAGATTGCTTTTGTTTCTTTTTGTTTTTACAAAAAGGGTGAGCACTTTAACAATTGAGCCAAAACAATAAAATTAATCGCAATTTTTTGCGGTTAGTCCTCACTTGGAAATCGCTTCGGCGATGGAAGAGTGATTACGGAAACTCTATTCTACAATGAATCTGAAATCTTTTTGAGTGAGATATATCAAAGAGAGTTTGAGCAATCAAATGATTCGCATATCTTTATTGAGAGTTTGATCCTGGCTCAGGATGAACGCTGGCGGCGTGGATAAGGCATGCAAGTCGAGTGGGTTTAGACCCACGGCAAACGGGTTCGGATAACATAGGAATCTTCCCTGAAGTCGCGAATAATCCGGAGAAATTCGGAATAATACGCGATATGCTCTACGGAGTAAAGATTTATCGCTTTAGGAGGAGCCTGTGTCCTATCAGCTTGTTGGTGAGGTAATGGCTCACCAAGGCTCTGACGGGTAGGGGGTATGAGAGTATGGCCCCCAACATTGGAACTGAGACACTGTCCAAACACCTACGGGTGGCTGCAGTCGAGAATATTCCACAATGGACGAAAGTCTGATGGAGCGACGCCGCGTGCGGGATGAAGGTCTTAGGATTGTAAACCGCTTTTCTCTGGGAGCAATTTCGATGAGAGTACCAGAGGAATAAGAGGTTACTAACTCTGTGCCAGCAGTAGCGGTAATACAGAGACCTCAAGCGTTATCCGGATTTATTGGGCGTAAAGGGCAGGTAGGCGGTTCTGTTAGTCGGATGTCAAAGCCCGGGGCTCAACCCCGGACAGGCATTCGAAACGGCAGAACTTGAGAATGTGAGAGATCAGTGGAATTGATGGTGTAGTAGTGAAATGCGTTGATATCATCAAGAACACCCAAGGCGAAGGCAACTGATTGGCACATTTCTGACGCTGAGCTGCGAAAGCGTGGGGAGCGAATGGGATTAGATACCCCAGTAGTCCACGCCCTAAACGATGCATACTAGGTGCAGGGAGAATCGACCCTTTCTGTGCCGTAGCTAACGCGTTAAGTATGCCGCCTGGGAAGTACGAGCGCAAGCTTAAAACTCAAAGGAATAGACGGGGATCCGCACAAGTGGTGGAGCATGTGGTTTAATTCGACGATAAGCGAGGAACCTCACCAGGGTTTGAAATCTAGCTGGAGAGCCCAGAAATGGGAAGTCCTTCGAGGCTGCTAGACCAGGTGCTGCATGGTTGTCGTCAGCTCGTGTCGTAAGATGTTCCGTTCAGTCGGGAAACGAGCGCAACCCCTGTGAAGTGTTATATATGTCACTTCAGACTGCCCTCTCATTTGTTCAGAAACAGGAATGTTTGTGATCAGGTGAGAGGGAGGAAGGCGGGGATGACGTCAAATCAGCATGGCCCTTTGACACCTTGGGCGACACACGTGCTACAATGGCCGGAATAAAGGGTTGCCAAATCGCGAGATGGAGCTAATCCCAAAAAATCGGTCTCAGTTCGGATTGAAGGCTGCAACTCGCCTTCATGAAGCTGGAATCACTAGTAATCGTGGATCAGCCATGCCACGGTGAATGCGTTCTCGGATCTTGTACTCACCGCCCGTCACACCAAGAGAGCCGGCAATACCAGAAGGCCCCGGGTAAAAGCGGGGACGACGGTAGGGTTGGTGATAAGGGTGAAGTCGTAACAAGGCATCCGTAGCGGAAGCTGTGGATGAATCACCTCCTTTCTAGGGAGTAAATGGTGTACATGTTACTTGTATCTTCGGATAGAAGTAACCAAGAGTTGAGAGTCAATCTCAAATTCTTAACCAATTATGGTCGCTCATTACGATTTAGTTGTCAGCGTTTCGACAAAGACAACCGTAGTAATGAAACATAATTTAGAGTTACGTAATAGAAGGACTAGCCGCAAAAGTTTGTGAATAAAAAACACCTTTTATTTGAGGTGTTTTTTGTTTTAGTTTGCTGGAAAATGAGTTAATTCGTTTTGGATAAAAAGAGTGCTTGCTTATGGTTTCGAAAGAACGACTAGAAAAATTTAAACAACTTTTTTAATATGATCTAATATAGTCAAAATATAAGGAAAAATGATATAAAAATTATGGCTTATTATAAACATATATATAAAAAATTGAATACATTATTGATTTATTATATCAAAAATGATATAATTAAGGTATAAAAATGATATAAAACTTATGCCAAAAATTACCAGCAATAAACTAAACGAACGGCAAAACGTTATATTAGTTTTTATCGAAGACAGTAAATCTGTTTCAATTGGACAGATTTTTGAGCATATCCAAAATGGTTTTGAGAAGATTACGAGGATAACTGTTTCAAGAGATTTGGAAAAATTGCTAAACATCAATTTAATTGAAAAACAAGGAAAATCAAAAAGAACTATCGTTTATCGGATTTCGTCCCAGTATTCGATGCTGAAAAAAATTGATGTTGAAAAATATTTTGCTCAAGATGTTGACCAACGAAAAATCAGAGAAACTTTTAACTTTGATATTTTTAGTCAATTGAAAGATATTTTCACTGAGACTGAAAAAAACAGACTCTCAGAGCTGAATGATATTTACCGAGATAAGATAAAGGACATTGCACCAGATGCTTTTAGAAAGGAAATTGAGAGACTAAATATCGATTTTAGCTGGAAGTCTTCCAAGATTGAGGGTAATACTTACAGTTTGCTAGAAACCGAACAGCTTATCAAAAACCAGCAAGAAGCCTCAGGTCATACCAAGGAGGAGGCCGTGATGATTTTGAATCACAAGAAGACTCTGGACTATATTGGAAATAATAAAAAGGATTTCCAATTGGTATCTGTTGCTAAGATTGAAAATGTCCATTCTTTTCTGGTAGATGGTTTGAACGTGACCAAAAATTTGAGAAAAAGTTTGGTAGGAATAACTGGCACGAATTACAAGCCATTGGATAATGAATTCCAAATCAGAGAGGCTTTAGAAAAGACTTGTCAAACAGTCAATGAAACAAAAAACGTTTTTGAAAAAGCGGTGATTTTGATGTTGCTTATCGCATATATCCAGCCGTTTGTTGATGGCAATAAAAGAACGAGTCGTTTAAGTGGCAATGCCGTTTTGCAATCGTTTGATTCCTGTCCGCTTTCGTATCGCAGTATGGACGAAATTGAATACAAAAAGGCGATTTTACTATTCTATGAGCAGAATAATATCTCATACTTCAAGGAATTGTTCTTGAAGCAGTTTGAGTTTGCTGTGGAAAATTACTTCGGATGAAAACAAAAAAATTCCTAAAGGTTTTTTTATCTATTCGAACATAATCAATGTTATATTGTTGGTGAATAATACCTCAATATGAAACAGTGATATGAATCAGGAAAAATTGGGGAGAAAACTGGTCAAAGGGGAATTATTTGATTTGATGTTATATAGAGCGCTTCAGAAACAAACGCGAGGTGATCTGGCGAGTCTTTTTGATGAACTCATTCCCGTGGAGGAGCGACATTATGCTTTTTGGGAAAATTTTTTTCAGATACATGATATTCGTTTGAGTTTGTTGGATCGATTTCGAATCTGGTTTTTCAAGTTTTTTTGTCGGATATTTGGGACAGCAGGAGTCAATCTTCTTCTTGAAGCGATAGAAATCAATGGTATAAAAAAATATCTCGCGGTTTGGGAGCTGTATAAAAATGAACCAGTAGGGGTTGCTGTTCGTAACATTCTTGACGATGAGTTTCGTCATGAAGACGCGATTATTTCTGATAAGATTGATCGAAAAATTCACCCGGAAAGAATTAGAAATGTTTTTTTGGGATTAAATGATGGTTTGGTAGAAATTCTCGGCGCGGTAAGTGGATTTTTTATAGCGTTTCAAACACTTCCTCTGGTATTGGTGGCGTCATGTACCGTGGCCATCGCAGGTGCGTTTTCAATGGCGGCCGGCGCTTTTGTGGCTGTTGGAGCAGAACGTGAAGCAGAAGGAGTAGAAAGAAGTAAAAAACGATACTTAGGAGAAGGAGAGGAAAATACGCGGTCGGAGCGTCCTTTAGGGGCAGCAATCTTGGTTGGCGCCTCATATCTTTTTGGGGCGGCAATACCGATTGTACCAGTGTTTTTTGGATCGGAAAGTGTGGTTGTATCAATGGTTGTTTCTGGTATTATCGTTTCCATTGTATCGATGATCCTTTCTTTTCTTTCCGGCATGGATATAAGGCGTCGTGTAGCTACCAATCTCGTTATCATTGCTCTTGCCGTTGGCGTGACGGCATTTATTGGATATGGAGCGCGATTATTGTTTGGTGTAGAAGTGTAATCGGGACACTACCTTTCTTCGTGATATAATAAACGATATGTCACGAAAGGAAAAACAGCATCGGCAGAAACAATTTTTGCGGCGTTTGTTTCGTCTCCATCTGGTATTGACGGCAATTTTTCTTGGCGGGTATTTTTCTGTTGTTTTGTTTGATCCGGGATTTTTTTCTTATGATATCCGACAAAAATATCGTCTTTTCGCTGACGATATTGTCGTATCGGCTGTTGTGCTTGGACCACCTGCGACACCGGTAGTGACAGCTACTTCGATATGCAATACTTCTACTGGAACGTTGAGCGTATCGCTTGATTGGGCTGATGATCCAAATACGTATACTTATGATATCGATCGTGATAGTCTCCCCCTTGTCAGCGGCCTTTCCGCTTCTTCTTATAGTGATACGACTGTTTCACTGGCTACGACGTATTCGTATGTTGTCACGGCCAATGGTCCTATGGGTCCGGGGTTTGCCGCATCCGCGCCGGTGTCTGTCACCACACACTCCGAATGTGAAATCACCGCGCCCACCCCGACGGTAACAATCACTTCTTTTGATGGAAGTAGCGTTGGTTCGTATGATGGTATGCCACGGGTAAGTCACCGGCGACCGAAATTTGCCGGAACAACCAATATTCCCAATGCGACGATACAGGTAGTTGTCGGTCCGCTTTCCAGTATTGCTATTCAGTTTTCCGCCAATGCTAATGGATATTGGGAATGGCGTCCGACATCAGGACTCCCCACTGGAACGCAAACATTTACGGTGACAGCGATTGATCCGCTTGATAATGCTCGACAGGCCAGTACATCGCTTCAATTTGGTATCAAGAAACGCGATGACGAGGGCGGTGGTGGATCGACGCCTCTTATAGTGACCACGCCATCAAAAGGAGGTATTTCTGAAAAACCGGCAACGGCGCCACTTGATTTTTCTCTTTCTATCGAAAATGAAAACGACGAGGTACTGCAGGGTGGTGAAATTCGATCACGCATTGTTATCAAAAAGGTTGTTCAGCAGTATGATGGACAGACGGTTCCTATCCGCTATCGATTTTTAGATAAACAAGGAAACACGATACGCTCTTTTTTGCATGAAGGAAAATTGAAACGGGGACAAATTATAGAAGAAACATTTGCCGTGCCCCTCTACGTCGCTTCCGGCGCGTATTCTCTACAAGCAGAAATAATGCTTGATGACATCATCGTCAGTCGCATGAATGGTTTTTTGATTATTGAGCTTCCGTTGGTCCAGCTTGGTGGCGGGGTGACAATTTCTTACGCAGAAATAATGCATCAATTTGGATGGATATCACTCCTTCTCCTTCTCTCGTTTCTTTTGTGGATTTTTATGTTTTTGCGTGAGTATTGGATGTATTTGCATGCTTTTCGACATGTCGCTGAAGAACAGCTAAAAAAAGCGGGTTTTTTGACCCGTAAAAGAAAGGGGGTGGCACGATGACAACGGTGAAGATTCTTTTTATCGGAATGGATTCGGTGACCATAGCGATTTTTATGCTCATTCTTGTTTTTTCCATCGGTATCGTATGGCGCGTGGAAAAAGAGCTTGATTTGTCGTACAAGTTTTTTGTGTTGGCGGCTGGATGTTTGACGTTGGCGGAAATTCTTGGGTTTTATGCTCATCCACCTTTTGAGCTGGTGGCTTTTGACAAGGGGTTACGATTGGGAGGAGCAATTTTTCTTCTTGTAAGTGTTTTTCTGATGAGGGATCTTATTCGGAAATTAGATGGTGAAAAGGAGCCAAGAAAATAAACACTTGAAATAAAAACCCGCCGTGGCATTGCCCGGCGGGTTGTTGTTTTTTTAGAAGGTTATCTCGCGGAATTCCGTGAGATAATATTCGTCTTTTACTGCTACTTTTTTTATTATGAAGTAAGCTCCTTTCTTAAAGCTTACTTGGGCCCCCAGGATCGAATCAATGAATGCCTGGGCTTCTTCACAGTTTTTAGCAACTTTTTTTTCTTTTAGGAGAACGATAAATCCCCTCTTTGTTCTTTTTTTTCTCAAGATTCCTACTCTGTGGAGGGGATTGTTCCCCAGGAATATCACCCGAAGTCGATTTCCGACTTCGAAAAGCTCTGGCCCCCTCCTTGTTCGAAAATTCGAACTTCTGAGGCACAAAATCGGGTGCCCCAGATTAAATGGTAGTACTTTTTCCATCTTTCCTCCTTTTTGAGTTGTTAAAAAAACAATAACTTTATTTATAGCAAGAATAGGTTTATTTGTCAATGGCGCAAGGTTGATTTATTTTATAAAAGATGCTATTGTAGAAGGAATAAAAATGCTATTTTATGGCTTATTTATCGACTCCAAAATTGATTTTCCCTACAAAAGATTATCGTGTTACAGGGCTTCCGTTTGGGAAAAAATCATCTCATGGGGGAGTATTTTGGGGAGTGCACCTTGGGGAAGATTATTTTGCTTCCGCCGGTACGGATGTGTATGCGTGTGGGCGTGGCACGGTGGTATATGCGGCATTACATGCGGGTTCTCAAGAAAAAGGAAACTGGGGTCACGTTATTATTATTCGTCATAAAAGCCCTTATTCCAGACGTGTTTTTTATTCACTCTATGGCCACCTGGGAACGAGTTTCAAACGTATTGGTGAAAAAGTGGCGCTTGGCGAGCCTATTGGGTTTATTGGTGAGGGGAATACCCCAGAAAATGGCTTTTGGCCGGCACATTTGCATTTTGGGATATATATGGGCCCATGGAAGAAAGAAGTTTTGCCGGGATATTGGAAGGAGGGCGAGCAGAGAACGCGAATGGAGTGGTGGATAAATCCAAGTGAGTTTATTGTTGATTACGAAAAAAAAGAGTAAACCGCTTCTTAAAGCGGTTTTTAATATTCTTGCCCGACATTCTTCTGTGTCTTTGAAATATCAATTTCCTACGTGGTGCAGAATACTTGAATTAGTCCGAACGCATTTCGCCGCCTGCGGCGGCGAGGAAGCCCCCTGCGAAAATTCGGAAAGGCAGCGGAGCCGCACCGCTGACAATTTCAAGTTTTTCTTTGACGGTATTTAATTCAGAATTCGTAAGCGAACACCAAATGCAAATATATTTTATGATAAATTCAGGAAAAAATTAAAAAAAGGGCTCCACACACGACTACTCGTGGGGAGCCCTTTGGGTTGTGGCGTATTGGCTACCTACACCCTAAAAGACGGGCGATGATGCCTCCCCACAACATGTGAGCGATGTTGTGGCCGGTTTGCGCGAACCGGTTAACGTCCTCTTTGAAACTTACATCAAAGAAAACATCGATCGCTATAACAACGATGGGGCCGATGATCATTACTCCAAGGAATTCAAGAACTTTTTTCATCACATCTCCTTTAATTGGTGTTGTTTTCTGCGGCACTTTACCGCAGAAAACAACGTTGGATGACGTAACTAATATAGCATATATGCACTTGAAAGTCAAGCGTAACATAAAAAGCCCATATTTTATGGCTTTTTTTGGCTTTCGTATTGAATTAAAAATGTTCTTCCATGTAAACGAAATTGCGAATTCCGTTTTGAGTCAAAAACACAATACGCGCGAGCCGCCGAGCGAAGCGAGGCGACTTCTGAATCCTTGACTTTTCCAACGCGGTGCGCTCGGAGGGGATCGAACCCCCGACCCTCTGGTTCGAAGCCAGATGCTCTAATCCACTGAGCTACGAGCGCGGAGAATATAACTCTTCTAAACCTACCTTAGATAAAATGTTCCGTCAAATAATATTTTGGTGTATACTGACAGTGTCTTATTATTAAAAAATTTTTATGTCAGAAAACTTGGTAAATACTTTGAAAGGTTTCTCTTTGGCGTTGCTTGCTGTTGCGGCAGTGGGATATGTCTATCAGTATGGGCGTTTTATTGATCAGACCTATCCAACAAGAACATTTTCGGTTGATGGTGAAGAAAAAATTGAATTAGCAAATGATATTGCCCTGTTTACCGCAAGCGTTGTTACAGAAGGCGGAAAGAATGTAGGAGAGATTCAGAAAAGAAATGTAGAAAAAATGAACGCTATCAATGAATTCTTGAAAGAGCAGGGTGTTGAAGAAAAAGATTTACAAACTGAGCAGTATTCTCTCTCTCCTCGTTATAGTTATCCGAGCTGTGAAGGACAAACGGTATGTCCCCAGCCTTTCATTAGTGGATATACTCTCACCCAAACGCTTTCGGTGAAAGTGCGTGACATGGATAAAATAGGCGATATTCTTTCTGGTGTTACCACAAAGGGTACTCAGTCTGTTTCAGGGGTAAGTTTTACGGTTGACGACACTGATGTTGCCAAGCAAAAGGCACGCACTCTGGCCATAGAAAAAGCGCAAAAGAAAGCTCGTGATATGGCTAAGGCGGGAGGATTCAAATTGGGAAAGCTCGTTTCTCTTTATGAGGATCAGGGAATTATGTCCGCCACGGATATTGGATATGGCGGCATGGGTGGCGGTATCATGGAGGCCAAGGCTATCCCAGTAGCGCCTATTATTGAACCCGGTACTCAGTCGGGAAAAGCACGCGTGACGCTCACGTATGAAATAAAAAATTAGCGGTTGACGTAAAGATAAAGAAAAACCCTCTCGACAACGAGAGGGTTTTTTATGAAGTTAAGCATTAAGCTGTCGGAGGGACGCTACTTTTACAGCACTCACCACCGTTGTCTTCATTACAGCAGTCTTTGCAACGAGGGCAGGGGCATTTGGCAAAAAGCATCAAGCCACCAATAATGGCAATGTTCTTTAGGAATGATGTTATCTGCATTTGAGCGTTGTCGCCATTCCAGTTCATATGATACATGAGTGTGGCAAGTACCGTGAATACGATAAGCATCCATGCCGCCTGTGATGGGCGGAAATTAAGAAGAAGCATGAGACCGCCACCAAGCTTGAGGACAATAGCGACTACGGTAGCGAGTGTCGCGATACCAGCGAGGCCCCAGGGGGTAAGTCCTGATTCTACGAATTTTGCCGTACCGGAAAAATTCGTTAAAAAGTTAAAACCGCCTACAACAAATATGAGAGACAAAAACACACGCGGCAAGTGTTTTGTTCCGAAACAAGCGTCTTTTGACATATCGCAAAATATTAAAAAGTTATTCTCCTTCTTTTATTATAGGGGAAAAGTGTTCTTTTTAAAATTTTTTGTCAACTCTGTTTTTATAAAAAAAGTAAAAGAAAATAAAAAAAGGCTGTAGAAGGGCATTTTTTCGTTTTTTAGAAAAAAATATTTTGTGCGGGAAAGGGGAAAGATATCGGTAGATCTATTTTTTGAAAAAAAAGCATGAAATACTCAAAGGGGTGACTACAGGGAATCGAACCCTGATTCATGGTACCACAAACCATTGTCCTACCATTGAACGATAGTCACCCCTTTGTTTACTTCTTTTGTTCAAAGAAAAGGCCTAGAAGTCCGCGGTTTCCCGCCTGCCAAAGTCTGTGCCCCGAGAGGGAATCGAACCCCCATCAACGGCTTAGAAGTCCGCGGCTCTATCCATTGAGCTATCGGGGCAAGCCCAAATCATTTTCTTTTCTTCACGTGTGGGTGTAGTAGGGATCGAACCTACGACCGTTGGCTTAAGAGGCCACTGCTCTACCAACTGAGCTATACACCCGTTATTTGATGATGTTTTTTCAAGAAAAACAAAAAGCGTTTTTACCAAAACGCAAAGCAATGGTAACAAGAAACATCATTTTTGTAAAGGTTCTATGAGTGAATTTTTTTGTAATCCTCCCATTGTTTTTTTGACCAATTAGAGGGCTTTTCTTTGAGGGGTTCTTCTCCCGGATGAGGAAAAAGAGCGGGTGATTTGTAATTGCTCCAAAAGCTATCATTGATAATAATATTTCCCGAAGTATCCGTAACGAGCTGACTAAAAACGGTTTTCATGCTGCCATCGGGGTTACTTTGAAGTACGTGAGGTCCATCAATAGAAACAGCGCGACCATCTTTGGTTCCATAAAAACGAAAGGTCAGCTCTGTTCCTTCAATTGTTGGTTGCATAAGGATAGCCCCCGGTGTGTTGTTGACAAAAGCGAGATCGGGCTTGGGAATGTAAATGGTGGCATCCATGCCGTAAGGACGATAGTAACGAACAGGGTAAGCGTGATTGCGCCGCTCGGTGATTTTCATCCCGCTGTGAATAGCGGCACGAAATACCGTGCTCGACACCTGACAAATGCCACCACCGAATTCCGGAACGGTTTCGTTGTGTTTGATGACCAATTCTGGAAGATATCCGTGTTCGCCATCGACTTCGCCGAGATATTTTACAAAAGAAAATTCTTCACCGGGGGCGATGATAATGTTTTCAAACTGCTGGAGAGCTCGTTTGATATTGTAAATACGATTTTTTGGAGAACCGCGGAAATCGGTTTTTCCTTCGCCAATGAGTTCATGAAGTCCCAATCGTTCACGATCGTCAGCCGTAAGTTTTGGTTTGATGATTTCTGTCGGAAGAACGATAGTCTTTTTTTCGAGATCCGCTGTTTGGAAAAAATCCAAAAGAAGAACCATAGCCTCTTTTTCTTTGAGACGGTAACCGTTTTTTTCAGGTGTGGTAATAACTACTTTGCCATCGACAACACCAAAGCGCGCGTCGCTTGGTTCTTGGAGTGTTTTTTCCTTGAGTTCGGTTATAAAATTTTCTAATGCCAAGGTATCGACAGTGCTTGTAAGAATATTAATTACTCGTTCATGCGCATGACGAGAGAGAGAAAATTCACAGAAAAAATAAGCGTGTGGACAATGAGAAATATCTTCTATTTCAGATCGAATTTTTGGTGAACGGACGATCTTGGTATCCAGATGGGTAAAGCGAGAAATATCCTCAAGAGAAAGAGCTTCTTGATATTCACCAGCCTTGAGTGTGATCGGACCGGGTAGAGCAGCTGATACTGGAAGTGGAGAAAAAACGAAAAAAAAGAACATAACAAAAACACCCCAAAACGGTAAGGGCAGATTTTTTTTCTGGATATATTGAAGAGGGGTATCATTCATAGAACAAAACCGGTTTCGTGGTAAAAAGAAACCGGCAGAAAAAAGAAAAATTCCTGAACGTTTTAGAATCCGCGTACTTGAATTTTTTTCGTTTTTGTTGTGTCGGCTTTGGGTAAGCGGATAGTAAGAATTCCATTTTTTAATGAGGCATCAGCTTTTTCCGGAATAACATCAACTGGGAGTAAGACAGAACGCGAAAAAGATCCCCAGTAACATTCTTGATAGTAATAATTGCTATTTTCCACGATTTCTTCATTTTTTCGTTCACCTTTGACGGTAACCATATCATTATTAATGGAAACATCAAGATCTTCCGGTCTGACGCCGGCAATAGTCGACTTGATAACGATATCATTTTCTGTTTGATATACATCGATAGTCAATTGTCCTTCTGATCCGTCGTTTTCCATTGTGCTTGCCTGTCCAAAAGAAGCAGTCGCTCCCCAGGAATCTTCGTTGCGGATAGGAAAGGCATGTGATGGTTCGTTCATAGTGTTTGTTTCTTTTTCTTCGTTATAAACCGGAATGGATTCTTCGTAATTTTCTTCATCACGAATATCTTTAGCGCCGGTCAATCGCTCAAAAAACGAGCGTTTTTGTTTAGTGGTCATACCTTGACGATTTAGGTAATAAAAATCATATTTTCAGTATACGTCATTCCAAAAACTGATGCAAGAATAATGAACTGAGCATTTCTTATGTTAATCCGCGAGAGCAATTTTTAGTTTGGCCAGTGCGGCGGCGGCAGTGGTGCGAAAGGTACCGATGGCTTTATTTATGGCCGCTTTCTTCGTATTTGAGAGAGATTCGATTTGAGAACGGACTTTTTCAGCGTTTTGTTTGTCTGTTTTGAGTTGGCTGCGAGCCGCTTTGAGACTGTTGCGGAAATTTTTCTTTATTTCTACTGTTGTTTTCCCGTTGTCACAGTCGGTTTTTACTTGAGCGACTGCCGCGTCTACTGCGGATTTAAATTTTGTTTGCGCATCTTTCATTGATGTTTCACGAGAGGTAATCGCACTATCAACCCCATCACGAAAAGATTTGATAGCTGAGTCAACAGCAGCTTGCCGAGTGTCGACAGCCTCTTCTATTGTTTGTTTGAAAACAAGGACAGCATCTTTTTCTTCCTCAGTATCGGCACGCGCTTCAAGACGCTCGTACCACTCGGCGCGGCGAGCATCGGAGGCGGAGCGAAAATCAGAGAGTTTGTTGTCGCGGGAGTCTCGACGCTCTTCCAATTGTTCTTCTTTTCCATCAAGAAAATCAGTAACTTTTTCTTGTCGTTCAGCAATATTTTTGGCTATTTTTTCTGCTGTGGCGGTAAAATTAGCGCAAAATTCTTCGGTGTTTTTAATTTTCAGATTAATCGGTGGAAGATCTATTTTTGGGGTAAGGTCAATGGTAGGAAACGTCCACGCAAAAGTAGTGGGTGCGGAAAAAATAAACAGAACGCTTAAGCTAAAAACAAGGAATTTAGTATTCATCTTCGTCATAAGATTGTCCTAAATCATTAATAATTTTACTGCCGGTATCAAGGGAAGAAATTTCACCGGTAGTTTCTTCGGTGAGGGTGTTTTGGTCGCCGCTAACATCATCGGTGATTTTTTTGACGATATCATCAATATTTTCTTTTTCTGAAGGAGAATCGTTTTTGGTTGGTGTCGGGGTGGGCGCTGACGTGTCTTTCTTTTCTTTTTCTCCTGTTGTTTGCGCGGTCGGCAGAGTGTTTGTGTCATCGCTTGTTTTACGCGATCCGAGCCAGTATGCTCCGAAAAAAATCGCCGCCACAAGAACAATGCCCAAAACAATCTTTAACCAAGGCTTCTGTTCCATAACATTTTTCCTGAAGAAATTATGTTTTTATTGTAGCACAGGAAGAGAAAATGTCGAAAAAAGTCAATATCCTAAAGAAAAATCAAAAAAGAGTTATAAAGACCGTGCAGGAGGATGGCGGTAAAAAGGGTAAAAAATACGAAAGGTCGGGGAAAGCGAGATATCGCGAAAAAAAGAGAAAAACCGGTAGTCATATGCACGAGAAAAATACCGGTAAGATTAAGAAGAGAAGGGAAATGGGTAGTCATGGTGATAGTAAGGATTTCTGTGCAGGAAAAACCAACCCCGAATAAACCGCCGAGCAGAAGAAGACGAAAAAAAGAAGGAAGGGATGTAGAGTGCGCAAACCTTATTATGTATTGTTTGAGAAAAAACAATTTGCACGTTTCTTCTATAAAAACAAAAAACCATAAAGAAAAGAATCCTCTGAGAGGAAGAAGAAAGACGCTAGAAAAGAGGAGTTCTACAATGAGAGCGAAGCCGGCTGCGAGAAGACCGAAAATAAAAATAATGAGAGGAGGCATAGATTAGTTTTGTAATGATGCCAGATGATTTTTGATATCAAGAAGCTGTTTTTGCGATTCTTTGAGTTTGCCGTGTTTTGTTTCGATGATTTCTTTTTTAGCGCGTTCGATAAAGTTTTTGTTCGAGAGTTTGGCTTCGAGTGTCGCGATATATTTTTCTTTTTCGTCTTTTTCTTTTGTGAAGCGCGCCCGTTCTTTGGCGATATCGACGACGCCATCGAGATGAAGGAAAGCAGAGAGGAGTCCGTATTGGACGCGAAGAGTGTTTTTCGGCGCGACAGCGCTTTTGAGTGTTTGAAGTTTATCGATGCGCGCGAGACGTTTGAAAATTTCTTCGTTGCCACGAAGGGTTTGTTCGGACTCGCCGAAAGCGCTCACAGTCATCTTTTGTGCCGGATCGATATGGTAAGCCGCGCGGACATTGCGGATAGTCGAGATGAGTCCTTTCACGAGCTCGAAGCGATTTTCCGTGGCGATTTCAAGTTTTGTCGTATCGAATTCTGGCCACTTGGCGATCATCAGAAATTCGTTCGTATCGAAATGGAACGTCTGGTGTATGGCTTCGGTGACGAACGGCATAAAGGGATGCCAGAGTTTGAGGATTTTGTCGAAAGCGTAGCGGAGCAGGGCATCGTTTTTCTCGACCTTGTGCACTTCGACATACCAGTCGGCGAAATCACCCCAAGTGAACTCGCGGAGCTCTTCGGCGGCGAGCGAAAGCTCGTAGCGTTCGAGGTGGCGTGTGATGTCGCGGACGATCGCGTGGAGTTTTTTTATCAGGTACTGGTCTGCATCCGTCTTTGGCTCTGGCGGCGTATTCGTTTTTTCTGTCATGGTGCCGACATAACGCGCGAGATTCCAAAGCTTGTTGGTGAAATTACGCATCATAACGATCTTTTCATCTGAGAGCCTGAGATCGTTGCCGGGTGTTGAACCGGAAATAAGTGCCATACGAAGCGCGTCAGCACCGTATTTTTCTGAAACCGTGAGCGGGTCGATTACGTTGCCGAGACTTTTACTCATCTTGCGACCCTGTTCGTCGCGGACGAGGCCGTGAAGATAGATGGTGTCGAAAGGGTGTGTGTCGAGGAGATATTCCGTCATAAGAATCATCCGTGCCACCCAGAAAAAGAGGATGTCATAGCCGGTTTCGAGGAGACTGGTCGGATGATAATTTTTGAAATCAACCGCGTTTTCATCTGGCCAGCCGAGCGTTGAGAACGTCCACAATCCCGACGAGAACCACGTATCGAGCGTATCAGGATCTTGTTCAAAGAAATGATGGCCACAATATTCGCATGGCTTGAGAATATCAATAGAAAGCGGAGTGGCATTCGGGAACCTTTTGATGTTCATGATGGATTCTGGTGTAACACCTTGTATTTTTCTCCAGAGTGCGCGCAGTACGGCTCCATGGCTCGTTATGAGCACGTTTTTATGGGAATGTTTTTCAAGATGTTCCGAGACTGCTTTCCAGATTCTGTTTTCTGCCTCCTCATAACTTTCATTATTAGCGGATTTTCCATTGTATTTTTGGAGATCTGGGAATCGTTTTTTCGTTTCTGAATATGATAGGCCTTCGGCTTTGCCCATATTTCTTTCTTGGAGACGGTCATCAATGATGATTTCATCCACTCCTATTTTTTTACCGATGATTTTGGCTGTTTCGTGTGCTCGAGAAAGGTGTGAGCTGAAGATAACTCCGATATTTTCAGCGGCGAGTTTTTCTGCTGTAAGACGTGCCTGTTCGCGTCCGGTTTCGTTGAGCGGAATATCAGTGGTTCCGGCGTTGATTTCTTTCTTGTTCCAATCTGTTTCTCCATGGCGCACAAAAAACCATCGGGACTTTACGGTTGCGTTGATGCGTTCTTTTTTGCAGGAGAGACAGTACCACACGGGAATGCGATGGCCGAACCAAATCTGGCGTGAGATACACCAGTCGCGGAGATTGTCGATCCAGTGGAAGTATGTTTTGGAGAATCGTTCGGGGAGAAGAGTAATTTTTCCTGGCCCGACGGCTTCGCGCATCAGTTGTTTGAGTGTCGTCTTTTTTCCACTATGGTCGAATTCTTTGTTCACCGCTACGAACCATTGGCGCATCGGGATGATTTCGAGTACGTCTTCGTAGCGATCGCTTGTCCCGACGTTTTGTGTGATGTCTTCTTCTTTCTCAATGAGATCGTTCTCACGGAGCCAGAGGACGAATTTTTCACGCGCTTCGAGTGTTGTGAGGTGGGCATAGTCTTGGCCCGCTTCGGCCGTCATGGTTCCGTCAGTGTCGATGACTTGGATGAGATCGATTTCTGGATGACGCTCACGCATTTCGAAATCGGCATGACTGTGGGCGGGTGTGACGCCGACCGCGCCGGTACCAAACGCGGGGTCGACGGATTCGTCCGCGATGATTTTGATTGCAAGCGGTTTGGCGGAGCCTACGTCGGCAGTGAATGTTTGCCCGATGTATTTTTTGTAACGTTCGTCATCCGGATGGACAGCGATAGCCGTATCGCCGAGCTTGGTTTCGGGACGGGTGGTCGCGATGGCGATAGGAAAATTTTTCGAGTAGCGGAAGGTATAGAGTTTTGCTTGCCGTTCAATAGTGACGACCTCATCGTCGGAACAGGTGGACTGCCCCTTGATCGTCCAGTTGACGACACGATAACCGCGGTAGATGAGTCCGTCATCATACATTTTTTTGAAGGCGGTACGGACAGAAAGACTGCGTTTTTCATCGAGTGTGTAGGCTTCGCGCGACCAGTCGAGTGACGCGCCCATTTTTTTGGTCTGATGGACGATCGTGTCGTGACTTTGCTGAGCAAATGTTTCAATACGTTTCAAAAATTCTTCCCGACCGAGATCGAAGCGGGTTTTTTGTTCTTCTTTCCAAAGAATGTTTTCCACTTTGCTTTGTGTGGCGACAGCGGCGTGGTCAGTGCCGGGGATCCAAAGTGTCCGATCTCCCTTCATCCGATGGTAGCGGACGATCGTATCCTCAATGGCGAGCATCGCGGCATGGCCGGCATGAAGCGTGCCGGTGACATTCGGCGGGGGAAGGACGATCGAAAAAGTCGGTTTCGTTTCGTCAGTGATATTTTTTTTGATGCAGATATCGGGATTGAAGAGACCGCTTTCTTCCCATTTGGAATAAAGCTCGTTTTCCCACTCCTTGGCATCGTATGTTTTCGGAATATTGTTTTCATTCATATGGTGTACGATACCAAAAAAAAGACTTTATTTCAAGGAAAAAAGAAAAGACCGATGGATGATACCATACGGTCTTCGGGAGTTCTTGAATCATGACGGCGACACTTCCTGACCGACCTGCTTCGTTGCCGTGAATATATTGTCCCCGGTCGTTGTAGACATAATAGACGTCATCCATCGGGCCTAAGCGTTTTTTATTGTGGGCGTCGGCTTTTTTGATGGCTTTATCTTTTGAGTCAAAATCTCCCACTAAATAATCTTCTTTGGCGAAGAGGTCGACACCAACAACTCGGGTCTGGCCAGAAGGCGCTTTAAGTTGGGCATTCATCTTGATCTCCTTTTTAAAATAACTGTTCCAAAATAGAACCTGACAGTGTAGCAAGATTTTAATTGTCAATGGCGTGCGTCGTTATCAGTAAGAGGTGTGTAATGCAAGTAATGATATCTTTTAGGTTGAAGAGCAATATTTTTATATACAGTGGACACTAAAAAACATTTAAAATGAATTAAACAAAATAGAACAAAATAGAATAGTCTTACAATTTACGCAATTGCTTAAATTGTAAGACTTTTTTGTGGTGGTAGTAGAGAGAGATGTTTTTAGTGTAAAGGTAGGTTCGCGTCGGCCCACCCGTAGCAAGGATAGCGTGGCGGGTAGAGATTTAGCACAATGGTAGATTGGCGTCTGGATCAAGTGAGAGAAAATTTGTTTTGAGTTTTTCGCGGCTGGTATTATCCATGTTCGCGTAGCGGTAGGCGGCGGCGACACCGATCATCGCAGCGTTGTCGAGGGAGTAAGCAAATTCTGGCGTAGAGAATATCACTTCATCACTTGGAGGTTTAGCCTCTAAGTTGATGGAGTGGATTGTGTTGTGGAGTTGTTCGCGTAAGCGCACGTTGGCTGAGACACCTCCGGCGATAGTAAATGTTTTTGGTCGATATTCAAGAATCGCCTTTTTTGATTTTTCGACGAGCACATCAACGACCGCTTCTTGAAATTCGTGACAGACCATATCGATAAATGTTTTATCTTTTATTTCCGCCTCGTGTTTTTTGAGAAAATAGAGCACCGCGGTTTTCAGTCCAGAAAAAGAAAAATTATAGTTGTTGGTATCTATCATCGGTCGAGGAAATAATTTTTTGTTTGTCGTATTATTTTCGTTGCGATAGATGTCGGCGCGTTTGGCGACAAGGGGACCGCCGGGATAAGAAAGCCCAAGCATTTTGGCTACTTTGTCGAATGCTTCACCGGCGGCATCATCTTGTGTTTCGCCCAAAAGCTCATAATGGAAATGGTTACGCATGAGCATAAGTTGTGTGTGTCCACCAGAGACGATAAGCGCGATCAGGGGAAAGAGAGAGTGCTGAGTATTGAATAGGGAATCAAATTCACCTTTCGTATTTTTTTGATTTTTATCGATAGTTGGTAGGTCATTTTCGATATTTTGCGAACCGACAAAGTTTGCGTATATGTGCCCTTCCAGGTGATTGATACCGATAAGCGGTTTTTTCCAAACAAGAGACAGTGTTTTGGCGGCAGTAACACCGATAAGAAGCGCCGGCATAAGCCCGGGTCCTTGAGTGACGGCGATAAGGTCAATGTTTTTTGGAGTCATTTTTGCGCGCTCCAAAGTTTCTTCGATCACGGGAACAATGTTTTTGATATGTTCGCGCGAGGCGAGATCGGGGACGACACCACCCCATTTGGCATGGAGCGAGGCCTGAGAAGATACAGTGTTGACAACGACGGACGCGATATTATCTTGCCATTTTATGATAGCGGCAGCTGTTTCGTCACAGGATGTTTCGAGAGAGAGAATATTCATATGTTTACTCTACCGACCGGAAGGAGAAATGGCAAGAAAGGAAGATGCTTGCTTTTTGGTGGGTTTTTGCTAGAATGTTTTCGCAGATGGCTTCTGTTTTTTTGTATTCGTTTTTATTTGTTATACAAAAACAAAGAGCACCGAGGAGGATTATATTGAAAAAAAGCAGAGAGAAGCAAATAGGTAAATTTCATAGACGGCCCCATCGTCTATCGGTTAGGACATCAGGTTTTCATCCTGAAAAGAGGGGTTCGATTCCCCTTGGGGCTACAGATTAACCAAAACCTCCATGATGATTCCTGGAGGTTTTGGTTTATGTATCTAGGGGGAATCGAAGGGCGCGAGTAGAATCTGAGCGAGCGAGGATTCTGTGTGTAGCGCCCAGGCTCCGAGTCGGAGCGAGGAGGATTCCCCTTGGGGCTACCAATTGAAACAAACATCTACTCTTTCAGGAGCAGATGTTTGTTTTTGTGTTTCAGAAAAATCGAACCAGCAGGAGTGAGTAGCGAGCGAAGGTGAGCTAAACGAGTGTCGACGGATGTGAATGAGCATCCGTCGCTACCCAGAACAATGAAGCGGTCAGTAGGCCGCGAGGCGGAATTTTTCTTGGGGTTACTGATGAGTTAAAAAGTTCCTAGGCTTGTTTTGGGAGCTTTTTAATTTTGAATATGTTGCAATGGCGTTGCGGCACGCTTCGTTGACTTTTTTGGCATGTATGTTTAACTGGATAACAAGAGGGATTCTCTTCAAACACTACGAAGGAGGCTCGTAATGCACTCAATTTTTGAAGAAGAAAAGCGTTCTTTAGCACTTTTGCCTAGCTATCTTGCCATGATAGAGGCCTCGGTCGATTCGAAGATGTTTCGACAATTGTTTGTGACCGAATATGATGGTAGTCACACTGATGTTATTGGCAATGGCGATCTTGCCTGCGCTTTTTATGTGTCGGCGCTACTCCATATATTCAATTTGGTGAAGACGGGAGTACACACTACGGTTGACAAGACGGAGTGGGACATGACGGTTCTTTCTCAGTGGTATCTGTTGCCATCGAATACTGTTTCGGTTATGCGTCACCATCTGTCACAAATGCCCCGAGGAAGTGTCATTATCTGGGGAAAGAAAATGTGTACCGATGGTTTGCAGCATCGTCACATCGGTTTTTATATGGGCGAAAAAGAGGCCATTAGTAATAGGCCCGATCAAGGCTCTCCTCAGAGACACCATTATACTTTTGGGGAAAATGACGATGGCAGTCCGGTGAGGCCCATTGAAAAGGTGTACTTTCATCCTTTGCTCGAAGCCTTACCGACCGTAGAATAAACATCATACCGCGGAATACAGACTTGTTGTTCCCGGTTACAAAAATTTACCGGCAAATTTTGTCGGTTTTTTATTTTCGAACAGAGCAAAAAAACGACAAAAGTCTGATTGAGCGCTTCGTGCATCTTTATTTTTTTGGAGATGTTGGAGAGAGAATCGAGAATGAAAGAAGGATATCCGTGAGTGAGTATATATCAAAACTCCAGGGTATGAGTTTCCGCTATCTTGCCATAGGCGAGGGCGCTTGGGCGGACGGTGCGTTTCTGTGTCACATAATCGATCTCGATGAGACCAAAGCGCGGCCAAAATCCTTTATCCCACTCGAAATTGTCGAGGAGCGACCAATAGAAGTAACCACGGACATCGATACCCATCTCGATAGCCTGATGGATAAAACGCAAATGTTCTTTGATAAATGATTCGCGTTTTGTGTCGAGCGCGTCGGCTAGGCCATTCTCGGTGATATAAAGAGGGAGATGAAAACTATTCAGCCAGCGCAAAATATGGAAAATACCTTCGGGATAGACTTCCCATCCCAAATCGCTTTCGGAATGATCTTTATTGTGATCGCGGCGAATAAACTTTAGTCGATTGTGAAAATAATATTGCACGGTAAGAAAATCATGATGTCCACGGGTAAGACGAAGCATGTATTCATTGGTGAAAAAATGAGCAATGCTGACACTTAGCTTGTCTAGCCATGATGTTTTTTGGTAGGGGACAAAGGATTGTAAAATATTGGCGAGACCCACCTCTGCATTTGAATCGATTTTGTGAATAGCATGAAAAGCGCGATTGTGCGCTCTGGCAAGAATATGAAATACGCGATACGCGCGCCAGAGGCTTTTTTCTTGAGGTGGCCAATTACCATTTACATAAGAGGCTCCGATAACAGAAGTTGGCTCGTTGAGCGTGATCCAAAAGCGTACCTCATTTTTATATTGCGAAACAATATGTTTTGCGTACCGCTCAAAGTACTTTGGAAACTCTTGACTGTGTACGCCACCTTTTTCGGCGAGCCAGAGAGGGAGTGTCCAGTGCCACAGAGTTACAAAGGGCTCCAGTCCGCGTTCATGGAGAGTCGTGAGTACTTCGTGGTAATGATCGATGGCTTCTTGATTGAATTTTCCTTCTTCTGGTTCGATGCGAGACCACTCGATGGAGAAACGATGAGCATTGTGATGTAATGATTGCGCTAAATCAAAATCCTCGCGGAATTTTTTGTAATGATCACAAGCGGCGCCGGAAAGGTAGTTTTTTGGATTTTCTGCTTCCGGTTGAATACGCTCCCAGTGCGGAAGATGTCCAAATTTTTTGTAGGCTTCTTTGGCGAGGCGGACGGCATTTTTCTTTTCCCACTCAGACCAGTCATTGCGCGTATGGCCCTCTACTTGATGGGATGAGGTAGCGGCGCCCCAGAGGAAATCTTTTGGAAAACGAAGAAGCGTCATAAGAAGATAAAAAAATCAGAAAGAAATCTTATTCAAATTGTACTATACACTGATGAAAAAAGAAAAAAACCACAAATACATGATTTGTGGTGGAATACGGTGAAGGTTTGGTTTAGCTTGAGATGTTGATTTCTCAGCAGAGGTTTTCGCGTGCTTGCTTATACCTCATCCAAAACGAGGGCAACCACCTATAGTCTGATCTTAGATCCGCGAGATAATGTCTTGCTTCAGATATCAAAAGTTTTTTCCGGTCAACATTGACTTTTTGGCTTAAAAAAAGTATTTTGTAAATATACTATGGATGAAACGTTTCATTTTCCCGATCCCAAGACCACTATACCAAAGCAACGATTTTTCCAACGGATGATCGAGATGATTCCCGGATTTTTGACGTGGACCACGCTTTTGGGCATGCTAGCCCTTTCTTTCTTTTTGCCGGTGTGGGCGGCGATGTTTGTCATCGTGTTTGATATTTATTGGATTCACAAAGCGTTTTATATCTCTCTTTTTTCTTTGGCGGGGAATCGGGATGTTGAAGAAGGTAAGCGTATTGATTGGTGGGATCGTTGTCAGAATATTACTCATCCGGAAGCTTATAGCGAGCTCCTCAAAACCCGTATCAAAAATCTTTACGACGGGATGCGCGAGATGTCATTGTTTGCTTTTCGTGATCGTCGCACCGTGAGAAAAGAAATTCGTCGTTTGAAAAAGATTCGTCGAGAAACCCGAACGCTTATTCCGCTTAAAGAGGAGATATTGGATTGGCGTGAGATTATTCACGTAGTGCTTTTGCCGACAGCGGGAGAACCGGCTGAGGTGATCGAGCCGGCTATCCAGTCGCTCGCGGAAAATAATTTTCCCAAAGAGCAGATGATTATTCTTCTTGCTACCGAGGAGCGGGAAAGTGAGGCGACGCGTTTGCCAAAAGTGGAATATTTGAAGAAAAAGTTTGATGGGGTATTTCGTGATTTTCTTGTGACGACGCACATCGTCCAAACGGGAGAGATGAAGTGCAAGGCATCAAACGCGGGGTTCGCGGCGCGTGAATTGATGAAATATCTGGATGAGCGACATATTGATTACAAACGAGTGCTTTTTTCCAATTTTGATTGTGACAGCGTGGCGCACCGTGAATATTTTGCGGCCCTCACGTATCATTACATTACCGATCCCAAACGTCTGCAACGCGCCTATCAACCCCTTCCGATGTACCACAATAATTTGTGGGATACCAATGCCTTCGTGCGGCTCGTGGTGACGGGATCGTCTTTTTGGCACTTGTATCAATCGACGCGGCAGGAGATGGTGACGTTTTCATCACATTCAGAACCTTTTGACACATTGGTGAAAGTCGGTTTTTGGCCGGTCAATATGATTAGTGAGGACAGTATCATTTACTGGAAATGCCTTTCTTATTTTCACGGGGACTATCGGGTACAACCTATCCATTTGCCGATTTCACTCGACGCGGTGCTCGCCGAGACGTATTGGAAAACGGTAAAGAATCAGTACAAGCAGAAGCGTCGTTGGGCATACGGGATCGAGAATTTTCCCGTGACGATGCGTGCCATCTGGCCGGATACATTGATTCCTCTTTGGACCAAGATGCGCGTGACATTTGAGATGCTCGAAGGACATTATTCATGGGCAACCACTTCTTTTATTTTGACATTTCTTGGTTGGTTGCCGCTCATTTTGGGCGGGGCGGCGTTTCGTGAGAGCGTGCTCGCGCACAATTTGCCCTTTGTCACCAAAACGCTTATGACTCTCGGGATGATGGGGTTGTTTATTTCCATTCCACTTTCTCTTCTCTCGCTTCCACCGCGTCCCAAGAAGTATCATTGGAGTCGGCATTTTTTGATGTTTTTTCAGTGGATACTTATTCCGGTTGTAGGTTTCCTTTCAGCATTTCCGGCAATCGATTCGCAGACACGATTGCTTTTTGGTCGTTATTTCGGTGAGTTTTGGGTGACAGAAAAAATGCGGAAATAAAGGAAATATCTGACCCTTGCCAGGGTGTATTTTTTGTGCTATAATACACGGTTGTTCTTTTGTATCTTTTCGTCAATGGTGACGGAAAGTTTTTTGAGGAGGAGTGTATGTGTTATTCGGTTAAGCCCGGACAAAACGGGCGTATTTCTGGCACCATCAAAACCTCATCGCCCGTCAAGGTGCCGGCACCACAACAAATCGTGGCTGAGCCGCCACCGCAGTACGTGCCGACGCAAATGATGAGCTCGGCGAAGGGAGGGCGAGACGCCTCCATGATGTCGCAGAAGTCGGCACGTGCGAACACTCGTCCGTCTCGTCCGGACAACAAGCGGCGACACAAGCCTGACTGGCGCGCCACCGATATTTTTCGTTCGGCATAAAGCGCCAAGCGGATTCCAAGAGGGTAAGACTGCGGTCTTGCCCTTTTTTCATTGTCAAAAATATCATTCCAAGTGAATTCGTTCCTCGAATCTTTTGAGAGCATCGAGGAGGAGCGGGTGTTTTTTGAGAGCGGAGTCTGATTTGAGAATATTTTTTGCTTCGTTTCGTGAGATTTCGACGAGTTTAAGATTGGCGAGATTTTCCATGGCGATGTCGGGAAGACCAGATTGGCGCGTTCCGAGGAAAGCTCCTGGTCCACGGAAGGCGAGATCAGCTTCGGCAATTTCGAATCCGTTGTGTTTGGTGGCGAGAACTTTCAAGCGTTCGTTTTCGCGTGAGCTTTCTCTGTTTTGTCCCTCGTGACTTTCTGAGGAAGGGGACTGTTGGTGAGGAAAGAGAAAACAGCATGATTGGTATTCGCCCCGACCCACTCGACCACGGAATTGATGGAGTTGGGCGAGACCAAAGCGTTCGGCTTCCTCAATGATCATACAGCTTGCGTTCGGTACATCGACACCGACTTCCACGACGGCGGTCGCCACGAGAATATCGTATTTTTTATTTTTGAAATCTTCCATCGCCTGTTCTTTTTCTTGGGACTTCATTTTTCCATGGACGAGACCGATGCGAAAATCGGGGAAAATGTGTTCGGCGAGGCGCGTGTGTTCCACGACAGCCGCCTTCACTTCTTTGAGCGCGAGTGATTCTTCGATGAGTGGAAAGATAATGAACGCTTGCCGGCCTTTTTTTATTTCTTCACGGATGAATTGGTAGACACGTTCTTTTTCGCGGTCGTTGAGAGCGACACTCGTGATGATCGGTTTGCGGTTTTTGGGGAGCTCGTCAATGATGGAAACATCGAGATTGCCAAAAAAAGCGAGCGTGAGCGTGCGTGGTATAGGGGTGGCAGTCATAGTGAGGAAGTGTGGAATGGTGGCGGGACTACCGTCATGACTGTCGAAACTTGTTTCTTGGAGTTTGGCACGTTGAGCGACACCGAAGCGGTGTTGTTCATCGACGACGACCAAAGCGAGATCACGAAAAATGACATCGTCCTGAAGGAGCGCGTGCGTGCCGATGACAATTTTGGGAATGCCGGCGGCAAGGGCCTTGAGGAGGGTGGTACGCGTGACACTGCGTCCATCAAGGATTCGGTAGCTTTTGGTAAGAAGGGCGATGCTTTGGCCGCTTTTGCCGAAAAAGCGGGTGATGCTTTCTAAGTGTTGACGGGCGAGAATTTCGGTCGGCGCGAGAAAGGCGGTTTGCAGTCCGTTTTCGGCGACGGAAAAAGCGGCGAGTGCGGCAACGAGCGTCTTGCCCGAACCGACATCACCGTTTAAAAGGCGATTCATCGATCGGGGACGTTCCAAGTCACGAAGAATCTCGTAGCTTGTTTTGCGTTGGGCGTCGGTAAGAGAAAAAGGGAGAGAGGCTACAAGGCTCTTGATACGTTCCTCGTCAAAAGGAATGGGTGTTGCTGCCGATTTTTCGTAGAGCGTGCGTATCTGGAGGGCTTTGAGTTGAACGAAAAACATTTCCTCGAAGGCGAAGCGTTTGCGAGCGAGAAGTTCATGTTTTTTACTTTCGGGAAAATGGATGTAGTAAAGGGCGGCTTTGAGCGAGGGGAGATGGAGGCGTTTCAAAATATCTTCAGGAATGGGATCGGGGAAGTCTTTGAGATTTTTGAAAGCATTGACTAGTTGCCATCGGAAAAAACGTGAAGTAAGTCCGCGAGTTTCCGGATAGATGGGAACAAGACGACCGGTATGTGTGGCATCACGTTCGGCGCGTTCATAGGCCGGATTGGTCATAGAGAGACCCTGTTTGTCACGCGATACTTTGCCGCTGAGACGTACATGCATTCCCTCGCGAAGGGTTTGGGCGACAAAACGTTGATTGAACCAGAGAGCGCGCAACGTTCCCGATCCATCGGACACGGTGATATCAGTCAGGAACATTTTTTTCTTCCATGTCCGACCGGCTTGAAGACTGGTTATTTTTCCTTCGACGGTATATTTGCCGTCGGGGACGAGATCGCTTATTGGTGAGAGATCCGCGTAGTCTTCATAGCGATGAGGGAAATGATGAAGAAGATCATGCACGGAAAAAATGTCCAAGTGTGCAAGTTTGGACAGTGTTGGTTTCTTGATAGACCCGATGGAGGAAAGCGGAGTATCAAAGGTGAGCATAGTTGAGGCATGAAAGAGTCCGTCTTTTTTCATTATAATCCATTATAACGTAAAACCTCCCTTTGCGTTGCAAGGGGAGGCTGAAGAAGCTAGATGGATCGAGGGAGTGACTTCTCCGACATTGGTCGGTCGAATTTCACAGGCGGACATTTTCCTTTCCGGAGGGAGATATTATCAACCTGTAATTGATGTTCGAGGATGATACCGCCCCGGAATCCCAAAACGTATCCACAAACGAGACTGCGGACTTGTTCGAACTTTTCGTTCATTTTCGATCCGCATGACATTTTGTCATTATTTATAAGGACGTGAACGTCCCTCGATCCGGCACTTGCGTGATAACGAACTTTCATGTTCAGCTTATTTTCTCCTCTTCGGAGAAAGTTCTGAATTCTTTCGATCAGATTTGACCGCTCCCTTTCCGTGAGCGGTTTGTTTGTTCTGACGCTGAAGACAATCACGTCTTCAGTTTGGTCATGCACTGCCGACATCTCTTCGGCATAGAGTGACGGTATGAACGTCATTCTTTTTTCTCCTTTGTCTGTTAAAAAAACACCCTTAAAAACAACAGGATGATGGTAAAAACCACAAGAAAACTATAAAGGAGGCCACTTCTTTCGTCAAGGGCACGTGCTTCTTTCACAAATTTTTTTTGTCGGATATAATGAAAAGAAGTTTGGAGCTGTTGTGATAAAAATATGGAAGAAGTGTCTTCATTTATTTGTTTTTCAGGAAAAGAATTTGTGCCTTTTCACACGCTTTCTCTCCACCCGTATGATATCGGATTGCTTCGGGGATACACGGTGTTTGATGTGATGCCGACGGAGCATGGCCGGCCTTTTCTTTGGGAGCGACATTATGAGAGACTGGTTCGTTCGGCGGAATCGTTGGGATTGTCTCTCCCTGTTGATGCCGAAGCGTATCATCATATTCTCGCCGAGCTCATCGCTCGAAATCATCCGAAAAAGATTTCTTTGCGAACAGTGTTGTCGGGAGGATTGAGTTTTGATACGTTTACTCCTGTATCCGGGGAGGAGAGTTTTTTTGTTTTTGCTGAACCAGCACATGTATATGCGGATGAAGTATATACTCATGGCGTGAAGGTGATAACGCTTGAATATGAGCGACCATTGCCTCAAGTAAAGCTTGCCAATCATGTAATGGCGATTCAGGACCTGCCAAGGCGGCGTGAGGCAAAAGCATTTGAAGTGGTGTATGTGAATAAAGGCGAGGTGTCGGAGGCATCGCAGAGTAATATTTTTGTCATGCGAAATGGGACTCTTGTAACGACGTGGGACAATGTGTTGTGGGGGATTACGCAGGGGTTGGTGCTTGAGCTTGCGGAGGCGCTTGGAGTGATAACAGAAAAACGAGCAATAACGATTGAAGAATTGTTATCAGCGGACGAGATTTTTATTACCGGCTCAAGCAAGCGGATCATTCCGGTCGTACAAGTAGATGAGACTATAATCGGAGAGGGTACTCCTGGACCAGTGACGCGGCGGTTGATGAACGTTTTTGATGAATTCGTGAAGAAACATTGAAAGTAAAATAAAACCCCTCGTTCGAAGTGTTCCTCGAACGGGGGAAAGCGATTGAGTCTCTTCCGACGGAATGAACTTCAGCAGCGTCCGGCGCTAACATTCCGCAAATCTTTCCCAGAGAAATCTTTTGATGCTGGAAAGACGAGAGACCTAGCCTTTTGGCTTACCCCTATAGAGGAGAAGAGAGGGGAAGGCGGTTCGCGGGGACCGTCTTTTGATGCGGCGCCGGGAGTAAGGCAGTTGTATCAAAAAACAAGAGTGACGTCAATGTGACCTGACGCATACCAAATAGTTGGCATGCTCCGAGAAGAAAAGAGGGTGCGCTCGGCAGGAATCTCCCTCGACTAAACTTTTGTCGTCACAAAAGTTTGTCTGGGCACCGTCTCGCGGTTTCGTATGCTTGCGAAACAACGCTCCGACGTCCGATTCCTGACGCATACCAAGCAGTTGGTATACTCCGAAAAGAAAAGAGGGTGCGCTCGGCAGGAATCGGACCTGCGGCCTTCTGGACCGGAACCAGACGCTCTATCCACTGAGCTACAAGCGCGTTTATTGTTTGAGTGAAAAAACAACGCAATCAAATCATAACGGAAAATACAAGCCATCGCAATTTTTCTTGAGAAAAAAAACGCCCCGCGAAATTCGATGAGACGAATTGATTCGCGGGGCATTAAGTGTGGCTAGTTTTTTAGCCGCCGGGGTGTATCCCCGCAAAGGACTTGGAGAGGGCATCGTTGGCGACATCAAGAGCCATGCGATGCAGGCCGACGAGGAGTTTTTCTTTTGTTTCACCTCGTGGCGATAGTTGAGAACCAAGAATGGTTTCAGCTTCTTCCGGAGTTGGTGTACCGCCGTTTTTGACTCCGGTCACGACCACGACGAAATGCTTTTCCGTCGATTTGTCGGGGGAGTTGAAAAACGGGCCAAAGACACGGCAGTTGCCTTCTTCTCCGACGCAACCCGTTTCCTCGCGAAGTTCGCGAAGAGCCGCTGCCTGAGGTGTTTCGTCTTTCTTCTTTCCGCCAGCCGGTAAACAGAGGAGTACCTGTTCCACGGCCTGCTTGTACTCGCGGATGAGAACGACTTGGTCATCCTCGGTCACCGGAACCACGAGAACAAACTCACCTCGTTTCCAGATGACTCGATCGTCTTCGCGATTGTCGACGCGAACTCGCCAATGTTCGAGCCTGAAAAATCCTTCCATTCCCGAACAGGGCGCAGCGAACGCTACGGGCGTTTTGCCCAAGATTCCGACCTCCATCATTTCCTCCTTTTAAAGAGCATCAAGCGGAATGCTTGACTGTGTATTGTATCATAATTTAATGTTTAAGTCAAGCCTAAAAAATTGACAAAAAAAGAAGGGTCGCAAGATTTCTCTCACAACCCTTATGAACAACTCTTACTAGTCAGTGTAGACGCGATTTATGCTGCGGGTTCGGCCGCAGCAGAGGCAAAGAGCGAGGCAGTCATGTGTGATGTTATCTTCCTGTCTGCCACATTTCTTGCACCGTTTTGTTTGTACTTCTTTGTATCGCGCCATCGGTGTACCGCAACAGCGAGTAGACCAGTAGGTCTTTTTGCCGAAGACTCCTGGATTTGGCTCGCGCCGCTCGTTGCCGGTGTTTTCCCACTCCGGCCCGTGGTTCAGGCACATGCCGTGGCGACACTGACTGTGTGTGCACTTCTGGCCTGCAAGATTGCTATGGTCCATAGCAGTTCTCCTTTCTGGCTACCTGTTTTCTTAGGTACCAACTACATATATACACAAAATCGCAGAAAGGTCAATAGTTTTGCGGTGAAAGTAAAAAAATCAGCTCGTTCTTGCTTATTGAAGAAGTAAATTTTTTTAATGGGGTTTGAAGTTAAAATCTATTTGACCCGGCTGCTCGGTACAGGCAGATACCGGTTTTGCAGATGTTGAAGTGCTGAATTGTGCGCTCGGCAGGAATCGAACCTACGACCCTCTGGACCGCAACCAGATGCTCTATCCACTGAGCTACGAGCGCAAAATAAAAAATGTTTTCTAATGTGGATTACGAAGAAAACATCTTTAAATATGCAGTAATTTTTCCAAAGTGTCAATGAGCCCGGGACTATGCTCTTCTTCCGGTATAAATTGCGAGAGGACATCGCGTAATTCGTTGTTATCAATAGTGGGAACAGGGATATGCGCGTGGGAAAAAAGTTTTCCTTCAGTATGAAGACTGAGAATATTTTGGAATGGCGGTTCGGTATAAATAAAGAATGATTGCACGGATTCGAAAGAGTAGAGCTCATTGCCGGCGACGACGCCTTTTGGGGTAACAGAAAAACGTATGATTCGTGGTTCTCGATACAAAGAAAGATAGCCGATAATACCGATGAGAATAAAAGTAATGGCCATTAAGGGGCTATTTGTGTAGAGTGCCCAGACAACAATAAGAACGAGGAGTACGGTGACGATGACGCGTGATCGCGGGCCGAGCTCAAGGGGCTCGTGTTCTGGGGCCTCCCATTGAAGTAAAATAGTGTTGGGGGAAAGAGGGGAGGTGCTTTGTTGTTCAAAAGAATCTTGCATAAAGAGTTGATGTTTTTATCCTTGTTCACTATAGCACATTTTTTCTTTTGGTGATTTGATTGGATGGAAAAATCTTGCTAGAGTTGTTGGAGGGGAATTTGTTTTGTTTGTCAAAAAATAGGGAGGAGTGGCCGAGTGGTTGAAGGCAACAGTCTTGAAAACTGTCGTACCCGAAAGGGTATCGTGAGTTCGAATCTCACCTCCTCCGCCAAGTTTTACATTCAGCGAAATTGAAAGATGTTGCCTCGGCGCAAAGCGCCTCGGCATGGTATTTTTCCGCAATTTTAAAGGCATTTTTGAAATCCAAAAACAAAGTGCGGTCGGCAATGCGGAAGTTCGAACCAATCTTTTTGAGAAAATCCCGAAAGGATTCGGGAATTTTTGGCGGGAACGCGTTTGTGTCGGCGCGAAGCTCGGTGAGGGAATGGTGTTTTAACCACAGTGTCTTAACCACAGACAATGGACAGAACGCAATTTTTAGTGTATAATTTATTAGATTTTCAACTGTTAAAATCTAATAAAAATGTCATTTGAAGGTTATAAAAAAGATTCCAGGGACATACATTTGAATCCTAAAGAAGGCAAAGAACAGGCCGGGACTCTGGAATCATTGTTGGAAAAGTACAAGGACCAAAGAGTATTGGTTCTTGCGCCACCGAGTGTTGGAAAAAGTACCATCTTGCAACATATCAAAGATGGCGTTGACTTAGATGTAGTATTTGATGATATGCCAGAAGAGTTTAAAAGACACGTTTTACATCATGAGTGGCCATTCATGTTTGTTGATGGTGATAGGAAGGCCATAAAATACACTGAAAAGGAATTTGACCCAAATAATATTGAGCACCAAGATTATTTAAGAGAGACGACTGAATTGCTGACGGATTATGTTCAAAGCAAGATGAATATCGAAGCGGGACATCCAGGCTTTGGAAGTACTCTTGTAGATTCTGATGTGGTGATATATTTAAAAATTTCTGAAGAGGAGCTTGAAAAAAGGATTGAGTCTCGTAATAAGAATACTCACAGACTCGTACAGATTGAAAGAGTTAAGGCGATAAAGAAAAATTTAGAAGTAGATTTAGTTAGGTTTAAATCTGAAGGTGGAGTAGTGGAAGAGATAACTATTGATTAACCATATAACTGAGAAAAATATGAAAATGAAGAAAAAAATAGTTTTCTTAGACGGAGATGGAACGCTTTGGTATCCAAGTGCTACAAAGCGAACACAAAAACCTCACTGGATTTATCATGACCCCGAAACTAAAGATAACTATCTTGAACATTTAGAATTAACCCCAAAGACTAAGGAAACTCTAGAATATTTGAATAAGCAAGGTTTACTCCTTGTAGTTCTTTCAGCGAATCCCTATGCAGAAGATATTGCTATTAAAGAAATCAAAGAAAGACTAGATCATTTTCAGTTGATTAGTCTTTTCTATACGTATAGATCTTCAGAGGGCAGCGATCCAAATGGTAAAGCATCAATTATTCTGGAAATATTATCATCTTTAGGACTCGAGAAGCAGGACGCGCTGATGGTCGGAGATAGTTATTTTTATGATTACCTCGCAGCTAAAGATATTGGCGTGGATGCTCTCTTTGTAGAGAATAGTGTTTCAAAAATGCCAGATGAAATCCCTCAAGATTTACAGTCAATTAAAGAGATTCACGAATTAGTTGATATACTTACCTGATTTCTTCTTATGGATGTGGATGAGAAATCTGTAAGAACAAAAATCTCGAAGTTCAATCAAGAAAGCAACGTGAGCGAATTACTCAGTTTACTGAGTGTCACTGATTCTGACTTGGAGAAAATAATATCCTTTATCAATAAATTTATTGATAAAGGATATTTGAAATCGTTTACATTTCTTCCTCTTAAAGTTACCGATGAATATTTAGTATTTATTAATTCCTCAAATGAGGTTGAGGTGATTGATACGGATACTGTAAGCTTGAGAAAGGCGCTGAATCATATTAAGGCATACGATAATAGCAATTTTCAATCTGAAACTGCTAGTTTAGTTTTGCGAAGCGTCCTTCTTGCCGTATCAAAATCAGAGCTCAAGTCTTATGATGTATTTACCAGATTTAATACGGAGGTCTCGGATAAGAATACACTGAGACAACTATTGAAGGATGAAAATAATTGGATCGCTGAAAGAAGAGAAATTCAGAAAAATCTTACAGATTATTTTTATACAAGTGTAGAATCTCTATCACGAAAGATTGCTCATTCAAAACGGATAGAGAAAGGTCTCTACTGTGTTAGGGGACCTATAGCCTCAGGAAAGTCCTCATTTATTAAGAGCTTGTTAGATCAAAATATAAAGGACATTGAAGGTTTTGATGGTGTACTAAATACTGACGCTGTAAAAAGAAGGTTTGTATTAAACGCTTCAAATTACACAGGACAGATGCTTTCTGGTTATGTATTTCATGAGGAAGCATCCATTATCGGTGAAAAACTACTTGAAAAAGTTAAAGAGGCTAATTTTATTTACGTCCTCGATAGGAGAATGCAATCGGTCGATGACCTTGATGAACTTCTGCTTGATGCAGAACGAAGAAACTTGCCAGTTAATATTTTTGATCTAAAAGTTGATTTTATAACATCCGCATTGAGAGTTCTAGAGAGAACAGGTGTGTACCCAAGTGATCCTACACCTGATTTTTTATCACTATACAAAAGTTATAAAAATATAGAGGATTGCAGATTGATTTTCTTAGAGAAATCTTTAGCTTCAAAATTTGTAAAAAATTATTCCACAGTATCCGTTAATACTAATGGTGACCCAGTAATCCTCAATCTTAAAAAGAACTATATAGTTAATAAGCAGAACTTAGTTCATGAATCAGAAGCTCGGTATATGTCGAGTATTGAAAGTTTGAAAAACCTCATTCTTTCAAATGATAAGACGCTTCAAATTACTCTAGACGAGCATTCGCGAAAGGGGCACATTCCTCGGTTATCAAGAAATGAGTATCAAGAGGGTCTATTGCGAAATATTAAATGTACAAGTAGGACATTTGATGGAGAGTTAGATGTTTCGGCATCTAAAGATAAGCATAAGATTCTCAACACATCTATTTCAAAGAATGATCTGATAAAGATCACGAAAAATAATATAACAAAAGCTTTTGATTTTGTATATGATAATAAAAACATACCTATATTATCGCCACAAGTGCTTAAAGACTTTATTGATCAAATTGCAAGAATTGTAAATCAAGAGATTATAAATGATGAAAAGCTAATAGTAAGAAGCGGAAGTAATTCCCATAAGTATTTTTATGTAGATACAAAATACGTAGAAAAGTTTTATAAATCATTTGTAAGTCAGTTGTACTATAAGCTTAGTAATCCAGCAGTTAACCCCATAGATTTAGCGGCGTGGATTGAATGGAATATAGATTTTTGTGGACATATTTTTAGTGATGGTTGCGGGAGAATTTCAAAAATTTTGAGTACGTGGCTACTGACGAGATATAATGTTACTTTGCCAAATTATGAAAATGGACAAGATGGATTTGCAACTATTCGAGAATCATACAGAAAGAGATTCGCTATTAAATCGATTATAAATCTTCAAATTCCCACTAATACAAAAAGCTTTTACGCTTTCGCAACCTACTATAAGAGATTGTTTGAGCCTAAGAAGACTTATAAGATTCTTGCTTCAGGCGGGTTAATTTATAATTCAGCGGGTCAGTTCTTAATACTTCAGACTAGTAAGGGTAAGGACTGCGGGAAGTGGGTTGTTCCTGGAGGTAAGCTGGATATCAATGAAGCTCCAATGGAAGCGTTTGTTCGGGAGGTCTTTGAGGAAACTGGACTTGAGATCAACAATATTCGTTTATTAGGAGTACGTGATTACACAGCAAAAAGTGGAAACCATTATCATTTTTATGACTATACCTCTTCTGTAATTGATGAAAAAAGAATAAAGATTAACGAGGAGTCCCTCGCTTTTAAGTGGATTACGAAAGATCAGATATTAAACTTTACTTTTACGGATTCAATCACAAATTTTATTCATAAATATTTTATTTTTGAATATCTAGATATTTATCAAAAAGTAGTTAAGATTCCAGATCATAACTTCGACACACCTCATTTAATCGACCATACGATGACAACTTCGCTAGAGAATTATATCAAAAATAAACTACCGATAGATTTGATTGATAGTAATCTAAGGATGATAGATAGTTTTGAAATACATGGTATATATCCAGATCTCAATATTTTGAATGAACTGAATCTAGACTTTACTATCACCGAGGTGCTTCATTCGAGTAAGTTAAAAAAAGACAATAGCAATAGCTTGAGACCGATGTTTTTATTAGGTGAGAGAAATTCAAAGAAGATTTTGATCTGTTGTGTAACTCCAGGGAGAGACTTACTCATACACTATGCTTCTATGATTAAGTATCATTTAAGAAATTTTCAGATTTCGATAAATGTCTATGCTTATCCTTTGGCTGAAAAAGATATCGATAAATGGACTGGTCTAGACGAAAAAATGATTATCAAGAATGATATTGTTATTCTTGGCTACAGCACTTTTTTTAAAGATCACTTTGAAAAAGATTCTGATTTTTCGGTATTAAGTACGTACCAAAACAAGTTTTATTCAGCTACTAGATTTATTTCAAAAAACGGAAAGGTAATAAATTGTCTGGAGGCAAACTATGGTCATTGGGGTGATATTAGTGATTTTCTAGCGCAGAAAGTATGTCAGTTGAAAGCACAGGAGATTTTGCATGTAGGAAAAGTGGGTACCTTAAAATCTGTAAGTGAAGTATATAAAAGAATATACATACCAAAGTCATTTGTTATAGGTAGAAGAAATGAAATTATGAGCTTAGGCTTAAAGTTAAGTAATTCTATGGAGTATATAAAAGAGCATTCTTCTTTAGCTCATATTTCTGTAACTACAACAATGGAAGAAACCTTTACTCAGCGTGAACATTTTTCTAAGCAAAAAGTTCATACGATAGATATCGAATCATCAAAAATTGCTCGTGCAGTTGCTCTATATAATATTACTAACAAGACTAAGATAAAATTTGGAGCAATACATTTCTCTTCAGATTATTTGAAAAAATTAGAGGAGTCAGAGCAGAATGTAGGTATAGATTTATCAACCAATAGAGAGGATTTGAAATATAGAAAGCAAAATATACTTAATGAAATCTTTTATATTATTAAGAGGCATATCATTGATAATGGGTAGTTTCTAAGCCTCGCTTTTATGCAGATTTTTGAGACACTAGCGTGTCTTATTTCCTTAATATGAGACATAGCCTGTATTGTGTCTCATTTGTCTCAAAAGCCTGACCCGGACACCTCAATTTGCTATACTCCAAGTACCTCCAAGAAACCCCTCAACAGCCCTATACTTCAAAGTTCTAGACCGATGTAGCCCGCAATTTTTCGAAAAGGGTTTCAGAACCAAAAATATGGTCGGCGTGAAGCTCGGTGAGGGAATGTGGTTTGAGCTATTTCTAAAGTACGCTGTCTTTATAGGAAACCAGCCAATCAAATGTTTCCGACGGGTAATTCTCCTTTCGTTTACTGGCCGATGGGAAATTCTTTCTTTCTGTTTTTTCGCAGAATGGCCACTTGCTTTTTTTGTCGTTCCGTGCTATGATGGTTATGTTGTAAGTTTTTCTCTCTGGAGTAACTCGACATAAGGCTCAGGTTGCCAAATCTCGAATCTTCGTCAAGTAGGACCAGAAAAGGGAAGGTCACCTTACACAGTAATCAAGTGAGTAGTTCGATATGGCAACCAAATTGTATGTCGGCGGCGTTTCCTACGGTACAACCGAGGACGGTTTGCGCGATGCATTCGCACAGGCTGGTAACGTTGCTTCTGCCAAAATCATCATCGACAAAATGACTGGTCGCTCACGCGGCTTTGCTTTTGTTGAGATGGCTACCGAAGAAGAAGCCAAAAAGGCTATCGATCTTTGGAATGGTAAGGAGCTCGATGGACGCACGCTTACTGTCAACGAAGCTCGTCCTATGGAAGAGCGCGCCCCTCGCACTGGTGGATTTCGCGGCAATCGCGATTTCAACGGTGGGAATCAAGGCGATAACCGTTGGTAAGTAGAAAGGACACCCCGAGTAATCGGGGTGTTTTTTTATTTCCAAAACTTGACAAAAGAAAAAATATTTTTCTCAAAAGGTGTATACTTGTTGGTAGAAGAGAATCTTTTTTTGCACTTTGATATACGGCAGGGGAAAATGGTCGATACTGTCGCGTTCCTTCATTTTATTTTTTATAAATAGAGTATGGAAAAAAATATCATTACCATTCTTGGAGTCGTGTTTCTTGTTGTCGGTGTTCTTGGATTTTTCAATGATCCGTTGTTGGGTGTTTTTGACGTTGATACGGTTCATAATATCATTCATCTTCTCTCCGGAGCGCTCGCGCTTGTTGTTGTTGGTATGGGAGCGGAAGCTTTGCGCATGTACGCCAAAATCTTCGGGGCGGTGTATGGTGTGGTGGGAGCAGTCGGCTTCCTTACGTCGGGTGATATGATTTTGGGTCTTTTTATGTCCAATACGGCTGGAGATGTCTTGCATCTCGCGTTGGCAGTTGTTTTGTTGTATGTCGGATTCGGTCGACCGTCACATCGTGATCCGATAGTGACTTCTATGTAGTTGATTCTTGGGGGAGAATCGGTGATATTTTTGGAAGAATTTGGTTTTGTTTTTCTTGTTTTCACAAGGAATTATTTTGGCTTGATTCAAAAGAAAAAAATTGCTAGGCTAAAGAATATCAAATCATGAAAAGAATAAGGAAAGGTGGCCGAGCTGGCTGAAGGCACCACACTGCTAACGTGGCAGGGGATAAAACCCCTCGAGGGTTCGAATCCCTCCCTTTCCGCCAAAATTGAAAATCGGAATCGGAAGCCGAAATGGGGTCGGCGCGAAGCGCCGACACAAAAGCATTCCCGCCAAGAATTCCCGAATCCAAAAGGTTTTTCCACGCTCCGCGTGGCTCAAAAAAGACGGTTCGATCCTTAATTTGAAAGTTCGAACCGACTTTTTTGAACAAATGAAGTTTTGCTTCATTTGTTCCCTCGTTTGCCAATTCCATATTGTATTTCAAAAACTTTTCCGTAAGTTCGAACCGATTATTCGCTTTTTGCTCAAAAGCCGATAATTTCTCTTTGAGAAGCTGTTTTTCGTTCATTAACTTATTTTTCATATCTCGATATTCTTCAAGCGACAAGGCGTTTTCGAGATAAGCGCTATGATGTAAGCTCCTATCTGGACAAGGAGGGCTTTGAGAAAATGAATAGTAAGCTGAAGTAGTCTGAAATTGGAGAGAAGTCCTCTTTATGCTAAAATGGAACTATGTTTGAAAAACACCCCCTCCACATCAAAAACCCAGAACTGCAGAAATCTGCCGATGTTCAGCATGCCGTTGTTCGTGACCAGCGCCACACCGGCGAGAAAATTCCAAATGATCCTAAAGATCGTATTGAGGCATATACTGACCGATTGGAAAATATCTTTCTCAACCCTGATAGCCGAGTACGAGAGCGCAATATTGACCTTCTTCGTCCCAAGATTTACGACAGCCTCATCATCAAGCGAGGGAATTTTCCCGATTCCTACTTTGAACTCCAAAAAAGAGTGGCCAGAGAACAGGGTCACGGTGACATTGAAATTTCTCAAGAGATGCGAGAGCAGATGATTGATACGGCTATCGCTGATCAAAGGCACTCTCTTGATGCTTGGATTGACTACCTGTCATCCGAAGATGCTGTCTATCCAGCCTGGTTTAAGTACTACGCGTGGAATCAAATTACCAAGCTTTCCCAGTTTGATAAAGAGCGCGGCGAATTCAAGAAACGCACCGAAAGCACGGTCGCTCCTTTTCCAGATATCTACCGCGAACCACTAGCGCAAATGGCCGACCTGTACGAGCGAGTCAAGCAAGATAATAAGGATCCAGAAGCTAGAGCTGAATTTGATAAAAAATTCCCTAATCTCTACGCTGAACTCATTGTTAAATCCTTAGAGGCCGGAGTGGGGGGTGGGGAAACCATAGAGGGGGCCTGGGTAAAGTTTGAACAAGGGGAGGAAGGCGCCGCGGAGAAACTTTTTCAGTCGCTTGATGGCCGAGGGACGGGCTGGTGTACCGCTGGGTATTCAACCGCCCAAACCCAAATTGAATCCGGAGATTTCTATGTCTATTACACGAATGATAAAGACGGAAACCCAATACAACCAAGACTCGCCATTCGCATGAATGGTGATACTCAAATCGGAGAAGTAAGAGGAGTGCTCCCGCAACAAAATGTAGAGCCTTTGATGCAAGAAGTATTAGAGGAAAAACTCCAAGCTTTTGGGAAAGAGGCTGATGCGTATCATAAGAGGAGTAGCGATATGAAAATGCTGACCGTTCTGGAAAACAAAAAAAAGCAGGGAATACCTTTTGCTAAAGAAGATCTCACTTTCCTATACGAAATCAATTCCACCATTGAAGGCTTTGGCTATCAGGAAGATCCACGCATCGCTGAATTACGGGCTGATCGCAATACCGAAAGAGACATGTTAGTAATCTTTGATTGTACCCAGGCAGATATTGCCAGAACCCCAAGTGAAATTCGGCCTACAACCAAAGCCTATGTGGGTCAATTAGAGCCAGGCATCTTCCAAAAACTCCCAGCTACTCTAGAACACGTCTATACTGCTTTCCCAGAAGGAAAAGTACGAAGGATAGAATCCAAAGTGGGAGGCAAATCTGCTGGTACTCTTCAAGAAGAATTGGAAGCTGCTCAAATCAATATTGGGGGCTATGCTGAGAGTATGCTCAAAAACAAAAAGGAATTTATTGCTACTCCAGAATTAGAAGAGATGACCCTGATTCGTCTTACGGTAGCTGACCTTGGTTTTAAGTCCTCTGCTACTACTGATCAAATTTACAAACGAGCTGAAGAATTAGGACTTGAACTCTGTCCAAGCGATGTCGGTCCCACGCTCCGTTTACAATACCAAAATCAACCTCTTGGAGAATGGCTGTATATAGGAATGAAACAAATTGCTGACTCTGACGGCAATCCCGGCGTTTTCATGCTGGCGCGCGACGGTGGCGGTTTGTGGTTGGACAGCAGTTGGGCGAGGCCTAGCAGCGGGTGGAATCCGGACGGCGGGTTCGTGTTCCGTCTCCGCAAATCTGAATCTTAGAAACTTTGTTTCTTTGTCTTAATTTTTCTTTTGACCCTTGGACTCTTTGATACTTTGGACTTTAGTCTTTTAGCGGCGTAGCCGCTTGGCGCGATTTTTTTGCTATACTGATTGCAAGCTGGTTACATTGAACGGTTACGGCTTTTCGAGACCAGCCCGGCTCATGTGGATTGAGAGCGTGGACGGCTACGGTTTTCCACGGAGGATACGCATGCAGTCAACAAAAAAGAAACACTTGGTGCGACACACTGGCTGATTTTCGATCAGAGTTAAAATACAGCACGACCTCTGGCATTTCATGCGCTTAGGTCGGCAGTGATCTAGATGGCGTGCCGCACAAAAAGCTGACTCTGACGGCAATCCCAACGTTTTCAAGCTGGAACGCAACGATGACGGTTTGTGGTTGAACAACAATTGGGCGAAGCCTAACAACGAGTGGAATCCGAACAACAAGTTCGTGTTCCGTCTCCGAAACTGCTTTCTTTCCGCAGCTATGTGTTGCGGTTTTTCTTTTCAGGGTTGTCGAGATTCTTCTTCCAGCCACCGAACATGCGGCCAATCTCTTCAAGTTTTGAGGAAACATTCTCACAGTGGGCGTTTGAAATGAGCTTGCCTTCCCAGGCAACTGAAACGAGAAACTTCAGCGTATCAAGAAGGAGGATACATTCAGAAATCTTTTCAGCCTTTTTCTCTTTTTCGGTAAAGTAGGCAGCGTAGGAAAGTTCGAGTAAATCAAGAAACCTATTTTCAATGCGAGAGCCTATCGTATATCTCGCCCCTTTAGAAATATGCGGAACAATATTCACCCAAATCAAATAGCCCTCTTTGATACGAGCGAGGATTGTGGCCTTCGTATTTCCGAGCGAAGCTCGGGGGGGGGGGTGAAAACAGGTGCAGTCATATCTACCATGATATCATTTCTGTGGATAACTTGCTCTCGGCCTGGCGCGAGTTTCTCAAAGATAAACGCCGTCGTAAGGATATTGAACGGTTTGCGCTTCACCTGACCGATAATGTCCTTTCGCTTCACAAGGATCTTACCGACAAAACCTATAAGCATGGCTCGTATCGAGCTTTTCGGATTAACGACCCGAAGCCACGAGATATTCATAAGGCATCGGTTCGAGACCGACTTCTGCACCATGCGATCTATCGGGTCTTGTATCCCTACTTCGATCCCAAGTTTATTTTCGACTCCTATTCCTGCCGCCGTGCTAAAGGCACACACCGGGCTATCAATCGCTTTCGGGACTATGCTCGCAAGGTTTCACAAAATCATACACGCACCGCTTGGGTTCTCAAGTGTGACATTAGGAAGTTTTTTGCTAACATCGATCACAAAATTCTGGAAGATATCCTGAGGCACCGCATCGGAGATGGAGAGGTAGTATCGCTTCTGGGCGAAGTAGTAGGAAGCTTTCATACGAAAGACAATCCCGCTGTCGGGCTGCCCCTTGGCAACCTTACGAGCCAGCTTCTGGTGAACATCTATATGAATGAGTTCGATCACTTTGTGAAGCGGGAATTGAAAGCCGCCTACTACATTAGGTATGCAGATGACTTCGTAATCTTGCATGAAGACAAGGAGTATTTGGAAAAGCTTTTGCCCAAGATAGCAGCGTATCTGGCAGCCCGGCTTAGGCTGTCGCTCCACCCGAACAAGGTATTCATAAAGACGATTGCCTCGGGCGTTGATTTCTTAGGCTGGGTGCATTTTCCGTATCATCGGGTACCAAGAACCTCCACCAAAAAAAGAATGTTCAGAAACCTCAATCAGAAGCAGACGGAAGCCACCGTGGCCTCATATCTCGGCCTCCTGAGCCATGGGAACACCTATGGCCTAGCTGAGAAGGTAAAGAGAAGTCTTCCCGAAAATTCGAGCGAAAAGGCTACCTTTTGAGACAGTCCCAAAAACGCCCATAACCGTCCCATTAGTCTCATTTGCCAAAAAGCCAAGCCTAGACTCAGGTACCTCAGTAAAACCCGAGAAACCATGCTAAAATATCCCTTAATAGCCCTATCCCTGGGTACTTAACTCAGGTGGCCCGCCAAAATTGGAAATCGGAATCAGAAGTCGAGATGATTTTTACTTAGATATTAAAATAACGCACCAATGATATTGGCGCGTTTTCAAATTCATCGAGAAAATCTATTGCGAGCTAAGACAACAAGTTTCTGACAGAAGCGTTGGGCATCATGCTTTAGTTGCCCGTAAAAAACAATATTGAAACAATAAGCAATACTATCCCTGTGGGAGGCAGAATCGTGCATATCAGCGCTACACGGTTCTTTGTTGGCGAATCTTCACCCCGCGACGCCCACGTCATTCCAAGCAAAGAAATCAGGGATGCCGTGAAGAGCCCGACGAGCGAAATAAATGGTGGATTGACCAGTGATCTGCTACCAGAAAACGCGTCATGTAGCCCGACAAGAGTGAGAATGAGAAATCCGGATATTACTGTTATGATTCCCCAGAGTATCGCAAACAGCACGCGTTTATTTTTTGACATATTGTTAATAATGAAGATTTTTCATATATAACAAAAGCATATCAATTAAGAGAATAAGAAACAAGTTATGAAAACTTGTTTGAAAAAGCTATCAATTCGAGAAAAATGATTCTATCGGATAAGGAGACGATATCTATGGTATTTTTTTTATTTTGTAGTAGAGTAGAGACAAAGGAAAAATGGAAATCCTTGGTTTAATTGTAATAAAATTAAAATGAACGGATTTTTAAAGTACGGAATCGTTTCTCTCGTTTTTATCTTTGGAATCTCGTTTTCTTTTTTGACAATATCTTTCGTTTCGGCCGCGAATGGCCCGGTCAAGCGCGTGCTTCTTATCAATTCTTATGATCAGAGCTACAAATGGACCGCGCAGATAACGCAGTCGGTAAAGGAAAAACTCGACGTAAGCGGTATCGCGTATGATCTCCAAGTGGAGAATATGGACACCAAACGGGTGAATGACGAGACATCGCGACAGCTCCTTTTCGAACAATTCAAGTACAAGTTCGGAAAATTCAAATACGATATCGTGCTCACTTCGGATGACGACGCGTTCAATTTCACGCTGAAACATCGGGGAGAGCTTTTTCCGGATACCCCGGTGGTTTTTTGCGGGACGAATTTTATACAGAATCGTTTGGATATAATCAAAGATCAGAAACTCATAAGCGGTATCAATGAGGACAGTGATATCGAAGCGAGTGTCGATATCGCCCTCAAGCTCCAATCGGGCGTCAGAAATATCTTTTTCATTCGCGACAGTACCACGACGGGAAAGATTGTCGGTGACTATATAGACAAGCTCATACCGAAATATGAGAAAGATTACGCGGTTACCGTGTACGATGGGAGCTTGTCCGGTGATGAGATTTTAAATGCCGTGAGGCAGATGCCGGAAAACAGCCTGATTTATGTGACGATTTTCAATGCTTCGGATAAGACGGGGAGATATTATGGTTATAGCGAGCTTTTGAAAGAAATTCGTGCCGAGACGGATGTTCCGATCTATGGAACATGGGATTTCAACTTGGGAGATGGCATCGTCGGCGGAAAACTGACGTCGAGCAAGGCTCAGGGCGGGGCGATGGCAGATATTGCTGTGCGGGTGCTGAATGGAGAGAATATAGAGAATATCCCGATCGTATTGCAAAGCCCGAACGTTTACGCTTTCGATTATCGGGAATTGATCGCTCATAAGAGTGATAGAGCGAATATTCCGCCCGGGAGTGTCATCATAAATCAGCCGGAAAGTTTTTACGCGAAATATCGCGAATACGTGTGGGTTGGCGTGGCGGTATTTATCCTTCTCATCGCGTTGGTTGTGGCACTTTTCGTTCGGAACAGGTTTCACGCGCTCAAACTTGCCCAATCGGTTATTGATCAGGAACAGTTGGAGAAAGTCGTGTCCGAGAGGACGGCCGCATTGCAGACCGCGAACAAGGCTATGCAGGTGGAGATGGAACACAGAAAAAGAATTGAAAAAGAGTTGCTTTCGAAAAATGAGGAATTGGAGTCATTCAATACGATAGCGGTCAATCGAGAATTGGAAATGATAAAACTGAAGAAAAAAGTGCAAGAGTTGGAAAATCAAATCACGAAACCTTGATTGTGTTTATAAAAAATCGTGAGTAATTTTTTATCTCGCGATGACGATGCCGAAGACTTTGGTGGCGCCGGCACGCTTCAGAATCGTGGCGCATTCCGTGAGAGTAGCTCCAGTGGTAGCGACGTCGTCGATAAGCCAGATATATTTCCCCAAAAGCTCGTTGCGTCGGGAGTCGTTTATTATGAAGGCGTTTTTAAGATTTTTGAGCCGTTCTTCACGGGAATCGGTTTTTATTTGTGGCTTGGTGTAGTTGATACGAAGAAGAGCATCGGAAAGAACGGGGAGATGAAGATGTGGAGCAACATGCTGCGCGAGAGCATTTGCAAGAAGCTCGGACTGATTGAATCCACGAAAACGAAGGCGACGCTTGTGAAGTGGTACGGGAATGACATAATCGGGAAGAGGAAGATCTGTTTTGATCATTTGTTGCGCGAGCCAGAAACCGAGCGGCTCGGCGAGGAGCGAGATGAAGCGGTATTTATAGGTATGGATAAGTAGCGAGACAAATGGAGAACGATAGAGAGCTGGAGCAAACAATCCATCAAGCGCGGGGGCAATATCACAACAGGCAAAACAGAGCTCGCCATGAGGCGTGGTTGTTTTGTGGCAATGGGGGCAACGTTGTTTGGTGTGAAGAGGGAGTTTTTCGGCGCAGAGAGAACAAAGGTAGGTATCGGGAGTGCCGCATCCGAAACAAGAGAGAGGAAAAAGAGTATCAAGGAAAAAGGTACTGAGTGTTTCAAGAAATGGAAATCGACGAAAAAGTATTTTTGTCAGAGACACAAGAGAGAATTATTTTTAAGAGAAAGTCGCAGGGATTTTTTTTCTGGTGAGTCGAGAAGTTTTTCGGCGATGCTTTTTTCCACGAGAGTTTGGATGTTTTTTCGTACGAGACGAGCCCCTTGCTCCGGAGTGAAACTTTTTTGCGCGATGAAACGAATGAGAGAAAGCGGATATTTAAGAGAATATCCTTGGGTTTTCAGTCGGTCGGCAAGGCGAGTGAGTTCAAGTTGGACAATTTTTTCGATAGCTTTTTCATCGAGAGCATCAAAAACAATGGTATGGTCGAGTCGTGCAAGAAGTTCGGGGCGTAATTCCTTTTTTAATTCTTGGAGAACACCATGTTTGACGGTCGCGAAACGCGCGCGGAGATCATTTTCGTTTAAGTGTTTATCGAATCCGATATGAGCCGCTCCCGTGAAGGCAGTCGTGCCGATATTTGAGGTAAGGATAATAAGCGTGTTGCGAAAATTCACTTTATATCCCTCGGCATCAGTAAGCGTGCCGTCATCGAGGATTTGAAGGAGGATATTGAAAATATCGGGGTGTGCTTTTTCAATTTCATCAAAAAGAATGACGGAATAGGGTCGTCGTCGCACGGATTCTGTTAGTTTGCCACCTTCGCCATAGCCGATGTAGCCTGCTGGCGCGCCAAGAATTTGGGCAACGCTGTGACGCTCCATAAATTCACTCATATCAAGACGAATAAGAGCATCTTTGTCGCCAAAGAATTCTTCCGCGATAATTTTGGCCGCAAGTGTCTTGCCGACGCCGGTTGGTCCGAGGAAAAGAAATGAGCCAAGTGGTCGGTTGGGATCGTTTATATTGCTCAGCGAGCGAGCGAGCGTTTGCTCGAGCGTTTGGGCAACTTCTTTTTGTCCGATGAAGAGGCGGTCAAGGGCCTGCCTGAGACGCATGAGCTTTTCGCGAGGTTGTTCTTTAGAGAGCTTGGCAAACGGAACGCGCGCCATGTGTGAGACAGTTTTGAGAATATGTTCCGGCGTGACCGCGAGACGTTTTTCTTCGGATGTGATTGTTTGACGAGTTTTGAGGTCGGCTATTTTTTCTAAGAGAATTTTTTCCTGTTGATGGTATTTGGCGGCGTCGTCGTAACGCTCATTTTTGATAAGAGACTCTTTGTGTTCGTGAGTGGAGCGATACTCTTCTTCAAGATGAATGAGTTTTTTTGATGTTTCGGAAATCAAGTGCCCTTGTTTGGCGAGTGCTGAAGCTTCATCGATGATATCGAGCGCCTTATCGGGAAGAAAACGATCCGGGATATAGCGTACGGAAAGATCCACGGCCATATCAAGAACATCTTTGGAAAGAGTGATGCGATGAAAATCCTCATAGCTTTTTTTGATGTGTTCGAGAACTTCTTTGGCTTCCTCAATGCTTGGTTCGGTGATGATGACTGATTGAAAACGTCGCTCGAGAGCGGAATCTTTTTCGATATGGCGTTTGTATTCAGAAAGGGTTGTCGCGCCTACGCACTGTATTTCACCGCGAGAAAGAGCGGGTTTTAAGATATTGGCTGCATCAAGTCCGCCACTTGTGTTGCCGGCACCGACGATAGTATGGATCTCGTCAATAAAAAGGATAACATTTTTGTCACGAATGGCTTCATGAATAATTTCTTTGAGACGTGTTTCGAATTCGCCGCGGAAATTTGTGCCGGCGACAACGAGGGCAAGATCAAGCGAAAGGACGCGTTTATGGAGAAGAGTGTGTGGAGCGGTGCCGTTCGTGATTGACTTGGCCAAAGCGGCGATAAGGGCGGTTTTTCCGACACCCGGTTCGCCGATAAGGAGAGGGTTATTTTTTTGTTTCCGCGTGAGTATTTGAATGATGCGATCGAGCTCTTTTTCTCTCCCGATGAGCATATCGTCTCGATAAGCCTCTGAACGAGCGATGTCGATAGTGTATTGATCAAGGAAGGGGGTGTTGTTTGAGGAGGTCGGCTTATGTTTTGTAAGAAAGTTTTCCGGTAAATCGAGCATTTTTGACAGTTGGGAAAAATTATCAAAATTGAGATGAGATTCGAGGGTTGATTGTATCTTTTTTTCGTCAATTTTGAGAGTGTGAAAAATGTCTTCAAGAGTAATCGCTTGTGATTCAAAGAGAGCGTAGAGGAGGTGTTCAGTGCCAACATAGGGGTAATGAAATCGGTTGGCGAGAAAGAAGGCTCGTCGCAAGATATTTTTTAAAGTATCAGAAAGGGGAATGGTGTGAGAGAGGGGAAGTGCTTTCCCTTTTGTTTTTTTCTTGAGACAAGATTTGGCGAGCGTTTCCCTTTCAAAACCGATATTTTCCAAGAGAATACTTCCCAAGCTGGATTCTTCGAGAAAAATGGCCATGAGTAAGTGTTCGGGTTCGATGTGCTGATGGCGAGTATATCGAGCCATATCTCGCGCCTCTTTGAGGCTGTGACGAGCGTGAAGGGAAAGTTTTTTGCTGAATTCGGTTTCTAACATAGAAAGAAAAAGTATACTAATAGAGTACCATATATCTTATTTTTTCTTTGGTGGTATGTCAACCCCGAACAATGTTTTTTAAGAGTGTTTTTTTAGGTTATATTTCTTTGTTTTTTTTCTGTGATGTGATAAAATATCATTGAAATGAGACAAAGACAAAAGTGAACATATGTTTGGTTTTGGAAAATCGTATTTTCTTGGTGTTGATTTTGGTACGGCTTCTATCAAGGCGGTAGAGTTGAGCGTGAAGGGGAATCGTCCGGTTTTGGAGAATTATGCTTACGTGAGTTTGGCTGACCTTGAAAAAGGTATTCCTTCGCAAAGTCGTTCGTATGACGAAGAAATCGTTCTTCACTTGAAGGCGCTTCTTGAGCAGATGAGACCAAAAAGTAAAACGGCTCGGGTGGCAATGCCTGCTTTTAGCGGACTGGTTTCTTTGGCGGAGTTTCCTCTCATGGATGAGGCGGAACTGCAGGAGGCGGTGCGTTTTGAGGCACATAAGTATATTCCTTCCCCTCTTGATGAAGTGGCACTCAGTTGGGAAGTGGTCGGCACTCATGATGGTGGAAATGGAGAGAAAAAAATGGAAGTGCTTTTGGTTGCCGCCCTTAACAAGGAAGTGGTTCGGTATGAGGGATTTGTTCGTGCTGTTGATTTGAAACTTGATTTTTTGGAATTGGAGACATTTTCCATCGCACGTTCGATTATTGGCAATACTTTCGGCTTATCGCTTCTTATTGATATCGGATCACGGGCAACCAACTTGGTGTTGATAGAAAATGGATTGGTGAAAGTCAGTCGTAATTTGGATGTTGGCGGAAGAGACGTCACTCGTGTTTTGGCTGAAGGATTAAATATTACTCTCGAACGCGCCAAGATGATAAAAAAAGGAACAAAGGATTATCTCAACGATAGAGAGTCATCGCTTGTCTTTCCATCTTTGCAGAGAATAGCGAGTGAGGCGGAGCGTATATTGACTACTTATCAAACAAAACATTCTGGTGTACAATGTAATCAAGTGGTACTCTCGGGTGGAACGGCGCATTTTGTTGGTTTGCTTGAGTATTATGAAAAGATATTGAAACTTCCTGTTGTGCTTGCGGCGCCGTGGAAAAATATCGAATATGATCCGAAGCTGGAAAAGAAAATACAGTCATTTGACACATCATTTTCTGTCGCCTTGGGATTGGCATTGAGTGGGGCGGAGAGTGTTTTGAAAAAAGAGAAAAACGAAGCAGTCGTAGCCGTGTCCGAGAAAGAAAATTCTTCTTTCAAAGGATTTTTTTCAAAAAAATAAATAATAAAATAAAAAACAATGGCTGGGATCAATCTTTCTTCATCATCAGTCGGAGAAAAAAAAGTCAAACCTGTCGGTTCCTCGAATGGTTTTCTTGTTGGCGCGATAATTCTTTTGGTGCTTCTTTTGGGTGGATGGGGGGGCACTTATGGGTATAAAAAAACCTTAGAAAAAAAACTGGCAACGTATGATGAGATTCTTGAGAAAAATAGTGTTTTTTTGCGTGGCGAAAAGGTAAATCGAGTAGCTGACTTCGATGCTCGTTTACGTTTGATGGGGGAACAAGCGCAGAAAGGAGAGCTTGTTGATAGCCGTACTCTTCTCACGGCGCTTGAGGGACTCATTCTTCAGGAGGTTACATTGAGCAAGTACGAGTACAAGAGAGAAAACAAGTCGGTCACTCTGGAAGGAAAAACCGATAGTTTCAAGCAGGTAGCACGGCAAATCATTTCTTTGAAAACGGACGCGATGTTTTCCGAAGTGCGTGTATTGTCGCTCGGGTATGATGATAACGGAAAAGTTATTTTTACCTTTCAAGCCAAATTTTAATTTTCTCAATATTATTATGGGATTGAAAATACTTATTGTTCCTCTCCTTCTTGTTGTTACGCTTTTCTTGGCTATTGTGAATGTGAAGCCGCTTGTGGAGGAGGTTTTCACAAAAAAAAGTGAAATCAAATTAAAGGAGGCACAGGTAACCAACATCGATACTATTGTTTCTAATGTGGAAAAACTTGTTGACGTTCTTGATACGGAGCGTTCTACCGAGGATTTTTCTTATCGATACTTGCCGAAAAGTATCGACCAAGATCGAACGATTGATTCCTTTAATTATTTGGCTTCTCAATCCGGTCTTTTTATTTCCGCTATGGAACTTAAGGAGGTGCCGGAAGTTGTTCGTGAAGAGGTGTCGGTGGCTGGTAATGCTAATATTCCCAAGGGAGAAAAAGCCGCCTCAGTTAAAGCGTTTGTTTTTAAAGGGAGTGTTATTGGATCGTATGATAGCATCAAGAGCTTTTATGATCGTTTGTCTCATACGGAGCGCTTCCAGAGACTACACTTTTTTTCTTTGGAAAGTAATGAGTCGGCGGAAAAACTTGGTCAAGGAAGCCTCGAAGGGATATTTGAAGTGGAATATGGGTATTTGCCAGCTCAGTCGGTTCTTTCCGCTCTCAATCTTCCAGTTTTTTCTCGATCAACGATTGATCTTTTATCTTCGGAGAATATGATGAAGTGGATGACAAGCGCCGTGCCGCCACTGGAAAGAGGAGTGACGGGGAAACCAAGCCCTTTCCAATGAGATTTTTGGTGATGAAGGTATTTTTTCTTTGATGGGTATGCCAAAGGAAGTAGCACAAAAAAACAAAGGAACATTACAAAGAGCTGATGATATATCAGCTCTTTCGGCGCGTGCCAAAAGCCTTGGTATTTCTTTGCTTTCCGAAGCGCCAGCAGAAATAGACAAAACGCTTTTTTCTATTATTTCCGAGGATATGGCCAAGCGGTATGGTATGGTGCCATTTCGTAGGGTGGATAACGTCTTGTCTATTGCGATGATAAATCCGCAAGATTTTGAAGCATTGAATGCTCTGAGATTTCTTGCCGAAAAGGAACGGTTAACTATTGATATTTATCTTGTTTCAGAAAAAGTTTTTTTGGATATAGTGAAGCATTATACGGGAACAGATACCGTTTTAAAAGAGGCTATTTTTTCTTTGAAAAAAGATTCTGAAGAAGTTACTGAAGTAAAAGAAAAAAAGAGAAGCACGGAAACCGATATTTTTCAGGATGCGCCAATAGCAAAATTGGTGGAAGTGGTGATCAAACATGCTCTCGATGGACGAGCGAGTGATATTCATATCGAACCGATTGAAGAGAGTTTTCGAGTACGTTTTCGTGTAGATGGTATTTTGCGTTCGCAGCTCGTATTTCCGCTTGAGGTGGGGAGGGCCGTTATCTCCCGTATAAAAATTCTTTCTAATTTGAAAATTGATGAAAAGCGTAAACCGCAGGACGGGCGTTTCCGTTTTGAAATGGAAAGCGGAAAGTCAGTGGACTTGCGTGTTTCCAGTCTGCCGGTTATTGATGGTGAGAAAATCGTCATGCGTGTTTTGGACAAAACTTCGAATACTATTGATTTGGAAAAACTAGGATTGTGGGGGCATAATCGTGAAATTTTAGAGAGTCGTATCAGACAACCATTTGGTATTATTCTTATTACCGGCCCGACCGGTTCGGGAAAATCAACGACACTGTATTCTTTTTTGCAAATTTTGAATAAAGAAGAACGTAATATTATTACGCTTGAAGACCCGGTGGAATATTATGTGGAAGGTGTCAATCAAAGTCAGGTAAAACCGGAGATAGGGTATACATTCGCCAGTGGTTTGCGGTCTATTTTGCGTCAAGATCCGAACGTTATTATGGTAGGAGAGATTCGTGATAGTGAGACAGCCGAACTCGCCATTCACGCGGCGCTCACGGGGCATCTTGTGCTTTCCACGCTCCATACTAATAGCGCTATTGGGGCTATTCCGCGCTTGATTGATATGAACGTAGAGCCCTTTCTTTTGGCGTCGTCTTTTCAGGCAGTGGCGGCACAGCGTTTGGTTCGTTGTATTTGTGAAAACTGTCGGGAAGAATTCGTTTTGACTGAAGGGCAGCAATCATCTATTCGTGGGCTCTTTGAAAGTATTCCCGATCAAGAGAAAAAGGCATACAATTTGTCATCTTCGCAACCGATGAAATTTTATCAAGGAAAGGGCTGTGAAAAGTGTGGTCAATCTGGATTTCGTGGACGCATCGCTCTTTATGAAGCATTGGAAATCAGCGAAGAAATTCGCGCTATTATTACTGATAAACGAGGAAATGAAGTGGAAGTAAAAGAAGCGGCTTTGCGCCAAGGAATGATGAGCATGAAGCAAGACGGTATTCTCAAAGCGCTTAAGGGTATTACGACTCTTTCTGAGATTGAACGTGTAACGGAAGGAAAGGTTCTTACTGATGAAGGATAGGATTTTTGTGATATACTGATAACAAAGAGCATCATATAAAATACAAAAAAAATGGAGGTACTGCACGCTGAACAACGTTTAAAAAATCTTCTTCTTTTGGTCGGGCAACAAGGTGCCTCCGATCTTCATTTGGTGGTGGGGAGGTATCCGACGCTTCGTATTGATGGAAAACTACATCCTATTACTCAGGAGAAACTTTTGACACCGGCAGACACAAAGGCGCTTTCTGACGCGCTTCTTACGGAAGATAAGAAGCAGGAGCTCATAGCTGTTGGTCATGCCGATTTTTCTTATAACTTTGAAGATCGAGTTCGTTTTCGTACCAATGTTTTTTTTCAGAAAGGATATGTCAGTGTCACGATGCGTTTCGTAATGGATCGTTTGCGTAATTTGGATGAACTCTCTATTCCCAACTCGCTGTACGGGTTTGCTAATTATTCTCAAGGATTGGTGCTTATTACCGGTCCCGTTGGTCATGGAAAGTCGACGACGCTTGCGGCAATTATTGATTACATCAATCATAATTTGGAAAAACACATTATTACTATTGAGGATCCGATTGAGTTTATTTATAATCAAGATCGTTGTATTATCAATCAACGTGAGATTGGTCGTGATGCCAAGAATTTTCCTGACGCGCTTCGGGCGGTGTTTCGCGAAGATGCAAACGTTGTACTTCTGGGAGAGCTTCGCGATTTGGAAACGATTAGTACCGCTATGACGGCCGCCGAGACAGGACATCTTATTTTTGCCACACTCCATACCAACGATAGCGCTCAAACTATTGACCGTATTATTGATGTTTTTCCGGCACACCAGCAAAATCAGATTCGTTCACAATTGGCGAGCGTTCTTTTGGGGGTTATTTCACAACGTTTACTTCCGAAGACTGGTGGTGGACGAGTACCAGCGGTGGAGATTATGTTTAAGAATCATGCAGTGGAGAATCTTATTCGTGAAAATAAGATTCATCAGCTTGATTCTGTTATTGAGACCGGCATGAAAGAGGGGATGATTTCTCTGGATAGATCACTGGTTGATTTGGTTCGTAGAGGACAAATTTCCGTCAATGATGCTTTTGTATACGCGAAAAATCGTGATTATTTGCAAATGCTCATGAGTAAGACTTAAAAGGGGATTTGAAAGAGAAGTAATATTTGATTGGAAGAAGTATGAAATTTTTATTTAAAGCGAAAAATAATGCTGGTCAAGAACAGGAAGGCTTGGTGGAAGCGCTTCATTGGGAGGCGGCGGTACAGATCCTTGAGCGAAATGGTTTGACTCCCATTACCGTAAAAGAGCAACGAAATGAAAATGCTCTTGTTCGAGAGCTTCAAAGAATTTTTGAAGGTGTTGGTCAGAAGGATCTCATGATATTTTTTCATCAATTGGCGATTCTTATCGAAGCGCGTATGCCTATCGTGACGTCGCTTCGTACTATTGCCGATGATACGGAAAACAAGTATTTAGGTCTTGTTATAAGAGAAATGTCTGATGATATAGAAGACGGTATGCCGTTTTCCGAAGCTATCGAAAAACATTCGAACGTTTTTTCCTCTCTCACAATTAGCATGATTCGTGCCGGTGAAATATCAGGCGGTTTACAGAAATCAATCGGTTTTGTGGCGGAAAGTATCGAGAAAAATTATCAGTTAACGAGCAAGATCAAAGGGGCGCTTTACTATCCTGTTTTTGTTTTGACCATCGCTTCCATTGTTGGATTTTTGGTGGTTACTTTTATTTTGCCAAAAATTACAGTCATTATCAAAGACATGAATATTCCTATTCCCTGGTATACGAAAGGACTTATTTTTTTGGGAGATTTTATGAGTGTGTATTGGTGGGCGGTGCTTCTCGTGTTTTTTTCCTTTTTTGGACTTATTATTTATTATTTTCGTACTGAAGAAGGGCGTCAGGAGTGGGAGATTATAGTATTGAAAATTCCTGTTCTTGGTGGTTTGGCGCGAAGTATTTACATCACTCGTTTTGCAGAGAATTTAAGTACGCTTTTGATAAGTGGGATTCCGGTAGTACGAGCGCTTACCATAGTGAGTGATGTTATCAACAATCATATTTTTCGCAAGATTATTTTGCGCGCGGCTGAAGAGGTAAAGTCAGGTGGTGTAATGAGCGCTGTGTTTTTGCGCGCGAATGAAATGCCGCCGATTGTTTCTCAAATTGTTCGTATCGGTGAAGAAACGGGAACACTTTCGGAGGTTTTGAAAAGTGTAGCGCGTTTTTATAATCAAGAAGTAGAAACAACGACAAAAAACTTGACGACACTTTTGGAACCAGCTCTTATTGTTCTCTTGGGTATTGGCGTGGCGATTTTGGTTGTGGGGATACTCATGCCTATTTACAATATTGCCGGGCAATTGTAAAATAAAGATGTGTTTTGGATGTTTTCCAAGATGCACGGAAAGAAATAAAAATAAAAACAGAAAGGAGGTGAGAAGTATGAAAAAAACTCTTCAGGGATTTACTCTCATCGAACTTTTGATCGTTATTGCGATCATTGGTATTTTGGCCTCTATCGTGTTAGTGAGCTTAAACAGTGCCCGTACGCGCGCTAACTATGCCGCGTTCAAGGCGAGTATGCAATCGACAGCCCCAGCCGCTCTCACCTGTCGTGATGCAGGGGGAACAGTAACCGCCGGTGCGGCAGCAGCAGAAATTTGTTCTATTGCTGGATATGGTACATGGCCGACATTGCCAACTGGTTGTACTAACGCTGGAAACTACACAGTAGCTAACGGTGGTGCGGATACATGGACTGTTGGTAATACTTGTATTACTGGTTCTTGTACAGCATCTTGTTCAGCTACCGGTTGTACATGGACTGGATGTTAGAGACAAAGTTGCAGATTTCTTTTCCTGCCGATTTTTATCGGCGGGAAGTTGAAGTGTGAAACAGATGAACTATAAAAAAAATTATCTCTCATTAAAGAGGCGTGGATTTACTTTAATTGAGCTCCTTATCGTTATTGCTATCATTGGTATTCTGGTTTCGGTAGTAATGGTGAGTTTGAGTTCGGCACGTACAAGGGCCCGGGATGGGTCTTTTAAGATGACCGCACGAAGTATTTTTGGTGCGTCAACAATTTGCTGTGATCAGTATACGGGAAGCCTTAATGTTACTTTGAGTGCCGATGTTTGTACGCCGGCAGTGGAGAGTCTTTATCCTGATGCTACCAAAATAGGAACGGTTACCATTGATCAGGATTGTGCCGGTGACGGGTCATTTCAAATGACGATAACACCAGGAACGGAAAATACTGGTAATTGTACTGATGCCGTATTAAATCAAAATGGTGTTGTTAGCTTTGGTGGTTGTTAGACAAAAAAACACTTGATATGATTCTTTCTTTTTCTTTTTTCTTGCTCGGTATTATTATTGGGAGTTTTTTGAACGTGCTCGTATGTCGTCTCCACGAAGAAGAAACGCTTTTGGGACGATCATTTTGTCGAGTATGTAAACATCAGATACGTTGGTATGATAATATTCCGCTGGTAAGTTTTATTTTTTTGAAAGGAAAATGTCGAGATTGTAAAGGAGGAATCTCTTGGCAATATCCGATACTTGAGTTTTTTAGTGGCGTTTTTTTTCTTTTAGTAGGGAAGTATTTTTTTTCTTTTGAAGAGAATTTTTCGTGGGGAGAAACTTCCTGGCTTCTTTTTGTCGGGAGCATTTTTCTTGTTATTGCGGCATATGATATGCGTCATATGGAGATTCCTCTCGTTCTTCTTCTCATTGCTTTTATTGCTACCGGAATCTTTTTGATTTTTTGTTTATTGTTTACCACCGAATCATTTTTTGTTTCTCGTCTTTGGCAGAGTTTGTTGGGCGGGACAATAGTAGCTTCTTTTTTCTTTTTTCTTGTTTTTGTATCACGGGAAACGTGGATGGGCTGGGGGGATGTTTGGTTGGGCATGGTAGGGGGCATGGTGGTTGGCTTGCCATTGGCGCTTCCGATGCTCACGCTCTCTTTCGGTTCTGGCGCCCTGGTTGGTATTTTTGCTCTGTTGTATAAAAAGAAAGATTTACGCAGTCAGATACCTTTTGCCCCCTTTCTTGTTTTTGGTATTTTGTCTGTTCTTTTTTTGGCGCGCGCGTTCCCTTTCTTCTTTGATTTCTTCTTCCCGTATTTTTTGGTAGAATAAAGAGAGAGTATACAATACTTTATGATGTTTTCGAAAACAAAAAAAGGCGTAACAATGGTAGAAATTATGATTGTTGTTGCTATCATCAGTATCGTAACGACGATTTCCATTTCTCTTCTTGGCAATGGCCGTACATTGAGAGAGCTTGAAACAAATGCTCGTGAATTTGCCGGTGTTGTGCGAGAAGCACAAAATTATGCTTTGACCGGGAAAGCGGTCACGGGAAGCGGCATCCCCGCAACGGCTGTGCCATGTTTTTATGTTCTGAGCTGGTCTGGTAGCACGTATACGCTGACACATGTTTATAAAAATAGTGTGAGCGTGCCTTGTGATATTGGCGGTCCATCCGCTTCGGTAGGAGTGTACACTCTCAAAAATGGCGTAACGTTTAACAGTGCCAGCTCTTTTTATTTTTCCTTACCGCACGCAAAGTTGTCTTTTAATAGTGGGAGCGTGGCAGCCCCTTTGGGAAAAGGAGGATTTTCTCACACGGTGTGCGTGTATGCTACCGATTCGGCAAGTGTTTTGGTAAATGATTACCCCAGTACAGCGGTGTGTCCGGTGACACCGTAAACGTATTATGAAAATGCAAAAATATATTCAGAAAGGTTTTTCTTTAGGCGAGGTACTTCTCTCCGGTTTTGTGTTGACGACTGGTTTGGTGGCGGTTGCCGCACTTATTTCGAGTAGTATGCAGGAATCTTTTCGGAGTCGGGATGTTATTGCTGCCACGCAGTTGTCTCAGGAAGGAGTGGAACTTGTGCGAAACGTGCGGGACAATAATTTTGCTTCCGGAGGAAATGGTTTTGGAGTTGGTTTTAGCACAAATCATCACTGTCGGGTTGATTATAGTCCGACAGCTTTTAGTTGTGGTAATCAAGACCCGACCAACAATAGTTCTCGGTATACGTTGCAATATGTAAGCGGATTTTATCGTCATAATAATACTTCGGGTGAGAAATTCTCTCGTTACATTTACGTTGACTTTAATGGGAGTGATGCCGCTACAGTGAAAAGTTTTGTGTATTGGGGAAGCGCGTCGCCTTCGGGTATCGATAGTGGTACCACGACGAATTGCGTTACTTCCAATAAATGCGTATACACGGAAGTATCTTTGACTTCTTGGCTATAAGATTTTTATGAAAATGAAAAAAGGTTTTACATTGGTGGAGGTAACGGTGGCGCTGGCTGTTTTTACTATTCTTATGTCGGCGGTTGCTGGTATTTTTTCTTCAGCCTTTTCCGGTTATCGTTTTGCGCGTGGCACACAGAAAGATCTTGAAGCGGCGCAATTTGCCATAAATACGCTTGCCAAGGAATTGCGTACCAGCACTATTGTTGCTAGTAGCGCCAGTCACGTGAAATTCTTTGATTATTCACGAGGGAAATGCGTGCGGTACGAATTTGTTGGCAGTGGTTTGTATACCAGGCAGATGACATCGCCTGATGTTACCACTTGCGCGGCTACGGGTATTCCTTCGGCATCGACGATGGTTGTGACGACAGGTACCGTATCGGGGAGTTTCTCTGTAGTGATGTCGACACAATCCCCGAAAGGTATTGGAAAGGTGACTGTCTCTATGGATATTTGTGATCATGATTGTGGTAATCCGACGGCTCATCACGCTCGTATTCAGAGCACTTCTTCATTGCGTGATTACGAATATGTCGGTTTGTAGGGGAAGAAAAAATTATTGAGGTTTTTGTGAAATTTGTTGCTAAAACAAATTTCTTTTATTGTAGGAAAACATGCGGTATAATAGATATATATGAATGAAAAATTATCCCAAGAACAAGCCAAAAAACGAATAGAAAGATTGTGCGTGGAAATTGATAAACATCGACACGCTTATCATACCTTGGATGCACCAACTATTTCTGATGAAGCATACGATTCACTTTTTGCGGAATTGGAAGATTTGGAACGAAGATTCCCGCGAGCACGGAGCTTGACGAGTCCGACCCTGCGTGTTGGTGGTGAGCCGCTAAAGAATTTTCGTAAAGTGCGTCATGAAGTCAGACAATGGTCATTTGATGACATTTTTGATTTTGCGGAATTGCGAGCGTGGGATGAGAAAGTGAAACGTATGCTTGTCAAAAAAGGAATAACAATAATTCCGGAATACGTGTGTGAATTGAAAATCGATGGCCTCAAGGTTATTCTTACTTATGAAAAAGGTATTTTGGTGCGCGGGGCAACACGAGGCGACGGAGAGATTGGTGAAGAGGTGACGGAAAATTTGCGTACTATTCAAAATATCCCTCTTCGTCTCAAACAGTCGACAAATATGATTGCCATTGGCGAGGCATGGCTTTCTGAAGAGGAGTTTTTCCGTATTAATGAAGAGCGGAAAAAAAAGAGCGAGCCGATATTTGCCAATCCGCGCAATGCTGCCGCGGGATCTATTCGGCAACTTGATTCGAAGGTGACGGCACGTCGAAAATTAAGCTCTTTTGTTTATGACGTTGATCGAATAACGCTTCGCGATCAATCGTTTGTGATTGAAAGTCAAACGGAAGAATTGGAATTATTGAAAAAACTTGGATTTCCGGTGAATCCGCACTACGCACGGTGTAAAAGTATTGAGGAGATTGAAGTGTATTATAAAAAATGGTCTCAGGAGCGTCATCATCTTCCCTATGCCCTTGATGGAATTGTTATTAAGATAAATGAAAGATACGCGCAAGAGGCACTTGGATATACCGGCAAGTCACCACGTTTTGGTGTGGCATATAAATTTCCTGCTGAGCAAGCAACGACTTTGGTTGAAGATATACAGGTACAGATTGGTCGAACGGGCGCTCTTACTCCAGTAGCCCATTTACGACCGGTCCGGGTGGCAGGGACAACCGTCAGTCGGGCAACGCTTCATAATTTTGATGAAATTACCCGTTTGGATGTGCGCATTGGTGATACGGTGATTATCAGAAAAGCCGGAGATATTATTCCGGAAGTGGTTATGGTGATGGAAAATTTACGCACGGGAAAAGAAAAACGAATTTCTTTGCCAGTGAAGTGTCCCGTGTGCGGCTCGATGATCGCGCGCGAGACAGTAGGAGGTATGAAAAAAAATACCTCTGATCAGGAAGCAAAAGAAAGCGCCGCTCTCTATTGTGTGAATCCGAAATGTTTTGCCGTGGAACGAGAAAAAATTATTCATTCGGTATCACGAAAAGGTTTGGATATTGTTGGTTTAGGAGAGAAGATCATTGAACAATTGATGAATGAAGGATTAGTAAAAGATATTTCTGATATTTTTGCTTTGACGGTCGGTGATTTGGCTCCACTCGAGCGTTTTGCCGAAAAGAAAGCGGAAAACCTTGTTGAAGCTATTCAGAAGGCAAAACAGGTACCGTGTGCTAAACTCCTTTTTGCTTTGGGTATCCGTCATATCGGCGAAGAAACCGCTGACCTTGTCGTAAAAAAAGTAGCGGAACAATTCTCTGTTAGCGCCTCATCCGTCCGAGAAGAACGCTTTTGTATTCGTAATCTTTCCGATATTTTTTTGTGGTTTCCGAAAATTTCAAAGGAGAGATGGATGGATATTGATGGTATAGGAGAAAAATCGGCAGAGAGTCTTTTTCAGTGGTTTTCCGAGACGCAGCATCAGAAACTTTTGCAGAAACTTATGGCGGAAGAGGTAAAGATAGTGATGCCAAAACGAAAAGATGTTTCTACACAATTACTTTTGGGAAAAACATTGGTGCTGACCGGAGAACTTTCTTCCTTTACAAGAGAAGAAGCGGCGGCTATGATAAAGGAAAAAGGTGGCTCTGTATCATCATCAGTAAGCAAAAAGACGTTTGCAGTTGTGGCGGGCATGCACCCCGGTAGTAAATATGATAAAGCAAAACAGTTGGGGGTGCCGGTGATGAATGAAGAAGAGTTTAAAAAATTATTGAAAACGAAAAACATATAAAGTATGCTTTCTCAAGATGAGGTAAAACATATTGCTTTGCTTGCTCGTGTCGGCGTAAGGGATGAAGAAGTCGAGAAATATCAAAAGGATCTTTCGGCGGTTTTGGATTTTTTTCGAGAACTTGAAGAGCTTGATACGGAGAATGTCGCGCTGATTGACCACAGCGCTGAAGCAACGAACGTTGCTCGCACGGACATGATGGCAAACGATACAAAGGTTACGAAAGAGGCTCTTCTTTCCAATGTTCCGGAGACACGAAATGGTTTTGTGAAGGTAAAGTCTGTTTTTTGATTTCAGATGTTTTTATGATTCGAGAATTACATCAAAAATTAGTGACCGGTGAAACAACGGCAACGGCTCTTGCGGAAGAATATTTGCGACGTATAGAAGAGAACGACGGATCCATTGGCGCTTATTTGACAGTGATGCGTGAGGATGCCCTTTCGAATGCTCGTCTTGTTGATGAACAGTTGAAACGTGGTGAAACCATTGATATACTTGCCGGAATTCCGGGGGCGCTTAAGGATAATATTTGTGTGGCGGGTGTGCGCGCCACCGCGGGTTCGAAGATCCTTGACAATTATATCGCGCCGTATGATGCGACCGTCGTGGAAAAATTACGCGCTTTACGAGGAACGATACTCGGGAAAACGAATATGGATGAATTTGCGATGGGATCATCCACGGAATCGAGCGCTTATCAGAAAACAAAGAATCCTTTTGATGGAGAGCGGGTACCAGGTGGATCTTCCGGTGGATCGGCAGCGGCGGTGGCTGCTTTGGAGGCCGTGTGGGCTCTCGGATCAGATACCGGAGGGTCGATTAGGCAGCCAGCGGCATTTTGTGGATTGGTTGGACTGAAACCGACGTATGGACGCGTATCGCGCTATGGGTTGATGGCGATGGCGTCAAGTTTGGATCAGATTGGTCCTTTCGGAACTAGCGTAGAAGATGTGGCGATTGTTTTTTCGCGTATTGCTGGGCATGACACGATGGATGCGACGACGGCTGAAGGTGGTTTCGGTAAACGGTTTGAAGAATATTTGACTGGTGATATCAGGGGAGTAAAAATTGGTGTGCCAAAAGAATATTTTTCTGAAAATCTTGATTCTCAAGTACGCGACTTTGCCAATGAGGCTCTCAAGCGTTTTCAAGAACTTGGCGCGGAAGTGGTGGAGATTTCCTTACCACATAGTCGATACGCGCTTCCTGTGTATTATATTTTGATGCCTGCGGAGGTAAGCTCCAATTTGGCGCGCTTTGATGGTATCAAATATGGTTTGCGAATAAATGACGATAAGGACTCTCTTTCTCAAACAAACTCTCTTTTGGAAACGTATCTCGATACGCGAAGAATCGGTTTTGGTAATGAGGTGAAGCGACGAATTATGCTTGGGACCTACGCGCTTTCGGCGGGATATTATGATGCTTATTATCGCAAGGCGCAGAAGGTGCGAGCGCTTATAAGAAAGGATTTTGAAGAAGCCTTTGAGAAGGTGGATGTTATTTTTTCACCGACGACACCTGGACCGGCGTTTCGTTTTGGTGAAAAAAGTGAAGACCCTTTGGAGATGTATCTTTCTGACATATATACCGTAACGGCTAACTTAGCGGGTATACCGGCGATTTCTTTTCCGATAGGAACGATGAAGGAAGGCAGTGCATCATTGCCGCTTGGTGGACAGCTTCAGGGAAAATGGTTCGACGAAGAGACACTTCTTCGCGTAGCAGATGCTTATGAGCGTAAAACCGCGAGCGCCGGGTAAAGATTTTATTTTTTGAAATATGAATGTTGATATCTTTTTTCTTCTTTCAGAGTTTGGCGAGCGGGCTGTTTCGTTTTTTTCAAATTCTTTTTTCATAACAGCGATCAAGTTTTTTCTTTTTGTTTATGTGATGATCCTTCTTGCTGATATTGTCATGTTATTTTTATTACGTGGATTTTCTTCTGATTTAAAGCAAGCGTTATTCGCCGCCAATCGACCTCTTTTGTTGCGTTCCACAGTGATTACTCGTTGGGAAAAAATACGCACTCGTTTGCACAGCGACAATCCGTCCCAGTATAAAGTAGCTCTTTTGGAAGCGGACGCTTTTGCTGACGAAGTTCTTGCCGGTATCGGATATATTGGCGCAACGATGGGGGAAAAAATTGAAAATATCGTTGATGGACAATTGGAAACAAAAGCCATGCTTGTGGAAGCGCATCAGATTCGCAATCGTATAGTGCGTGAACCCGATTTTTCTCCTTCAAAGGAAGAGGTGGAAAAATGGTTGGAGCAGTATAAGAAATTTTTTGATGAATTGGAACTTTTTTAAAAGAAGTATCTTTTTGTGAAGAGGGATTGCACATCCATTATTTTTTTTGAGAAAATCATTTTTTATCGATTGACAGAAAAGATATTCCCTGTTATTATCGTTTCATAAAGCCCTCGGGGCTTTTTTTAAGAGGGAAAATTTTTGAGTGTTTACTTTGTTTATTCTATGAACAATCCCTTTTCCTTTTTAACAGAAGTGAGAGCCGAGCTCACTCGTGTCAATTGGCCTACTCGGAAATTACTGGTCCGTTATACGGTACTGGTTATCGGTATTAGTATCGCGGTAGCTGTTTTTTTGGGAAGTTTGGATTTTTTGTTTAGTTTTTTGGTAGAAAATTTTCTTTTGAAATAATTTTTCCTAACGCATATTTATGGCGAAACAAAGTCAACATCACGGTCGCGCTTGGTACGTGCTTCATACATATTCCGGTTATGAGGACAATGTGGCAAGAAACCTCAAACAACGTATCGAATCAATGGACATGCAAGAGCTTATTTTTGATGTGCTTGTACCGAAAGAGAAAAAGATAAAGATCAAGGGCGGTAAACGTGTCGTTGTGGAAGAACGTATTTACCCGGGATATGTACTTGTTGATATGATGGTGACGGATGCGTCGTGGTATGTGGTGCGTAATACGCCCAACGTGACTGGTTTTATTGGTCTGGGTACGACGCCGACCCCGATTGATCCGAAAGAGATCGAGTCACTCAAGAAACGTATGGGCGTGGCCGAACCGAAATATAAAATTGATGTGCACGTGGGTGACGCGGTAAAGATCGTTGATGGCCCGTTCAAAGAATTTGATGGCAAAGTGCAGGAAGTTGACGAAGAAAAGGGTAAGCTCAAAGTGTTTGTGTCTATTTTTGGACGTGAAACGCCGGTGGAGCTTGATTTTTTGCAAGTAAAGAAAGTATAAAGGTAAATTTTTCAAATTATCAATTTTCAGATGCGCTTCTCATTTGAATATTGATCACATAATGTATGGCTAAAGCAGTAAAAACCGTTATTAAATTGCAGATTGCCGCTGGGAAAGCCAATCCGGCTCCTCCGGTTGGTCCGGCGCTTGGACAACACGGTCTTAATATTCAGGATTTTTGTACGAAGTTCAATGAGGCATCCAAAGATCGAATGGGTGAGATTGTTCCGGCGGAAATTACTGTATATGAAGATCGTACGTTTTCTTTTGTACTCAAAACTTCTCCGGCTTCCGATCTCTTGAAAAAGGCGGCAAAAATTGAGAAGGGCGCTGGTAATCCGTTGAAAGACAAGGCGGGCACGGTAACCAAAGCACAGGTACGAGAGATTGCCGAAAAGAAAATGGCCGATCTTAATGCGAATGATGTGGAGATGGCTATGCGGATTATTGAAGGTTCAGCGCGTTCGATGGGAATTAAAGTGGTGGAATAATTTTATTTAATAATTATTGTGGGAGTTTGTTGTTTACGAGGAGGCAAAGAACAGGCGTTTGTACCACGAACAAGAGTATGAAATACGGTAAAAAATATCGGGGCGTTATTGCTAAAGTTGAAGAGAAAAAGGAATACAGTCCGGAAGAGACTTTCGCGTTTCTTTTGGAGAACAAAACGGCAAAATTTGATGAGTCTGTTGAGGTGCATATTCGTTTGGGTATCAATACCAAGAAATCTGATGAGATGGTGCGTGCGACTGTTATTTTGCCCCATGGCACCGGCCGAGCTCAGAAAGTAGCCGTAGTAACGATGACAAAGGAAAAGGAAGCGGCGGAAGCGCAAGCGGATCTTGTTGGCGGTGAGGAGCTTATAGCTGATATCAAAAATGGCAAGGTGGTTCCTGGTGTCGGGTTTAGCGTGCTTTTGGCAACGCCGGAAATGATGCCGAAACTTGCGGTTATCGCGAAGATTTTGGGTCCGAAGGGTATGATGCCTTCTCCGAAAACAGAAACGGTAACACCGAAAATCAAAGAGGCCGTCGAAATGCTCAAGAAAGGAAAAAAAGTAAGTTTTAAAAATGATGATACGGGTAATGTGCATCAGGTAATCGGCAAACTTTCTTTTTCCTCCGAAGCATTACACGAAAATTATAAGACCTTTCGTGAGGCCTTGGATAAGGCTAGACCGGAAAATATGAAGGGGAAGTTTATCAAATCTATCACTGTATGCTCAACGATGGGCCCGGGTCTTTCCGTGAAAATCTAATTATGAAAACAGGCCTTTTGGTCTGTTTTTCTCACGCGCTTTTCTATTTAGGTTTATGATTCTCTCAGATCGTGACATTAAGAAAGAAATAAGAAACGGCGAAATAACGCTCAAGCCATTTAAGCCGGAATATGTACAGCCGGCAAGCATTGATCTTCATCTTGATAAACATTTTCTCATTTTTGACACAACGAGAAACTTTGTTATTGATCCGAAGAGTCCTACAAAGAACCTCATGAAGGCCGTGGAAATAAGAAAAGATGAACCATTTATTCTTCATCCGAATGAGTTCGCGCTCGGTCTTATTTATGAAGAGACGGGTGTATCCGACAAAGTCGTTGGTCGACTCGAGGGAAAAAGTTCGCTTGGCCGTCTCGGTCTTATTATCCATACGACTGCGGGGTATCTTGATCCGGGGAATTCGCTCAAGATGACACTCGAGCTTTATAATGCTGGTAAGCTTCCTATTAAGCTTTATTACAAAATGCCCATTGGACAGATGGCGTTTGAATATCTTTCTTCGCGTTGCGAGCGCCCGTACGGCTCTAAAGGCCTCAACAGTAAGTATCTCGGCGATAAAAAGCCAGAGGCTTCCAAGATGCATTTGAATTTTTAGTTGGGATATGAGAAAATGCCCTATACGGAGGATTTTCGTTCTTTTAAGGAGAAAGATATGCGACAGTATTTGGATCTTTTGAAACACATTATGGATACCGGCGCGGTGAAAACCGATCGGACCGGTGTAGGAACGAAGAGCGTGTTTGGCTATCAGATGCGTTTTGATCTTTCGGAAGGATTTCCGCTTCTGACGACTAAGAAGATGTTTGTTCGTGGCATTATTGAGGAGCTTATTTGGTTCTTGAATGGTGATACGAATTTGAAGTATCTTGCCGATCGCGATGTGCACATCTGGGATTCATGGCCATATAAGGCGTATTTACAAAAAATCGGACAACCAGTGCCGTCGAACGACTCTGAAGAATGGAATACGGGAATGATAGCATTTCTCGGAAAGATTAAATCAGATGAGGCGTTTGCTCGTGAGTACGGTAATTTGGGACCGATCTATGGCTATCAGTGGCGCAGTTGGCCAGCGCCGGACGGACGACACATCGATCAAATAACGGATGTGATTGAACAACTTCGGAAATCGCCCGATTCGCGGCGAATGGTTGTGTCGGCGTGGAATGTGGCTGACATTGGTGAGATGGCCAAAGCAGGTCTGCCGCCGTGTCATTGTCTTTTTCAGTTTTACGTGGCGAATGGGAAATTATCGTGTCAGCTTTATCAGCGGAGCTGTGATACGTTCCTTGGTGTGCCGTTCAATATCGCGTCCTACGCGCTTCTTACGATGATGATGGCACAGGTATGCGATCTGGAGCTTGGCGAATTTGTTTGGACGGGCGGTGATGTACATGTTTACGGCAACCACTTTGAACAAACGAAACTCCAACTTTCGCGCGAGCCATTGCCACTTCCGAAGATGAGACTCAATCCGGAAGTGAAGGATATTTTCGCATTTACCATCGATGATTTTACGCTCGAAGGCTACCAGTCGCACGACGCTATAAAAGCCACTGTCGCGGTATGAACGCATCAGTTTTTACTCCCAAGAAAACCTTGGGAGTTTTTATACTCGTTTGTTCTCTCGGGAAGACGAACCAATTGCCCTCGCGTCAGTGACAGATCTGGCTAGGACCATGATGGTACCTGAGACAGGTTGGGCGGGAATCATATTTTGAGTATGTATCAGGATGTTTATAATAGCTGAGATCAATAAAATATTGTTTGAACGAATATGGAAAAGAGGCTACAATAAAAAAGTATGGATACGTCACAACCTCGCATCAGTCTTATTTCCGCCATCGCTAAAAAGAATCGTGCTATTGGTAAGAGTAACGCGCTTTTGTGGCATATTCCGGAAGATTTTAAGCATTTTAAAGATCTTACAAGCGGACACACGGTTGTAATGGGGGAGAATACGTATTATTCTATCGGTCGACCGCTCCCCAATCGTATGAACATTGTCTTGTCGCTCGATGACGGTTTCGCTCCGGAAGGGTGCGTGGTGGTTCGTTCTATTCAGGAAGCGCTTGATGTGGCAAAAAAATACGAAAGAGAAGAGATTTTTATTATTGGTGGCGCGAGTATTTATAAACAATTTATTCCGTTTGCTAATCGTTTGTATTTGACGCTTGTGGATGGAGAATATGAGGCGGACACATTTTTTCCCGAATATGAAGAGTTTACGAAAATACTGGATAAAAAAGAATGTGATAATGGAAAATATCAATTTACTTTTGTAACGTTGGAACGGAAATGAAGACCGATAAAAAAATTATTATAGGAATAACTGGCGAGATGGCCTCGGGCAAGGATACGGTAACGAAATATCTGGTAGAGAAATATAATGCCAGACAATATCGTTTTTCTGATTCTTTGCGCGATATTCTCGATCGACTGCATCTTCCTCAAATACGAAAACATTTGTCATCTCTTTCATATGCTTTACGTCAGGTTTTTGGTGAAGATATTCTCGCATATGTTATTGAGAACGATGCTCAAAAAGGGAAACATTCTCTTGTGGTTATCGACGGTATTCGTCGAGCGTTTGATATTGAACGAATCAAAAAGATGTCAGAATTTACTCTAGTATACGTTGAAGCTGATATGGAGCGACGATACGAGAGATTGATTAAGCGTCGACAAAATGCGGATGATTCCACAAAGACTTTTGATGAATTTAAACAGGATCATTTGTTGGAAACGGAGGTCGCTGTGCCGTCCCTTCGTGTTGATGCTCAATATATTCTCAATAATGATGGCACACTCAAACAATTGCATGAAAAAATAGATAAGATGATGGAAGAACTCAAAACCAAGTAAACAATTTTTTTATGACGGGGAAGATGATCGCATTTTACGGTATCAACGGTATCGGCAAGACAACGCAGACGGAGCTTTTGGTGGAATATCTTCGTTCGCGGGGCATATCGGCGAGTCGGCTGAAATATCCGGTATATGATCTTGAACCGGAGGGGCCGTTCATCTATAAGTATCTGCGCGATGCGGAATTTCGGTTGAAAAATGAGCTCTCGACGGAAGATTTGCAGAAAAAATATGCCGATAACCGCAAGCGGTACGAGCCGGAGCTCCTAAAGCGTTTGGAAACGGGGGAATGGATTGTGGCGGAAGATTATACCGGCACCGGTATCGCGTGGGGGCTCTCGTGGGGAGCGGACCTTTCGTATCTTGAGGATATCAATAAGAATCTTCATCGGCCGGATCTCGATATTCTTATGGACGGAGAGCGTTTCGATACCGCAATCGAGGTTGGACACAGAAATGAGACGAATGATGAGCGTATCCGGATTTGTCGGAATTTTCATCTGTTGCTCGGCGCACGATACGGTTGGAAGCGGGCGGATGCCAATCAAAGTATTGAACAAGTAAAAGAAGATATTTTAATTCTTATAAAGGAAGTTTTATGAATTTTAACGAATATCAGGAACAATCGCGTGTGACGGCAAAGTATCCTCAAGTAGGAAACAATTTTGTTTATCCGACATTAGGATTATCCGGTGAAGCTGGTGAAGTGGCGGAAAAAATTAAAAAAGTTATTCGTGATAAAAACGGTATTGTCGACGATAATACAAAGGAAGAAATAAAAAAAGAATTGGGCGATGTGTTGTGGTATGTCGCGCAATTGTCTGCCGAGCTTCAGATATCTCTTGATGATGTCGCGCAGAGTAATCTCAAAAAGTTGTATGATAGAATGGAAAGAGATGTTCTTCATGGGGAGGGCGATAATCGATAAAGTGTGTTTATGAAATACGGTGTTACCATAGGCATGGAAGTGCACGCGGAGTTGAAAACCGACTCCAAGATGTTTTGCGCGTGTAAGAATGGATTGGGATTGGAGGCGGAGCCAAATACGCATATTTGTCCAGTGTGTACCGCTCAACCGGGAACTTTGCCGGTGCCTAATCGTCAAGCGATCGAATCGGTTCAACGAGTGGGACTTGCTTTGGAATGCACGCTTCGGTTGCACTCGAAGTTTGATCGCAAGAATTATTTTTATCCAGATATTCCCAAAGGATATCAGATTTCTCAGTACGATGAACCGTTTTGCGAGAAAGGAAAAATGAAAATAGACGGAAAGACCTTTGGTATTACACGCATTCATCTTGAGGAAGATACGGGAAAATCGATGCATCCCTCCGACGCAGATTATACGCTTGTTGATTTCAATCGTGCCGGTGTACCGCTTATGGAACTGGTGACAGAACCAGATTTCTCTACCGGTCGAGACGCGAGTCTCTTCTGTCAGAAATTGCGTCAGATATTGCGATATCTTGATGTATCGGATGCTGATATGGAAAAGGGGCAAATGCGTTGCGAGGTGAATATCTCATTATATTCTGAAGGAACTGATCGGCTTTCCGGTACAAAGGTGGAGATAAAAAATTTGAACTCTTTTCGAAGCGTGGAGCGGGCGATTGAGTATGAGATTACGCGACAAACGGAAGTGCTTGAAAAAGGAGAAAAAGTTATTCAAGAAACACGTGGTTGGGACGAAGGAAAAAACGAAACCGTTTCTCAACGAAAAAAAGAATCGGCTCATGATTATCGATATTTTCCAGAACCGGATATTCCGCCATTTACTTTTATTGAAGATGATATTGCCAAACTCCGACTTTCGCTTCCCGAATTACCTGATGTAAAATGTGATCGTTTTGTTCAAGAATACGCGTTGCCCGAAGCGGATATCATCATATTGACGGAAGAGAGGCTTTTGGCGGAGTATTTTGAAGCGGTGATGAGCGAGCTTGGAAATAAGGTGCAGGCCAAAGAAATTGCCACGCCTTTTGAACGTGTCGCCAAACTCGCCGCTAACTATATGTTGACGGAGTTGCGCAAATATCTTGCCGATAAGAATCAATCAATCGCGCACGTTCCAATTACGGCGGAAAACTACGCGGAATTTATCGGCATTGTGGCGGACGGGAAGATTAATTCGAGTGCGGCACAAATCGTGCTTGCGGAAATGTACAAGGGTGGTGATAATGACCCATCGCACATTGTGGAGAGATTGAATCTCGCACAAGTTTCAGATACCAAAATATTGGAACAGGTTGTTGATCGAGTCCTTGCAATGAACACTCAATCCGTTGTTGATTATAAAGCGGGTAAACAAAACGCTTTGCAATATCTTATGGGACAAGTAATGAAGGAGACAAAAGGAAAAGCGAACCCTCCCATGGTTATGGAATTGTTACGAGAAAAAATGAAAAACGGATCTTAGATATCGCCGTCTCTATACAAAAAGTGTTTTTTGGTATAGAATGTAACGTTGTTCTTTTATTTCATTTACATGGGGGTAAATATGACAATACGCATAAGCGCTATTGTGGTTGTGGATTCAGAGAGAAGATTGGTTCGGGGACAAGATGGATTTCCTGGACAATCACCGAAAGAAAGACGACGGGTGAAAAAGCTTGTTAGCGGGCACGCTGTTCTTGTGGGTAAGGCTACCTACGAAAAGATGGCACTTGGAAACTTTTCTTTGCCAAAAGGTACCTTGCTTGTTGTTCTTACGAGTGATCGGAAGTTTAAGGCCCCGGGATGTGCGGTGGTTCGCTCTATTGGTGAGGCAGGTCTTTTTCTGCGGTCACGGAAAGGGATCAAAGAGATTTTTGTTATCGGAGGGAATTCGGTTTATAGGCAGTTGTGGAAACATTTTGACCGTCTGTATCTTACTGTGACTTCCGATAAAGCGATATTTGACCAGCCATTGTTTCCGGAGTACGATGGCGATTTTCCAAAGGTAACAAAAAAGAAAAAAGAAAAAAATGGAACATTTTTTGTTCTGGAAAGGAAATGATCGGATGTCGTGTAAAAGGGTTCAGGCTGAAAATAAGCATGAACCTTTTATTTTTTGTGATTTTTTTGAAAATAAAACGTAATCCGAAATGATGGTTGTTGGCTCGGGTTACATTTTGGAAATGAGGCTCTCGGCTTTTTTTGGGTCGGAGATCCAGTGAATTGCAAGACCGGAGCGTTCCAAGCGACGGAGGAAGGTGAGCTGGCGTTTGGCGTATCGGCGAATTTCCATTTCCAGCTGTTTTTTCATTTCTTCGAGGGCTAACCTTTTTTGTAAAAAAAGTGAAACGAATCTATATTCTAATCCGAAACTTTCCAGACGTTTAAAACTCACGCCGTTTTTGCGAAGCGTTTCGACCTCCTCGATCATTCCCTGCGCGAATCTTTTGTCCAGACGGAGGTTGATATTTTTGTGCAGTGTTTCTTGTGGCGGTACAAGCGCGATAACGAGGCATTCTTTGTTGATCGTTGATCGTTGATTACTGGTAAGTGGGGGAACTTTTCCAAGAAATTCAATTATTTCGAGAGCTCGTATGAGGCGCACTTTATTGTACTGGTCGATGGTTGCGGCACGCGCTGGATCTTCTTGTTTAAGCATCAAGAAAAGTTTTTCCGTCGAGAGTTTCTCGAGTTTTTTTCGAAGAGCGGGAATCGGCTTTACTTTGGGAAAATTTTTTTCAAAAAGCAGAGCCTCAACCCAGAATCCCGTACCGCCACAAATAATTGCAAGTTTTCTTCTTTTTTGTATATGAGCAATTATTTTTTTGGCATCGCGAATAAAATGAGTGACATTATAGCTTCGTTTTGGACTGGCGACGTCAAGAAGCCAATGACGAACAAGCTCTTGTTCGTTTTTTGTTACTTTTCCTGTGCCGATATCCATTCCGCGATATACCTGCCGACTGTCAGCGGAGATGATTTCACCGTCATATTTTTGTGCCAGAGCAATGGCTAAATCCGACTTTCCCGAAGCCGTCGGCCCGACAATAACGATGGTTTTCCGAAGAGGTTGCTTCATAAATCAATCTAACGGACTCTTGATTCTTTTTAGATTCGGATGAGTCACTTTTGTGTAGAGTTGTGTGGTTCGTATATTGCTGTGTCCGAGGAGCTCTTGCACATAGCGTACGTCGACGCCGTTTTCGAGCAGGTGAGTGGCGAAACTATGTCGTAGAGAATGGAAAGTCGCGTCTTTTTTGATCTCTGCGGCCTCGAGCGCTTTTTCAAAGACGATCTGTGCTGTTCGTTCAGTCAATTTCCCACCCCGAGCGCTTTCAAAAATATAGTCATCTTTTTCACGAAGTACTATAATTTCAGCGAGGGCCAACTTCAATTTTTCAGGGAAAACAGTGATTCTATCCTTCTTTCCTTTGGCGTCTTTGATATGGATGGTGAGTTCTTCCAGATTGATATCTTTGATTTTGAGATTGATTGCTTCGCTCACTCGTAGACCGGCACCATAAGACAGAGAAATAATCAGTTGATGTTTTTTATTATTTATAACATCGATAATTTTTTCAATTTCTGTTCGTGACAGCACCACTGGCAACTTGTTGGATGTTTTAGCGAATTTCAAATCAACAAGGACACTACTTTTGAAAATTTCACGATAGAAATATTTGATGGCATTGAGGTAGAGATTGATAGTTTGAGGGGATTGTCCGCGCGCTTGTTTTTCCAGCAGATATGTTTTGATGCGCGATATATCCGGATTTCTCTTGACATCCTTGATATATCGAAAATAATCAGACAGGCAAACCAGATAACCTTTCACGGTTTTTTGGCTGTAGTTTTTGAGCTTCAGTTCGCCTTCTATCCGCTGTAAAAGTTCTTGAAGATTCATAAATAGAGTGCTAACATGCGAGTGTACTCACGAAGATAAGTGTAGTATATGTTCGCACAATAGACAAGATAATGATGTTTATAAGTAAACATTACGCATAAAACCGAGTTCTGCGACATCGCTTCGCTCGTCGCAGAATGGGCGGCGGCTTCGCCTCGTTCCGCTCGTCGCTTCGCGACATCGCAGAACTCGGTATATCCAAAATGTCTGTCGCCGAGCAAGGCTCGACTCCACCCACTTCGGATATACGCAATTCAAAAAATATTTTTCTAACGGAGAATAAGGAATGATAGGCTTTCAAAGGAGAATAAATTTGATTTTTTCTTTATTTAAAGAGGGGGATAATAATGTGTTTTCTCCACTCCGTTCCGAAAACGATTTATTTATAAATCAATTTGAATAGTATAAAATAAATGAGCTTTATTAAATTAAATTTGGTGAAATATGTATAAAAGTATTTTTATAGTGAAAAAGATGGACTGTCCATCTGAAAAAAGTCTGATTGAAATAAGACTTGGTTCAATTCAAACAATTAAAAAACTTGATTTTGACCTTGATAAAAGAAAACTCACTGTTTTTCATTTAGAAAAAGATGAAAAAATTGGAAAGTATTTAGATGAGCTGAAATTAGATTCTAAACTTGAGAAAACTATTAAACTTCAAGATAAAAATAATGAATTTGTAGACGATTCTCAAAGTCAGAAAAAACTTCTAAAAACCGTTCTTTATATTAATTTCGGATTTTTTCTCTTTGAAATAGTTGCTGGGATTATCGCAAATTCGATGGGGCTTGTTGCAGATAGCTTGGACATGCTTTCAGACTCAATAGTTTATTCAATTAGCCTTTTTGCTGTCGGTGGGAGCATTCTTCTTAAAAAGAAAGTTACAAAACTCGCGGGATCTTTTCAAATGCTTCTTGCAGTAATTGGATTTATTGAAGTATTAAGGAGATTTTTGGGATTTGAAAAAATGCCTGATTTTATCTCAATGATTGGTGTAGCAAGTCTTGCGTTTATTGCAAATATGTATTGCTTATATTTATTTAATAAATCAAAAAGTGAAGACGCTCATATGAAAGCAAGCTGGATTTTTACATCAAACGATTTAATAGTAAACATAGGAGTCATAATTTCAGGATTTTTAGTTTATCTTTTTAACTCAAGTAAACCAGACTTAATAATTGGAGGTATTGTATTTATTGTAGTGATTAATGGTGCAATAAAGATTTTAAAATTATCCAAATAAGGAGTTTTGAAAAATGAAATTCACCCCTAACCCCTCTTTCATTTTTCAAAACGGAAAAAATCAAATTTATAATTAATGAGGAAAGCCTATCTGATAAATGAAGACGAAAAATATTTTTTGAACTCACTCCGCTTCGCTCCGTGCCACGCTGCGCTCTCCTCCTTTCAGTCGTCGGGGCGTATAACAGCGGATATGAGGTTCGCCCCTCGGCTCGGGGCTCACCCAAATTGCTCCCTACGGTCGCAACTTCTCATATCCGCAAACGTTATATGAAATAAATTTTTTTACTACAACCATATGGAATTCAAAGAAAAACCGTTTGAGCAAAAATCAACATTTGAAGCAGATAAAGACGGCTTCGTTAAATTTGGCGATGTATCAAGGAAGCTTCTTAATAAACAGTGCCAATATGGCGTTACTTACGCCTTTGGTGATGAAAGCTGTGACTGCCCAAATTTAGGAGAAGGTCTTCGTATTACGGGAAATCCAGGTAATTATCATGATGTTAAAATTCACAAAGATGATATAGATGAATTTGTCAGGAGATACGAAGCCTATAAGAACGAACAAAAATTTTAAAATTATTTTTTACATCCGATAACACGGCACATGCGGTTAAAAAATTTTGCTCAATTATACGATAGCGGAATGCAAAATTTTTTAACCCAAATTTCGCTTTTATTATGATAAAATTTTTCTACCCTAACAGTGTACGGCATATCTGAATCTATTTTACGGATTCTACTCCTTCTATCATTCGTATTTGCGTCAGAGATTCTTCGGTCGGGGCGATTGAAAATGTGGTCTCGATCGTCGCGCCCTGGATTTTTACGGCAACTTTTTTTGATCCGGCAGGGAAGGTCTTGAGAAGATGTGAGAGGTGTTCGATAATTTTTGGTGGAGCGTCATTTTTGATTATAAGAATAAGACGATCATTTGAGGGATTCTGAGGGGGCGTAGGAGGGGAAGTTGGACGAGAGAGTTTGGCACGGGTGGCTTCAGCACGGGCAAATTGTTGAACGTCATTATTTGAGATGCGACGGACGCCTTCAGCAATAGAACGCACTTGGCCGTCTTTGTGCGAAATACGTGCATCGATAATGACGACTTCGTCTTCGACCCATGATTCTCCCGTGCGTTCGGCAGTTTTTCCAAAAACAAGAAGTTCGGTACGACCAGTCATATCTTCGAGACCAACGAAATACATCGTGCTCCCATTTTTGGTGAGAACTTTTCGAACAGCGGTGATAACGCCTCCAACATTGATACGGCTACCGTCTGGTTTTTTTTCGATATCGCTCAGCGGTGTTATTGTTTTATTAAAGTATTCTTGGTAGTCAGAAACGGGATGGTCGCTCACGTAAAGACCGAGGAGTTCTTTTTCCCAGTCGAGACGCATTTTTTTGGTGGCGGGGAGAGCGTGGGAAAGTTGGATTGTACTTTCGGGCATTGCCATTTCACCGAAGAGGCTATTTTGGTGAGTATCGGCGAGTGTTTTGAGATTTTTTGCGTGACGCAAAATGTCATCGAGACTGACGACAAGTCTGTTTCGTTCATCGAAATCTTCGAGAGCGCCTACTTTAATGAGTGCTTCGAGTGAACGTTTATTTAAATCTTTGGTTTGGACACGTTCGACGAAATTTTCGATTGTTTTAAATGTCCCATCTTTTTTACGTGCCTTGACGATTTCTTCCGCGCAGATTGAGCCGACGTTTTTGATGGCGCTTAGTCCGAAGCGGATTCTTTCTTTTTTATCATCGCCTACAATAACGGCAAAATCTTCAAAACTTTCGTTTACAGACGGCGGAAGAACTTCAAGGCCGATTTCACGAGCTTCGCGAACTTCGATGGCGACGCGGTCGGTGTCGTGTTGGTCGCTCGTGAGAAGGGCGGCCATGAATTCGGCTGGGTAGTGTGCTTTGAGGTAAGCCGTTTGGTAACCAATGAGCGCGTAACAAGCGGCATGAGAACGATTGAAACCGTAGCCGGCGAATGGTTCGATGAACGCGAAGATTTTTTCACCGATAGTTTTTCCTACACCCGTTTTTACACATCCTTCAATGAATTTTTCACGTTGTTCGGCGACAAGTTCTTTAATTTTTTTTCCGACTGCTTTACGAAGCACGTCTGCTTCACCGAGGGAAAATCCGGCAAGATCACGCGCGATTTGCATGAGTTGTTCTTGATAAACAGCGACGCCGTAAGTGTTCTTGAGAATCGGTTCGAGTTTTGGGTGAAGGTATTTGACTTGTTTGGTGCCGTGTTTGCCGCCGATGAAATCAGGAATGTATTCCATCGGACCCGGTCGGTAGAGGGCGACCATCGCGATAATGTCTTCGAAGACGGAAGGTTTGAGTTGTTTCAGGTAACGTTTCATTCCAGTTGATTCAAGTTGAAAAACACCGGTAGTGTGGGCATCTTGCAGGAGTCTGTAGGTCATTTCATCATCAAGCGGGAGTCGACTCATGATATCGGCGACAGTAGCCGTTTCGGGATTTAATTTTAATTTTTCCAGAAGCGGTGGCAATTTTCCCAAGGCGCGAACAATACGGAGGGTGTTTTGAATGATAGTAAGGTTTTTGAGTCCCAAGAAATCCATTTTAAGAAGACCGATTTTTTCTACGGCGTTGGCTTTTGTGCTGGCGGCGTATTGAGTAACAACACCTTCACGACTTCCCGCGACGCGTTGGAGCGGAGTATATTCAGTGACGGGATCTTTGGTAATGACGACACCGCAGGCGTGCATCGAGGCATGACGAGCCAAACCCTCGATAGTTTGAGCGGCATCGATTAGGCGTTTGGCGTCAGGGTTTTTTTCATAGTGTTGTTTGAATTCCGGTACTTCCTCGAGCGCTTTCTTGATCGAAGTGAACATGGGGATCATTTTGGCGGTTTGATCGCAAAGCGGAAGAGGAATACCAAGCGCGCGACCGACGTCACGAATGGCTCCGCGGGCGGCCATCGTTCCAAACGTGATGATTTGAGCGACGTGATCGTTACCGTATTTTTGTCTGACGTATTCCAGTACTGCTTCACGGCGGTCATCAGCGAAATCCATATCGACATCGGGCATGGAGATACGCTCAGGATTGAGGAATCGTTCAAAGAGGAGATCGTATGCGATCGGATCGAGATCGGTAATACCAGTAAGGTAGGCGACAAATGATCCGGCAGCCGAACCACGACCGGGTCCGACAATGACGCCGTTTTGTTTTGCCCAATTGACGAAGTCTTGCACGATCAAGAAGTAAGAAGCAAAGCCCGTTTTTTCAATGACGGACAATTCATAACGAAGACGCTCTTTTTGTTCATTGGTGGGCATCTGTCCGGGGAAACGCTTGGTAAGTCCCACGACACAGAGCTCATGAAGGTATTCGTCGGCGGTTTTCTCGTTGGGAAGAGGGAAGGCGGGAAGGTGATTCTCACCCATTTGGATTGTCAGTGTGCAGGCTTGGGCGATTTTTTGCGTGTTTTCGATGGCCTCAGGAACATCTTTGAAAATTGTTTTCATCTCTTCCGCTGAGCGGAGGGAAAGGTCGAGTCCTTTCATGCTGAATCGTTCAGTGTCGGTCACTTTTTTGTTATCACGAATACAGAGGAGAATGTCTTGTATTTCGGCATCTTCTTTTTTGAGGTAGTGAACATCGACCGCGGCGACGAGCGGGATATCGGTCTCGCGAGAAATGGCAACAAGTCCTTGGTTTATTGTTACTTGATTTTCGTTATCTAGGTGAGGGCCAAGCTCAAGATAAAAATTTTCTTTACCGAAAATGTTTTGGTATTCGAGAGCGGTTGCTTTGGCGCGTTCATAGTTGCCATAGATAATTTCTGAGGGAACTTCTCCTTGCATTGAGCCAGAGAGAGCGATGAGTCCTTCGGCATATTGACGGAGAAGTTTTTTGTCGGCACGTGCTTTGTAATAAAAACCTTCAAGTTGAGCGATAGAGATAATTTTCATCAGATTTTTATAACCAGTCTCATTTTTGGCGAGGAGCACGAGTTGAGAACGGCGTCTGTCTTCGGCAGTATTATTTTTACTGTGGAGATCTTTACAGACGAAAATTTCCGCGCCGATGATTGGCTTGATGCCATATTCTTTGGCCTTACTATAAAATTCAATCGCGCCATAAAGTGCGGAAGTATCGGTGATTGCCAGTGAAGTCATTCCGAGTTCTTGCGCACGTTTCAAAAGCTCCTCGGTTTTTGGGAGTGCTGTAAGAAGAGAGTAGTGTGAGTGAACGTGAAGATGAGTGAACATAGAGTGTTGAACAGAGAATATCGAATGTTGAATTTTGAAAATTCTCCATTCAACATTCTTTCAAAATAAAAAACGCCAATCAGAATGAAAGGCGGGATGTTTGAAAAAATGAAAACGTGGTCATAGATTTAAGTTCCCTCATAGCCCGGAATCAATCCTTGGGTTTTGCAGGGAAAATTAGTACACGTTTAGTATACTCGGCAGCACGATTTTGAACAAGTTTTAGGTGTTTTTTATTGTTTTTTATGCGCATTATATAATTTCTGACCGCAGAGAATAGTTCGCGTGATGGAAAAATGAGGGCGGAAAAAATAAAAAAAAGAACAAAGTAGAAGATAAAAAAAGACCCGCTGGCGCAGCACGCAAGCGGGGAATGAGGTGGATCTTACATCCAGCTGTGAAACCGGTGGTGGATTCGGGCGAGCATTTCGTAGGGGAGCCAGTAGCTTGGACTCCTGGTCCATTTTTGGACCGAGGCCTTATCGAACCACTCGCTGTCCGAGGCGTGAGCCACGTCTATCGCGACCGGTTTTCCGAAGATTTTCCGAGCGATGAAGAAACAGCGTTGGATGTGTTCGGGATGGGCGATGAGGAGTGGTTTTTTGAGGCCGTGTCCGTCAGCGATGTCCTTGGCGATCCGAAACACGCCGTGAGTGGTTAGGTAATCGATGATTGGCGGCCAAATGGGAGTGAGCAGATTCTGATGCTTCGCGTACCAGTCCGGTTCATAGAGCCACATGGCATAGAGCACTTCCCATTGGCCGATGACGGGGCGGATGGTATCAGTGTTATCAAAAAACGGGTGGATGAGTTTTGCAAATCGGATAGAGCGAAGTGCGAGGATCTTGTTCGGATGACCAGGGTCGAAGCCCCGTGCCCCGAGCCGCACGAACCTATCGACGACGTTGTCACTGAGGTCGATGATCGAATTGACAACTGTCCCGACCTCTTTGTCGGAATAGGTGTTACGGCCGAAGGCTTGCGGACAGATGAAATCGGCTTCGCTCGCGTAGGCGCGATGGGTTTTCCAGAACGATTCCGGCAGGAACCACGAGTTGATTAGGTCGTTACGGATGGACATAATAAACCTCCTTTTTGGCTGGTTGTTCGGTGTTGTTAAAGAATATAGCATTATGTCAGATAAGCGAAAAAAAGTAAATTTTTTGGTGTGATGGTATACTGAAGCTATGCAAAAAACAACTTTTGAAAAAGAGCGGGAACGAATAATACTTGGACATCGGTATGTGATCGGGATAGATGAGGTAGGACGCGGACCGCTTGCTGGTCCGGTCGTCGCATGCGCGGCGATGTTGAAGAATATCGAATACAGAATATCGAATATTGAAAAAGAGGAAGAAGACAAGAGATGGGATCTGATCCGGGATTCCAAGAAGCTTTCAGAGAAACAACGAGAAAAAATATGCGAGTTTATTCAGGAACATTTTGAAGTTGGCATTGGTATTATTGCGGCCGAGACGATCGATCGGGTGAATATTCTTGAGGCAACGTTTCTCGCGATGAAGAGTGCTCTTTCACAGCTTTTGAAAAAACTTCCACGCGAAGCGGCGGAGCAGTGTTATATTCTTATTGATGGCAATCAAAAGATTCCGAACTGTTCCTATCATCAGGAATGTTTGATCGGTGGCGATGGGATCGTGAAGTCAATCGCGGCGGCATCGATTGTCGCCAAAGTGACGCGGGACCGGATGATGGATGAATACGAAAAACAGTATGGAGGATATGGGCTCGGCAAGCACAAGGGCTACGGGACGAAGGTGCATATGGACGCGCTCCGGCGCCTCGGCCCGTGTCCGATCCATCGAATGTCGTTTCGGCCGGTTTTTCTGTCTCTTCCTGAAAACGCCAATAAGCGATTTGCGAATGTGCTGAAACCAAAAAAGGCTAAGTGAAAATAGGGGATGTGAAAAAGAAGAGGTTTTCGATAGGGAATGCTTGTTGTCTTTTAATTGATGCTTGTCAAAATAAAAAAGAACTGATATAGTGGCTTCATTGAGTAATTCTTGCTAATCGTACGAAATTATGGCATTGCCCAAACAAAGACATACTCGTCACCGTCGCGACCGTGCTCGCAAACAATATGATGTGAAATTGGTAACCATGAAGGAATGCCCGCAGTGTAAGGCACCGGTTTTACCGCATCGCATCTGTAAAAAATGTGGGACATATAAAGGAAGAGAAATAAAGGGAGTTGTGAAAACAGCAAAAACCCCAAAAAAGAAATAACCTACCAAGAGGTATCAGGAACAACGGATTTTTTCATACATCGGTTGTTTTTGAATAAAAAACAAAATGGCAAATCGGCACCTTCAGAGATCAGTAGCGATGCAATCACTCTTCGAGTGGGATTTTCAGGGTAGGAATGATGAGCATTCACGAGAGATTTTGAAGCGTAATATTGCGGAGTTTGCTCCCGGTCTTGAAGATACGATTTTTGCCGAACATTTGATGGAGGGTACACTTCGTGAGCGTGGAACAATTGATAAGCTTATTGAGAAATGCGCGCCAGAGTGGCCGCTTGAACAAGTGACGGTGATGGACAGAAACATCTTGCGTTTGGGTATTTATGAGCTTATGTTCGGAAATTATGATGAAGTACCACCAAAAGTGGCCATCAATGAAGCGATTGAACTTGCTAAAACGTTTGGAAGTGATAGTAGTCCACGATTTGTTAATGGGGTTTTGGGAACGATTTATCGTGAGATGGGTGAACCGATGAAAGATGATATATCCGAAAATCATAAGTATAACTTGGAAAAACAGGAAAAAAAGACGGGAGAGGAAAAAGAAAAAAAGGTTCAGAAGGCGGTAAAAAAAAGCACGAAAAAAGGCGCATAGAGCGCTTTTTCTTGAGTTGTTGTTCTCGATGCATTATGAAAGATGAATTTGATAGAAAGAAATTGCAATCAACGTTTGATATCGCTATTACCGATGCCAATCTTTTTCAAGAGGCGTTGACACATCGCTCCTATTTGAATGAACATCGAGGATATCCGTATTCGCATAACGAGCGATTGGAGTTTCTGGGTGACGCGGTGCTCGAACTTGTAGTAACACGGTATCTTTTTGATCATTTTTCTGAAAAACCAGAAGGTGAACTGACAAGTTTTCGTGCGGCGCTTGTGAATGGCGATATGTTGGGAAAAATTGGTTGTGATCTTGGTGTGCAAGAATTTCTTCTTATGAGTCGTGGCGAGGCTAAGGATACCGGTCGGGCACGCAGCTATCTTATTGCCAATGCCATGGAAGCAATCATCGGGGCTATTTATCTTGATCAGGGATATGAAGCCGCTGGGCATTTTATCGAACAACACGTTCTTTCTCATCTTGATGAAGTGATTGCCGAAGGTCTCCATACTGATCCCAAGAGTCGTTTTCAGGAACTTGCTCAAGAAAAAACGTCTATTACGCCAGGGTATCGTATTTTGAAGGAATGGGGTCCGGATCATGACCGCCATTTTATTGCCGGTGTATTTCTCGGTGAAGAACTTGTCGCTGAGGGCGAGGGGATATCCAAACAGGATGCTCAACGTGAAGCTGCCAAGAATGCCTTAGGGAAGAAGGGTTGGCAGTAAACCGTTGGAGATTTTGATGCTTTGTATCAACACAAGGAAAACTTCTTTGTGTTTTTTGATGTGTTTAATAGTTTGCATGAGAATAGGGAGGATAGAGGGGATTTTTTTCTTTTGGTTTAGAATAGGGTATACTTGGCTTAGAGGAAGAAAACCATTTTTTCTGTTTTTGTTTATTGTAAAGTAGAGGATTTTCGTGGTTGTTTGTTGATTGACCTATGTATTTGAAAAAATTGGAAATGAGCGGATTTAAATCTTTCGCCAATAAAATGGTGTTGGATTTTTTGCCGGATTGTGATATCGCGAATGGTGGGCGTTGCGGAATCACAGCAATTGTCGGACCGAATGGTTCCGGTAAGTCAAACGTGGCTGACGCTATTCGTTTTGCTATTGGTGAACAATCTTCTAAAAATTTACGCGGTAAAAAATCAGAGGATGTTATTTTTGCCGGTACGGACAAGAAAACACGCTTGGGTGTGGCGTCGGTAACGCTTCATTTTGACAATAGCGATAAACGTATTCCTATCGAATTTGCCGAAGTTTTGATAACTCGCAAAGTGTATCGGAGCGGAGAGAGTGAGTATCTTATCAATGGCGCGCATGTACGCTTGATGGATATTGTCGATCTCCTTGCCCAAGCAGGTATTGGCAAAGATAGTTATTGTGTCATTACGCAGGGTATGAGTGACGCCGTACTCAATGCTTCGCCTGTGGAACGCCGCTCTATTTTTGAAGATGCGGCCGGCGTGAAGCAGTACCAAATTGAAAAAGAGCGCGCTTTGCGCAAACTGGAAAGTACGCGTGAAAACGTGGAGCGGGCCGATGGATTGATCGCGGAAATTGAACCGCATTTGAAAAATTTACGTCGGCAAGCAGAAAAGGCATCGCAAGGAAAAGATGTTGCGCAAAAGCTTCGTGAGAAGCAACTTTTACTGTATGGATTTTTATGGAACAGTTTTCAGGGCGAAAGAGGGGCGCTCGTTACAGAGCGTGACGGTATGCAAAAAGAAGTTTTTGATCTTGAGGTGGAAACCAATACGCTTTCACGTGAAGTAACGGAGGTGTCAAAAATGATGGAGGATCAGAGTGGGGAAGAGATTGCCAACCATGAGCTTATGAAATTACGTGAAGAGGCGAATACTTTTTTGCGTGACCGGAGTATTATTGAGGGAAAGATAGAAATTGAGAAAGAAAAACAAAAAGAACAGGAGGTTGTGCGGGTGATTCCGGTGGATCTGGAGTACGTACGCAAGGCGCTTGAAGAAATTCGTGCCAATCAACAAGAGCTCATTGAACGTATTCGTAGCGTGGAGAAACTTGAGGATTTGCAGGATATTCGTGAATTTGCCCAAGTGATCAAACAAAAACTTCATGATCTTGATGAAAAAGCAAGCGAAGGAAGTGTTAAGGAAAAAAGAATTATTGCTCTTCCGGATGAAGAAAAAAAAGAAAGTGATAAGCGTTTGACCGCTTTAACGGAAGAGAGGGAGCGTCTTAATAAACATTTGGAGGTTCTGCAAAAAACTCTTACAGAAAAGGAAGCCTCTCTGGTTGCTTTGCGTGAAGCAGGTCGTAAAAGTCGAGAGATGTTTTTTGTGAAGGAAAAGGAATGGCGAGAGAAAGAGTTTCGTTTGACGAAGCTTAAGGATGCGCTTAATGAGGTGCGGGTGCGTTTGGCACGTGTCGAGGTACGCGAAGAGGATTTGGTGACACTGGTACGCGAAGAGCTTGCGATGGATGCGAGTGAGCTTACGTATAAGGAAGCGCCTGTTCACGAGACAACACAACCGATCGAGCGAGAGCGACTGGAGCGAGAGATTGCGCGATTGAAAGTAGAGGTGGAGCATATCGGTACGATTGATCCGCTTGTGGTGGAAGAGTATCAGGAAACAGAAAAACGTTTTGTCTTTCTTACGCATGAGTCGACGGATTTGAAACAGGCGATGGAGTCGCTTCGGACAGTCGTGAAGGAAATGGATCAAAAAATAGACGAAGCTTTTGATGAGGCTTTTAAGGAGATTCGTACAAAGTTTTCTGAATATTTTAAAATTATTTTTGGTGGTGGAAAAGCAGAATTGGAGATAGTGAAAATAAAAAGACGTGTTCGTTTGTCTCAAGATACCGATGAGAACGAAGAAGACGGGGAAGACGATAAAGAACAAGAGGGAGAGACGGAGCTGGGAATTGAGATTTTTGCTTGTCCGCCCGGAAAAAAAATCACCCATCTTTCAATGCTTTCTGGTGGTGAGCGTTCGCTTACCTCGTTGGCACTTCTTTTTGCTATTATTTCCCATAATCCGCCGCCGTTTGCCATACTTGATGAGGTGGAGGCTGCTTTGGATGAAGCTAATTCGCGTCGTTTTTCCAAGATGCTTCAGGAACTTTCGACACATACGCAATTCATTGCCATCACGCATAATCGTGAGACGATGTCACAGGCCGGACTTCTCTACGGTGTCACGATGGGTGCTGACGGCGTTTCTCAACTTCTTTCTATTCGTCTTGATCAGGCTGAAAAATTGAAATCCTAGTTGACAGGGATAAGAAAACGGGATAGACTGGGTTTTGTATATATGTAAAGTTGTCTATTTGAATATGTTGATTATCCGTCTCAATCGCACAGGTAAAAGGAATCGCGCGCATTTTCGTGTTGTTTTGCAGGAGCACACGAAGGCTCCGGGCAAGCGTCACGTGGAGATATTGGGAAGTGTTGATCCCCACAAAAAGACGACTATTTTGAAAAAAGACCGAATTTTGTATTGGATTGGACAAGGGGTACAAACCTCTGATACGGTGCACAATATTTTTGTTCGAGAAGGAGTTATCGATGGGAAAAAGATTGTTAAAAAGATGCCGCGCCCCGCTTCATCTCAGAATGAACAGGGAGAACCAGTAAAAGAGTCGGAAGCAAAACAAGAAGAATCAAAATCCGAAGTGGTTACCGAAAAACCGACAGAAGAAGTAAAAAAGGAAGAGAAAAAGGAAGAGGTGGCCGCGTAGGTGTTGACGGAAGTCTTTTTTTTCGGTAGTATTGAAGTACAACTAAATATTCCGCAGATATGAGGCTTTTTTTAGAAAAACTGTAAGTCCTCACGAGGAAGAATCATTTGATGGTAGTCGCAAAAGATAGCGTCGAGTGGTTTTTAAAGAGTATTCTTATCTGCGTTTTTACGCAGATTTTTTGTTTAATATATACGTGTATGCAAACAAGACAGCAAAAAGAAACGTTGGTCACTAGTGTAACGACGAAGATTAAGAATTCAAAAGCGCTTGTTTTTGCCAATTTCAAGGGAGTATCCGTGAAGGATGTTACAACAGTACGAAAGGAGCTTGGTAAAAATGGTTCTGGATGGCAAGTGTTGAAGAAAACGCTTCTTAATATTGCCCTCAAAGAGGCTGGCGTCTTGGTTGACGTGAGGAAATTTGACGGACAGGTTGGCGTAGCATTTTCTTATGACGAAGTGACTGCCGCCAAAGTGCTTTCCAATTTTGTTAAGGCTAACAAAGAAGTACCGCTTACCATTGAAGGAGGAGCGCTTGGTGTCAAAGAGCTTTCCGTTCAAGAGGTGACCGCTCTTGCGAAGTTGCCGAGCCGGGATGAGTTGCGTGCCACATTGGCGGGAACTCTGCAGGCGCCGATTTCTGGATTTGTTCGCGCTTTGAGTGGCAATTTGAGTGGTTTGGTGCGAGTGCTTAAGGCGATAGAGGGAAAGAAGGTGTAATTTTTATTCCATCGCTTTACCGCTTAATGATTGAAAAATTTTGATTGTTAAGCGGTCAAGCGATGAAGTTTATTAATACTGTAATTATTTAATTATATAATGTTATGACAGAGGAAAAGAAAGAAGTTGTCGTGCCAGAGAAATTCGAAAAACTCGTGGCCGAAATCGAAAAGATGAGCGTACTCGACCTTTCCGAGCTCGTGAAAGTGCTTGAGGATAAGTTTGGTGTTTCAGCCGCCGCGCCGATGATGATGGGTGCGATGCCAGCAGCCGCCGGTGCCGCGGAAGTCGCGGAAGAGAAGACTGATTTTGATGTTGAGCTTACTGCCGCCGGTGCGCAGAAAATCAACGCCATTAAGGCTGTTCGTGAGGTGACTGGCTTGGGTCTTAAAGAAGCCAAAGATCTCGTCGATGGTGCTCCGAAGGTGATCAAGGAAAAGGTGGCTAAGGCTGATGCTGAGGCGATGAAAAAGAAACTTGAGGAAGCTGGTGCAACGGTTACGTTGAAGTAATTTTTGTGGCAGTATATCACCCGCTTTAAAGCGGGTGATATTTTTTTTGACAAAAAGAAGAGATGGGTTCATACTATTTTCGTTGTTTATTCTTGTAATAAAAAATAGATAATTTTCCGAACCCTGAGTGCGGAAACTTTGTTTTATTGAGAAAAAATATTATGTCGCTTGAAACGGTACTTTCTTTTTTCGTTCTTATTTTTATTTCTTTGGGAATATATTTTATCGCGCAACGTTTTCGTTTGCCGTATACGGTACTTTTGGTTTTGACGGGATCGTTGCTTGTGCCGCTGACCGCATTGCCATTTCTTTCTTTTCTTCCGGCTTTCCAGTTGACTCCTGAGCTCTTATTTTATCTTTTTTTGCCAATACTTATTTTCGAATCGGCGTATAATATGCGGGTGAGAGATCTGATGGAAAACGTCCGTGCTGTAACGTGGTTTTCCGTCGGAAGTCTTCTTATTTCGATGTTTTTTATTGCTGGAGTTCTTTTTTTTGTTTTGGATGCTATTGGTATGCCGGTGCCTTTCTTGGTAACGCTTCTTTTTGGTGCTCTTATTTCTGCTACCGATCCAGTGGCGGTTTTGGCGCTTTTCAAAGAATTTGGCGTACCGCGCCGATTGACGTTTCTTTTTGAAGGGGAAAGTCTTTTTAATGATGGTACCGCCCTGGCGGCTTTTTTGGTGATTCTGGAAATTATTATGCACGGTTTTTCAGGAATAAGCACCGTGCTTGAGGGATTGTTTATTTTTTTCACAATGGTTTTTGGCGGAATCGTTTTTGGTATTTTTATGGGATTTCTTTTCGCTAAAATCATTGAAAAAGTACAAGAAAACGAGCACGTTGAGGTTACTCTAACGATGCTTGCGGCACATTTGACGTTTATTTTTTCTGAAGTTTTTTCCCATCACGTCGTTTTATTCGGTGAACATATTCGACTTTCTTCGATCATCGCGACGGTTATGGCGGCGATGGTTATTGGAAATTACGGTCGTTCCAAACTTTCTTCATCGAGTTATCATTTTATGGAAGGCTTTTGGGGATATTTTGCTTTTTTGGCGAATTCTCTTGTTTTTATTACGATGGGTTTTTTGTTCGCCAGTTTGCCGATTGAACTCCAGTATTTTTTTGTCCCGATTCTTTTGACAGTACTTGTCGTTATGATAGCAAGAGCGTGTTCTATTTACCCGATTGCTTGGTGGCTCAACATCGGAAAAAAGGAAAAAAACATCCCCATGACATGGCAACACCTTCTTTCTTGGGGGAGTTTGCGAGGAGCTTTGGCTGTTATTATGGTTCTACTTATTCCCGAAAATCTCTCGTTTCCGATGTGGGAATTTGATTTTACTCCAAAGGAATTTATTACTGCTCTTACCATTGGTTGTATTTATTTCACGCTCTTTGTGAAGGCTATGACCATCGGGCCTCTCATCAAGCGTTTTAAACTTGATGCGCTCACTCCGATAGAGGAGGCTGGTTATCATCAATCACGTTCACTCATTTTTTCTTTTGGTCGTGAGAAGCTTCAAGATTTTTTTGAGAAGCGATATATGAACCAGGCGACACATGAAAAACTAAATACGGTTTTGAATGGTACGTGTGTCGCGGAACGATTGGAATGTGAGAAAATTATTGCCCAAGATTCACACGTTTTTGAAGAGGCTCTTCGGGTGTACGCGATTGGTATCGAAAAACATTTTCTTCATTTGTTGTTTCAGTATAATGAAGTGAGTGAGACAGTGTATAAAAAAATTCTTACAAAATTGGATGTGCAACTTGATCGCGTGGAGAACAACGCGGTGCAGATTCAGTCTATTGATGAGGTTTTTGAGTTTGACTGGTTTGAGAAAATTGCTCAGAGGGGTAAACGGTTTTTTTCCGTGACAAAGAAAAAAGAGGAATTGGTAAAGGAACAATACATGTACTATCGTGCCCAAGAGATCATTGCGCGTAAAGTCATCAAAGAGTTCTTAAGATTACAACAGCAACCGTTTTCCGAAACCGCGGCATACCATGCTCTTTTAGAGAAGGTTGTTGCCGCGTATCGCGTATTTTATGAAGATGCTTTGACACGGAAAGAGTCTTTGGTTTCAGAATACGGGGAGATGCTTGCCAAACTTGATGAAAAATTCGGAAGTGAGAGCTTGCGCAAGGCCTTGGCGGATGGATTGCAACAACTCACCAGAAAAAACATGTTATCTGGGAAACTCGCTATTTTGCTTCGAGAAGACCTATCATCGGAGCAGATTTAATCTTTTCTGTAATATACGGTATACTGAGAGAGTGTTTTGTTTATCTTTTTCTTTTTGAACATGTCATTTTTTGGTGTTGATCTCATAACGCTTATTCAGGCGGTTGGATATACGGGGCTTTTTGCGATTGTTTTTGCTGAGACAGGGTTGTTTTTGGGATTTTTTTTGCCGGGAGATAGCTTGCTTTTTGTGGCTGGTTTTCTTGCCGGACAGAATCTTTTCTCTTTGCCTGTGCTTATTGGTGGTTTGTGTGTTTCGGCCATACTTGGAAATGTATTGGGGTATGAGTTTGGTCGTCGTATCGGCCCAAAGCTTTTCAACCGAGAAGATTCTTTTATTTTCAAGAAAGCGCATGCGTTACGGGCACAAAATTTTTATGAAAAACATGGTCCGAAAACCATTGTTTTAGCGCGTTTTATGCCTATTGTGCGGACATTTGCACCGATTGTTGCCGGTGTTGCCAATATGCATTACCCGGCTTTTCTTTTGTATAATATTATCGGCGCGATACTTTGGACGGTTGGATTGGTGCTTCTCGGTTATTTTCTTGGAAGTGTTATTGATGTTGATCGGTATCTTTTACCGATTATTCTTCTTATCGTTTTTCTTTCTTTTTTGCCTGGTATTATCGGTTATATCAAAGAAAAACGTTCTCGATGAGACGCGATTTCTTGACAGGAGATTTCTTTTTTATTAAGGGGTGCTACAATGGACACCAAGGGAATCTTCCCTTCTTTTGGAGGTCGTTATGTCTTCCAATACGAGAGTTCTTCTTTCACCTTTTGCATTCCCCTTAGTCGCCGTAGCCCAAGCATCATTTTTTTGTGGCTTTTGGCTTCTTTTTTTGGCGGGTGTTCACGAGGAAAAGCAAACGCCTCTTTCGGAAAATGAATCAAAGGATTCTTTTCATGAGGCGACCCTTTCCAATCTATTTGATATGCGTGGAAGAAGGATATCACGCGTTTAGAGCCTCCCCCCTTATCTTTTCGTGAGATGAGGGGTGATTTTTTTATGCCCAGCGAAGAAAAAGGAAAATATACACCAAAATCATTACCCAAAAGCTAATGATAAAAAATTTTCGCCCTCGTTTTTTTGTGTTTTCATCGGTACAGATTTCTTTTGTAGTAAAACCGCAATCCTTGAAAAGAAAAATTGATTCATAGAGTCGCACAATGATAACCCAAGCGAGAAAAAGACTTACGAGCATACCGAGTCCGGGGAGAAGGGGATTGGCGAGTTCAGCGCTCGGGGTACCGCCTTGCTTGAGCCATTTCATCCAGCCTTGCCATTTCATTACGACGACATGGATAACTGTGAAGACGATGACGGCTCGTAGACCGAAGCGTTGAAGAAACCACCAGCGTTTTCCGTCCATGAGGTGGATAACTCTTTCGAGTGAAAGAACAAAAAGAAAAACAAGGATAAGTGATCCTATAAGACCGGCGAGAAAAGGAATATTTTCAATAGTGAATTTTTCTTGGGGGAATTTTAAGGGAAGAAAGTGGTATGAAAGAATACCGTGAGAGAGCGCGAGAAATCCGCCGATAATACCGATTTCTTTGCGATAACCGAGCCATTTATCAAAACGATCAAAATAACGAACAATTGGCCCGATAAGAAATGTAAGAGCGAGGAGGACGGTGCCGACGCCAATAATCACTTTATTGAAGACAAAAAATGTATCCGCACTTGGTGGGGCATCAAAAAGATATCCGCGACGTATCAAAAGATAAGAACTAAAAAGTGTCAGAAGTATGGCGGCTAGAAAAATGGCGATAGCGTAATCTTTGAGACTGGATGGTTTATGCATAAGTGTGTTTAACGAAATTCAAAAAGAATATTAGAGAAATTTTTAATGCGGTTTTGTTTGTCGATGTCGATACCCTCCTTTTTGTAAAGGCGGAGGCGTTCTTTGTGGTATTTGGCGTTACTCCAGATGCGTCCATTGGCGTAGACAATACGATGAAAAGGAATATCTTTGATGCCGTTTTCCCATGCCTTTCCTAAAATGCCAGTAATGCTTCGAGAGGCAAGGGTTCCGCCTCCGGCCGCTTTGGCAATACGTCCATAGGTAGTGACTCGTCCCTTTGGAATTGATCGAGCGATACGTATAACTCGTTCACTGAAAGTAATCATATTTTTTCTTTAGTATAACATTTTTTCGCACAGTTTTGTATTTGTATTAAAAATAAGAGTAATATGGTAAATAAAAAACTCCTTTTTTAAAGGAGGGGTTTTTGTTTAGACCGCAATACGTTTTTGCGAATTAGGTGTTGGTTCTTTATAAAATCAGTTTTTATTTTTTTGACTTTGTAGTACGTAGAAATGGTTTATGATTTTTACGAAACCATGACTAATCACAAAGGTGACTGGCCATGTCTTGAATCACCCTCTAGCCCGGCAAGCCGGTCACCCCAGACGGGTAAACAGATGTTTTCCCGACATTTTTCCCTTCAATCCCGTCCATCATGGTATAACTAAAAAAGCCCCTGAAGGGACCTTTCGTTTGTATATGCTGGGGAGGAAGGGATCGAACCTTCGTATGGAGGCTTCAAAGGCCCCTGCCTTACCGCTTGGCTACTCCCCAAAATTTTTAGGATCTTGATAAAACGTCAACTGTTTTCCGGAATTACTCGACCTCCGAGAAGTTCCATCGCTTGATTGACGAGCGGATGAGTAAGAAAGGAATCATTCTTTTTTTCTACTTTCTCGCCATCAAGGACGATGCGAACAGTTATTTGTGACGTAAGAATGGTATCAAAGGCTTTCTTCAGTGTCAATTGATTGGCTGGTTCTTCGAGGCGTTCTTTATGGAAAGAATATTTAACGGCAAGAGTAATGGTGTTTCCCTCTACGCGTATCGGGGAGGCTGTTGAAAGAGCGAGCGTGAGTGAGGCATTGAGATTTTTGGCAGTATCGAGAATACGTTGCCATTTTTCTAAAATATCGGCAAGGGAGAGAGGGGTAATCTCTTTACTTTCTGTTGTAGAGAGAGTTTTCGTTTCCGGTGAGGATTGTTCTTTTTGTTCGTACGATGTTTCTGGCGAGGGAGGAATATTTTTTGTTTGTGAGGGAGAGGAAATATCTTGTTTTTTACCTGATGGTGGCGTTTCATGATGAGAGGAGAGTGTTTTGACGATGGCTATTTGTAGAGGGAGTTCCGGAATGACGGCATTTTTTGCTGTAGCGTGAGCTGTTTGAAAATATTCGAGCATGCGGACAATCTCTTCCGGGGAAAAAATGGCGGCGAGCTCAAAAAGAGATGCTTTTTGTTCATCAGTAAGATGGTCAAGCGCGTCGAAAGCTTTTTCGGAGTTAGCCGATATGAGCAAGAGATCGCGCAAAGAGTAAAGGCACATCCCCGAAAAGAGGGCGAGATCAATACCGTTTTGGGAAAGCTTTGTGACAAAGCTCAGACTTGGATAGAGAGCGTGTTTACTTAAGAGATGGAGGAGTTCAAGAACGCTTTCTTTTCTGGTGGTGCCCAGTATCTCGGTAACGTACTCTCCGGTGATTTTTTTATTTTCTAAGGAGGCAATTTGAGTGAGAAGCGATTCGGCATCACGCATACCGCCTTCGGCTGAAAGGGCAATCATTTCCAAGGCTTCTTTTTCAATGGTCATTTTCTCCGCTTTGGCGATTTTTTCAAGTTTCCCCACGATGCTTTTTATGGAAAAACGAGCGAGATCAAATCGCTGACAACGAGAAATAACGGTGTCGGGTACTTTGTGAAGAGCGGTAGTGGCGAGGATAAAAACAACGTGAGCTGGTGGTTCCTCGAGTGTTTTTAAGAGCGCGTTGAAGGCACCAATAGAAAGCATATGCACCTCGTCGATGATGTATATTTTATGTGAGCCCAGCGTTGGGGGAAGCGTGACGGTTTCTCTTAGTTCGCGAATATTATCAACACCGGTATGAGAAGCGGCATCAATTTCGATAATATCAAGAGAGCGGTTTTCGCTCATAAGGACGCAGTGCTCGCACTTTCCGCATGGCTCAAAACCTTTTCGTTTTGAGCAGTTGATAGCTTTAGCAAAGAGTCGTGCTAAGGTTGTTTTTCCGGTACCGCGGGGACCGGTGAAAAGATAAGCTTGTCCGATACGTCCAAAACGTAAGGCATTCGTAAGGGTTTGGACAACGTGTTTTTGTTCGACGACATCAGAAAAGGTTTGTGGTCGGTATTTTCTGTAAAGGGTGGTGGACATAGGGATTTTGGAAATATCAATGCGGGACACAAGAAAAACAGGAAGGGGTGCTTTTAGTATATATCTTTTTCTTCAACAAAAAAAGTCTCCCGTCGGAGACTTTGTGGCAAAAAACTTTATTTCTTGAAAACAAAAAATTTGTATCCGACAAAGTTCCATGTGAGAACGAGAATGGAGGCGGTGAGTCCGCCAACATTAGCCCAGGCCTTTTCGGTAATGCCGACTGGAGCACCGATAATATTGACGACAAAAGCCGTAATACCGACATTAAGAAGAAGCCCGGTAAGACTGACAAGGAGAAATTGTGTGAATTCTTCTCCAACATTGGCGACATCTTTCTTTTCAAATGACCAAAATTTATTCCATACGTAACTATTGATAATGGCGGTCATAACGGCAAAACTTTTGAAAACCGCAATAAGGTACCCGCTTGAAACATCGCTCATGAAAATAAAAAGATTGTAAATACCGAGATCGATGACGGTATTGGTGACACCGACAAGACCGAATTTGGAAAGTTGAAAGAAAAACGAACGGATTCGTGAAAGGAAATAGCCAAAAGCTACGCCGAGAGCTGATAGAGTGGCGAGAAGAGGTGCAAAAAAAACAACCGGAACGGGGAGCGTGAGAGTAAGATTAGCGAAAATAAACGGAGCGAGAATACCAATAAATGCTCCATTGATTGCCGCAAATAAGAGATCACGAAGAGAGAGTTGCTGCATGATTATGGTTGTTGTTGATGAGAGATTTCTTTTTCTATTTCTTCCATATCTCGCACCCAATCATCCAAGACGGTGTTTGTATTTTCGTGTTTATCACTCTGGTGGATGCTTAAGGATTCTTTGGAGACATCTTTGAGTTCTTGTTTCCATTGGTTGATGCTTTCATTTTCTTCGGCGGCTTTAGAAAGCGTTGTTTGCCAGTCTTGATGAGCGCCTTTTTGGATGATATTCTCAATAGCCGCCCATGTTGCCTCTATATCGTGAGGAACAACGATAGCGACCTCGTCTCCGGGCACAGCTTTAAAATAGGTAATAGAAGCAAGTAATACTCGGTAAGGCTTGCCATTGGCAATAACGTAATAATTGCCATTTTCGTCTTGCGCGACGACCGCAATGGCATGCCGTCGTTCGATAGGGCCAATTTGTTTGTAGAGAAAAGCACCATCTTCGGTGATGGTAAGTTTGAGCATATCGCCTTCGACAAGTTTGGATTTTGAAGCGTAGTTGGCCGGTACAGGGTATTGTTTTCCATCAGTTCCAAGCATCAACTGACCGTCGAAAGTTCCTTCGACGACAGTTCCTTGGGCGGTATCGAGATCCATTTTGCGGGGACGTCCACTCTTCTTTTTTCCTTCAAGTTGCAAGAGCATTGCTTTAGCGCCTTGAATGGTTTTTTCCGCACTCAGTACCATTTCGCGCAAGGCCTGAATTTTCATCGTTCGCTCTTGTTCGTTTTGACTGTCCGTTTCTTCTGGAAGTGTATTTTGTGTTGTCATATTCCTTTATTTTTATCGCCAACAAGAAAACCCCCCTGTGGCGAATATTTTTCTTTTGTTTTTCTTTACACTAAAAGTATAAATGATTTTTTTAAGAAGAGCAAACGCATGATAACGATGGGAGCGTTGTTTTTTGTCAAGAGGCGATAAACTTGAAGCGACAGATTTGGCACCCTTGACAAAAAATAAGAACGTGCGGTAATATTATTTGACAGATAGGGAAGGGTTTAAGTATTGATAGGATAAAAAAATATGTCAAAAGAAGAAAAGGCGTCAATGCGAAAAAACCTTCCAAATAAGGGGTTTTTTGTTTCGGCTATAGAGGATCTTTTGGGGGATATTTCTCCCCGTTCCTTGGCTATTGTAGAAGCTCGTTTTGGTATTGGGGGAGAGCGACCCAAAACACTTGAAGAAATCGGGAAATTTTATCAGATTACGCGTGAGCGAGTACGACAGGTAGTGGTAAGCGTCATGGGGTTTCTTTCTCATCAAAGCACTCGACCGGTATTTGAAGAGGCTGCTTCACGAGTGCGTGTGTTATTGGAAAAGAACGATGGCATTGTAAAGTCGGAAATACTTCTTGAAACATTGGCGTCCGGTAGCGCCGCTGAACACGGTGCGCTGCTTGCGTTCCTGGCAAGTTTTTCTTTTCTTGAGGAAAGCAAAGAAACAAGAGAGTGTGAAACGGTCTTTTTTTTGAAGGGATTTTCTTTTGATGATTGGAAGAAGGTAAAAAACGAAGCGAAAGAAATTTTGGAATCTGCGGGAACCACCCTTGATGAAAATGTGTTGTATCGTCTTTTTAAAGAGAAAAATAAGATGATAGAAAAAGAAAAGTTTTTTCATTTTTTGAGCGTGTCCAAAGAGATTCGGCCGAATGTTTTTGGAAAATGGGGATTGTCAAATTGGAGCGATATAAAGCCGCGCGGTACTCGTGAAAAGGCGCACCTTATTTTAAAGATGACCAAGAAACCTTTGCATTTTCGTGAGATTTCATTGCTCATTGATACGTATGGTTTGCAGGGCGCGAAGAAGAAAAAGAGCCATCCTCAAACCGTTCATAACGAACTTATTAAAGATGAACGTTTCATTCTCGTCGGGCGAGGTATTTATGCGCTTGCCGAATGGGGATACACGCGTGGCACTGTCAAAGAAGTTTTGGAAGATATTTTCAAGCATTCTGAGAAACCATTGTCTCGGGAAGAGGTTTTGGTGGAGATTCTCAAAATTCGTCAAGTAAAAAAGTCGACAGTAATTATCAATCTCAATACATTTTTTCATCGCGTGGATAAAGACATGTATACATTGAAAAAATAATTTTCAATATGCGGTAGAAAAAAAATGGATTGTACGTTATAATGAAATCAAGAAAATAACCTGTTCGATTTTGAAAGAGGTTTTACCAATCATATCAAAACACGGGTCAACGCACCCCTACTCCGATGGACACTCTTTTTGCCCCTTTGGGAGATTTCTTTTCAGCTATGGGATCTATGTTCTCAGTCGTTTTGAGCGTGTGGTTTATTCTTTTTCCACCGATTCTTTTTTTTGTTTTTAAGGTGTTGTGGGTGCCTTACGTGCAGGGGAGATATGCGTCAAAAATCAAATGGATACTTCTCGAAATTATTCCGCCACGAGACATTGAGAAGAGTCCATTGCCCATGGAATCTATTTTTTCTGGTTTTGCTGGCGTCATAAAAACTCCCACCACTGCTGAAGAATGGATCGGGGGAGAGTTTCCCGTATCTTTTTCTTTGGAGATAGCCAGTCATGAAGGTGAAGTGCATTTTTATATTCGTACGCAGGCCGGTTTTCGAGATCTTGTGGAAGCGCAATTTTATGCGCATTACCCCAATGTCGAGATCGTGGAAGTGCCGGATTATATTACTCGGTTGCCCAAAACCATTCCTAATAAAGGTTGGGAGTTATGGGGGGCCGATTTGGCTTTGACGAAGGACGACCTTTATCCCATCAAAACATATAAATATTTCGAGGAGAGTGTCACCGGAAAGATGATTGATCCATTGGCGAGTCTTGTAGAAACTATGGGCAAAGCTGGTCCCGGGCAATTCATGTGGCTTCAGATGATTACGACGCCTATAAAAGAATCTTGGGCCAAAGAACATGGTCAGCCGGTCGTTGATACTTTTTTAGGAAGAGTCAAAGAGGAAAAAATGGGTATTTTTGCCCGACTTCTTTTGGATATCAAGGATATTCTTTTGAATTTGCATACGGCTCTTCTGGGTAAAGAGGTGGTGTACAGTACCGGTGCCAGCGATGAGAAAAAAGATGAACAGCCGGTGGAGTTTCGTTTGACTCCTGGAGAAAAGGATGTCTTGAAGGCTCTGCAGTCGCAAATGGGAAAACAACAATTCAAGATGCGCATGCGCTATGTCTATACAGCACGGCGGGATATTTTCAGTAAAACATTCGGTGTAGCGGCTTTCATGGGGAGTATGAAACAGTTTGCTGATCAGAATATGAATGGGTTTAAGCCCGAAGATCATTCCAAAACGGACGCAAAATATATATTTGTCGAACCGCGTTTGCGTTTTCGCCAACGGCGTATTTTCAATCGTTATATCAATCGAGATGCTGATCCGCAGAAAACACGTTTTATTCTGAGTTCTGAAGAACTGGCGACGGTGTTTCATATTCCCGATATGGCTGTCAGTACGCCGACACTTTCGCGAGTCTCCGCTAAACGAGGTTCCGCGCCTGCTAATTTACCTATACAAGAATAGTGTTTTATGATTCATACTGATCAAAACGACATTACTTTTTTTGCTAAAACGAACTTTCGTAATCAGGATCGGGTGTTTGGTATCAAGACGGATGATCGACGTCGGCACATGTACGTCATCGGCAAGACTGGTATGGGAAAAACCAATCTTCTCGAGAATTTGGCGATACAAGATATTCAGAAGGGTCATGGTATTGCTTTTATCGATCCGCACGGTGATACGGCGGAAAAACTTATTCGAGCTATTCCAGCGAATCGTATCAATGACGTCATTTATTTCAATCCAGCCGATCAAGATTTCCCCATTGCTTTCAATGTAATGGAAAAAGTCAGTCCCGAGTATCGGCATCTTGTGGCGTCCGGTCTGGTCGGCGTGTTCAAGAAGATATGGGCGGATTCATGGGGACCGCGTCTTGAATATATTCTCCGCAACGCCATTTTGGCACTCCTTGAATACCCTGGTTCGACACTTCTCGGCGTGACGCGTATTTTGGTGGATAAATCCTATCGTGACCGTGTTGTGGAAAAAGTGACCGATCCGGTGGTGCGGAGTTTTTGGGTGGATGAATTTTCCAAGTGGAACGACCGCGTACTTCAAGAAGTCATTTCGCCGATTCAAAACAAGGTGGGACAATTTTTGACGAGTTCGCTTATTCGCAATATCGTTGGTCAGACGACATCGTCTTTTGATGTGCGTGATGTGATGGATGGTCGCAAGATTCTCATCATGAATCTTTCCAAGGGGCGCATAGGTGAAGACAACAGCGCACTTCTGGGCGCGATGATCATCACCAAGATCCAACTTGCCGCGATGGCACGGGTGGATATTCCCGAAGATGATCGCAATGATTTTTATTTGTATGTCGACGAATTTCAAAATTTTGCGACGGAATCATTTGCTAATATTCTTTCGGAAGCTCGCAAATATCATTTGAATCTTGTTCTCGCTAATCAATATGTGACGCAGATCGACGAAAAAGTGCGTGACGCTATTTTCGGTAATGCGGGAAGCATCATTTCTTTCCGTGTCGGTGCGATGGATGCGGAGTTTTTGGAAAAAGAATTTGAGCCGGTATTTATTGCGAATGATCTTGTCAATTTGGAAAAATATAATATTTATCTCAAATTGATGATTGATGGTATCGCTGGAGATGCGTTTTCCGCCACCACGTTGCCGCCGATCAAATTGGAAGATGCCGGCAACGAAGAGAAGATTATTCATAGTTCTCGGGAGCGGTATTCGTCGAGTAAGATTGAGGTAGAAGACAAGATTCGTCGGTGGAGTGGAATGCTTACGGCGGAAGAACGTCAAGCCTTCGCAGGACAATCATCGCGTGCGAGGGATGTGCAGACGACTGTTGAAAAAAATACGTCGCAGAGGAAACAAATTCACTCTCCGTCGCCTATGTTTTCTCGAGGAAAAGAACACAAGCCGGTGTACCCACAAAAAAGAGAGGAGCATGTCGTGGTGACACGTGAGACACCGATGGCTGAAATACCCGCGAACGAGATTGTTCCAGCGTCTCTGGAAAAGAAAGAAGAGGGAGAACAAAAAGAAAAAAATATTTCTCAAGGAGAAGAGAGTGTGGAAAAGAAGATGTATGCCGCTTTGTGTGCGACATGTGGTGTCGATATTGCCGTTCCTTTTGAACCGGATGGAAAACGGCCGACTTTTTGCAAGGATTGTTTGCGTGATTATCAACGGGCGACTGCCAAAGTACGAAATGAGACAGTGCCGAAAGAGAATGTGGCATCGAATAACGAGAGAGCAAAGAAAAAAGATGTTCGCACGATGCAGCCGAAAGCGTATGTTTCTTCTGATGCGCCCATGTCGCTTGGTCAGGTGCAACACGTCGGTCCGAAGAAATTCAAAACATTACAGCGACGTCCTTCTGTCAATTTGCAAGAGGTGCGATCGCTTATTGATCAGGCGAGAAAAAACACAGAAGAGTGATGGATCGAGAAAAACGTTTGTTGATTGGTGGTATTTTTGTTACTATGGAAAAAAGAGTAATAATGAAAGTATGAGTTTTAGAAAATGGCACAAACGGGCATATGCCCTGTGGGTGGTGGTTTCTGTTCTTGTTGTGGTATCGATGGTGGCCTTTTTGTTTGCCCCGTTCTTTCTCTATTAGTCAATGAAACACTCCTAAAAATTTGCCCTATGATGAAAAAGAAATGGGGAATCGGCGTGGTTATTATTTTGGGATGTATTGTATTCGGATGGGTAACGACAATAGCGTGGAAACATGTGGAAAGGAATCGGGTCATTCAAAAAGAAATCGCTCTTTTACAGACCGAGGCAGATCGTATTCGTTTGGAAAATGAGACATTGAGCGAAAAAATACGGTATTTTGACTCTGAAGAGTTTCGTGAACAGGAGGCAAAAGAAAAATTGGGATTAAAAAAAGAGGAAGAGACAGTAGTAGCTATTAAACAATTTGCGGAAGAGGGTATCATTGATAAGAGAGAAACGATTCCGATACCTCATGAGGATGTCGATGAGGCAGGAATTTTTTCTCACCCACTCAAGTGGTGGAAGATGTTTTTTCAGTAATAAGATGGTATGCGTAAAATCGTATGAAAAAAATTAAAATTAGTACACTCGTTTATAGTCTAGGTATCGCGTTGGCGGTGCTTTTGAGCGTTAGTTTGTTTATGGTGTACGGTTTTTCTTCCTCACATAAGGGGGCTGATCGCTTGAAGGATATGTTTCCGTACCCTATAGCTTTTGTTGGATATGGTCAGGCAGTGACGTACGCGTCTCTTTCTGAAAATATCGCCTCGGTGAGACGTTTTTATGAAACACAGGATTTTTCAAAAGTTGGTTTACGGGTTGATTTTTCTACCAAGGAAGGTGAAAAGCGTTTCAAGATACGAGAAAAAGAAATTTTGAATAAAATGATTGAAGACGAGGTGATAGAATCACTTGCTAAAAAACGGGGTATTCGTGTAAGTAAAGAAGAGGTGCGTCAAAATATAACGCACAAACTTGAAGAGTACGGTAGTGAAAAGGAAGTGCGAGAAAATCTTGATCGTTTGTATGGTTGGACAGTGAATGATTTTGAGGAAAAAGTGGTGATGCCGGGTTTGTATCAGGAAAAATTGCAAAAAACATTTCTTGAAGAATCGGATACGTCTTCTCGCGCGCGTGAGGTGATCGCGTTGGCGGAGGAGAAGTTAGGATCAGGAATGAGCTTTTCTGATGTCGCAAAAGAATATTCTGAGGGGAAAACATCTGAACAAGGCGGTGAATTAGGGTGGTTTGTTTTGGAAGACCTTGCTCCGGAATTACGTTTGGTGGTAGCCAATCAAAAAGTCGGTATTCCAGGAGAGAGTGTCGAAAGCGTTCTGGGTTTCCATGTCGTTTTGGTGGAAGAGATCAAAAAAGAAGAGGGAAAGCAACTGTATCGTTTGCGACAGATTTTTGCTCGTAAAGCGACGTTTGCTGATTGGCTCACGGAAAAAATGAAAGAAATGACGATCGTTGTTCTTTCTCCGGAGTATCGTTGGGACAATGAAAGAGCCAGAGTGGAATTTCGTAGTCAAGAAATGCGTGAATTCGAACAAGATCTTTTCGAAAATACCGAAGGTGATCCAATGTTTTTCTTCTAATGGCATCGGAAATGTTTTTTGGACATTTGTTTTTGCGTCCGTTCATATGATGAATTGTGTAAATAAATGAGTATGGAAACAAACGAATTTCAAGAAGTCGCTTTTTCTCAAGAAAAGAAAAAGTACCATTGTCGGCACGGGAAATATTTCTTTCTTTTATTTCTCGCGTGTTTTTTTGGTTTCGCCGGAGGACTCGCATCACCTTTTGTTCTCCACTGGTATGAAAAGAGTTTTTTGTCACCAGTAGAAAAAACCGAATACACAAGAAGCGTAGTACGAGAGCGGGTAGTCGCGGAAGATCAACTCGTTGCTGATTTGGTAGAAAAAAATTCTCCGAGTGTTGTGAGCATCGTCATTTCAAGAGATGTACCGAAGGTGCGTGGTTTTTATAATCCCTTTGGAAGTGGATTCCCGTTTTTTTTCGATCCCTTCAATTCGGGAAATCAGGAAGAGGATCGGAATGATACTCGTCGAGTGGAGAAGCAACGTGTCGGATCGGGTTCGGGATTTTTTGTTTCGACGGACGGTCTTGTCGTTACCAATAAGCACGTCGTTTCCAATGAACGAGATGAGTATACGGTGATTACGAGTGATAACAAGGAATATCCGGCAGCCGTATTGGCTCGCGACCCGTATAATGATATTGCTATTTTGAAAATTGATGTGAGTGATGTTGTGCCGGTGTCGCTTGGTGATTCAGAGAATGTAAAGGTTGGCCAAACGGTACTCGCGATTGGCAATCCTTTGGGTGAATTTGCTAATTCGGTTTCCCGCGGTATTGTTTCTGGTTTACAGAGAAGTGTTGAGGCGGGATCGGATTTTGGTGATACGGAAAAGCTTTCCAATATCATACAAACGGATGCCGCTATCAATCCGGGAAATTCCGGCGGACCACTTTTCAACCTTTCCGGTGAGGTGATCGGGGTGAATGTCGCCATGGCGAGCGGCGCGGAAAATATCGCATTCGCTTTGCCAATCAATTCGGTGAAGCGTGTGGTGGAGCAGGTGCGTACAACTGGCAAGATCTCCGTACCGTATATCGGTGTACGATATATTATTCTTAGTGAGGGTATAGCCAAGCAAAACAATCTTGATGTTTCTTATGGTGCGCTCATTTTGCGCGGACAAAATATGACTGATTTCGCGGTTATTCCAGGATCACCGGCAGATAAAGCTGGACTTATGGAAAACGATATTATTTTGGAAATCAATGGTGTAAAAATTGATGGAGATCACCCGATCGCTCTTCTCATCAATCAGTATAATGCGGGAGATGAAATAACGCTAAAAGTTTGGCATAAGGGAGATACAAAGGATGTCAAAGTGAGGCTGGAGGAACGGAGGTAGATTGATATCGAATGTTATATGACAAAAAGTATACAAAAAGAGGCTTCAAAAAGCCTCTTTTTCAGTAAATGAGTGGTGGTATATTTTTCTGAGATAGTGAAAAAAAGTATACTTTTCTAATTAGCACTCTCAGTTAGAGATTGCTAATTTTTTGTTTTTTTGATATATTGATGGTGAAGATTTGACCGATAAGAGAAAAGCATTTTCTTATCGAGTGACGTCAAAAAAAATTATAAAGTAAAGAGAGGTTTATGAATATACATCGTTTTACTACCAAATCACAAGAAGCGGTGCGAAACGCGCAGGAAATCGCACTCTCGCGTGGTAATGAACAAATGGACGTGCCGCATCTTTTGTATGCGCTTTTATTGCAGAAGGATTCGATTGTGCCGGTAGTTTTACAGAAACTTGACGTGGAGACGGAAAGCCTTAAAGGAGCGGTCCTTGATATGCTTGATCGTTTTTCACGAACGAATATGGGTGGAACGGGACAACTTTCTCTTTCGCCGATTCTTGTACAAGTTTTTAATATGGCGGAGAAAGAGATGGTGCGTATGAATGATGGTTTTATTTCTACTGAGCATTTGTTTTTGGCGATATTATCAGTATCCGGTGACGCGAAAAAACTTCTAGAAAAATTTGGCGTGTATCATGATGAAGTGCTCAAAACGCTTTCTCTTGTGCGTGGAGGACAACGAGTGGAGAGCGAAACACCTGAGGCGACGTACCAAGCGCTTGAAAAATATGCTCTCAATTTGACGACTCTCGCGCGTGAGGAAAAGCTTGACCCGGTGATCGGTCGTGATGAAGAGATTCGACGAGTGATGCAAGTGCTTTCCCGCCGCACCAAGAATAATCCTGTGCTTATTGGAGAGGCAGGGACAGGGAAAACGGCCATTGCCGAGGGCTTGGCTCAGCGCATTATTTCTGGAGATGTGCCAGAAACCTTGAAAAACAAAGAAATAATTTCGCTTGATCTTGGAGCACTTCTCGCTGGGGCAAAGTTTCGGGGGGAATTTGAGGAGCGTCTGAAGGCCGTCCTCAAAGAAATCGAATCGGCGCCGGAACGTTTTGTTCTTTTTATCGATGAGCTTCATACGCTTGTGGGGGCGGGCGCCACTGAGGGAGCGCTTGACGCTTCCAATATGCTGAAACCGGCTCTTGCGCGCGGAAAACTTCGTACAGTGGGGGCGACCACGCTCAAGGAGTATCAGAAATATATTGAAAAAGACGCGGCACTTGAACGTCGTTTTCAACCGGTGCTCGTGCAGGAACCATCTGAAGAAGATACGCTTGCCATTTTACGCGGGATCAAAGAAAAATACGCACTGCATCACGGCGTCAATATTACCGATGATGCGCTTATCGCGGCGGTCAAACTTTCTCGTCGCTATATTACGGATCGATTTTTACCGGATAAGGCGATTGATCTTATTGACGAGGCGGCATCTTTGCGACGGATGGAAATTGATTCTTTGCCGACAGAGCTTGATCAATTGGCGCGTGCTATTCGTCGTTTGGAAATTGAAAAACGCGCGTTAGAAAAAGAAAATAAAAATCAAACGAAAAAGAAGATTGAAGTCATCAACAAGGAATTGTCCGAATTGAACGAACGGTCTCGAGCGCTTTCTTTTCAGTGGAAATCAGAACGTGATCTTATTGTGGCGGCGCGCGCGCATAAAGCGGAAATAGAAAAATGGCGATCGCGGGCGGAAGTAGCGGAGCGCGAGGGACAACTTGATCGTGTGGCGGAAATTCGTTACGGAAAGATTCCAGAGCTTGAAAAAAGTATTCGACTTGAAGAAAAGAAATTAAGCGCGTTGCAAAAAACCGGTTGTATGCTTCGGGAAGAAATTACCGAGGAAGATATTGCGGCGGTTGTGTCGAAAATGACCGGTGTCCCGATATCCAAAATGCTTGAAAGAGAAACGGAGAAGCTTGTTCATATGGAGGAAGCACTCGGGAGACGTGTTATCGGTCAGGATGAGGCAATACGATCGGTCGCGAACGCTATCAGGCGCTCTCGTGCCGGACTCTCAGAGGAAACTCGTCCAATCGGCTCCTTCATATTTCTTGGTATGACGGGAGTGGGGAAAACGGAGTTGGCCAAAGCGTTGGCGGAATTTCTTTTTGATGATGAGAAAGCCCTGGTGCGTATTGATATGTCTGAATATATGGAAGCGCATTCGACAGCCAAGCTTATCGGTTCGCCACCGGGGTATGTGGGCCATGAAGAAGGAGGTCAATTGACGGAAATCATTCGTCGTCGACCGTATAGTGTGCTTTTGCTTGATGAAATAGAAAAGGCGCATCCGAGTGTGTTTAATATTCTTTTGCAGGTTCTTGATGACGGACGATTGACTGACGCGAAGGGACGGACGGTGAATTTTAAGAATACGGTGATTATTATGACATCGAATGTTGGCTCGGAAGTTTTAGTGCGTTCGAAAGATCTTGGTTTTATGGAAAAACGCGGGCAAGAAGGAGTTCTTTCGGAAAAAGAAATCAAAGAACGAATTTTGCGAAGTTTACGTGAAGCATTTAAACCGGAATTTCTTAATCGTATTGATGACATTGTCATTTTCCATCCGTTGTCGAAAAAAATGCTTGGGTATATCGTAAAATTGCAACTCGCGCGAGTAAGAGAACGTCTTAAAGAGCGTGGCATCCGAGTTCATTTTTCAGAAACGGTGGAGCAATATTTGGCCAAAAAAGGTTTTGATCCTTTTTATGGTGCTCGACCCCTCAAACGAAGTATTCAAAGTGAGGTGCTCGATCCTCTCTCTTTTGAAATTTTGGAAAAGAAAGTTCAAGATGGAGAAAGTATCGATGTAACTCTCAAAAAAGAAAAAATTATTTTTGTAAAGAAAAAGAAAAAATGATTTATTGTCGGTTTTTACTGTTTCTCATCTGATAGCTTTGTGCATTAAATATTTGAGTATACAGGTGATGCAAAGGCATTGAACCATAACAGAACCCTTTACAAAAATTCTGTATTGTGGTAAAAATATTTCAGTTCATCCAAAAGAAAGGGGTAGCATCGTGTGCCGAAGAAAAAATCCCTATGGCTCGGGGAAAATCGCAAAGAGCCACCACTCCCTCACGTCTTTTGCCAAAGAGGGGGTGAATTTTCTTGACGGACTTGATGTCGTCAAAAAAATCACGCCGGCGACCATCCGGCAACTTCGCGGAGGAGGAAGAAGAACAATAAGAATAATAGAAGGAAAACCTCCCTTGCAGCAAGTTGTGGAGGTTCACTTTTTGAATAACGCCAAGCAAGTGATTTTTGTCGTGGCGTTAAACCGCGATGAGGTAGTCGCGGCACTAACAAAGTGGGCGGATGCCCGCGGATTGCCGATCTCCTTTTACGAAAATGGAAAGGGAGGAGAGATTGGATCTGTACAGTAAAAAGTGACGGGTACGTGAGAGAGATCACGGGCCCGTTTTTCTTTAAATCTCTTTTTGTACTATTATAAAAAAGAAGATTGAGATAAAAAAAAGTAATTAAAAAAAATTCATGATATTCCATTTTACTATTTTTTTCTGGACGGTTATCTTCTTTTTGGGGTTGGAAGGAATTGCCATGAACCCGGTTGTCCCTTCGTGGGGATGGTATTTTTTTTCGACGACGCCGCTTCTTATTATTTCTCTTCTGGCCAGCAAAAAGGTGACGGGACAGTATATTGGTGTTTTTTTGCCAAGTGTTTTGGCGTTGGTTATTCCTTTGCTTTTGCTTCTCATTGATCATTTTACCCAGCGTCAGATTTTTATTGTTTTGAGCGCGGGTATGTATTATTTTTCACTACTTGGCATGTATCGTTTGCATCATGCCCGAGAAGACAAAACAGCAAAGTCTTTTTTGTATGCCGCGGCTATGGCGGCTATTTTCTTTTTTTATTCCGGTACGTATGGTTTTTATCTTAATTTTACTTTTCCGCTTTGGGGGATGATGTTTTTATATTTTATCGGAACGAGTTTTATCAGCTATGAAACCTTTGTTGGTGTGGAGCGGGTAGGGAAAGCACGCATGCTTCTTTACAGTGTCATTTTGGGATTCATTATGGGGGAAGGTGCGTGGGTAATGAGTTTCTGGCCCTTTGGATATTTGACAGCCGGGGTCATCGCTCTTCTTTTCTTTTTTCTCTTGTGGGATATTGCGCTTGATGGACTTCGAGAAAAACTTTCTTTAAGGAAAACCGTGTGGCGTTTTTTCTTTTTCTTGGTATTGCTCACTCTTCTTCTTTTGAGTACTCCTTGGCGTATTCTTGTATAAGGTACGTAAAACGGGTTGCCAAATATGAGAAAACGTGTTAAGAAGGGGTACATCATATGACGTATAATCGTTATAAAAAATTCTTCTTTTTCTTAAGTGTGGCGCTTGCGGGCTTTGTTTTTTTGGGCATAGTAAACGTTTTTTTTAGTTGTTACATTTTTCCCAAGTTGGCAACTATTCCTTTTTTCTCCGATCTGGATGTTTTTCGAAAAATGACGGAACGAGTGACGGTTATCAATAAGACCGAACAAGTGGTTGTTCGTGAAGATGATTCGCCGGAGAAAATAGCCTCTCAACCGGCAACCGCCATGGTTCGTATGGTGACTCTTTTTGATGGGCAAAAGGGAACAATTCTGGAGCCGCTTGTGCAAACCGGAGTATTACTGACTAATGATGGAATGTTGGCGATATACGAAGAAAACAGTTCGATACGTGAAGGGAGTCGTTATCAAGTAATTCTTTTTGATGGCTCTCAGCAAGAGGCAGAGTTTGTGGGGCGTGATTCTTTGATTCGTGTCAATTTTTTTCGTTTACGGGAACGCATGAATACGCCGGCCATGGCGTTTGCTAATTCTGATGACGTGCGAGTAGGAAAAAAAGTGATGCTTTTGCAATCGACGGAAACGGAATATCAGAACCATTTTACTACTGGTATGATTGGCGCGTTTGATAAAACTTTTAATCTTTCTGCTAAAACCGTTTCTTTTTCCGACAACTGGGAGGGGGTTTTTAGAGTGTATGGGAGTGAGGCGGACTCTTTTGCTGGTGGAGCGGCAATCGGTTTTAATGGGGAAATGATTGGTTTGATCGGATCTTTTGTTGTTGATAATAAAATGGAAACTTTCATCATTCCCTCGAACATCCTTCGTGACTCTTTACAGCAAGCTATTGATGGCATGCTTGCGGATCGTCCGGTCCTTGGTTTGTATTATTTGCCTATTACGAAAACGCTCAAGCTTTCTTTGGGGCTTTCTCGTGATCGCGGAGCCCTGGTGTATTCTCCGTCCGGTAAGACAGGACTTGCTTTGCTTGTTGATTCCAAGGCGGCACGCGTCGGATTCATGGCGGGTGATATTATTATGGCAATAAATGAGAGTGAAGTTGACGTGGATCACCCTTTGCCAAAACTTCTTCATGGGTTAAAAAGAGGAGACAACGTTGTATTTACAATATGGCGTCATGATAAAGAGGAACGAAGAGAGATGATTTGGTAGCCCTCCTTTGACGGAGGGTCTTTTTTTGCTTATAATCAAAGAAATTGTTTGAGTTCTAACTTGATTTTCTATGCGCCAATCACAACTCTTTACCAAAACATCAAAGACCTCACCCAAGGATGAGGTGAGTAAGAATGCCTTGCTTTTGATTCGCGCTGGTTATACATACAAGGTCATGCCAGGAGTGTATGCTTATACACCACTTGGGTTAATGGTGTTAGAGAAGATAAAACAGATTGTGCGTGAAGAGATGAATGCGATTGGTGGCCAGGAGCTTATTATGACCAATTTGCAGCGCAAAGACACTTGGGAAAGTACTGGTCGTTGGAGTGATGAAGCGGTAGATGTCTGGTTTAAAACCAAACTTCAAGATGGTACTGAGCTTGGACTCGCATGGAGTCATGAGGAAGCTATCATGGAAATGATACAGCGTTTTGTTGAGAGCTATAAAGATCTTCCAGTGAGCGTATATCAGTTTCAGACTAAGCTGAGGAATGAATTGCGGGCTAAAAGCGGTATTATGCGTGGGCGTGAATTTGTCATGAAAGATATGTACTCACTGCATGCTACAGAGGCTGATATGGATCAATACTATGATCAAGTCATTGAGGCCTATAAGAAAATTTATGCACGTCTTGGTCTGGGAAATGAGACGTATATTACTTTTGCCAGTGGCGGCGCTTTTACCAAGTTTAGTCATGAATTTCAGACATTGTGTGATGCGGGTGAGGACGTGCTGTACGTCAATGCCGATAAGACAGTAGCAGTGAATGAAGAGGTACTTGATGATGCGAGTGCTCAGTTGGGGGTTGATAAAAACACGCTGGTTCCGATGAAAAGCGCTGAGGTAGGAAATATATTTAAGTTTGGTACCGAGAAAAGTGACAAAATGCATATTGTTTATAAGGATAGAGAAGGAAAACAGCAGCCTATATATCTTGCTTCGTATGGTATCGGTATTACTCGTGCGATGGGAGTAATTGTTGAAAAACTGGCCGATGAAAAAGGATTGGTGTGGCCGGAAAGCGTAGCGCCGTTTCGCGTGCATTTGTTGTCGCTTGATGCGAATGAGCAAGCGGAAGCAATATATGAATCATTGACACGGGCGGGAATTGAAACGATTTATGATGATCGGAGCGTGAATGCCGGTGAGAAATTCGCCGATAGTGATTTGTTGGGCATTCCGTATCATGTGGTTATTGGTAAACGGTCGCTCGAATCAAAAAAGGCCGAGGTTAAACATCGACAAACGAAAAAAACGGAAGAAGTGTCTTTTTCAGAACTTATTGATTATTTGCAACCATAAATTTTCATGAAAGAGATGTCACGAAAAGAACGTATTCTCATTTCTCTCGGAGGCTCGCTTATTGTTCCTGAGGCGATTGATTGGGAATTTGTAAAGTGTTTCAAGAAATTTATTACGCAACATATTCGATTAGGATATTCCTTTATTGTGGTAACAGGTGGTGGTAAGACAGCAAGAAAATATATCGAGGCAGCTGCTAAGGTGACCAATATTACTGATGATGACAAGGATTGGTTGGGTATTCATGCAACACGTATGAATGCTCATTTTATTCGGACGGTTTTTCGTTCGTATGCTCATCCTCGCATCAATACCAATCCTCATAATCTTGAAGATTTTTATGATGTAAAGGAGCCTTTGCTGGTGGCTGCGGGATGGCGACCTGGATGTTCTACCGACTACGATGCTGTTTTGTTAGGAAAGTATCTTGATGTGAAGCGTATTATCAATCTTTCCAATATTGATTATGTGTATGACAAGGATCCTCGTGAATATGCTGATGCCAAAAAGATTAAAAAAATCTCTTGGAAAAAGTTTCGTCGGTTGGTTGGTGAAGAGTGGAACCCGGGTATGAATGCACCTTTTGATCCTATTGCTTCAAAATTGGCTGAGGCCGAAGGTATGGAAGTAGCGATCCTCAATGGGGGAGACATGAAGAATGTAACTCGTTATATTTCCGGAGAAGCGTTTGTGGGAACGGTTATTCGATAATCGCGTGTGGATATGGACGTGAAAAAAGTTTTGCTTGCTTCGCCACGAGGGTTTTGTGCTGGTGTGGCACGAGCGGTCAAGGCAGTGGAAGATACGCTCGCGATTTTTGGTGCACCGGTTTATGTGAAACATGAGATTGTGCATAATAAACATGTGGTCGCTTTACTTGAAGAGAAAGGAGCGAAAACGGTTGAAAACTTACCTGAAATTCCAGATGGCGCAGTGGTTGTTTTTTCGGCACACGGATCACCACCTGAACATTATATCGAAGCCAGGCGTCGTGGCATGCGACTCATCGATGCGACGTGTCCACTTGTTACGAAAGTACATCTTGAGGTGCAGCGTTTTTTTAAAGAAGGATATGAAATTGTATATATTGGACACAGGGGTCATATTGAAGGTATCGGCGTCCGGGCGGAGGGCGGAGAAAGACACATACCGCTCGTTGAAACAATTGAAGATGTAGCTGCATTGGATATTGGTAATCCGGAAAAAGTCGTGTATCTCACCCAGACGACGCTTTCTGTTGACGAGACAGCCGAAGTTATTGTGGCTTTGAAGAAAAAATATCCACAGATTGTTGCGCCGCCGCTTGCGGATATTTGTTTTGCGACAACCAATCGTCAAAGTGCAGTGAAGGAACTTGCTCAGGCATCCGATCTTGTATTTATTCTCGGGTCAAAAACTTCATCCAATTCGACGCGGCTTATGGAGACGGCACGAGCCATTGGTACGAAGGCTTATCTTATTGATGATGTTTCTGACATTCAAGAAGAGTGGCTACTGGACGTGGCGACGGTCGGTGTTTCTGCCGGAGCGAGTGCGCCGGAACATGTCGTAGAGGATGTTGTTGCACATTTCGTCGATCACGGTGCAATCGTTGAGGATTTTGCGGTTCTTCCGGAAAATATGCGTTTTGCTGAGCCGATCGAATTGATGCATTTGCGACAGAATAGCGTATGAATATAGCTATCCAAGCGAGCGATCTTGATGCACAGAGAATTGATGGAACGCGCGTATATCTTAAAAATCTTTTGGACCGTTTCGGAGCGCTCGCACCTGAGACGAAATTTTTATTATTTCACAAAGATGTTTTTAATCCGGCACTTCTACCACCCGAGCGGTCGAATTATCGTCCAGTGAGTATCCCATTTCCATTTTCGTGGATGCAAACACGATTTGCTTTTGAAATATTTCGCGTAAAGCCGAATAAGCTTTTTCTGCCAATTCAGGCGTCGCCAATCTTTATTCCGAAAGAGGTGGAAGTAACAGCGACGATTCATGATTTGGCGTTCAAGAAATATCCGGAAACGTTTCCGAAAAGTCATCGCGCGAAGCTGGATTTTCTGCTTCGGACCGTCCTTTGTCGCGCTGATAAGCTCATCGCCGTATCCGCATCGACAAGGAAGGATATTCTGGAATATTTTCCAAATATTTTACCGGAAAAAGTACGTGTTATTCATCATGGTTTTGATGCCAAGTTTTTTTCCAAAAAATTTTCTGAAGGAGAGTTGAAAGAGATGCTTTCGCGGTATCGTTTGCATCCGAAAGGATATATTTTGTATGTGGGAGCGCTCCAGCCGCGGAAAAATCTCATTCGACTGATTGAGGCATTCACGCTTGCGAAGCAAAGCGGCTCGCAAGAAATGAAACTCGTGCTCGCCGGCGAAGCAGCATGGCTTTCGGAGGGTATTTTTGGGGCACGTGAGAAAAGCTCGTATCGTGATGACATCATTTTTACTGATCGCGTATCATTTGATGATTTGCGCGTATTGTATCAAGGAGCGAAATTGTTCGCATTTCCGTCATTGTATGAAGGGTTTGGATTGCCAATTCTTGAAGCGTTCGCCTCTGGCGTTCCGGTGCTTACCGCGGACAACTCTAGTTTGCCGGAAGTTGGGGGAAATGCCGCATTGTATTGCCAAGCGAAAAACGTTTTGGACATCGCTGAAAAACTTAAACAATTGTGGGGCGACGAAATGCTTCGTGCAGAATTAGTAAAACGTGGTAGTGAACGTTTGCAATATTTTTCGTGGGAGAGATGCGCGCAAGAGACTCTTGGCTGCATTTTCGATTCCACGCATTGATACCGTGGATGTTTATAATACAAAAATTTTTTCGCTTTTTTTATTAAACTATTTAGAGAAAAATACTCACTATACTTTTCTTGCAATTGCAAGAAAAGTATAGTTCACTTAAAGAAACAAAAGATAAAATCTCGAGAGTTATAAAAAGGTAAACGTATGAAAAGAAAAAAAATGTCAATGGAAAATATGAGGAAAAGAATAGAGGGTTTTCTTTTTTCTGATAGCCCTTCTGTGACAGTGACAAAATTTCTTTTGGTGTTTATTGCTATTGGCGGAGTAGCTGTTGTTGGAGCTACTCTTCCGGGTCTTGTAAAAACGATTGGTCATTTTTCTCGTATGTCAAAGAAAAGAAAGGAGTATTCGAAAGAGAAAATCTCGGCCTCGTTTGAGTATTTGAAGAAAAAACAGTTTATTAAAATAATTAAAGAGAAAAATGGAAAGGTACAGGTAAAGTTGACTAATAAGGGAAAGTCGCGGTTAACGGAGTATTCTCTTGATATGTTGGAAATTCGAAAGCCGAAACAGTGGGATGGTAAGTGGAGGATTTTTATGTTTGATATTCCAGCGCACCCGAAAATATATCATTCCGCACGTGAGGCTCTACGAAGCAAGATAAAGAAACTCGGATTTTATCAAATTCAGAAAAGTGTTTGGATTTATCCGTATGAGTGCGAGGATGAGATTCTCTTTATTGCCGAGATGTTCAAGGTACAGAAATATATAGAGATTTTGACTGTTGAAAAATTATTGCATGAAAATTTTGTTCGCGAAAAATTCCCATTTTTATAAATTTTCTGTAAACTATATAAAACTATACTTTTCTTGCAATTGCAAGAAAAGTATAGTTTGATGATAGGGTGAGGTAGCATGGATAGGGTGCGGTTATTTTTTTGGAGTTGGATGAAACAATAGTGTAATTTCCTGATCACATGTTTTATTTTTTGTGATTTTCCGGTTTTATACCCTCCTGCATTCAACCTGTATTGAACCTACATTCAACATTCTATTGCAATAAAGTGTTTTTTGTGTCAGAATGTATTCGCCGTGTAGCGGCTTTTTTGTTTGTAGAGATATGGCAAAAGAAAACATAGTATTGAGATTTGAGAATGTATCCTTTGAGTATGGACACAAAAAACCTATTCTTGATGAGGTGAGTTTTAGCGTGCGTAGTGGAATGAAGGTCACCTTGATGGGACAGAATGGGGCAGGAAAAAGCTCGCTGTTCAAGTTGATTACCGGTGAAACGCAACCGCAGCATGGGCACATCTCTATTGATTCCTTGGCGACGGTCGCGATTGCACGACAGGTCATTCCACGAGACGAGCTTGATTTTTCCGTGAAAGAGTTTTTTGTAAAACATTTTTCCGGAAAAGAGTGGGAGTTGGAAATGAATATTCGTGAGGTTTTGGAGATTGTTAATATGCCCATGCCACCCCTTGAAAAGAAAATAAGGGAATTTTCTGGTGGACAGCAAGCGCGACTCCTTCTTGCTTCAGCGCTTATTCAGGATCCGGATATTTTGCTTCTTGATGAACCGACGAACAATCTGGATTATGCAGGCATTGAACATTTGACGCAGTTTCTTGTGAATTATGAAAAAACTGTTTTAGTCATTTCTCATGACGCCGAATTTTTGAATGCTTTTACTCATGGAGTGTTGTATTTGGACGTTTTCACTCATAAAATTGAGCAGTACGCCGGTGATTATTATGATGTTGTTGAAGAAATCAAACGCCGTATTGAAAAAGAGCAAAGTGAAAATGTTCGTTTGGAACGCACTATTCGCGAAAAAAAGGATCAGTCGAATGTTTTTGCCAACAAAGGTGGAAAGTTGCGCGCCGTAGCAAAACGAATGCGTGATCTCGCTGAAGAGCTTGAGGAAAATAAAGTGGATATTCGCCGTGAGGATAAAACGCTTTCACCGTTTACGATAGAGTGCGAAGATATTATTGGCCGAATCGTGCGCATTAAAACTGTGTCACTGGTGACGTCTCTGGGTCCGGCTATAAAGCACGTAGATTTGGATTTGAAGCGTAATACGCACCTTCTTGTCTCTGGACCGAATGGCATTGGAAAAAGTACGTTTCTTGAAGCGCTTGCACGTGGTGATGAAGAGCGTGTCACTATTGCCCCGGGAGTCAAAGTGGGATATTATCGACAAGATTTTTCTACGCTTGATTTTCATAAAACAGTCGCCGAAACACTTCTTCCGGTAACGTCGGACGGAAGCATGGAAACGGTGTATCGTACGACAGCACGTTTTCTTTTACCAGCTGAGCTTGTGCAGAATAAAATAGAGAGCCTCTCAGAGGGACAGAAGGGGCTTTTAATGTTCGCGTATTTGTTTTTACAAAAACCGGAGTTGCTCATTCTTGATGAGCCGACCAACCATATCAATTTTCGTCATTTGCCGGTGATCGCGGAAGCGCTCGACAAATACAAAGGCACAATGATCTTTGTTTCACATGTTCCGGGTTTCGTTGCTGATATCCGTATTGACGAAGTGCTTGATTTGGAATCGCTTGTTTAGTATTTGACGGGTGTTTTCTGAAGGAGATATCCTGCCAAGAAAAATCCGCCGATAAGAAGAAAAATAATAATGGGAGGAAATTTAAAAAGAGATACACTCAGGAGTGCGATAGCAAGAAGAAGTCCGAAGGAAAAGAGCGGACTTTTTTTATTGAATGAAAAGGGGAAAGAGAGATGAAGAAAACGTCCGAGAGCGGCGAGAAAGAAAGAAAAAAAGACAAGAGCGGAGAGCATTTTTGTAAGACTGAAACGTGCGGTGACAAATGTGGGAAGCAGTGTTTCGATGGTAAAGAGTCCTATGAATCCGAGGTATCCTAAGAGGAGTGCTTCCGCAAGAAGAGCATAGCAGACGGCGAGGAGGCCATTTTCTTTAGCGCGGAGAAGTTTTTTGTGTATGGTTTGAGAGAGGTGTTTCATAGTCGTTCGGATTGAGAAGAGGTAAGGCCAAATCGCGCGAGCAGGCGTTCTTTGATTTGTGAAAGAACAAACAACATATTTTCTTTGTTTTTATTGGTGACAAAAGAAAGTGAAAGGGTGTTGATATCTAGAGCGGAAGAAGTATTGGTGATATGTATTTCGAAATCATTTCCGGGAGCGTCGCGTAGCGCTTCGAGCGAAGCGTGACAGGAGAAAGAGCGGCCAAAAAAAGAGCGTGTCGGAAGACACGTGGTTGCCACGGTACTCATACGCGAGGAGGCATTGATCGGGGACTGTTTGCTGAGAAGAAAATCACGGTACGTTGTGTCGATAAGAGAGCGCTTCGTGTTGTGGTCAACGAGAAAATAAGTTTTTGTTTCTTGATCAAAGAAAAGCGTTCCATCGGGATGAATGTCACCTAAAAGGAAAATTTTTCCGCGTTTGTAAATACCAATTTCTTCTTCACTTGATGGAATAACGTTTTTGAAATCATAGCCGAGCGCAAGAAAAATATCGGCGCTACCGATAGGGCGCATTTCGGTTTCACTGACAATGACGAATACCCCATCAGCGAAAGAGACGAGAGACCCAACACGAAAGCCGATCCATTCTTCGGAGCGTGGATAGGAAGCAAGGAATGAAGGCGAAACTTCTGTGGCAAAGTGTTTTGGGTATCGTGAAAGGTAGGCATTTTCACTGATGAAAGGATAGAGCGTATTGTCACGAAGGGCATAATAGGCAGTATCAGAATAGTAGAGAATTTCTTTGGGAAAAGATTGTATAGACATGCCGTGAGGAAGAAAAAAACCGCGATAGGAACGATAGAGGGAGACGTTGAATGGATTATCAGAATCAGGGATGGCAGATTTTTTTTCGAGGGAAAAACTGATAAGAGCGGTGGAAAAATTTCCAACGACACCAACATCGGCAATGAGGGTCCCATTTTTTTCCAGTTGCCCGTTTTTTCTTGTGACGTGTTCTGGTGAGCGTGGATGGAGAAGATTGTTTTTACTGGAATCAGGCGCACGGAAATCAAAAGAGAATGTCAGTGTTGGAAACAATACTCGCAGGGAGAATGCAACAATGATTATACTGGTGACAATATAAAGGAGTATACGAGCAAAACGATAGGTTGATTGCCAGTGTGGCGCGATAACGACAGAGGAAAAAGGGTTCATAGTATTTTAGTGAATCTCGAAAAGAATAGTATTTGTTTCTTGGAGGATCGGTTCTGGTAGTTTGAGAGCAGAACCATCTTCGAGCGAGAGCGACTCAAGACCTTCACGAATGAAGAGAATGGATTTTTTGAAAAGTAAACGTTCGCCAAAAATAGACATAAAGCGCTCCTGATCACTTTCGGGAACGAGAAGATAGGTGTGTTCGTATGGCGTGAGATTGAGTTTTTCCAGATCATGGGGATTGAAAAAATAGACGGCATTCTTATTGAAGAGATATTGCATTGGACCGGTAATCATGGAAAATCCATCGCCGGTCACGTGCCGATCGATGAGAATAAGATCGCGATCAGTGAAGACTTGGCTGAGAGCGGCTGTTTGTTCGATAAGTGACCGATTTTCAGAAAAAGTGACGGCTCTTTTCCATGCTGGATACTGAAAGGAAATAAGTAAGAGAAAGATGATGGTGACAGAGAGAAGGCGATGGCCGGTTGGTCGAGTTATGGGAAAAATTTTTTCTTTCGCGAAGAGAAGGGCAATACCGATGATACTCGAAAAGAGAAGTGTTGGAAAAAGAGAAAAAAGATAGCGCCGAAGCATCCAAGGATGGTCAAGAGAAATATTTGGATCGAAAAGATACAGAAACGTTGGAAGTGCTATGGCCACCGGAAGGAGCGCCATGAAACGTCGTTCTTTGATGATGATGAGTATACCGAAAAGCCCCATGGTAAAGAGTGTGAGGAGTCCATAGAGAAAGAAGACGGATCCGAGAGGAAACGATGTCTCGATCATCTCCACACTATTGGCGATATTTCCTTGCTCCGCTTGACCGAGAAACTTCAGGAGTGCCTTGCCAATCATTTTATAATAGGGAAGATTGATGAAAAAATCCCTCAGAAAAAAGAACCCGAAAATAATACCAGGAAAAACAAGGCTTTTAAAGGGGGAACTTTTCCAAAGAGATATGGCGTGCGTACTGAAAAAAAGTAGAAGGAGAGAGAGACCGAGAAAGAGGAAGCCTTCAATGCGGGTAAAAGCAAAAAGTCCCCCGGTAAGGAGAATGCTGAAATAGTAAAGACGTTTTCCTTCCCGGAAAAATAAAAGAAGATTAAAAACGAGAAATGTGAATAGAAAAAGTGCAAGATTTTCGCTGAGGGTCATTTTGGCAAACCAGAGAGGAAGAAAAGAGAACAGAGAAACAAGTAGGCCGGCACCGGCATAAAACGGACAAACAAAAAGACGCAAAAGATGATAGAGCGTGATGAAAAAAAGAAAAAGAAGAAGCGCGTTGCTTATGTTTGGGCCGATGAATCCAAAGACAGAAACGAAGGCGGCGAGCCACGCAGTGTAACCAAGAGGAAACTGTGTCACGAGGTATCCTCCGTCCGTGTAAGCGAAACCGGGAAAATTGAGTGCTGTACCTTCCCCGTAGATTTCAAAGAAGCTGATCGTGGTTTTATTGGTAAATGCCAGTTCATTGTTCTGAGCGAGACGGAAGGCGGCTTCGGCGATAGATCCTTGGTCGCGGCCGGAAAAGACGGTTGGTTCCGAAGAAAGGGCGATAAAAATAGCAAAACAGAGAGAGAGAAAAAAAACAACGCGAATGTCGTTTTTCGCATGCCAAAGAAGTTTGATACCGATGAGGAGAGGTAATGCCCCGCCTATGAGGAGAGCAAAAACAAGAAGAGGAAAAAAGAAAAAGCCGCTTATGGCGAGGGAGAGCGTGAACCATCCAAACACCACAAAAAAAAGTCCGAAGAGGACGAAGGAAGTATGATTTTTTTCTGAAAAAGAGGGAAAAGTGATCATGAGTACAGTATAACGCAAGAATATTATTTTTTCTAGGTTTTTTTGATGAGTGAGTGGTTTGCCAATATGAGGAAATATGTTTACAATAAAGGAAAAGAACTCGTTTAATAGATGAGGAATGCGATTTCATTTTTTCTTTTGGTACTATACAGACGGTTTGCGTGGAGCGGGAGTGCTCATGTGGAATGCTTTACGTTTCACCGCTTTACATTTTTCGTTGTTGCCATTGTTACAGACACTTTTTTTTCCATGGAAGCGTGATGTTTCTTTCCGGGCGTGGAGGGGATTTCATCCCTTGAAATTTTTTGGATTAGCATTCAATAATATTTTTTCTCGATTTTGGGGGGCAATGGTGCGTTTGGTTGTTTTAATGTTTGGCGTTCTGATTTTTTGCGTTGTTTTTCTTTTCGGGGGAATGTTTTTTTTGCTTTTTTGTTTTGGGCCGCTTCTTTTGGGGAGTAGTGTTGTTTTGTATATTTTTTCTTCTTCTCTTGGTTTTTGGTTTTCTCTTTTTGGTTTTTTCGGTTGTCTTATTGCTTTTTTGGGATATGTTATGAGAGAGAAAGACATTGTGCCCGTTTTTGACATACGTGTTCTGCGGCGAAAAAGCTTTTTTAAACGTATTTTAGCGAGGTTGGGCCTTCACCACGTGGAGACGGCGCATTTGGAGAACGATGCTTCATTTTCAGAATTTCTTCAAAAAAATACTCTTGAAAGAACACTTTTTGAAAAGGCTGTCCTTATCGAGTGGGCCGCGGCTGTGAAGCGATCGCGAAAGAAAAAATTTTGGCTTTGGGATAATTTGAAAAAGACAAGGCCAATCGGTAAGGGATGGTGCTATGCGTATACCCCCAAACTTGATCAATATGTTGTTGATCTTTCATCGCATGATCCGACGGAATATCGCGAGATGGAATTAGTCGGTCGCCGCGAAGAGTTTTCCGTTACAGCGCTTGTATTGAAGCGACCAGTGGAGAATAATGTCGTGATAGTAGGTGATCCGGGAATCGGTAAAAAAACATTGGTACATTATTTTGGACGCTCCTTGAGGGAAAATGTGTTTCGGGGCGATCGTTTGGGGGATGCCCGTCTTTTGCTTTTTGATATAGGTGCTGCCATAAGTGACGCCGTGGGTCATGGGCAAGATCCGGAATATTTTTTACGAACGCTTTTTCTTGAAGCCGCGTATGCCGGTAACGTTATTTTGGTTATTGAAAATATTGATACGCATTTTTCCGGTAATGGCATGCACTCTTACCTGCCTTCTCTTTTTACCGAGTTTCTACAATTACCGACATTTCGCGTTATCGCCACCGCTTCTACCAATCAGTATCATGAGCTCATAAAAAAAGAAGCGCAGGCCTTTAAGTTTTTTGAGACAGTGTATATACGTGAGCCCAACGAAGCGGAGACGTTTGATATTCTTCTTCATTTTTTTGAAGAAAGCGAAAGACAAAATGTTGTTTTTACCATTCAAGGTCTTGAGGCGATTATTGCTTTTGCTAGTCGGTACCATTGGGAAACTCCTTTTCCAGAACGAGCTATCGATCTTGCTCAGGAAATACTTCTGTATTGGCAGGGAACGGATGATCAGTATATTACTCCTGGCGTGGCACATGCATTTTTTTCTTTGAAGACTGGAGCGTCAACGGGAGCGGCGGAAGGAGAAGAGCGAGAAAAATTATTGCATTTGGAGGAGCTTTTGCATGAGCGAGTCATTGGACAGACGGAAGCTGTTCGTGAAGTGGCGGAGGCTATGCGTAAGGCGCGCGTCGGTTTTTCTGATCCCAAGCGACCATTGGGAAGTTTTATTTTTTTCGGACCAAGCGGTGTTGGAAAAACAGAAACAGCGAAAGCGTTCGCGGAGAGTTATTTTGGTGATGAAAAAAAGATGATTCGTTTTGATATGAGCGAGTTTCAAACACCGCAATCGATTGATAGGATGATCGGTTCTCGAATTACTAATGTTCAGGGAGAACTTGTGAATGCGGCAAAAGAAAAACCGTTTTCTATTCTTTTGCTTGATGAGATAGAAAAGGCATATCCGAGGGTTTTGGATTTATTTTTGCAAATTCTTGATGAGGGATATGTGACGGATGGTTTTGGCGAAAAGGTGAGTTTTCGTAATATGATTATTATCGCGACCTCCAACGCTGGAGCGCCACTCATTAAGTCACTTGTTGCAGAGCAGGCTTCAATGGTGGAAATTCGTAAACAAGTGCTTGATCATATTATCGAAAAAAACATTTTTCGTTTGGAATTTTTGAGTCGTTTTAATGGATTGATTTTTTTTGAACCGCTCAAACAAACAGAACTTGAAGCAGTGGCAATGCTCAAGCTACAACATTTTGCTGATCGCTTGAAAAAAGAAAAAAACATTACGGTCGTTTTTGATTCGGATGTCGCTTCTTTGGTGGTAGAACGGGGATTTGAAGCGGAATTTGGTACTCGTTCACTGAATCGTTTCATAGAGAATGCCATTGAGGATGTCATGGTAAAAAAAATTATCGCCGGCGAAGTTACCGAAGGAAGTGTTTTTCGGGTATCTGGTAATGAACTGTGATTATGAATATATTAGTTGTCGCACCCACGCCGTTTTTTTCTGATCGAGGGACACATATTCGTATTTTGGAAGAAGCGCTCGCGCTTGAAAAGCGTGGACATGAGGTAACAATCGCGACGTATCACATCGGTGCGGATATTCCGAAACACTTGCATTCACGTATTGATGTGCGTCGCATACGGAGACTGCTTTTTTGGTACAAGAAATTGGAGGCCGGTCCGGATTGGCAGAAAATCATCCTTGATCTTTTACTTATCAAGAAAACGTTTTTTCTCGCTCGTACAAAAAAACCGGATATTATTCACGCGCATTTGCATGAAGGCGCGCTTATTGGTTGGATTGTCCAGAAGGTGCTTTTTTGGCATCGAATACGTTTAGTGGTGGATTTTCATGGAAGTTTGACGAAAGAAATGGTATCACATCATTATCTTCGAATGAGCGGATTATTTTTTCTTTTTCGATGGTTGGAGAAGTGTATTGACAACATGGGTGATGCGGCTGTTACCAGTTCGTGGGAAAATACTGACGATATCAACACTTTGCGTCGGAAAAAAGACGCGGAAACGCTTCTTGATGGCACACGTCTTTCAATGTTTGACGGCGTATTGGAGAAATCAGTGCTTCGGGAACGATATGGCATTTCGCGTGACGCGATCGTTATAACCTATACCGGAGCACTTATTCCGAACAAGGGCGTAGGACTCTTTCTTGAGATGATTCCACTCGTTTCTGCTCAATACCCAAAAGTGCATTTTATTATCGCCGGATTTCCTCTTAATGAGATAGCGGGTTTTTTACGGCAGGACGTTTTTCGTACACGAGTGAAGGTTATCAGCCCATTGTCGTATTTTGATCTCCCGAGTGTTTTGAAGATGAGCGATATTGGTGTTGACCCGAAAGAAGCGACAACGCGACAAGCAAGCGGAAAAATGCTTCAATATATGGGGGCAGGGTTGCCGGTGGCGTGTTTTGATACCGCGAACAATCGTGAATATTTGGGTGAGGGCGGAGTCTATGCTTCTGAAACGACCGCTAAGAGTCTTTCTCACGCACTCGGCATACTTATAGAAAATGAAGTGCTTCGACGAGAAAAAGGGGAGATTAATTTCGTTCGTTCAAAACAATTTAGTTGGGAAAAATCAGCGGAAATATTGGAAAAAATATACAAAAAATTGTTATGAAACTCTTTCTTATAAAAATCGGAAAAGCGTGGGATGTGCTATGTCGTGATGGGATAGTAAGGGGTAGCAAGCGAGTAATGTTTGCCTTTTTAAAACTTTTTCGAAGAGTTTTTCCTGGGGATGTTTTGTTTATATCAAATGGTGTCGGTGACAGTGCCAGATATCGGACAGTGCATATGGCTGAGATGCTAAAGAAGCAGGGTGTTCGCGCGTCGGTTACGGTGCAAGATAATCCCTTTCTTCCTTCGTATGCCAAGCAATTTTCCGTATTCGTTTTTCACCGAACGTTATTTTCTCGAAACGTGGAGAAACTTCTGGCGCGCGCAAAAACACTGGGAAAAGAAATTATTTTTGAAACGGATGACTTGGTATATGATCCCATGTTTTTGCAACACATGGATTATTTCAATCAGATGAATGTTTTTGAGCGTAAATTGTATGAAAATGGTGTGGGTGGCGAGATTCTTTCTGATCCGTACGTGAAGGTATGCACGACCTCGACGACTTACCTTGCAGAAAAGTTACGTGAAAAGAAAAAACAGGTGTTTGTTGTACGTAATTGTTTGTCGCAAGAAGATATTACGAATGCTGAAACGATAATGATGAGAAAAACAAAGCGTGATATGTTTGTGCGATTGGCATATTTTTCCGGCACTCCAAGTCACAATAAAGATTTTGCGACCATTACGGACGCGCTCCTTGCCGTGATGGAACGGTACCCGCAAACGAAATTGGTATTGGCAGGACCGCTTGATGCTGACGATCGGCTGAACATGGTGAAGGATCGTATCGAGCGAGTGTTGTTTTCCCCACGACGGGATCATTTTGGTAACATCGCCACAGTAGATATAAATCTCGCGCCACTCGAAATAGGTAATCCGTTTTGTGAAGCGAAATCGGAATTGAAGTGGTTTGAGGCGGGACTCCTAGCCATACCCACGGTCGCCTCGGGAACGCAAACATTTCATGAGGCGATAACGGATGGCGTAGATGGTTTTGTGGCTAGCACAACGGCGGAGTGGATAGAAAAAATATCGTGTTTAGTGGAAGATACAACCTTTCGACAAATGATGGGAAAGAATGCGCATGAAACGGTGTTGAAAAAATACACGACAGAGCACGGTGATGAAGAATATATTCGGTATATAAAGAGTAAATTAGCAAGAAAAATATGAAAATACTTATTACGGGTGGCGCGGGATTTATAGGTTCCGCAACGGCAAAGCAGTTGGTAGGTCGTGGTGATACGCCGATTCTTATTGATAATTTCAATGATTACTATGATCCGAAATTAAAAAGAGATCGCGTTGCCAAGTTTCTCAAGGAATGTAAAGGAAAATTCAGGCTCTATAAAGGAGATATTCGTGATCGGAAATTTCTTGAGCGTGTTTTCAAAAAAGAACACCCGGTAAAGGTCATTCATTTGGCGGCGATGGCCGGTGTGCGGAGTTCACTCGATAATCCGGGACTCTATGTTGATGTCAATATTTTGGGAACAGTCAATCTTCTTGATATGGCGGTCAAATACAAAGTGAAGAATTTTGTTTACGCCTCTTCCTCATCGGTGTACGGCAATAATACAAAGGTGCCGTTTTCTGAAACTGATTCTGTCGATACTCCGGTATCTCCGTATGCCGCTACCAAAAAAGCGACGGAGCTTTTGGCACATGTATACAGTCATATCCATGGGCTGAAAACGACTGGACTTCGTTATTTCACGGTCTATGGTCCATGGGGTCGTCCGGATATGGGAGTGTTCAAATTTATTGAAAATATCATTTGCGGCAAAATGATCGATGTCTACAATTTTGGTAAGATGCGTCGAAATTTTACCTATATTGATGATATTGTTTCGGGGACAATCACGACTCTTGACGCTGATTTGCCGTGTGCTGTGATGAATATTGGCGGTGATCGTGACGAGGCGCTTCTTGACTATATCGCCTTAGTGGAAAAGCATTCTGGCAAGAAAGCAAAAAAACGAATGTTGCCGATGCAACCGGGAGATGTGCCGTCGACGGTCGCTGACATTAAAAAACTTCGTAAACTTGGCTGGAAACCGACGACTCGTATTGATGTTGGGGTAAAAAACTTTGTAACATGGTATAAAGAATATTATCGATGATAATTTTTCCTTATGGCATACACGCGGCGTGATCATACGGGGATAAGTCTGGTGATACTTGAAGCTTTTGGAGCATTTGCTTTTTGGTATTTCTTTTTTGAGAGTGTTCGGATGTCGAGTATTGGTGGTATTTGGCAAGTCATCTTTTCGTTTTTTATTTTGGCCGTTTTCTTTTTTATAGGAGCAGTCGTGTGGAAGGGGGCGATAGTGAGAAGCGCGGGCGTCGCTATGCTTCTTTTTCCCAGTTTTCTTTTTTTACAATCGTGGGAGTTTGTCTTGGCGAATGTCTTGGCTTTTCTTTTCCTTTATAGAAGTGCTTCTCATATCAGTGGTGAAACGATAGAGAGACTGCGTTTTCATTTTTTGAAAAGTGCGCGGGCCGGAAAATTTCTTTTTGGTTTTTCGTTTGCTCTCCTTTTGAGTTTTGGTTATTACGTGACCATAAAAGATGTTTCTTTGGAAAATCTCATACCGCGTTTTGTTTTGGGTGACAATACGATGAAGATGGCCTTGAGGGGCGCTGGTATGCTCCATGAGGATTTTTCCAAAATCCTTGAAGAGGATGGTACGGTTGATGAATTTCTTTTGGGTGTGGCCCAGAAGGAAAAATACTCTTCTGATGTTCAGTCACAAGAAGGAATGTTTTCTTTGGAAACGGACGACTTATGGAATGTGTTTTCTGGAATAAGCGCTGATGCCATAACGACTGATTCTGCTTTTGAACAAAGTGGGCAGGCTTTTGAAAAAGAGATTTTTCTTCATGCAGGCCGTGAGCAGATAGCCCAATTTGTTGGACAGCCGATTACCGGCACGGAGAAGGTGTCTGATGTTTTGGCGTCTATCTTACGTAATAAGCTTACCGGTTTCGCTCAAAACTCAACAGAGGAACATATTTTTTCTTCTTCCGCGCTTTCTTTTTTTCTTGCCATGCTTCTTTTTCTCACTCTTCTTTCATTGGTACCGATTATCAATGCGCTGGCTATTTTTGTAGCTTTTCTTCTTTTTCAATTACTTCTGGCGACAAAATGTCTTTCGTGGGAAGAGGCGACAATACAGTGTGAACGTCTGGCACTCTAAAGATATTTCTATTAGCACTCATTATTGATGATTGCTAATTTTTGTTTTTTGGTGTATGATCGGAGTGATAAACAGGAAATGTACGCTATGGCCAATTATTACGATATCCTCGGTGTTTCAAAGAGCGCTTCAGAAGACGAAATTAAGAAAGCATTTCGCAAGCTTGCTCATAAATATCATCCGGATAAGGGTACGGGTGACGAGAAAAAATTTAAAGAAATCAATGAGGCGTACCAGGTTCTTTCCCATAAGGAAAAACGACAACAGTACGACCAGTTTGGTCAAACGTTTCATGGGCAGGGTGGGTATGGTAACGGATCGCAACAAGGATTTAGTGGTTTTGGTTTTAATAATGCGAATGGTTTTGATTTTTCCGGAACAGGTTTTGAAGATATTTTTTCGGATATTTTTGGGGGTGGCGGCGGAGTTCGACGAAAAACAAGAGCGGGGGAGGATATTCATGTTGATGTGGAAATAGATTTTGAAGAAATGGTGAACGGTGCGAAAAGAGAAATACCTTTGCGGAAATTTGTTTCTTGTGATAGTTGTCGTGGTACCGGAGGAAAGCCGGGGTCGCGAGAAGAAAATTGTTCAGAGTGTAGCGGAAGCGGTCAAGTGCGTCGTGTTACACAAACCGTTTTTGGTGCTTTCGCTCAGGCATCCCTTTGCGATCGTTGTCATGGTAAAGGAAAAATGTTTACGGAACGATGCGTGATGTGTCGTGGAGCCGGACGGCATCAAAAAGAAGAAACTGTTTCTGTTGAGATACCGGCCGGTATACATGATGGGCAAACAGTTTCTCTTTCTGGTGGTGGCGCGGTCGGGGAAAACGGTGTGATGTCGGGAGATTTGTTTATCAATGTTCATGTGCGGCCACATACATTTTTGAAGCGACGCGGTGATGATATTGTGTCTGAGTTTCAAATTACTTTTTCGCAAGCTACCCTTGGTGATAAAGTTCTTCTTAAAACCATTGATGGTGATGTGACTATGAAGATTCCTTCCGGTACAAAGTCTGGAGAAGTGTTTCGCATTCGAGGAAAGGGCGTTCCTCACTTGGGAGAACGAGGCCGGGGCGATCATTTGGTGACGGTAACGGTTATTATTCCTCAAAAGGTATCTCGTGATGCTCGTGTGCTTATAGAAAAGTTGCGAGAATATGGGCTATAGTACGCGTTGCTTTGGGTGGTATTTTCTTATACAATGCAGATGACCACTTTTAAAATATTTTTATGGAAAAAACTACAAAAGTTCTTATTGTGGACGATGATGTCGATACGCGTTCTTTATATGCTGAGGCTTTGCGGGCGGTAAACTTTGATGTGCGAGAGGGTGGTGATGGCTTAGAGGGTCTTGAGCTTGCGACGAACGATACCCCACATGTTATCGTGACGGGTATTATTATGCCGCGGATGGATGGTTTTCAATTTTTTGAGGCGTTAAAGAAAAATGTACCGACCGCATCGGTACCAGTCATTTTTCTTTCCCATCTTGGTCGTGAAGAAGATGAACGACGAGCGAAAGAAATCGGCGCAGCCGCATTTTTAATGCGAGATATGACATCGCCGAACGATATGATTCAGTGTCTTAATACGATACTAACGACCAAAGAATACGTTGTTGGTATTGATCCATTTAATTTTGATGCAGCTCTTCTGGCAGAAGACCTTGATATCAACCCGGATTTTGTTTGCGTTTCCGAGGGAAAGGTAAATGGGCGGGTGGTGCTTAAGTTGCGCTCTCGTGACGGGAGTGATAAGCACTTTGACGCAGAAATTTCTTGCGTTTGACGTGTGTGGTTATGATGAATTGGAATTATAGGATAGCGAACGTCGACGCATGCGAAAAAAAAAGTTCATACCATCCCGTTCTTTCCGCCTTGCTTGCCGATCGCGGTTGTGTGACTGATGAAGAGAGTGAACGTTTTCTGTTTCCTCAATTTGATCGTGATATACACGATCCTTTCTTGTTTCATTTTATGGAACGAGTAGTGAAGCGTCTCGGAGAGGCGAGGAAACACGGTGAAACAATAGGTATTTTCGGTGACTATGATGCCGATGGCGTGACAGCTTCCGTCATAATGCGTGAAGCTTTGACCGCGCTTGGTATAGCGGTGGTGGTGTACATTCCGGAAAAGCTCTCCGAAGGGCACGGCTTAAATATGAAGGCGGTTAATTTTTTTGTTGAGCAAAATATTGGTCTCATAGTAACGCTTGACTGTGGAATGACCAATCATGATGAAATTGATAGTGCCAAAAAACAAGGGGTGGATGTGATTATTATCGATCATCATCACACGCCGGAGATTCTACCGAACGCGTATGCCATTATCAATCCTAAACTACCCGGTGAGACTTATCCTTTTTCTGATTTGTGTGGAGCGGGAACGGCTTTCAAAGTGGCGCAAGCTTTGTATCGACGTTTTTTACCGGAAAAAATAGATCAATTAAAGTGGATACTTGATGTGGTGGCCATCGGTACGGTGGCTGATGTTATGCCACTGATCGGTGAAAATCGCGTGTTGGTGAAGTATGGTCTCATCGTTCTTTCTAAAACAAGACGTACTGGACTACAACAGTTGTTTGCCGTGGCCGGTATACGCATTGACGAGAATAACAAACCGGACGCGCGGATGATAGGTTTTCAAATTGCTCCTCGTATTAATGCCGCTTCGCGGATGGCTCATGCTATGCTCGCGCATGAGTTGCTTATGGAGGAAGATCCGGCGCATGCCAGAGTGCTTGCTTTAGAGCTTGACGCTCATAATGTCGCTCGACAAAAAACGAGCACCTTGATTACCGAACAGGTGCGTGCCATTGTTAAGGAGCGGTACGAGAACAAAAAGTTTATTTTTGCTGTTGAAAAACATTTCCCCTTTGGGATAGTCGGACTTATTGCCGGTCGTATCGCTCATGAGTTTCATAAACCGACGTGTGTTTTGACGAAAGGAAAAGAGACAAGTCAGGGATCATTTCGCAGCATACCGGAACTTGATATTATATCCCTTATAAATCAGTGTGGCGATCTTTTAGAAAAATTCGGTGGACACGCGCAGGCGGCTGGTATGACCATTCGCAATGATCGATTGGATACTTTTTATGAACGTTTTAATGCTTTGGTTGAAGAAAAACTAAAAAATATTATAACTGAACCGAAATTTATCATTGACGTTCGAATACAGCCCGAACATATAACGCCGGAGCTTGTTCGTGGCATGGAACTTTTGGCGCCTTTTGGTGAGGGTAATCCAGAACCGGTTTTTTCTCTTGCGCGTATGCGGGTAAAAGAAGCCCGTCTTGTCGGAAATGGTCAAAAACATTTGAAAATGTGTTTGACAAACCAGGAGGGAACGAGACAGTATGACGCGATTGGTTTTTCTCTTGGAGAGAGGGCTTCGTCTTTGACCGTTGATACCTTGCTTGACGCGGCGTTTCAGTTGAGTGAAAATACCTGGAACGGCAATACAACCGTTCAGTTAAAACTTCTTGACATGAGAGTTCTTTGAAAGGAGAACAAAATGGAGTATAAGGAAGGGCAGCTTGTTTGTGCGCTTGTACCTCGCGCATGGCATGGATCTCCCGAGAAATGGTATTTCGCCAAGGTTTTCAAAATATGTTCTGATCCAAAAAAGATAGGCTTGGTAGAAGTATATTTGTACCGTTTTGTCGAACAGGCGTCTCACGACCCGACGAATCGTTTCGAGGGACTTTATCCCGGTGTAGAATTTGGTCGGGAGACGGTTATGCTCGCTCGTTTAGCGGCCGGTATGTTTCCGAAAGAAGAGGACTGCCAGGGTCAGCGTATTACGGTACGATTGACAGATATTTGTCCGGCGACGCAGGAGCATTTTTTGAAGCGGATTTTGTTACGCTGAGGAGCTTAAAAAACAATTTAGGCTCTTTTTTATTGGATAAAAAGAAAAAAACATGATATTCTCGAGAGAGATGTTGGTGATATTAATGAGATGATATGGAAACGATCGTCATGTATAGTGACGGTGGCTCACGGGGAAATCCCGGACCGGCGGCACTGGGAGTGTATATTGAGACACTTGAAAAACGTTACGGAGAATTTCTCGGAACGAAAACGAACAATGAGGCTGAATACGCCGCGATTGTTTTTGGTCTCAAAAAAATAAAATCTTTGATTGGTAAAGAACGGGCAAAACAAACAATGGTGGAGTGTCGAATGGATAGCGAGCTTGCTTGTCGGCAACTGAATCATGAATATAAGATAGAAAATGAGAAGCTCCAACCACTTTTTTTGACAGCATGGAACTTGATGCTTGATTTTTATGAAGTGCGCTTTATTCATGTGCCGCGCGAACAAAATACTGTCGCCGATGTGGAGGCCAATAAGGCTATGGATGAAGAGTATAAGAAAAGAGGAATGTTGTGATTATTTAAAATGTTTACGAAAAAAACCGTTATTATTGTTATTTTATTGCTCGTCATGATTGTCGGGTGGTTTGTGTTTCGTTCGGGAAAAGAGGAAGAAACAGTACAAACAGAAACGGTGAAACGCGATACGGTAGTGGAAACGGTAAGTATCAGCGGGGAATTTGTTCCTCAAAAATATGCCGACATAGCATTTGCTGGTATAGGAACGTTAGAAAATATTTTTGTGCAAGAAGGGGAAGTTGTAGAAAAGGGAGATATTTTAGCGACACTTGATCGATCGGTGATTCGTTCACAGCTAGCGGATGCTCGTATAGCTTTGGCTATTGTTGTAGAAAATGAAAAATTAGCGCGGCGTGACTGGAATGATTTAAAACCAGAAGAACGCGCCGCTAAGAAGCTTGCGAGTGAACAGGCACGAGAAAAAGTACGTACAATTGAAGCGCAATTGAGAGAAAGCGTTTTGCATGCGCCATTTTCCGGACAGGTATCAAAAATTGATATGCGAGCGAATGAAATTGCTGGCGCGGGGAAGCGAGTACTCCGTCTTGTAGAAGGAAATGATTTTGTTATTGAAGCGCGCGTTCCGGAATCGGATATTGTTAAAGTAGTGACGGGTATGGGCGCGAAGGTGACCTTTGATGCTCTTTCTTCAGACGATATATTTCAAGCAGAGGTCATTGAAATTGATCCTTCGGCAACGGTGGTACAAGACGTTGTTTCTTATGTGGTGACATTTCGTCTTATTCAGAATGATGAGCGTCTCAAAGAAGGAATGACGGCTGACATAGATATCGAGACCGTCAAAAAAGAAAATGTTCTCTCTGTGCCATTTCGGGCGCTTGCCAAAGAAAAAGGTGTGTATTATGTGGAGGTGAAGCAGGGTGAGGAATTCGTGCGTGTACCGGTAACAATCGGTCTTGAGGGCGATGAAGGTCTTGTGGAGATAACGAGCGGGCTACAAGAAGGTGATATGGTCACTATCGGTGCCAAGCAAAAGAAGTAGGTATGTCTCTTATTGTCGCAGAACATCTTTCCAAAGTGTATGACAACGATGGTGTAAAAACACGCGCCCTTGACGACGCTACTTTTAGAATTGAAAAAGGAGAATTTGTTTCTATTATGGGACCGTCCGGGTCTGGCAAATCAACGCTTATGCAAGTGCTGGGATTGCTTGATCGGGCGACTGATGGGGTATATACCCTTGAAGGAAAAGACATCAGTCAGTTTTCTGATGATGAATTGGCGATATTACGTAACAAGAAGATCGGTTTTGTCTTTCAAGCGTTCAATCTTCTCCCAAAGACAACGGTGTACGAAAATGTTGAGTTGCCGCTTTTGTATGATGATCTTGTAATGGAAGATAATGATAGTCGGGTGAAAGCGGCACTTGAGGCTGTCAGTATGTCACATCGTATCAAATATTTTTCTAATCAGCTTTCTGGTGGTGAAAAACAACGTGTGGCCATCGCGCGCGCCTTGGTAAATGATCCGGAAATTATTTTTGCTGATGAGCCGACCGGCAATCTTGACTCCAAATCTGGATTGCAGGTGATGCGTATTCTTCAAAATCTCAATGAGGCCGGCCGAACTATTATTTTGGTGACACATGAAACGTATACGGCCGAGCACGCCAAAAGAATTTTACGCATGAAAGACGGGCGTATTGTGGGCGATGAAAGAGTCGCTGCTCGCCGCTTTGCCTCCGCCGAACACCATCTCTTAAAATAACCACTTAGAGGCTAAACCTCCAAGTGCGCACATTACGGATCTATGGTAAAAATGAAAAAAACATATGAGAAAAACATCATTTGTCAATAACGGGATTTACCATATTTATAATCGTGGTATAGACAAGAGAGCGATAATCATGGATCGTGATGATGCAAAGAGATTTTTTCAGAGTATGGTTGAATTTAATACGATTAATCCAATAGGAAGTATTTTTCAGAATTCTTTCCGTAAGCAGAAGAAAAAACTTGGAGGTTTAGCCTCTAAGGAGGACTTTGAAGAGGGTAAAAAACTTGTTGATATTATTTGTTATTGTGTTAACGTAAATCATTTTCATTTTATATTAAGACAGGTAGAAACGAGGGGGATTGAAAAGTTTATGCAGCGTCTTGGCACGGGATATACGATGTATTTTAATGAGCGATACGAGAGAAGTGGCTCCTTGTTTCAAGGAACATTTAAATCAATTTTTGTTGGAACTAACGAATATCTTCTGCGTTTAAGTGCTTATGTAAATTTGAATTTCCGTGTTCATGGATACGATAAGGATGCAATGCTACTCATTCATTCCAGTTGGGATGAGTATATTGGTAAGAGTAAAGAAAAGTATTGCGAAAAAGATGATGTGCTCGGGCAATTTCGTAAAAAAGAAGATTATGTAGACTTTGCAAAGGATGCATTGGTTGGGATTCTTGAAAGGAAACAGTTAGCGAAAGATTTGTTGATGGAATAAAATCCTTGGAGGTTTAGCCTCTAAGTAATGGAGTTGAAAGTATGAAAATATCTGATCCGATAAAAATTTCTTATCGTTCCCTCACGGCTTCTAAAATGCGGTTTTTTCTCACGGTGCTGGGTATCGTGATCGGTGTCGCGGCGGTTATTATGGTGATGGCTATTGGTGCAAGCGCTCAACAATTGGTATTGGCGCAAGTTGAAAAAGTTGGATCACATCTTATTGGTATTTTACCGGGCGCTTCAGAGGAGGACGGTCCGCCGGCCGCTGCTTTTGGTGTTGTTACGACAACTTTCATTAACGATGATCTGAAAGCGCTTCGCGAACGACGCAATATTCCTCATTTGGTAGCGATTTCTGGTTATGTTTCTGGATCAGCGACTATTGAATCGGGTGCGGAATCTTTGGAAGTGAGCTATCAAGGCGTTTCTCCGGATATGATTGAGGTGGAATCGATTGAGGTAGCAGAGGGACGATTCTTTTTTCCTGAAGAAGAATCAAATTTGGCACGAGTAATTGTTCTTGGCGCGATTCGTGCTAAAGAATTTTTTCCTGATCGTAATCCGATCGGAGAAACGGTCAAAGTGAAAGATATTCCTTTTCGAGTCGTTGGTGTTTTGAAGGAGCGTGGTTCAACGGCGTTTTCCAACCCTGATACGCTTGTCTTTGTGCCGCTTGAGACAGCGCAAAAGCTTTTGCTTGGTATTGATTATCTTAATTTTGCCCGCGGAAAAGTTGATACATCGGAAAACGTTGATCGCACAGTAGAAGACATCAATATTCTTTTGCGCGATCGACACGATATTGAGGAAGGAGAAGAAGCAGATTTTTCTGTTCGTAACACAGCGTCGGCACTGGAAGTACTGACGCGTATCACTAATATTTTGAAATATTTTTTGACGGCTATCGCGTCTATTTCGCTTGTGGTGGGCGGCGTGGGAATTATGAACTCCATGCTTATTGCTGTTTCTCAGCGGATACGAGAGATCGGTTTGCGCAAAGCTGTCGGTGCGCGACCACAACACATCCTGACACAGTTTCTTATTGAATCTTCCTTTGTGACACTCTTGGGAGGGTTCTTGGGCATAGTACTCGGTATCACGCTTTCTTTTTTGGCGGCAGTCATTATTCCGCGATTGGGATATGAATGGGAATTTATTGTGCCGATCTCGTCTCTTGGCATCGGTTTTGGTGTTTCATTTGCTATTGGCATCGTGTTTGGTTTGTATCCCGCCTTTACCGCGGCTAAAGTGAGTCCTATGGAAGCTCTTCGTTATGAATAATATCATCAAGAAAAAATACACGGCGTTTCTTTTTGCCGTACGCACCATCCGTACTCATAAGGTTCGAACGACTTTGGCGTTGCTTGGTGTGGTCATTGGCGTGTTTGCTGTCGTTGTGGTGACGGCGCTTGGAGATGGTGTCAAAGGTTATATTTTGGGCCAAGTGGAGAGTTTTGGTTCCAGTCTTATTCAGGTAGAAGTGAAGGTACCTAATACCGGTACGATGTCGAGCGAAAATGCCTCGGGACGTACGCAAGGAACACAAATTACAACCCTCGTTCTTGATGATCGTGAGGCGATAGGAAAATTACCCAACGTAGAGGCGACCTACGCCGGAACTATTGGTCAAGAAAAAGCTTCTTTTGGCTCTGTCAACAAACGAATATTGCTTTTTGGTGTCAGTGCCGATGCGCCGCGCGTTGATGAGAGACTGACATTACAGGCGGGCAGATTTTTTACTGATGATGAGGATGATAACATGGATCGCGTGGCGGTTTTGGGTGCGGAAATTAAAGAAAAATTTTTTGGTCTAGGGAATGCTTTGGGAGAGACTATAACGATCAAGGGAGAAAAATATCGTGTGATTGGTGTTGTAGAACCACGTGGAACAGTGGCCTTTTTCAATCTTGATTCTATGGTATACGTGCCCGTACAGACATTATTGACCAATATTCTCGGTATCGACTATGTGCAGATGATATCCGTCAAAATGAGTGACGGCACAAAGGATAAGGAGACTGTTGCCGACATGGTTGCTTTGCTGCGAATGCGACATGATATCGATGACCCTCAAAAAGATGATTTTGCTGTGACATCGACGAAAGAAGCGCAAGAAACTCTTGCTGATGTATTGGGGGCGGTGAGCATTCTTTTGCTTGCTCTTACTTCTATTTCGCTGGTGGTGGGTGGCGTGGGAATTATGAACGTGATGTATGTTTCGGTTGCCGAGCGAACCAGTGAAATTGGTTTACGCAAAGCTCTCGGCGCCAGATCGGGGAATATTTTGGCCCAATTTTTGACTGAAGCGATGATCATTACCGGTATAGGAGGGATAGTAGGAATTCTTCTTGGGGTTGTCGTCGTCATTTTATTGACGAATATTTTTATTTCTTTTGGATTTGACGTGCGACTTTCTTTTAGCGCCCGGTCTCTTTTTCTTGGCGCCGGTTTTTCCATGGCGGTGGGATTGTTGTTTGGTATTGCTCCGGCGCTCAAGGCCGCGCGACTTTCACCTATGGAGGCATTACGACGTGATTAATTTTTCGCCTCGTTTGGCTCAACATAGAGTGGTCGAATTTTTTCAAAAAGAATAAGGGGATGTTGTTCGTCTTCATCATCGTCCGATGAAGGATCGAAACCGCCCGTGGAAAACTCATCAATAGAATATTTTTCTACACGATCCTTTTTTAGTTTTTTTGCCTCCTTCTTAGAAATCTCTTTTCCTGTTTTTTTATCAAAATAAATAGTTTTTCCGTTTCCGAGTTTGATTTGAAGTTGTAAAGAGGGATCGAGGGGCTGATAAGGTGTGAATCCGGTTTCCGGAAAATGGACAAGAGCGGTATTCATAAATGCTCGCCAAATGGGAGCGGCGACATAAATACCATCAGACCCTGTTTTCATGGGTTGGTTATCATTATTACCGACCCATACGGCAACCGCTATTGATGGTGTATAGCCGACAGTCCAAGCATCACGAAAATTTTGTGTTGTTCCGGTTTTGGCGGCAACGGTGACGCCTCCTTTGAAAGCAAGAGGGCTATTCGATCCAAAGGTAGGTATACGGGCAACGTTATCGGAGAGTATGGAATTTATTTTGCGCGCAATTTCCGGATCAAGCACGCGGACAGTATCGGTATCCTCAAAGACGGTTTCATTGTTCTGGCGATCGGTAATTTTTATTATAGGTTTGATTGGGTGACGCATACCTTCTTGCGAAAAAACGGAAAAAGCGCTGGCCATATCGATTGGCTTGACTTCCGCTCCGCCCAAGACCAAGGCGAGTCCATAACGGTGGGGATCGGTAAGTGTGGTGATACCCATACGCGTAGCGAGCGCAATCGTGTCAGTGACGCCAGCAAGGGCAACTGTTTGTACGGCGGGAATATTGAGCGACATGGAAAGGGATTGACGCATCGTGAGTAGACCATGGAAACGGCCGTCGTAGTTATTGGGAATATAATGTTCCCCACTCCCGTCGGCACCAAAATCCATAGGAATGTCGTACAGCGGTGTTTCTGGTTGGAATCCTTTTTCGAAAGCGGCCGCATACGCGAAAGGTTTGAAGGATGATCCGGGTTGGCGGGTACGAACGGTAACATTGACATTGCCATCGATTGTTTTGTCAAAGTAGTCCTTGGAACCAACCATGGCGAGCACCTCACCGTTTTTGGCGTCGAGCGCGACCAGTGCCGCGTTGTTGGCTCCGCGGGTGATATTTTTTGCGGCGCCATCACGAACAGCTTTTTCAGCGGCGAGTTGGAGTTCATAATCAAGCGTGGAAGAGATTTTCAATCCTTCCGTTTGCAATCTTTTTTTGCCGTAGATTTTTGCCAATTCATCGAGAACATAAAAAACAAAGTGGGGGGCGAGAATACGGCGCTCGAGAGGTTGTACTTTGGCGAGCGTATCACCGTTTATGACGGCGATTGATTCTTCCTCAGAAATGAAATCAAGTTCGGCCATTTTTTGAGCGATGTTGTGTTGACGATTGATAAGCGCTTCGGTGTTTCCGCCATAGGGTGAAAATCCGCTTGGTGAGTTGGGAAGGGCGGCAAGGAGAATACTTTCATCAAGTGTCAGTTCATGAGCGCTTTTATGGAAAAAAGTTTGGGCAGCCGCTTCGATACCATAAGCATTGGAACCATACGGTATGGCATTGAGATAGAGATCAAGAATTTGATCTTTATCAAAATTGGCGTCTATTTTCACGGCAAGGAAGGCTTCACGAATTTTTCGTTCCCATGAGCGTTGACGATTCAGAAAAAGGCTTCGGGCCAATTGTTGGGTGATGGTTGAGGCTCCCTGTTCGATATCCCCACTCACGAGGTTGATTTTGAGAGCTCTTAAAATAGCGAGAGGATCGACGCCGTTGTGAGAATAAAAGTGAATATCCTCAGCGGCAATCGTCGCTTGACGGACAGTATTCGGAATGGCATCGTGGGGAATCACAATGCGATTTTCTTCATCATAAAAACGATAGAGTTCATACGTGCCGGTACGATCATAGAGAATGGAGGTTTCGTTGAGAGAGGCCGTGGATATTTCCTCGACCTCCGGCGTAAGAAAAAAATACGCCCAAAAAAGCGCTCCCATGAAACAGGCAGCGATGACACTTCCGGAAAAAAGAAACCAGTGTCGGAGAAAAAAATTATTTGTTTTTTGTCGTCTTCGCATCATAAATCAATAATAGAACGTTATTGGCAAGTCGTCACTTCTATTTGGTTTTAAGTCTTTTTTGGTGTAATCTGGAAATATCCTTTGTAGCACATATTGTATGATATTGCCAGTCTCACGACCTGTATTCGTTTTTTTGAAGATGATCGGATGTCCGGTGGTTTGGGAGGTTTCGGTCGGTGCCGTTGTTTTTCGTATGGAAGATAAAAGACGATTATATCTTCTTCTGCGCTATCCAAGCGGTCATTTTGATTTTGTCAAAGGACATATGGAAGAGGGAGAGACCGAGGAAATAACCCTTCGTCGGGAAACCATGGAAGAGACGGGTATAGAAGATTTGATTATTTATAAAAAAAGGACGAGTATTCGTTATTTTTATAGAGCGAAAGGAACCGAACGCGAGAAACGTTTACGGCAAGGTCGCGGTACGTGGATATTCAAACAAGTGCATTTTTATCCGGCAGAAACAAAAGTGGAAAACGTGCGTATCTCCGAGGAGCATACCGGTGCGTTATGGTTGCCATATGAAGAAGCATTGGCGCAGGTGACCTTTGAGAATGCTCGGCGCGTTCTTTCCGAAACGGAAAACCATCTTGTTAAAAAGTGAATATTTTCTCAGGTGCTTTACAAAAACTAATTTTTGTAGTATAATTATACACTGGTTGGGCGTGTTTTTTTTGTTTAAAAAATCGATTTTTGGAAAAGCGTTTTTATGTTGACACTGAAAAATATTCGAAAAATATATGGTACGAGACGAGTTCTCGAGAGAATTTCTTTTTCTCTTGGTGAAGGACAGAAGGTGGCCTTGGTCGGTCAAAATGGCGCCGGCAAATCAACTTTGCTTCGTATTATCGCTGGCAATGAATCACCTGATCGGGGAGAGGTGCAAAAACCAAACCGGGTTCTTATCGGATATCTTCCGCAAGAAATGATGGGTGAGTCTCGGGAAACACTATTGGATTATTTGCGTCGCGCGGCCGGTCTTATCGATTTGGAAGAAAAAATGACGACCTTGGAATCGCGGCTTGAGAAGAGCGATGCTTTGACGATATATGAGGCGTATCAGGAAGAGTATCGACGTTTGGGAGGATATGACTTTGTACGTAAAGCGAAACGCGTTCTTACGGGACTGCGATTATCTTCTCTTGGACTCGATCGCCACGTAGACACTCTTTCTGGAGGAGAGAAGCGGAAAGCGGCGCTTGCCGGAGTATTGTTGCGTGGTGTTGATGTTTTGCTTCTTGACGAGCCGACCAACAATCTTGATTTGCCGGCGCTTTTGTGGCTGGAACGATATTTGAAGCGTTCCAAGGCAACCGTGATCATTGCATCGCACGATCGACGTTTTCTTGATCGTGTCGTAGAGAAAATTATTGAGATTGATTGGTACAAGCGTGAGGCGATAATGTATGCTGGCAACTGGAGCGCTTATGCGGAAACGAAAGCACGCCTTTTCCGTAAGCTGAAAGAAGAGTATCGTTTGCAAGAAGAGGAACGATCTCGACTGTTTGTTTCTATGGAGCAAAAAATGGATTGGGTGGAGCGTACAAAAAATAGCCGAGCGCCCGATAGAGACAAGCTTACTTCCAATTTCAAAAAAGAACGAGCGACGAAAAAATTCACCGCTTCCGCCAAAGCACTTGAAAGCAGAGAAAAACGTTTGCGCGCTGTCGACCGTCCGTTGGAGCGGCCGCCACTTATCATGCCGTTAACATTGAAAAACAAAGAGGGCGGTCGTATTGTTTTGCAAAAAGCGCGTTGTGGCTATCCGGGAGGATTTGTTTCTCAATTGATTGATCTCAAAATTCCTTTTGGCACTCGAATAGCCTTTTTGGGCGATAATGGAGCGGGAAAATCCACGCTTCTTCAGACTGTTGCCGGTACGCTCCCTCTTGTACAAGGAAAAAGAACGTGTGGCAAAGAAGTTGTTTTCGGTTATTTGATGCAAGAACATGAGAACGTTCCATTGAAGGCCACGGTTTTTTCGTTTTTTCGTGAACGTACCGGAATGTTTGATCGGGATGTTTTTGTTGATTATTTGACACGTTACCAGTTTGCGCCGGACGTTTTGGATGATAAGGTGTGTACTTTCAGCCCCGGAGAGCGCGTGCGTTTGGTACTTTGTCTTTTGGCAATACTTGGCATGAATACGCTTCTTCTTGATGAACCGACCAATCATCTTGATCTTGAAGCGATTGAGGCGCTTGAGGAAGCACTGGAATATTTTCCTGGAACGGTTTTGCTTGTGACGCACGATCGACTTTTTCTTGAGCGTTTACGTATCGATACCTATTATTGTTTGGAAAATGGAGCGCTTTCCGTGATCGCTGATTATGCGACGTATGAAAAATCTTTTAAAATATAAAAACATTCAAGGCAGAGTCAGCGTGTTGAAAATATTTTTTCATAATCGGGAAGTAAAAAGGTGAGATTGACAGGAGAGGTATTTTTTTGTACGCTTTATTGCACCAGATCAACGAGGAGAAGTGAGATGAGGGCAAAGACGGGTGTCGGGTTTATTCTTTCGTCCGTTGTTGACAAAGAAACGAAGTTTTTGGTTATCGAAGAACTTCGTGATAATGAAGAAATCTTTAAAAAAAGTGGAATGATTTCATTTCCGCTTGAGACGATGGAGGAAGGAGAGTCGCCAAAGGAAACAATCTTTCGGCTTTTGGAAGAGGAGTTGGGGATTGCTTCACACGAAGTGGAAATTTCCGAAATACCAGGACAAAAATTTCGATTTTTTCCCGGAAAAAATATTGTTACGCGGTACGGATATGGTTTTTTGTTGGGCGACCCGTATCGGGCATTCACCCCCAAAGATACGGATATTCGTATTCGGGGATGGATGTCTATCGAAGAATTGAGGGGGTATGGCAATGTGCGAGTGGAAACACTCCCCATACTCAATCATTTTGTAGCGTCTTATCGGGCGCGCTATATCGAAGGAAGACTTAGAGAGGTCTTTTTCGTATAGTAACGTCAAGAGCTATACAGCGTGCTTTGAAGCGCGCTGTTTTTTCTTTAAAGAAAGAGTTGTGTGGGGAAAGTATTTTTCTAAGAAAATGTTTGAATAATTTTTTGGTGCAAATCCATTAAAGATTTCAATATTTTTGAGAGTATTTTGACGAAGAGAAAGACAGGACTGTATTTTTCCGAGGAGACCTCCGGTGACATCGACATTATGTGATGAGGAAAGTTCGCTTTGATTTTTTACATCGAAAATATTGATGTGTTCGATGAGAGCGGCGTTTTTGTGGCGGTGAGGGTCACGCGTAAAGAGACCATCGATATCGGAAGCAAAAAATATTTTTTGTGCCTTGTATTTTTGAGAAAGAAAAGCGGCGATGGTATCACCCGAACAAACGGACATACCGAGAGTCGTATCAAAAACCATTTCACCGTAGAGGAGGGGAATGCAATTCTTTTCAAGGGCAGCGGTGATGGTGTTTGTTTGAAAATTTTTTATGTTTCCGTTTTTTTGTACAATGACGGAGGCGGTGTGGCATGGTGTTAGAGGGAGTCCGCTTTTTATAAAGATACGAGCGATAATATGGTTGAGTTTTTGATTGGCTTGTTGCGACAAAAAGGCCGCGTGCCATTTTTCTTTGTCGTTTCGCGTTCCTGCGTGGAGAGCGTATCGTTTGGCAAGATGATGTCCTGCAGCGCCTGATCCGTGAAGGAGAATGAGATGAAAAGGCTTTTTGGTGCGAGCAAAAGCGAGCGAACGCGCTATTTTTTCAAGAAGCGTCTGCCGTACGGTGAGTAATTCACGGTTTTTATAGGTGACCACGCTACCGCCAATTTTGAGTATATAGAGTGGGAGTTTCATGATATTACCATACCTCTTTTTCTTATTATGTCCAAAAAAGGCTTTGGCTTGCCTCATTTATTGCTTTCCGATATACTATCTCGTATATGAAACAGCATATCAAAATTCGTTGGCATTTTGCCCTAGTTCTTTTGTTGGGACTTGTTTCTGGATTGATCGCTTATCCGCAGGTGGTATCGTTCTTTCCTTCTTTTTATGACGCGCTCAATGTTTTTCAGGTGCACAAAGGGCTTGATTTACAAGGCGGTATTCATCTTGAGTATAAGGCGGATACATCGAATATTGCTGATGAAAAAGTTGAAGACGCTCTTTCCGCGGCGGAAGCGGTTATTGAACGACGCGTGAACGCGTTCGGTGTTGGTGAACCGCTCGTGCAGTTATCACGTTCCGGGTCAGAGCGACGAATCATTGTTGAATTGCCGGGAATAAAAGATATTGAACAGGCGAAAAAAATGATTAAAGAGACTCCTTTTTTAGATTTTCGCGAATCGGGCAACGAAGAACAGGGGCAGCAGTTTGATGATCTTAACAAGCAAACCAAAGAAAACGCTGAAAAAATATTGCTCGCGGCGCAATTGGCGGGAAGTGATTTTTCTGCGCTTGCTAAGGAACAAAGTCAGGATCCCGGATCAAAGGAAAATGGCGGTGATCTCGGTTTTGCCAAAAGGGGAGCATACGTTCAGGCCTTTGACGATGTTGTTTTTGGTGATGCTTTGAAGGTTGGTGAAGTGTCTCCCAATCTTGTGGAAAGTCAGTTTGGCTGGCATATCATCAAGAAACTTGAAGAGCGGGGCGAGGGTGATGATCGAGAAGTGCGGGCGGCGCATATTCTCTTTGCCAAATATTCTTTGGATCAGTTTCCGGAATTGAAATTTTCCCCGACGGGATTATCGGGCAAACATTTGAAAGACGCCTATGTCGACTATCAAAGTCAGGGTATTGGCTCTCCGCAGATCGCTCTCCGTTTTGATGATGAAGGAACAAGACTGTTCGCTGAAATTACCAAGCGGAATATTGGCAAACCGGTAGCTATTTTTTTGGATAAGGAAATTATCAGTCAGCCGACGGTACAAAATGAAATTGTTGCCGGTCAAGCAGTGATTACCGGGAATTTTACGATGGCGGAAGCGAATGATCTTGTGAAGCGTCTTAATGAGGGCGCGCTTCCTGTGCCGATCACACTCGTCGGTCAACAATCGGTTGATGCGTCACTTGGTGAAGTCGCGTTACAAAAAAGTCTTCTGGCCGGTCTGGTCGGACTTGGGGCGGTGGCGGTTTTTATGATGCTCTACTATCGTTTACTAGGTATCGTAGCGGTGTTTGCCCTTCTTTTGTATACGGCGATGCTTCTTGCTTTGTTCAAACTTTCCATTTTTACGCCGTTTGCTATCACCGTAACACTCTCTGGTATAGCCGGATTCATTCTTTCTATTGGTATTGCGGTAGATGCCAACGTACTTATTTTTGAGCGTACGCGTGAAGAGCTTTCTTATGGCAAAGGGGTGATCAAATCTATTCGCGAAGGCTTTCGTCGCGCGTGGCCGAGTATTCGTGATGGACACGTCTCGACACTTATCACGACGGTTATTCTTATGGGATTTGGCACCGGCTTTGTGAAAGGTTTTGCTGTCATTCTTTCGCTTGGTGTGTTGTTGTCGCTTTTTACAGCTGTTGTTCTTGTGCGTATCACGACCACGTTTCTCGCAGGAGAGTGGATGGAACGTCACGCCGCCTTGCTTGTTTCTCCTAAAAAACCCCTTGAATAAAAATTTATGCTTCAGATTATTCAAAAAAGGATATACGCATACTGGTTTTCCGGCATCCTTACCGGTGCTAGTGTAGTTGCTCTTCTTTTTTTTGGATTGAATTTTGGTATTGACTTTAAAGGGGGAACACTCATGGAAGTGCAATTTACTCTTGAAACTATACCTTCGGTAGCAGAAGTAGAACAGCGTCTTACCGATCTTTCTTTGCAGAGTCTCACTATTCAACCGACCGATGACAATGGAATGTTACTTCGGTATCTTGCTTCCGATGAAGCCGCGAATGATAACGTACTTTCCAAGTTACGAGAGCTTGACGCTGGTATCATACAGCTTCGAACGGATTTTATTGGGGGATCAGTTTCCGATCAAATCAAGAAAAACGCTCTTTCTGGAATTATCCTCTCTATTGTCGGTATCGCTTTGTATATCGCGTGGGCGTTTCGTCGCGTATCGGGCATAGTGACTTCGTGGGAGTACGGGATGGGTGCGATTATTGCCCTCGCACACGACATCATTATCGTCATCGGCATTTTTGTTCTTTTGGGAAAGTATTCTGGCGTTGAGATTGGTGTACCGTTTATTGCGGCGCTTCTTACTATTCTTGGTTATTCCGTCAACGATACCATCGTCGTTTATGATCGTGTACGCGAAAACCTCCTTCGCTCGGCGAGGAAAGAAGATTTTGAAGTCATCGTTAATCGTTCTCTCAATGAGACGCTTGGGCGTTCCATCAACACATCGCTTACTGTTATTATTACTCTTGTCGCCATTGTTCTTTTTGGTGGAGAAAGTATCAAGTGGTTTGGTGTCGCTTTGCTCGCCGGAGTGACCTTTGGTACCTATTCATCTATTTATATCGCGTCCGCTCTTTTGGTGACGCGCTACAAGATGAAGACGAAATAACGTATAATAGAATAAAAGTATGAAATGGAATCCATTTAAGAAAAAAGAAGAAGAGGTTGAATCAGTGCCCAATGTTCCCGGTATGCCCGATCCGAGCAAGATGGGAATGTTTGAGCGGATGGCGTATAAACGTTTTCTCAAGATGAGTCCCACGGAACGTGAAAAAGTGATGAAAAAAGCGCTAACGCCCAAAAATGTCGAGAAACACAAAGGGGAGATACTGGCTTCTCTTGAGGCGATGCGCAAGAACAAACAAATTTCTGATGATCAGTATCGCTTGGCGAAAGCGAAATTCGGATTGAAATAAATCATATGACACAGAGAGAACAACAAATAGAAGAACTTCTCACGCGTGGTGTTGTCGAAGTGATTGATCGTGAACATTTGCGAGCACGTCTTTTGAAGGGGGATACACTTCGTGTGAAGCTTGGCATTGATCCTACAAGCCCTAATATCCATTTGGGTCGTTCCATCCCGCTTCTGAAGTTACGCGATTTTCAGGAACTTGGATGCCAAATCGTTTTGATCGTTGGTGATTTTACCGGAGTTATCGGTGATACGAGCGATAAAGAAAGTGAACGACCAATGCTTTCTCCTGATGTGATCGAGAAGAATATGCAGACGTATACTGAACAGGTAGGAAAATTGATCAATCTTGAAAAGGCTGAGGTGCATTATAATTCCACGTGGTTGGAGAAGCTTCGTTATGAGGATATTGGTACGCAGGCGGACGCTTTTTCGCTCGCGGAGTTTATTGCGCGCGATAATATTCGTCGACGTCTTGACGACGGCAAACGCGTATCGCTTCGTGAAGTACTGTATCCTTTGATGCAGGGATTTGACAGTATCGCGGTAAACGCTGATGTGGAGATTGGCGGAACGGATCAACGCTTCAATTTACTCGCTGGACGAACGCTCCAGGCTCAACACGGACAAGCGCCACAAGATATTCTCATGACGAACTTAATTTTGGGTACGGATGGACGAAAAATGAGCTCAAGTTGGGGAAATACCATCAATCTTTTTGACACCCCTCAAGAGATGTTTGGTAAAGTGATGAGTATTCCCGACGAACTTATTATGGAATATCTTGTTCAGTGTACGCGCGTCTCGATGGCCGATATAGCCACGATGGCCGAAGAGATTGTTACCGGTGGTAATCCGCGTGATACCAAGGTGCGTCTTGCCAAAGAAATCGTTACACTCTATCACGGCCAAGAAGCGGCCATGACAGCAGAAACGTATTTTGTCGAGACCTTTTCTCGAGGAGTGCTTCCGGAAAATGTTCGCGAGGTAGAAATTGAAGAAGGAATGAAAATTGTTGACGCGCTTGCGAGTGTCATGCTTGCCGCAAGCAAGTCTGATGCTCGTCGAAAAATAGAACAGGGCGGCGTCACGATTGCTGATGAAAAAATAACGGATGTGAATCAAGTGATGGAAAAACGTTTTGAGGGTAATGTGATGCGTGTCGGGAAAAAAGATTTTGTAAAAATTGTGATGAAAAAGTAAAACTGTTACAATGGTATCATGTTGCAAAAACGCATTATCGATATAGAGACGGAGGCCAAACAGGCACTTACCATTATCAAAACACTCCCACAGCTTGAAGAGTGGGAAGTGACGTATCTTGGTCGTAAAAGCGCCTTAAATGAGATTCTCAAAAATCTCAAAAATCTTACCACCGAAGAAAAACGTATCGTCGGACCGCTTGGGAATGCCGTGAAACAAAGACTCTTCCAATCTCTTGCCACCGCCCGGGAAGCTTTTATGGAGCAGAGTATCGATTGGGATGCGCAGGCGATTGACGTGACGGCTCCCGGTGTTTTTTGTCGTGATGGTCATCTGCATCCGATCACTCGTCTCACGTATGAGATCGAAGATATTTTTTCTTCACTCGGTTTTTCTCTTGCGGATGGTCCGGAAGTGGAGAGTGAGTGGTATAATTTTGACGCGCTCAATGTTCCAGCCGATCATCCGGCGCGCGACATGCAAGACACTTTTTGGCTTGCCTCATCCGAGAGTAAACAAAAAACAAGAAACAAAAAACAAGAACGGTATCTTTTGCGCACACAGACGTCGGCAGTACAGGTGCGTTATATGGAGACACACAAGCCACCATTCCGTATTATTATTCCGGGACGTATTTTCAGAAATGAAGCGACGGACGTTTCGCATGAGCATACGTTTCATCAGTTTGAGTGTTTGATGGTGGATGAACCAGGTAAGGTATCCGTGGCAACTTTCAAGTATATCGCTGAAACATTTTTCAGTTCATTTTTCGGAAAAAAGGTGAATGTCCGCTTACGTCCGAGTTTTTTTCCTTTTACGGAGCCGTCGTTTGAGTTTGATATCAGCTGTGTTTTGTGTGGGGCTTCGGGGTGTCCTGTTTGCAAACAATCCGGATGGTTGGAAATAGGTGGCGCAGGTATGGTACATCAGAAAGTTTTTGAGGCGGCAGGATACAAGCGTGGTCAGTATCAGGGATTTGCTTGGGGATTCGGATTGACGCGCTTAGCGATGATGAAGTACAAGATTACCGATATTCGTCTTTTGATGAGTGGCGATTTGCGGTTTATCAGACAGTTTTAATACTTTTCATGAATAGACGTTGAAAGTAAGTGATTTTCTATGAAATATTCCTACCATTGGCTCAAAGAACTTTCCGGTACCAAGAAATCTGCTGACGCATTGGCGAAGCTTTTGATGACGCATGCTTTTGAGGTGGAGGGAATCGAAAAGTGTTCTCTTGTGCCGGCGAGTGTTATTGTAGGCAAAGTTGTGAAATTGGAGCGACACAAAAATGCCGATACGTTGCGTGTGGCGCGTGTCGAGTGTGGAAAGAAAGATACGCGAACGATTGTGTGTGGCGCGCCAAATATTGCTTTAGAACAAAAAGTTGCCGTAGCGATGCCGGGGACGGTATTGCCTGGCGGCGTTGAAATCAAAGAAGCGACTATTCGTGGAGTGGTGTCGAAAGGAATGATTTGTTCTGCCAAAGAACTTGGTTTGGGTGATGATCATAGCGGTATTCTCGTGCTCCCGGAACATACTCCGGTCGGCGCCTTGTTTGGGAAGTATTTCGGTTTGGATGACAGTCTTATTGAGGTAAAAATTTTACCCGATCGTGGCTCGGATGCTCTTTCTTATCAGGGCTTGGCTCGTGAGATAGCCGCCCTGGATGGTCATGCGCCACATTTTGTAAAAGTGATTCCAAAAATCGCGAAGGTGCCGTCTTACAACCGTTGTCCAAAAATAAAGGTAACGTACAAAAACGGATGTCGACGATACATGGGTATGTTGTTTTCCGATATTTCCGTGGGGGAGTCGCCACTGTGGCTCAAGATAAAACTTTTGCTTTCCGGTTTACGCCCTATCAATAGCGTGGTGGATGTCACCAATTATTTGATGTTGCTTACCGGACAGCCGATGCATGCCTTTGACGCGGATACGCTTCATGGAGGAGTGACGGTGCGTCCCGCCAAGAAAAAAGAAAAATTGATGTTACTGAATGGCGTGACATACATCTTATCTCCAGATGATATGGTGATTGCCGATGAGAAACGAGCGCTTGCTTTAGCGGGTATTATGGGGGGATCGACTTCATCCGTTACGGAAAAAACAAAGAATGTTTTTTTGGAAATTGCTCATTTTCACGGACCGACGATTCGTCGCACGAGGACGCGACATGCTTTGCTGACAGACGCCAGTTATCGTTTTGAGCGAAATCTTGACCCTCATAGAGTAAAAGAAGTCGCCAGAGAGGCCGCGCTTCTCATGACGACGATAAATGCCGGAAAAATGATGGGGATGCGCGATGTCTATCCAAAAGAACAAAAAGAATGGAAGATAACACTTTCCCTGCAACGTATCGAAGATGTTCTCGGGGAGAAAGTGCCTCTTTTTGAGGCAGTGCAATATTTGGCACTTCTGGGTCTGGGCGTGAAGAAGGTTTCTGGAAAAAATGCTTTGGATGTTACCGTACCAACACGTCGTCCCGATCTTATGGATGAGTGGGATCTGATTGAAGAGATTGGGCGTATGCGCGGATATGAAAAAATAAAAGCCTGTCCGCCCTTTTTGCCGCTTGTTGCCGGAGAAGAGAATCAGTCAAAGCGTTTTGAGCGTTTTCTCAAAGAAACTTTGGTTGCGTCCGGCTTTGATGAGGTGATGACGTATTCTTTTTATGGAGAAAAAGAATATTCTTTGGCGCGTTTACCCAAAGAGCGTCATTGTGAGTTGGAAAATCCGATGAGCCCGGAACAACGTTTCCTTCGACTCTCACTTTTGCCGGGGCTTTTACGTAAAACGCGCGACAATCTTCGATATTTTGATGCGCTTGATTGTTTTGAATACGAGAGTGTTTTTTCGCGTGGTGCGAAGAAAGGGAGTATTGAAGAGAAGAAAAAATTGTCACTCGTGACCGTTTTACCGAAAAAGAACAAAGAACAAAGCCCGTTTTTCGTCCTTAAAGGAAAGATACAATCTTTGCGTGCGCTTCTTGATATCTCGGATATTTCTTTTGTTCTTCCGGAAGAACAGAGTGAGAAGAGCGCGATACAGGATATGCTTCATCCGACGAGAAGGGCTCTGCTTGTGATTGAGGGTGATGTGGTGGGAATGATAGGGGAGTTGCACCCGTTTGTTGCTCAAGGGTTTGGTTTGGATAGTCGCGTGGCGGTGGCGGAACTTGATTATGAAAAACTTTTTGCCCACCGCTTGAAAGAGGCTTTTTATGTACCACTCCAAAAATTCCCTTATGCTTTACGGGATTTATCGTTGACTTTTCCTGCTTCCTTTCGAAAAAGGGTCACTGTGGCGATAGTGGAAAAATTTCTTTTGGATGTTGGAGCGCCTCTTCTTCGTCGTGTCGAATTATTCGATATTTATGAACATGACGACGAAAAAAGCATGGCCTTTCATCTTTCTTTTGGCGCCGCTGATCGGACCATCATGAGTGAAGAAATGGACAGAGCTTTTGATGCAATTGTCATGGAAGCAAAGGAACGATTTGAGGCTCGTTTGAGGCTTTAATCTGACTTTAGGCTTGTCAAAAACGTATTTTTGTGCTATAATAGAAAGGTTTCTTGTTTTTTTCCAAAACAGATCGGATCATTACGCGACCGAGCACTTCATTTGCGTATGCGTTTGTGACGCAGAAGACAAGTGTTTTATTGAGACAAGGCTTTAAAATAACTTGTTGCGAAACGGCCACAAGCCTGTTGTGGCACAAATGAAGTGCTGGGAGTGAGGAAAGTCCGGACACTCGCCGATTTTGTCTGCTGAGAATGGAAATATTCTTTTTTGAGCAGACAAAATTGGCAGCAAGTAGCGGGTAATTCCCGCACGCCGCGAGGCGCGAGGTGCGAACAGAGATGCCATGTGACGAAAGAAACATGGGCGCTTCTGAGAAATTGGAAGCGTAGTCCAGCAGACGCTGGGGTGAAACAGCCAAATCCTTACTTGAGTGCAAGATCGTGCTCCGCGAGGAGAGAATCGCCAGGATCTTTGCGGTAACGCAAGGGCAAGAGAAATGATGATCATTTGCCGCAAGGTAAATACAGAATCCGGCTTACAGATCTGTTTTGGAAAAATATTGGAAATCTTGATATGAGTCGCAAAGTGTAAATGGAGAGTTCTTCTTTTATGAAACGTTCAGAAATATTTTTTAGCGCCATTCAAGTTCCCGTCGATTTTATTATGATTGTGCTTGCCGCTACGTCGGCGTATTTTTTGCGTGGATTGCCGATGTTTGAGGGGTATGTATCACACGTTTTTAGTATTGAATTTGCGGATTATTTGGATTTCGTTCTGATTATTACGCCATTTTTCATCGTTATTTTAGCTATTGAGGGTTTGTATAGAATACGAGCGACACGGCGCTTTGTACAAGAAGCGTATGGTGTGACCAAGGCGATTACCTTTGGTCTCATTATACTTATCATCGCGGTTTTTCTTAATCGGGAATGGTTTTCGTCGCGTTTTGTCATTTTGGTCGGATGGATGTTTGCGATCGCGTTTGTTGTCATAGCACGATACGGTATTCAGCGTATTCAGAATTTTGTTCTTGTGCATCGTGGCATGGGCGTGCATCGAGTGCTCCTTATCGGGTACAACGAAAAAATGAAGAAATTGCGCAATCAGTTTGTAAAAAACAAGTCGCTGGGATACCGGGTGGTGGATCAGATTGATACCGCGAGTATCAAATATATCAAAACAATTCGTGAGACAAAAGGTGTCGATGAAATTATTGTCGGCGATCCCTCGCTTACGGATGATGAACAGGAAAAATTGTTTGATTATTGTCAGATTCATAATATTACGTATCGATATTTTCCTACGACGCTTCAGACGCAGCGTTTCAGCATGCATATATGGGGCGGGGAACCGATCATTGAATTTCAACACACACCGCTTGATGGATGGGGAAAGCTGCTCAAGCGCCTGTATGATATTGTGGCTGGTACAGTATTGTTTATTCTTTTTTTTCCGATCATGCTTTGTATCGCCGCGTGTATCAAGCTGGAAGATCCCAAGGGTCCCGTTATTTATAAAAATGAACGAATCGGAGAAAATGGACGAAAATTCTTTGTTTATAAGTTTCGTTATATGCAATGGAAATACTGCATAACCAAAGAAAATCCCGCCATGAAGGAAGCGATAGCGTTTGAGAAAAAATTAATCGAAGAGCGTAATGTGCGTCAGGGCGGTGTATTGTATAAAATTAAAGATGATCCGCGACGCATGCGAGTTGGTACGTTTATTGAGCGATATTCGCTTGATGAATTCCCGCAATTTTGGAATGTTCTCAAAGGTGATATGAGTTTGGTTGGCCCGCGACCACATCAGGAACGTGAAGTGGAACGTTATTCCGAATATCACCGTCGCTTACTCACTATTCGGCCGGGGGTTACGGGAATGGCGCAAGTATCCGGTCGATCGGATCTTTCATTTGAAGACGAATACCGTTTGGATGTATTTTATATTGAAAATTGGTCGCTCTGGCTTGATGTTCTTATTTGCCTCAAAACAGCCGGCGCTCTCATCAAACACCGAAAAAACGGAAAATAGTTGACAAGAAGGGAGTTGCATCCCTTTTTGTTTTTGTTACACTGAAAACAAGATTAACAAAAGTTCGGTATGTCACTCCGCAAGGATATTTTTCGAGTAGTTTTCTTCTCATGTTTTTTGTTTTTTGCTTGTTTTGATCACGCGTTGGCCGATACGGAGATTTCCCACGTGACTCTCTATGAAGATACGACGTGGACACCCGCAGGCAATCCTTACATCGTGAATAATGTCACGATTCCCGCTGGTATCACTCTCACCCTTACTCCAGGTGTCATCGTCAAAGTACCACAATACGGCGCCCCTCTCATTGTTTCCGGAGGGACGCTTTTTTTGAATGGGACAGAGGAGAATCCGGTCGTTATCACTTCCATCCATGATGATATTGGTGGTGATACGAATGGGAGTCCGATGCTTCCCAATACAGGCAACTGGTGTGCCATAGAAGCGCAAGGTGGTACGGTGACCATGACGAATACCAAGATTCGCTATGGCGGTTGTGACGCCGAACGAGGCATGCTCTACAATATCGGCGCCACGCTTTCCCTCTCTTCATCAGAAATCTCGTATGCTCGCTCCGGCGTCGTTCTCAAAGGAGGGGAGAGTGAAATCACGGAAAGTTCTTTTCATCACCACGCTTCTCATGGTATCTACAAAAAACAAGGAGGGACGCTTCGTTTCGGTCACAATACCTTTTCCGATAATGCTTCGGCTGTTACCCTCTCCGACAACGCCTTCCAAAACGATGGCGGCAATACCGGAGAGAGGGAACGGATCAGCATAAGTAGTTTCTCGGTAAGTGGGGAAATGACGCTTTCTAAAGATGGCCTTCCCTATGTGTTGTTTGCTCTCACTCTTCCAAGCGGTGCGACTCTTCGCGTACTTCCCGGTGTCGTTGTCAAAACAAACTATCATACGTTTCCTCTTGTTTCTTCCGGTAGGGTCATTTTGGGTGGACAGAGTAATGAACCGGTCATTTTTACTTCTCTCCGAGACGATTCGATACTGGGTGATACCAATCGGGATGGGAATGCGACCATTCCCCAAAAAGGCGACTGGATAGGACTGAGTTTTTCTCAAGGGACCGTTACTATTGCCAACACCGAAATTCGCTATGGTGGGTACAATAACAACGCTCAGATAGGGAATCATGGCGCTACGATCACCGCAAACAATCTTCTTTTGAAAGAAAGTTCGTGGCAACACCTCTTTCAAGACAGTGGCTCCTTCATTGCTACAGAGAGCGACTTTTCTCTCGCTTATGATGGTCTGGTTGTTCAGGGTGGCATGGCAGAAGTGCATCAGAGTCGTTTCTCCGATATCAGTCGTTTTGGCATTCTCAATTTGGCAAACGGGCTCACTCTTGATGCCACGAACAATTGGTGGGGTGATATGTCCGGTCCGAAACATCCCATCAACAATCCAAACGGTCTTGGTGTGCTTGTTTCCGATCATGTTCTCTTTGATCCGTGGAGCACCTGCTATGGCGACACCTGTCATTCAAGCGTGCTTTTTTTGCCGGGACTTGAAGCGAGTCGGTTGTATGAAGGTAATGAAGAGCGATGGGAACCATATGGAAATGCTGATGTGGAGAGATTACATCTGAATGAAGACGGCGAGAGTGAACACAATATCCGTGTCGGAGACGTCATCGACAATGCCTACATTCCGATCAAGGGGAATATATATGAGTCCTTTCTTGAGGATATGGACGAGATGAAGACAGAGCGTCTTATCAAGGATTTCAAGACGGTTCCGTATGATTGGCGCCTCTCATTTGATATGCTCTTGGTTGATGGTTCGATAGAGGACACGCTCAAATCTTTGGCAGGAAATTCGAATACCGGAAAAGTGACCATCATCGCCCATTCGAACGGTGGATTACTAGCCAAGGCCCTCATAAAGAAACTCGGTGACAGCGAAGCATCGAGACTCATCGATAATCTCGTCTTAGTCGCGGCACCGCAGGTGGGGACACCCCAGGCGATCGGTGCGCTTCTCCACGGATATGATCAGGGATTGCCGGTGAACTGGATGCCATTTGCGATGTCTCCGCTTTCCGCCCGTACCCTGGCAAACAATATGCCGAGCGCGTATCCGCTCCTGCCATCCCACGCATATTTCTTGGGTGAAGGATCAAGTGTCCGCACCCCAGTCATACGATTCGATGACGGGATGTTGACCGATGAGTGGATCGATATGTTTGGGCACAAGATAGACAGCGAGGATGAATTGAAGGATTTTCTTCTTAGTACCTATGGTAAAGTCCCGGCGGATTCAGAGAATACTACAAAACCAAGCACGATCAATTCCGATTTGCTCTCATATGGAATGGATACCCACCAATCACTCGATACCTTCGCGATACCCGGATCCATTAGGGTGTATCAGATAGCCGGGACGGGTGAAGAGACGCTTTCCTCCATACGGTACTGGACGACCGAGGAATGTATTTTGAAGACGAATAACGGCCGATGCGCGGCGACGGTACCAAAACTGGAATACACTCAGATATCCTCGAAATCGACTCTCTTCGTGACTTTATCAAGGACGTTGTTATTTTTGGTAATTCAACGATTTATTCTGATTACATCTCCGACTCTGAACCGAATCTCGGCTCCGAACGTCGTCTCCGCTACTTCCTCCATTCCCCACTCGCTCTCTCCATCAAAGACGCGGATGGTCATACCGTGAGCGCTACCACTTCAGATATCCCAGGCGCCCTTTACAAGCGCTTCGGAGAAGTGCAGTATATCTCCGTCCCGACTTCTGTCCACCCGACCGTTCTTCTCGACGGCGAAACCGAAGGCTCCTTCACACTCGAAATCAAGGAAACGGAAGGTGATACAACTATCGCCGAAGCAACCTTTGCCGCTATCCCCAGCACCGCCGATACCCAGGTCATAATGGACTTTCCCGACGGTACCATC
>JACPGV010000007.1 GCA_016182385.1 Candidatus Moraniibacteriota bacterium
GCAAAAAACAGTCCAGTACTCTGGACTGCTTTTGCTGAAAATCATGGTGATTTTTTATGGTGCCACTTCTTTTCGGTTGAAATCACGACAAGTGTTTTTTTCCGTGGGACTGCAATCAGTGGTTTCCGTCCACGTGCCACAGCTTGCGTTTATATTTGCTCGCTCTTTGGTTTCATTGACACAGTTGCTACACGGACCCCAACTTCCCGTGCTTGGCGTACAGGTGACATTAACGCGAACGGTTTTTTCAGTGGTTCCTCCAAGACCGGTGCAAGAAAGTGTATGATCAGAGGTAATATTAGCCGTGCCTGTTTCCGTGCCACTGGAAGGATTCTTGCTTCCTGACCAGCCATCACTTGAAGAGGCAGTACAGGAAGTGGCGTTGGTGACAGTCCAGGCAAAGTTTTTGGTTGATCCTTGGGTCAAAGTGAGTGGTCCGGTGGAACCGTTGATGGTGAAGGTGACGGCGGGAGCGGGAGGAATACAGGTAAATATGGTCGACGCGGCTCCCGGAGAACATCCTCCGGCATTACAAGCATGAACCCACGTGTTGTAGGAAGCGCCTGGTGTACTGGGGTTAATGACATAGGACGTGGAGGCGACGTTATCAATACAAACATCACCGACATAGGCTCCCGCGCACGTACCTTGCCAACCATTGCTTTGATTATCCGATCGCAAGGCATAAAAAGTGGCGCCGAGAGAAGCCGGCCAAGAAATATTGGCGACCGTACCGGGAACGGGACAGGAGCCGGTAACACTGGCGGGTTGTGGAGGTATAGCCGGAGCTGCCACCGTAAACGGCACCGTCGTCCAACCGGAACCGTACCATGTAGCACCAGAGATACCGTAACAATAGACACTGGCCGTATGCGCGCCAATAGCGGTCATGGGGCCATTGGGAAAGTTTCCGGAGGTGAAATACCCCGGTGAACCGGGAACATGGGTGATGTCTACATAAACAGAACAATAGTTACTGTTTTGTGAAGAAAGAGAAACAGTGACATTGCTGTTGTAAGGAACAGGAGCGGGTGATGTCGAAGCAGAGGCGGTGACTCGGTTGACAGTGTGAGTAAACTCTTGATGTGCGGTACCTCCGGGACCGGTACAGTCTATCCACCATCGATGTATCCCTCCTTGGAAAGGAGCGACGTCTCGAGAGCCAGATATACCGGTAGCCCAAGAATTGTTGGTGGAACCATCAGGAAATTGTTTGCCGACCGTACAAGAGGTGGCATTGGCAGAGCTCCAGGTGATAGTAAATGTTTCTCCGGTCAGAGTTTCCGGAGGGATATTGACGTAGCCGGAGAGTGTGGTGGCTTTTGATTAAGTAAAGGTGACGGTGGGAGTGGGATTGGCGCAAGAGAAAGAAGTGGATATGGGAGCGGAACAACCAAATCCGTTACAGGCGTGCACCCAAGCGGAATAACTTGCTCCGGGGGTACCGGAGATATTTTTTGATGTAGAAAAAGTACTTTCACAGACATCGCCAGGATATGTCCAAGCGCAAGTACCGGACCATGTATTGCTTTGATTATCTATACGAAGATTATAGCTTGTGGCACCAGAAGAAGAAGCCCAAGAAACAGTCGCGCTCGTACCGGGAGCAGGACAAGAACCGGTGATGTTTGCCGGGATAGGAGGAATAGTCTCACAAGCACCACAATCCCCGGGACAAGAGGAACAATCCTCTCCGGCTTCACAGATACTATCGCCACAAACACCGCCGCCGCCACAACCGCCACAATCCCCGGGACAAGTATAACAAGTCTCCTGATCACCAGAATACCCACCAGAAATACCTCCCGGATGGCACCAGCCATTACCGCAACTATCTGGCCTAGTTACCGGATCAGGCGGTCCGCAAGGAGGCAAAGGACAAACCTCAACCGGGCCGCCACCAAAACACGTTGGTCCGGCATTGCAACCATTTTCCAATGTCGGCGTTAATGTATCTGTACAACTCGTGTACCCCTGATCACTACAACTTGGTACCGCCGTCGAGCAATCGTATACGGACGAGCAGCTTTGCGCAAAGCTGAAATGAAAACCAGAAAAAAAAGAAGCGCCGACAAAAAAGAAAAATAAAATCAAATAAAAAAAATTTTGTTTTCGCATAGTATTTTGAAAAATATACAAGATGCATTTTCATTCTACTTGAAAAAAAGAAAAATGAAAAGCGGCCCTATCCAATCATCGGATAAAGCCGCCGTATATGTCGCACCCCACCGCCACCCCGTTTTTTATTCGGGGATCATGGGAAGCGATTTCGTGGTCTTGTACCACAAAGTGTTCCCGCTTTCGGCTGGGTTGATTTTCCCCGACTCGGTGACCGAATAGTGCCTCGCAGCAACCATCAGGTCAAGCTCAGCGCCGGGCCACCCGATGACGACCATGTCGCCATCATTGACGTCGATTGCCACGCAGACGAACGTCGGCTCCGGGTTGCCTTGACGGAATCCGGCGGCCACGAGCATTTTTTTTTCTGAAGAACTACCGGAGGAGACGCGAATAACAAGCGTTCCGGTCATCGCGTCAAAGGTGTAGTGATCCACCCTTGGCGGATAAGAGTTCCACCCCCACTCGTGAATATGCCAATACACCGGGATATCCACCACCGTCGGCGCGATCCTTTCGTACGCACCCGTGTCGCAGACACGCTGCGCGGCCGCCGAAGCGGCCGAAGAAACCACCGCCAAGATGGCGGCGAAAAAAAACGCAGTTTTCATTGCTGCCTCCTATTGCGTCGCGGGTGCGACGCGAGAATTGAAAAAAAACCACGCGAATCTTTCGATTCCTTCCACAATCCCACAAAATGAAAAGTTTGTCAAATGAAAAAACTTAGATTCAACAAGTAACTGCAACACCTGTTTTTTCAAAAAAATCTCTCTCCCATCATCCTATTTTCGCAGAACAGCGAGAAAAGCTTCACCGGGAATAGCCACTTTCCCCTTACCCATTTCCATCGCTTTTTTCTTGCCACGTTTTTGTTTTTCAAGAAGTTTTTTCTTACGGGAAAAATCACCGCCATACAAATATCCTCACATCTTTGCGAAAAGCCGATATCGTTTCACGCGCGATCACCTTACCGCCGATCGCCGCTTGAATAGCCACGGCAAAATTTTGTCGCGGCAAAACTTCTTTTAATTTTTCCACTACCCGCTTTCCTTCGCTGTGGGCGTCGCGACGCGGCACCATACGAGCAAAAGCATCCACTGGTTCGCCTGAAAAATACTGATATTAACTCACAAAATAATATGATTTCCAAAACCCTGATCTCCTCCTGTCTTACCAAAACTTTGATTTCTGTACTAAACAGACACAGGGCTTACTCAAGCTCTAGCGCTATTTTCTCAAACAGGGGTTTCATATATTCATCGAGTATAATTTCTTCTTGAGAAAAAAAGCTTGTAATTTCTTGCTTATCTTTTTTCAAGACTATAATTTTTCCAAACTCTGGATCCTCCCCCTTCGTTTTGAGGCGTTCCACAAAAGCACTATATCGTCCTAAAAATTCTTCTTTTGTATCACTCAGCACTACTCTAAATATCACTGTCATTTTATCAGTAGGACCCCCTTCTTTTAAATATGCTTCATCAAAGTAAGTAACTCGAGAAGTATCGGTAACATCAATATCAAGCTCTTCTTGAAGCTCTTTGATTATATTGTGTTTAAAATTAAAATACTCACCTTCGAGATCATCATTGTCTATGCCTCCTCCGCAAAGCTGAATAATGCCGTGTCGAGAGGTCTGGGGCCCCATCTCACCGAATAGAAAATGGTCATCTGAGGTTTCAACGAGAACAGCTGTGTGGATAATATGGACTCCATTTTCCTCAAGCGATTCTTTATTCTGACAGTAAAGGTAGTGAGCGTAATCAGTTTTTTCTACAAGAATGTTTACTGCAGTTTCTGTAACCTCTTTATGAGTAACGGTAAAGACTTCTCCTCTTTTATATGACTTACCACTATCTAATAATTCTTGCCAGTAACTATCGATTTTAGTTTGAATTTCTTTTGGTAACCGCACTTCTTTATTACTAAATCGAACTGTTACCTCTTGGGCTGGAGATACTTTGAAGGGTTTCATAGTTCTTTGCTTATTTTCTTAAATAAATCCCAATGTTGACTTGCTCTAACCGTATTATGTTCAGCTGCTGTTTTATATTGTTCGTTATTCCAAAAAAAGTAACTCTGTTCCACTGAATCTATCAGAAAACGTAATGTTAATTCTAATGTAACATATTTCAAAGCAGACAAAGCATAAGTATACTCTATATTTGTTTTAGGATTACCTGAGGAATATCCTGAGATAAACTCTTCCAGTCTATATGATAGTGGCATATCATCCTCTAGTAACATTAGCGACCTCAAACAATCCCCAATATCAATATAAATGGAGCCAAGCATGAAAGTATCATAATCAATGAATGTGGTAGGACTTCCCTTTGAAGAAAAGAGAATATTTTCAACTCGCGGATCCCCATGGATTAGTTGATGATGATGTCCAAGAACAACTGAATGCCTACGTAGATTATCAACTAATTCTTCAAGGGCAGCTTGAAATTCTACCGGATAAAACTTTTTTTCAATTTTAAGCGCCTTCTGAAGATAAAAATCTTTACTATGAAACCCTTCAATCTTATGGAGAGGTGTATATTTTAATGAAACAAGATCTTTGTGAAGCAATCCTAATTTCTCACCTACCTCAAAGTAGAATTTCTTACCAATAGAAATTGATGAGAAATCATAACCGGGTATATACTCATACGTCCGCCATATTTCTGAATCCAGACTAACAAAAACTCTTCCTTTTTTTGTTTTTAACAGCTTTGGACATTGCCATTTCTTTTCTTCTAAATGCTCAGCAATAACCTGAACATCTGCCATTAGATCCTGATCAAAAATCTTTTGCAACTTCTGAAGGATATATACTTTATTTTTATTATTTATAATCCGATAAGTCTCATTGATAAGCCCCCCTGAAATACTTTTAATATCAGATATTCCCTCCAAGTCATATTCGCTCCAAACTTGATGTATTTTCTTAATCATTTTTAAAGTCATAAGGAAAAGCCTTTACAGAAATTTCATCAAATATCATACGATCAGGTGTATTTGAAAGATAAGCTATCAACTCAGCGATATCATGAGTCTGTAAAATGTTGTCTGTGAGATCTTTATCAACAGAAAGTGACATCTCGGTAAGAACACTCCCTGGTGAGAGAAGTATGTACCGAATGCCGCTGATAATCCCTTCCTGCTGGAAAGACTTTACCAAAGCTCGTAAAGCAGACTTGCTGGCGGCATATGCAGGAGCCTTTGCACTTCCTGACCTGCCCCACCTTGAGCCAATAAAAATAATCATTCCCTTTTTATTGTTTTTCAAAAAGTGGCTTGTTCCATATTTAGCAATATGAAAAGACCCTGAAGTATTTACCTCCATCGTTTCCTTCCAATCTTCCACACTCGTACTGTCTAAGTTTTTAAGCTTGAGTATTCCTGCACAATTTATAATCAAATCAAACTTTATCTTTGAATCTGCGAAAAGCTGCTCAACGGCCTGAGGAGAATCAATGTGAAGGCTCCAGTAAGTAAAATTTTCATCACTTTTAAATTCTTCTGGCATTTCAGTTGATCGCGCTATACCAAAAACTCTGTCCCCTTTCTCTAAAAAAGTTTTAGCAAGCTCAAGTCCAATACCTTTCGTAACCCCAGTAATGACAATGTTCTTCTGATTATTCATAAAGTTTTTTAAGTGAATCTTTACTGAGAGCGTTCTTCGAACTTAAGGCTCTATTCTCCTCTAAATCATCCAAGTTTCCCTTGTTGTTTCTATTATAGATGAGATATCCTTCTTTTTTATAGACATGCTGAAGCTCTTCCATATTGAAAAGTGATTCATGTATTGATTCAGAAAATGGATTTTCTCCTAAAACTACTTCTATTTCAGATTCCCTTTTCCTCAGATATTCATAAACCACATCCTGGATGCGCGCTGAAGATGAGAGGAGACAGATAACATCTCCATGCTTTCCAAGTCTTAAAGCAAAATCAATCAATAAAATGACTTCTCGTTTTGTGAGAAGATAGCGAGTCATCTCCCCGTCTCGTATCGAAAACTTTTTCTTCTGCTGAATACACTCTTCCAACTTTTGAAGAAGCGATCCGCTAGAGTAAAGGATATTAGCAAACCTAACATTTATAAAATCAACGTTTCTGACTTTGACATTCTCACTGAGTTCTTCAATTTTCTTTTTTGATTGTCCCATTGAAGAAATAGGCTGGGCTGCCTTATCAGAAGAGCACAGGATAACTTTCTGTATTCCCAAATGTACACGAACTAAATCTTCAATTTTTTTAAAAACAGCAATATTTTCATTGAATACTTTCTCAGGAAACTCTGAGCCAACTGCAAAGTGTTTAAGAGAGGCGCAATGTACAATACATTCCAACTCTTTCACCTCTAAAATTTTCTTCTGAAAAGATAAGTCTTGTATGTCATCAAAAAAGACTTGGAGCTTACCGTTATAAGATTTTTCTTTTTCGACGTCTAAAAGACGTGCCACAGCCTCTTCAGACCGATCAACGGCATACACATTAATTCCCTGTGACAGGTAAAAATTGGTTAATGCATAACCAACTGTTCCTCCTGCTCCCGTAATTAGTATGTTCTTGTACATATTATTAGAAAAAAGACGCCCCTTATTTATTGTTATTATAGGGCGCCTTAGGATAATCTTCCAGAAATTGGTTTGCCAAAATACTTTGTGATCAAAGATGATCGCTTAGTTAATTGACGTAAGCCTTCTGGTGTACCAAAGTCGGTGAAGAATTTGTTATTAACAACACCCCATGCATTTGGTAAAAGCTTTTGCATTGTCTCTCGTTCAACATAAAGATCCGACTCAAGGTCGACAGCTTCAAGGAACGCTTGTTTCCTTAAAGCATAAAAACCCATAGTGCTTACAGGAGTTCCTGGCAACACACATTCTGGATCCCACATGCTAATAATTCGACTAGAACGATTATCAAGCTTCACTTTACCGAAATTTGGCACATTCTTCTTGCTTGTTGCTAGGACTGAACAATCTGCTCCTCTTATCAGGTGAGTATCAATGAAATGGCGAAGATTTAGATTCCAAACATTATCTGCTGTTAAAAGCAGTGTGTGCTCAGACTTTACTTTCGACACTCCGACGAAGGTACTCCAGGTAGTGCTCCTAGGATATTCCTCTATTACCAGACGTACTGATGCAGGAAAATTATCCTTAATCTCCTTCTCAATAAGTTCGGCATGAGATTCATTACTCCCCGTTACCACAATGTCTGTTATTCCGTTGTTTAGCAACCAGAAAACAAGAAATCTTAAGAATGGCACACCTTCAAAAGGAACGAGACATTTCGGCTTATACTTACAGATATCACCAAGACGCGTTGCTCGTCCTGATGCGATAATTACCGCTGAAACAGTCATCAGGACCTCCTCAAGTTTAGAGTTGAGCTACATTAGCTTAATTTAAAAGAACAACATGGAATAATGCCCTTATTTGAAGTAAGTGTCAACATATAAACATAGCCACTTAGATTCAACAAGTAACTGCAACGCCTGTTTTTTCAAAAAAATCTCTCTCCTGCCCCCCTCTATTTTCGCAGAACAGCGAGAAAAGCTTCACCGGGAATAGCCACTTTCCCCTTACCCATTTCCATCGCTTTTTTCTTGCCACGTTTTTGTTTTTCAAGAAGTTTTTTCTTACGGGAAAAATCACCGCCATACAAATATCCTCGCTGTGGGCGTCGCGACGCGGCACCATACGAGCAAAAGCATCCACTGGTTCGCCTGCCACCAAAATATCAAGCTTGACTACATCGCTCGGTCGATATCCGATCGGCTCATAATTCATCGAAGCGTACCCACTCGACGCGCTTTTCAAGTCATCATGAAAATTGACAATGACATCCATAAGCGGCGCCTCAAAAGATAAAAGCACGCGTTCTTCATCGATATATTCCGTATTCTTATACTCCGCCCGAATAGATTGGGAGAGTTGCATGACATTTCCCAAATATTCACTTGGCGTGACAATAGAAAGAGCGACATACGGTTCAAACGTGGCCTCAATACTGGCCGGATCGGGCAAATCGGTCGGTGCGTACAAGGGCATACGAGTCTCTTCACCACGAAGTTTCAATTCATACACGACGGACGGCGTCGTGATGGTCGGGTGCAAACCAAATTCACGGTCAAGACGTGCCTGAATAATTTCCAAATGAAGAAGCCCCAAAAAACCACATCGAAACCCCCGCCCCAAGGCTTGATTACTTTCCGGTTCAAAGGTAAACGCAGCGTCATTTAATTTTAATTTTTCAAGAGCATCACGCATAAGCGTATAATCATCACCTTCCACGGGATACAAACTCGCGTAAACAGTCGGCCTGATTTCTTTGTAGCCGGGAAGTGGTTCGATCGTATTTTCATAACCCCGCTCCTTGTTCCCTCCTCTCATGGTAATCGTGTCTCCCACTCGACAATGCGCTACCTCTTTGAGACCGGTCGCGATATACCCGATATCACCCGCGCGTACTACATCGGTCGCCACAAGATTGGGCTTGAAGTGTCCGACCTCAACCGTCATCCCGTCCTCCGCCGTTCCCAACATATACAGAGGATCATCACGACGCACCGCGCCATCCACCACTTTGACGTACGCCACGACACCTTTGTAGGTATTGTATACAGAATCAAAAATGAGCGCCCGCAAAGGCTTTTCCTCATCACCCTTTGGCGGTGATACGCGTTCGATTACTCGTTCCAATACTTCCTTCACTCCCATTCCCGTCTTACCAGAGGCTGTCAAAATATCTTTCTCCTCACAACCCAAAACATGCACGATTTCTTTTTTAGTTTTTTCTACCTGCGCGTTGGGCAGATCGATCTTATTGATAACGGGAATAATTTCCAAGCCCTGTTCAATCGCCAAATAAAGATTAGCGAGTGTCTGCGCCTGCACACCCTTGGTTGCGTCGACCAAAAGGACCGCGCCTTCCACTGCCGCCAGAGAACGTGATACCTCATAATGAAAATCCACATGTCCGGGAGTATCAATCAAATTGAGCGTATATTCCGTCTCACGAAAAACATATTGCATCTCTACCGGCTGAAGCTTGATCGTAATACCGCGTTCACGCTCCAGGTCCATCTGGTCCAGAAGCTGTTCTTTCATCTTGCGCTGTTCCACGGTCTTTGTCAGCTCTAAAAAACGATCGGCGAGCGTAGACTTGCCATGATCGATATGCGCAATGATACAAAAATTACGGATGCGTTCCTGTCGTTCGTTCATAGAATATTTTTACCAATCGCCACGTTCCGGATGATCCTCTGTAAGTCTTGCCGTCTCCGGTTGCCGCAATATCTTGCAGAAAATAAAACGTTTGACCATGACAAGTTCGTCCACTTTGAGCCAATGACACAAAAAAACGAAAGTGGCTCCACCGATCGCAAACCCGGTCGATAACTGAAGAAACACTTCGACGAAAGTGTCCAGCTCATTGGTCGTAAGCGCAAAGACGCTCTTCGACATCTGCGCGACGGCTCCTGCCAACAACGTTGCAAAAAGAATTTTCGCCATCGGAAAAAGCATGAGGCGATCACGCCAGACCGACACTCTTTTACGCAGCGCGATATAAAGAAGGACAACGTTCAAAATGGTACTCACCGAAAAAGCGATCGCCAGTCCTTCAACGGCGTATGTCGGGAGAAGAAGCGGAATAAGAATGATGTGCACGCCTTCACTCACGAGAGCAATATACAAAGGTGTCTTGGTATTTTGAAGAGCAAAAAAAGCACGCGCGAAAAGAGGAATGAGGCTTTGCGCGAATAAACTGAGAGAGAGCCACTTCAAAATCTCAAAAGTCACGATAGTGTCCTCCCAATCAAACGCGCCGGCTCCCAGAAAAACACGCACTACCTGCGCGCGAAAAATAATCATAAAAACACTGATCGGCAAAACAAAGAAGAGAATACGTTGCGCTGTCTTGGTAAGCATGACAAAAAAATCCCCCTCTTTTTTCTCCACGACAAAAAGAGAGAGTGCCGGAAAAACCGCCAATGAAAAAGCGATGCCGAAAAGTCCGAGCGGCACGCTTTGGATATTATTGGCAAAGGTAAAGGCCGCCAAAGATCCAGAGGCTAACAGTGACGCAAATATCGTCATGACAAGAAGACCCACTTGGCTCACCGCCATACTGAGTGATCGAGGGATCATAAGGAGAAGCACTCTGCGTACAGCTTTGTTTCTCCATGTATCGCGCAATGTCTCTCGTTCATAGACAAAACCAGAATAACGAAGCATCGGGTATTGAATACTCATATGCAAAAACGCTCCCATAACCACTCCCCATCCCAAACCGACTGGACCCAACCACGGCACCAAAACAAGCGCGCCACAAATAATGCCAATGTTGTACAGTAAAGGCGCGAGCGAATACACAAAAAATTGTTTCAAAGAAACAAGAACTCCGCCAAATACGGCACTCACACCAAGAAAAATCGGCGAAAAAAGCATCACGCGAGTCAAAAGGATAGTCAGTTCCTTTTTCTCCGGAGAAAATCCTGGCGCTAAAAATTCAATAAGCCACGAAGCGCCAAGAATACCAAAAAAAGCAAACCCTCCTAAAAATATAATAAACAATCTCAAAATACCGGAAACCAATCGCCAGGCATCTTTCATTTCTTTTTTCACCAATAACTCCGTACATATTGGCACAAAAGCCGCCGAAAGAGCCCCGGCAATCAAAAGACCATAAACAAAATCCGGTATCCGAAAAGCGGCATAATACACATCGAGGACGTCACCGGCACCAAATTGCGATGCCAAAACACGATCGCGCAAAAAACCCAAAAATCGACTGACAATACCAAAAACAGCGATAATAAGCGCGGCGGCACCCACCGTTTTGCTCGGTGTATTGCTCAAAAGCGTAATTTTTTTTAACCACAATCTCACCATATGTCTCTTTTATCGAGCAACACCAAAAACCATGCCGGCAAAAACGTCGGCGGTAAGCTCTTTTTCCATTGACCATTCACGTCCATACGGTATCAGATTACCGTCAGTCTGCCAAATAACTTGCCACTCTTTCGGAAACACGACGGAAGAAAAAAGTTTACTCCCAAAAGAACCGGATTGTTTTTGATAGAGTACAGAATATGTGTCCGCGGCGTCATTCTCAATCTTTTCCTTCCGCAAAGAAAATGGGAGACGATAACGATACTCCACCGTGACCGACTCCTGCGGGCTCACATAGACCCATGCGCCAAAGACTGTTTTTCCGGCGTCTTTTGAAACTCGCGTTCCACTTTTTTTCTCCAGAGTCATGCTTTTTTCTTCGCGCTCCACATCCTGATCCCGCCTGAAAGAAAGTGCTTCATAATCAAGCGGCGGTTCCGGAAACTCCCACGTCGTTCCTTGAGCGGACAATAATATCGACCCTTCAGGGACATAGACACGGAGATAATCGGCGTTTACTTTGTTCCACCAATCGTACGCGGTACGCCCGCCCCGATGCGTACGCGTGATCGTCACCGTATCAATAATCGATCCGTCATCCTCAATATCCGCCCTATGACGAATCACTTCATCAATCACGCCATCAGTTTTATATCCGTTGATATTGGTGTGCACCACCGAAAGATAGTCTCTCGGTGTATCAAGTACTCGCCCCGACCAACCAGCCGCATCAATGAGCGCTTGCGTCTTTTCATGACGCGCGTACAGAAGCAAATGCTTTTCGTTCAGTCCTTCTACGAGGGCCTGCGTGACGCGAAGGAGTGTTTTTTTGTCCTGCGAAGCAAACACTTTTTCAAGAAGAGCGACGGAAAGATCCGCCAATACTTTTTTTGGTTTGTTTTCCTCACGATTATATTTCACTTCCACCTGCTCCTGAATAACAGGAATGAAATTCTCAGCATCAACCGTGATACCGTATTGGGGAAGCGTGATGGGACCGACAACGGCAAAAAGTTTCTGCATCACCGTAGGTGTCAAAGCAATAACCCCATCCACGGTCGGTCCACCCGTTTTCTCATAGAAAAAAATAGCTTTTTCGGCAGAAGTGGGAAAATCGGGAAACCAATTACTGTCATGCAAGCTCCACGCGGCGCTTATCTTTTGTATCGGTTGTGGAGGGACAATATTTTCCTTCAACTGTCCATCAGGATTAAAAATACCATCCACAAAAAATTTTCGTACCACGCCATCATTCACATCCAATAATCCATAACTTCCGATAAAGCCGCCGGTCGCGCGCAGTTCATGATTGTTTTGTAAAAGAAACAAATATTTCCGCGGTCCATTTCCACCCAAAAGCTCTTCCAAGAGCGTTTCATTGTTTTCAATTTTTTTGGCGAGCGTCATGACCAGAGGCAACTGTTCGCGCGCCAAAAGAAACATCTGTTGTTTATCAGTCGGGATATCATCCACACGCACGCGAGCAAGGGCTTCATTCCCTTGTTCAAGTGCCGTAATTGTTTTTCCGAGCGACCCGTCAATACGCTGAAAAAACTCCAAAAAAGAAATCTGTTCGCCCGAAACGTATGCCTCTTTAGAAGAAGAAACTTCTTCGGCGATGGAAGAAAGCGGTATTCCGGCGGCGGCAAAATGAGCGCCCGCCTTGAGCGCGTACTTTCCCGATATCGCCTGCGACAAACCAGGAATATAAGTAAAGACATCACATACGCGCCATCTCAAGAAAGAAAGATTTTTTTCTCCCTCCGCAAAAAATTGTTCGGCTCGACGAAAATGAAGAAGCGACTCATCAAAGCGCCCATTTTTCATATCTTCCGCCGCTATCACAAGCTCCCGAAACCCCTCCTCGCCATTTCGCGTAAGAGCATCTTTCATCGCTCTTACTTCTCGCGTTACCACCATGCCTCCAATCAGTATACAAATGACCACAGGAAGAATAAAAAACGGGTGCCGCAAACGTGAAAAAAGGCGCTCTTTTTTTTGTTCGTTATCCATTTTTTTTCCTCTGATTTCATGAGGATACCGAGAAGACTCTTCCTCTTCGGGAAACATTTCTTCAGAAAGAACAAAAGCGTGGTATGCCGATGAAGCACGCTCATCCGTCTCTTTGGTTACAGAGTCAGACGATTGAAGACGAATATCAGAAATGAAACGTTTATGTTGATTCATTATTCTTGTATTTTTTTGTTTGAACGACGCTCTCATACAAGAGGCGTGTTTTTTTTGCCATATCACTCCAATGATACAGGGCCACTTGTTCATGACCGCGTTTCCTCAGTTGCTCTCGTGTTTCCGAAGTCTCAAGGAGATCGCGCAAACGCTGCGTGAACATCTGCGTATTATCCGGATCGGCGTATAAAGCCGCGGCACCCAAAATCTCAGGAAGCGATGCTCTATCAGAAGCAAGCACCGGCGTTCCATAATTCATCGCCTCAAGTGGCGGCAAGCCAAATCCTTCATACAAAGAAGGGAAAACATAGCAAGAAGCAAAACGATACAAAGAACCAAGTTCGCTATCATCGACAAAACCGGAAAAAATAATATTCCGCACTGCGCGCCGTGTTACTTGTCGTTCCAAGCGGCGATAAAAATAATCCTCCTTACCGACCAAAACAAATTGATATTCGGGAAAACAGGAAGCGATATCCAAAAAAATCTCCAAATTTTTATGCGGATACGCGTTACCGACATACAAACAATACGGCTTCAGTATATCATGAACAAGCCTGTCTGATTTATTCTCCGAGCTTTTTTCGTCTTTTACTATCAAACCTAAACGCTGAAACAAAACACGCGTCTTCCGCGGTGTCGGCATGAAACAAAAATCATCAACCGCTTCATACGTCACTTCGATTTTGTGACACACAAAAGGATAGCGCTCCACAATATCACGCTTGGCGAAATGCGATACCGTGATGACCTTGGCCGCCCGACGCAAAGCACAAAAAATCACCAAACGGTACGCTCCATACTTGATCCAATAAAAAAGTACCGAGCGCGTCGTTCCGCGAAGCGTCGGGTGACGCAACAAAATAAGATCATGAAGTGTCACCACAAATACCCCCGGATACAGTATCGGCACATTAAAATGAGGGAAGTGCACTACCCGGAGACGATACTTGAGTAGCAAAAATGGAAAAAGAAGCTGTTCCGCCCATCCGTACCATGGATACTGTGCCAACACTTTATGAAAACGGGGATTACGAGGTTGATATTCAGAAAAATTTTCCCGGCGCAAAAAAACAACATACTCATTTTCCGTATCGAGTATTTCCAGATGTTCTATCAATTTTTGCGTGTACCGTCCGAGCCCCTTACCCACCGAACCATAAAAACGAGCGTCAATACCGATGCGCATACGATTAAACATTGGTTGTCTTCCTTCCATATTCTCCCACGGGAAGAAAAAAAAGTATACGGCTGTTCACTCCACCACCAAAAGGAGTTTTTTACGCTCCTCCTCGACACAATACAAAAACAATGCCTGAGAAGCCAATACCTTGAAAATCTCTACATCTTCAATATGATTAACTTTTTTGGGGAAAACAACAAAAGCAACAATCCCACCGGCATCATGCGGTGAACGAATCATAGCGCATCCATTTTCCTCGGCAGATAATTTGTTCGAATGAAGCAAAGTATTGGCTCCAAAAAAAGAAAAATTACGGCGACGATCGTCCTCAACTACCTTTTCAAGCTTACGCTCTTTCAGATTCACAAAACGAAGAGAGACCGTCTCGGTACGAGCGAGCAAACGCGCCGCCACAATCACCGGTCGATACATACCGGCGCCGCGCTTTTCCTCCCGTTTAAATCCCTCCAAAGTATCTTTCGGCAAACGAAAAGCAAGCTCCTTGATAATATCCAACTTCCTATTGATTTCTCCTATGTACGAATACGAATCGGAGAGGTCTCTCGTAATCGTATTGGCGCGTTTTTGCAAACGAAGTCTTTCCCGAAAAGAAGACAGGAGTGCTTTTTCTTTGGCGAGATATGTCATAAAACCAAGCATGCCAAAACAAAGGATAAGAAAAGCCTCGACGTCTTCCTCTCCCAGAAACAATACGTCGCGATTGACCACTTCAGGGATAAAAACCGCTATCAAAAACAAAGAAAGATACACCCAATACATATTTTTATTCTTCACCGAGTCATTCTTTCTCTGTCGTTCTCCTTATGACAGAGATAGTCCTTTCAAATAAGATCGCAATTTCTCACCTACTTCCGGATGCTTAAGACCCAAATGAATGGTCGCTTGTAAAAAATTGAACTTATCGCCCGTATCGAGCCACATCCCCTCAAGCATTCGTCCGTACATCGGTCGCTTTTTCTCAAGCATGAGATCAAAAGCATCCGCCAATCTGATTTCGCCCGACTTACCGGAATCCATCGACGCGAGTGTCTCAAATACTTCACGCGTAATAATATATTTTCCTACCGCTACCGCCCGACTGGGGGCATTTTCCGGCTTCGGTTTTTCCACGATATGCGTCACTTTCCAGTCGCGTCCGGTCATCTGTTCGCCGCCGATCACGCCGAATTTTGATACATCTTCAAACGCTACCTCAGACAATCCGATGATCGGCGCTTGATGTTCTTCGTATGCCTCAATAAGCTGTTTGGCTGCCGGTACCACGCTATCATAAATACAATCACCAAAAATCACGAGAACCGATTCATCATCATCAACGAGATGCGCTGCTTGAAGAAGTGCGTGTCCGTCACCAAGCGGAACGGGCTGACGCACATAAGAAAACCTCGCCAATCCGGAAATCCTCTGAACTGTTTCAAGCAAATCATGCTTGTTTTTTTCAACCAATGTCTCTTCAAGCTCGTAAGAAACATCAAAATGATCCTCGATGGCGCGTTTTCCACGACCGGTGACAAAAATAATTTCTTCAATACCCGATGCCACTGCTTCCTCTACCAAATATTGCACCACCGGTTTATCAACGACTGGCAACATCTCTTTTGGTTGCGCCTTGGTAGCCGGTAAAAAACGCGTGCCAAAACCCGCGACTGGCAAAATAGCTTTTTTGATTTTTCTCGGTTGACTGCTTTGCATATGTTTTTTCAAAAAATTATTTTTTAAGAGAAATGATTTTCTTGAATTCTCCAGTAAACTCCACAATAGCCTCATTGATGCGCGAATCAAAACGCTCGGAAAAACGATGTTCTCTCACATACGCACTCGCCTCAAAAAGTGATTCGTGCGTCCCGGTATCAAAATAAGCGCCGGTAATCACGCGTACATCAAGCATCTCTTTAGCGAGATAGTGACGATGCAAATCAGTGATCTCGAGCTCTCCTCGTTCCGACGGCACAAGCCCTTTGGCTATCTCCACCACGCTCGAATCGAAAATATAAATACCGGGAATAGCAAAATGACTTTTTGGTTGCGCGGGTTTTTCTTCAATCGAAATCGCTTTTCCCTTTGTGTCAAACTCCACTACGCCGAAACGCTCCGGATCCGGCACTTCCTTGGCAAAAATACGCCCGCCCTTCTCAAATGTCCGAATAGCCTCGGTGAAATCGTCCTCAAAAATATTGTCACCAAGCACTAGTGTCGTCGCCTCGCCATCGATGAAATCCTCCGCAAGAATGAATGCTTCCGCGAGTCCCCGCGGCGATTTTTGGACGACGAACGAGAGATTGATACCAAATTTCCGGAACATCGAACCGAGCAAATTCAAAAAATGTCCCGAATGATCCGGCGCCACGATGATGAGGATGTCCGTGATCCCCGCTTGAATGAGTGTGTTGAGCGGATAAAAGATCATCGGTCGATCATAGACCGGTAGCAATTGCTTGGAAGTGATGGCGGTGAGCGGCAGGAGCCGCGTACCGGTTCCGCCGGCGAGAATGATTCCTTTCATACGTTTATTTTTTATACACTGGAAATCGTTTACAAAGACTTTTCACCTCTTTTCGGATGTTTCCCAATACTTTCTTGTCACCGTTTGAACGCAATGTCTCCTCAATAAAACCCGCGAGTATCTTCATTTCTTTTTCTTTCATCCCCCGTGTCGTGACAGCCGGCACACCGATACGCACACCCGAAGGGTCGAGCGGACCCCGTGGATCATCCGGAATGACGTTTTTGTTGATCGTAATCCCGACTTCATCCAAAAGTTTTTCCGCTTCTTTGCCTGTGATTCCGTAACTCTTCACCGTATCGATGACCAACATATGATTTTCGGTCGTCCCACCAAAAAGAATTATCACGCCACATTTGGCTAATTTTTTTTCAAGCGTTTTGGCATTTTTTAAAATCTGTCTGGCATATTTTTTGAAATCAGAACGAAGCGCTTCGCCAAACGCTACGGCTTTCGCGGCGATTGTATGCATATGTGGGCCACCTTGCGTTCCCGGAAAAACCGCCTTATCGATCGCTTTGGCATACTGCTCGCGGCACAAAATCAATCCCCCGCGCGGACCACGCAAAGTCTTGTGTGTCGTCGCCGTCACGATATCGAAATATGGTACCGGATTCGGAAGCACACCCCCGGCAACAAGACCAGCAATATGTGCCATATCCATCATCGAGAGCGCACCTACCTTTCTTGCGATTGCCGTAAATTTCTCATAATCGATCTGTCGCGTATACGAGGAAAACCCCGCGAGCATCAACTTCGGTTTCGTTTCTTTCGCTAATTTTTCCAATTTCTTATAATCAATCGTCCCGTCCGCTTCGGTCTTGTACCGAACGAAGTTATACACTTTCGCCGGAAGCGTCACCGGATGCCCGTGCGTCAAATGTCCACCGTGCGAGAGATCCATCCCGAGCACCGTGTCATCTGGTTCGAGAAGCGCCGCATAAACGGCCAAGTTGGCCTGTGCCCCCGAATGTGGCTGGACATTCGCGTGTTCCGCGCCAAAAAGTTTTTTCGCCCGATCGATAGCCAAAGTCTCCACGACATCCGTCCATTCCTGTCCGCCGTAATAACGCCGACCTGGATACCCTTCGGAATACTTGTTCGTAAAAACCGTCCCGAGCGCCTCGAGCACCGCTTTCGACACGTAATTTTCCGATGCTATCATTTCCAGACCTTCTTCCTGTCGCTTCTCTTCACCAAGAATCGCGCGCCACACTTCTTTATCATTTTTTTTATGCGCCATAAATAAAGCAAAAATATCCGTCATGGAGATTACAAATATATTTTTATCCTAGCAAAAAAAGCCACCCACCGCACCATTGACAGAATGTCAAAAAAGGTGTATAATTAACGTTTCAGAATGCACCACATTCTGGGCATGTACCTGAACAATTTTTTTTTTTTGATCCGTAGAAGTTTTGCGGATCGATGAAGTTTTGCCCTGCGGCATCGGGCGTGAAGAAAGTAGGCGTACCAGCGCCTTCAAATCCAAACATTCCTGCGTGCCTGGCATTGCACGTGGGAAAAGGAATCAAATGAAAAAAGTAACAATTGAACGCGGCCGCACGGTTGCGTTTGAAGATCTTCCCGCAAGGTCGATCGCCCTGGACGGGTATTGTCAAGGACCCGATGTCGACGTTGAGAACCAGCGGTTCTCGTTTGACCACCATGACAAGTGCCTTCGTCTTGTGACGAAGGCCACTTGCGAACAGGTCCTGGATGCACTCCTCCTAGGGCTCGATCCGACCGCGTTCACGATTTTCGTGAACGATGTTGACGGCGACACCGTTCTTTCGGTGTGGTTACTCCGCAACTCAAAGCGGGCCGCCGAAAAAACGGTGCGAGAGCTGGTTGCAACCGTGGGCGGTATCGATGCTCACGGCCCGGCCTACCCGGCAATCGACAATGCTCTGGCGGAGAAATTCTTCCAGGGCGTTATGAAGCCCGAGCTCGATCTGCGGCGCACGAAACAGTACGCAACGTGCGATCTCCAGACGCTCCTCGAACAATGCGTCGAAAATATCGACGCGTTACTCGCGGGAAAAATCGAGCTCGCCTCGAAAATGGAGCGTCATTTTGAAACCACTCACTGCGGTAGCGGCTGGGTGATGGCAAAGTCGGACGACTTCATTTTCGATCTCTTGTACGCGGAGGGGTACACTCGTGCCATTGCGTACAAGATTCTTCCCGACGGATCAGTGAACTATACCGTCGGCAAGAAATCCGAGCTGGTCGGCAAATTTCCCGTCGGCCCCGGTTCCAAGGTGAACTCCATCCTCTACGCGCTCAATGAGCGGGAAACGGGATGGGGAGGCGGTTCAACGATCGGTGGCTCCCCGCGCAATGCGGATGGTTCCCGATCACGCCTTACCCCCGACGAGGTTTTTGAAATCGTCGAGAGAGTGGTGATGGAGGGATAAATAAAGTCACCACACCGCCCAACCTATCGGCTAATCACGATAGTGACTAGTCGACTGATGAATTAAGGAACTCATTACCGCCACGCGGATACCCTGCGCAACACGCATCGGTATCCCGGGGCGGTTTTCTTTTTTTTAATTTCATCCCCCACTCATTTTTTAATCAAAACCACTTATCTTACTATTTTCGCGATTGCGTAAATAGTAAGACTTTTATATACTCTAAATATAATATACTTTTCATCTATATAGACACGAAAAGATATGGCACGATCTACGAATCATACAAAGAAACAGGTGTCCCGCAATAAAAAGAAAGTTCAGCTCCCGAAAAAATTTCTCGAACGAGCGGATGATTTCCTGCTTTCCGATACGCTATCGGCTACAGCGACGAAGTTTTTCCTCGTTCTCCTTACTCTGGGTGGAGTAGCATTTCTCGGAGCAACAGTTCCTGGTCTCATAAAAGCTGCTGACATTTTCAGACATCGTCGAGGAAGCAGACGAAAAACTGACAATGATTTTTCAAAGCGATCGATTACCAATTCCATCGCCTACATGAAGAAGCATAAACTCGTCAAAATATTGAAAGATGCTCACGGTAAGACCACGATAGTCCTGACAAACAAAGGAAGACGTCGGGTAGCGGAATATTCTCTCGAGATGGTAGAAATTAAGAAGCCGACGCGTTGGGACGGAAAATGGCGGGTGCTCATATTCGATATCCCATCCAATTCAAAAGTAAACACATATGCCCGTGATGCCTTGCGGAACAAAATCAAGGAACTCGGCTTCTGCCAAATCCAAAAAAGTGTCTGGGCTCATCCTTATGATTGTGAGAATGAAATCCTTTTCATTGCTGAAATGTTCGGGATACAGAAATATATAGAAATCCTCACTGTAGAACGGATGCTCCACGAAAAGTTAGTTCGTGAAAGATTTCCAAAACTTTAGATTCTCAGTGTTTTAAAAAAATCTTACAATTTACGCAATCGCGAAAATAGTAAGACTATAAACAAACTGATCGCAAACCAGGTCTTAAGAAAACAAAGACTCCGTACCTCCCTTCAAAAACTTCTCCAGCGCTTCTTGATACGGACGGAGCGGAATAAATTTGGTATTGCGGAGCGTCGAATATTTGGGTCGCTTGGCGGGGCGAGGAAATGCATCGGCTGAAACCGGTTTTACAACGATATCCATCTCCGCCAACCGGAACAATTCCTGTGCCGCCCCGTACCATGTCGCAACACCCTCGTTCACCAAATGATAGATACCGTACGGCTTCTGATACATCTCGAGCACCTTGCTCGCGAGCGCCAGATCCGGCGCGTACGTGAAACAACTCTTCTCGTCATCGACGACCGTCACTTCTTTTTTGTCCTTCGCCACTTCAAGCATTTTCTCGAAAAAACTCTTCTTCCCGACCGCGGACGACGCCGGCTTGCCGAACAATTTCGACAAACGAATAAGATAATATTTTTCACCTTCCGCAATGACGTTTTTCTCCCCTTCCCATTTGCTTCTGCCATACCGAGAGATCGGTCGCGGTTCGGCATCCTCGGCATAACCGTCCGCATTCTCGCCATCAAAGACATAGTCCGAAGAATAATGAACGAACGTCCTATCGAGCTCTTTTGCCAGTCGCGCAAGAAATCCCGGAACATCGGCATTGAGCTTGATCGCCTTCGCGTATTCCTCCTCGTTTTCCTCGCACTGATCAACCGCGTTGTACGCCACAGCGTTTATAATAACCGCTGGCGCATACTCGCGGATCTTTTTTTCCGCCACAGAAAAATCCGTAAGATCAATCTCCTCATAGTCCCAGCCCGCGACCTCATATCCTTCGTCCTCACGGTAAACACGCACGAGCTCCTGCCCGAGCATTCCCTTCGCTCCGAGAATCAAGACTTTCCTCTTTTCCATAGACTAACGTTTCTGATACTGCTTTTCATAATACTTTTCATATTCGCCGCTCTTCATATTCTTCCACCAGACTTCGTTTTCTTTGAACCAAGCCACCGTATTCTTAAGACCTTCTTCGAGCGTGACGGACGGACGCCAACCAAGCTCTCGTTCTATTTTCGAAAAATCAATGGCGTAGCGGCGATCGTGACCCGCGCGATCCTTCACATATTCGATGGAACTTTCATCCTTGCCAAGCGCCGAAAGGAGCTGTTTCACAATCCAGATATTCGGTCGCTCACCATTCCCGCCTACGCAGTAGGTTTCACCGATCTTCCCCTGCCTAAGGACAAGATCGATCGCCCGACAATGATCCGATACATACAGCCAATCGCGTACCTGCATACCATCGCCATAGACCGGCACTTTCTTTCCCTCAAAAAGATTGGTAATAATCAATGGTATAAATTTTTCTGGACAAGCATATGGCCCGTAATTATTTGAGCAATTAGAAATAGTGACCGGCAGATTATAGGTATGGAAATACGCGCGCACGAGATGATCCGACGAGGCTTTCGATGCACTATACGGGCTCCGCGGATCATACGGCGTCCTCTCATTGAAGGGCGCGTCATCCAAACCGAGACTGCCAAAAACCTCATCGGTCGAAACGTGATGAAAACGCTTGCCGTGTTTTTTTGCCGCCTCAAGTAAAACGTACGTCCCCCGCACATTGGTTTCGATAAAAGCGCTCGGATCAAGAATGGAGCGATCGACATGAGACTCGGCCGCAAAATGGACGATCGCATCGCACTCGGCCACGAGCGGCTCGACAAGAGCGGCGTCCGTGATACTGCCCTTCACGAAGCGATACCGTGGATCATCTTTCCACACCGCGAGATTCTCGAGGTTGCTCGCGTAGGTCAGGAGATCGAGATTGATCACCTCGTCCTTTGGATACGTTCCAAGGATAAAATGAATAAAATTGCTCCCGATAAATCCCGCTCCGCCAGTAACAAGTATTTTCATAATTTGTTCTAATTTTATAAATCTCTCTTTTCATTCAGCCAGCAACCTTTCGAAGAATCACTCGTAAGACCCGACACGTCTTATTCGTTACGCTTTCGTCCTCGCTCTCTGCAATGAATCCATTGCAGAACCGTGCCCGCTCGAACTCCAGAGTTTCTTTGAAAAGGTTCTAGTTTCAGAAAAAAAATTGGTAATAAAAAGCCGCGACCCTTCCAGTATACCAGATACCGGAAAAGCCGCGGCCAGAAGCGTTAGTGTTCCTCGTTGTAAACAAATGCGTCAACAATCTCGCTCAAAGGTGGTGACGCCGCATCTTTCGAAGAAACTATCGGGGTGACATCTTTCGGCCAGGCGATATCCAAAGCCGGATCATTCCAAAGAATACCTCGATCCGATTCTTTGTGATACAGGCCGGTCACTTTGTACGTGAAAATAGTATTATCGACAAGTGACATAAAGGCATGCGCGAATCCGGCCGGAATCCAGAATTGCTTATGATTCACCCCTGAAAGTTCCACCATCACGTGCCTGCCGTATGTCGGCGAACCGACACGGATGTCTACCGCCACATCAAGCACGCGCCCACACAAAACTTGCACGAGTTTTCCTTGTTCAAAGGGCCTTGCCTGATAATGAAGCCCGCGCACGACGCCCCGTTTCGACTTGGAAACGTTGTCTTGGACGAAACGATCAGCCGGAATACCAAGTTTTTGGTATCGCTCCACGCTAAAAGATTCGAAAAAACAACCACGATCATCGATAAAAACTTCTGGCTGTAAAAGAACAGGTCCATCAATAAAAAAGCGTTTTGTTTCCATAGCTTTCTCCTCCAAAAAATTACGGAATGGCATTATCCTATCACGCCACCCAAAAAAAACAAGACCCCGGAACAACCGGGGTCTTTCTGTATCAATCAAATCTGGATGTCATTCATGACATCATCAAGAGTCTTTTTTTCCTCTGTCGCCGGACGCTCTTCACGTGGCGGACGCTCTGAACCTTCCGGTTCATTGATTTTCAAATTTACTCGGGCGTTGTTACGAGCACCAATAACACGCAAAAGTGTACGGAGCGCCTTGGCAGTCATACCCTCACGGCCAATCACCATACCCATATCTTTTGGGTTCACATCAAGGGTAATCAACACTCCCATCTCATCAATCTTTCTTTCGACCTTCACATCATCCGGATTATCAACGAGCATTTTTACGACATACTCGATAAAATCCCTATCCTTCATATTGTCTGTCATAAGACAAAACGTCACCGATTATCTGAATTAACCGAAGAAGTCTTCGCTCCCTCTATATTTGATTATACATTTTTTTTCTATACTGACAAGGTATTGTCAAGAAGAAGTTTCTGCCGGGAAAGATGAAAAAAATAGCCGATAATAAAGAACGTGATGGCCGGAGCAAACCATTCGGGTATATGAAGGCCAAACGCATGACCCGTCATCACCAATCCGAGGAAAAAAATAGAATACATCGCTCCATTTTTGAGAAATACATATTTTTTCACCCGATCGATATTAGAAATGGTTAATTGCCGCACTACCACGGCACCGATACCGTTACCGAGCAAAATAAGTGGTACCGAAAGCGTAAAGGCGAACGCGCCAAGTACACCATCGATGGAAAAGCTCATATCAATCACTTCAAGAAAAAGGATTTTGCTGATATCAGACATGCCGCCACTCATCAAACGACGTTCGGTTTCCTCGGCATGCTGACGAAATCCATGCGTGATAAAAAATGCCGTCGACCCGACTACCGCGCCAAAAGCAAGCATCGGGCTTTCTTTAAGAGCGTACCACACGATTACAGCAAGCGCGACCGAAACAAGAGCATAAAACCACGCTCCCTGATTGAGAAAAAAACATTCCGCGCGCAATCCGAAATGCTTGGGTTCGAGAAAAAGCCAGTGCAGAAAAAGAAATAAAAGAAACACTCCTCCCCCCAAAAGCAATATCGGTGCCGAGGATTGTATTGCCTGCCCCACCGCCGGATCATTGGAAAACGTCGCCAGAAACGAACCGACAAAACCGAGGTGTGGCACCGTCAAAAAGACGATGACCCATGGCAGGAGTCCGCGCACGACGAACACCGCAAAAAAAATTCCCCATGTAATGAAAAAGCGACGCGCCTTCGCTCCCATCGTCGAAAGCACTTCGGCATTGATGACGGCATTATCGATACTGGAAACGGTTTCAAACACCACCAGCCCGACAACAATAAACAACACAGAAAAAAAATCCATATCTTTCAATAAAAATATCAGAAATATTCTCGCATGTTATATTTTTTCTGTCCACTCTTCTGGCGGAGCAAACGGCTTGTCACGCCATTCAGGCGATTGACAACACAAAACATTTCGAGCGCTCGCGGGGTCGGCAAGCAAAATTTCCGTCATCTTTTCCATTCGCATACCGCGTGATCCTTTAATAAGAACAAGATCTCCCATTCGTAAAAAACCACACGCCACATCAAAAGCTGAAAACACGTCAGGAAACCAAAAAACCTGTTTCCGGGAAAACCCCCGATTGAGAAGTTCTTCAAAAAGAAAATGCATATGCTGTCCCACAAGAATAGCGACGTGCACATCTCCGGCAATAATTTTTTCAGCAAGCGCCCGGTGCTCATTTTCCGCGTCGCCCCCCAATTCAAGCATATCACCCAGTATAACAACTCGCCGAGGAGCCATAAGCTCTTTCATAGTTTCAAGAGCTGCTGTTACTGATGCCGGAGACGCGTTGTACGTATCATCAAGCAAACTGCTACCTTCTCTTCCGGAAAGCAATTGCAATCGTCCCGGTAGTGGCGCAAAAGCTTCCAACGCTTGAGCTATTTCCACCAAGTTCATTTTCATAACAATACCACACCCCACGGCCCCCAAAACAGCGCTTATATGATGTCGGCCCACGATAAGTGGTAAACGCACAGGGATACTCTTGCCGGCATAATTCAACTTAAAACTAAATCCATCGATGTTTCTGATATCTCGGTGAAATAAAAGATTATCCACATGCACCATTGCACCATCATCAAAACCATACGTCATCACCTGCGCCTTGGTTTTTTCCGCCATCTTTCTCACTCGGGGATCATCATAATTAAGAATAACGTGTCCTTGCGCCGGTACAGCTAAAGGAAGTTTTCCCTTTTCTTTCGCGATCGCTTGTATCGAACCAAAAAAAGCAACGTGACTCAATGACACTTGCGTAACCACTGCCACGTCAATAGGAATAAAAGAAAGAAGATATTCCATATCTTTCGGTCGATCAATACCCATTTCCAAAACAAGTATTTTCGGATACCGTACGGGAAAAAGTATTGCGATACACCATCGCCCAAAGACACAAAGCCATCCCCACAAAGAATGCCCCCCGCTTCGGGCGCCTATGATAGTAAGAGGAATACCAATCTCATTGTTATAATTCCCTTCCGTTTTTCGCACATCATAAACCGACGACAATACATGAGCAATAGCTTCTTTTGTCGAACTTTTTCCCACCGAACCGGTAATACCAATCACCGTTGGCTTGTACTTCATAAGAAGCATCCTGGCACACCAACGAAGAAAAATCTGAAGAAACGTTTTTTTTGTCATACAATTACTCTTTGGAGACAACAGACTCCGTCGGTTTTATCTTAGCGTATTCAAGTAAAAATTTCATTATGCGACCAAAAGTTGGCGCGGCGCTTGACTCCGCCCATTGAACGTCTTTTGGATTATCTATCTTCACCAACACAACAAAACGAGGATCATCTATGGGAGCATACCCGACAAATGAACCAATGGTCAATCCTTCTTCATATCCCAAACTATTACTTTTCGCCACCTGAGCCGTACCGGTTTTGCCACCAACACGATATCCCGACACCTGTGCACGCTTCCCGTGACCGCGCACCACGACACTTTCAAGCATTTCTCCAATGCTCTCACTTGTTTCTTTGCTTACTACCCGCCGCACTTCTTCCGGTACCATCTTTTCTTTCGTTCCGTCAGGATATATCAGGGAATCAATAATGGCTGGTTTATATAATATTCCCCCATTGGCAAGCGCGGCATAGGCCATCACCATTTGAAGAGGTGTCACCGTAACGCCCTGTCCAAAAGAAGCGGTAAAAAATTGAATATCCGAACGAAGATTGCTCAAATTGCGCGTATCACCAGCAAGTTCTGCCGGCAACGCCACAGAAGTTTTTTTACCAAAACCAAAACGTTCAAAATAATCACGAAATGTTTGATTCCCAACAAGTTTTTCGACAAAGATAACTCCCGTATTGATCGATTCTTCAAGTACCTTCATCATCGTGCTTCGGCCGTACACTTTATTTTCCGAATTACGAATATCATATCCGCTTATTTTCACCACTCCGGTATCAACATATTCGGTATGCGGCGATATCTTTTTTTCTTCAATGCCAATCGCCAAAGTAATCGGTTTCATGATTGATCCCGGCTCATACGAAAGACTGACGGCCGGATTAAGAAAAACTGAATAATCTTCTACCTTGGAATATTCATTGGGATCAAACTGTGGTAAAGAAGCCATCGCGAGAAGAGCGCCCGTTTTCGGATCGACAACAATTGCCGTCGCCCGATCGGCCTTATGTTTCTCCATTGCTTCACGAAGAATTTTCTCCGTCTCATACTGAATGACACGATCAAGTGTCAACACAACATCCGCCCCATGGCGAGGAGCAACAATCTCCCGATCAGACAAAGCGATCCAGCGTCCTCCCGCGTCTTTTTCTTGAGAAACCATACCGGTTTCACCACGCAAACGATTATCTTGAGAGGATTCAATACCGTACCCACCCGCACCACCGTCTTCGCCAAGACTGGCAAAACCAACCACCTGAGCTCCCAATTCACCAGCCGGATAATAACGATATTTCTCCGGCAAAAATGCCACTCCTGTTAAATGGGCCGAGCGGATACGTTCCTCCTCATCTTCCGTCAAACGTTTTTTGATAATTTCAAAAGGATCATCAGGACGATTCACCTTCCCACGAATCTCTTCAATATCAATACCGACAATAGCGGAAAGCTCGGCGGCAACACGTTCTTTTTCCGTAACATCCTTGGGTACCACGTACGCCATTTTATACTCCCGATTGACCGCCAGCGGATACCAACCGTCACCATCACGCATAAAAATTTCTCCTCTTTCAGCAGAAAGTTCTTGAAAAACGTTGTGCTGATCTTCAGCAATAGATTTCCATTTTTTATGATCAACAATCTGAACATAGTACAACCGCCCTATAAGCGACACGCCAACCAATAAAACACACAAAAAGAGACCTCTCATGCGCCACTCATCTCCAAAAGAGATCTTTTCCCGTTTCTTCATTTTTGGTCGTATGATTTCCGCACCGTGTGCTCTCATAATCGTGCTCTTCTTTCACCTCCACATACCATGACACCGGCGGCGATATATTTTTGGTTTAACAACAAAAATCCCTTCTAACGAACCGAGAATCGTGAGGAAATATCCCTCAAAACCAACGGGTCTTGCTCACGACGTGCTTCAAGATATATTGTTGCCTCCGCCTTCTGCATACGAAGCTCGCTCGTCGAGGCCTCTATACGATGCAATGAACGCAAGTCCGCCTCTCTAATAGCAAGCTCCGTATTTTCTTGTTGCAACGCGTGAAGCTCCTTTTCCAAAGAACGCACTTGATACCCGTGTACTGCCGTTTGGTTTACAGAATAAAGATACCCTCCTCCCATAACAAAAAGCATAAGCAACACCCCAAGCGCCAACACATCCACCGAACCAGCAAGTCTGGATTGTTTCTTTTCCCGATCAAATTTCTGCTCTGTCGCGGCAGACCATGTCTTGACGCGACAATATTTCGGTTGCATATTCTTTTTTTGTTTTTTTGTTTTTGTTTACCGTCCCCTGCTATGGATTTTTTTGCGCTATCCGTAACTTGGCGCTTCTCGCTCGCGGATTACGATTCGTTTCATCAACACTCGGAATAATCGGCTTCTTGGTGATAATTTTAAGCGACGCCTTTTTTCCGCATCGACAAACTGGGAAACCAAGAGGACATACGCATCCTCGAGACAATTCCTGAAAAAAATGCTTGACGATCCTATCCTCTCCGGAGTGAAACGTAATCACTGCCAACCGCCCACCAGGACGCAGATATCGTACACTTTCTTCAAGAAACATCTTCAAATGCTCATGCTCTTTATTTACTACGATGCGTAATGCTTGAAACGTTTTTGTTGCTGGATGAATTTTTAATTTTCTTCTTTTGGCGGCTGGATAAACATTTTCAATAATTTCACGAAGCATCGTCGTTGTTTCTATCGGTCGCTCTTCTCGCGCACGAATAATCGCCCGAGCAATACGAGATGCCTCTTCTTCATCTCCGTACTCACGTATAATGTGACGAAGCTCATCGACAGAAGATGAGTGGAGGAGCATCGCTGCCGTCATTTCACTCTCTCTATCGAGTCGCATATCAAGCGGTCCATCTTGTAAAAGACCAAAACCTCGCTCGCGATCTTCGATTTGATCGGATGAAAATCCGAGGTCCGCGAAAATAGCATCTACAAAGGCGACACCTTGTTGCTTGAGCACCCCTCCCAGGTCGGAATAATTTCCGTGCGCAAGCACAAGAGATTCATCTTCAAACATTGTTTGCACATCGGGATTGTCCGAAATTCGGTTACGAAAACGCTCAAGAGCAGACGCGTCGACATCAAGAGCTATCACTTTCCCGCCAGGGACAACGCCGTGACAAAAAGCAATCAAATGTCCGCCGCCACCTAGGGTTGCGTCAACAACCGTATTTCCGGATCCGATGGCAAGCATCGCGATCGCTTCATTTAAAAGAACCGGTATGTGCCTCGTCTCTTTCATAATCTTCATTCTCCATTCCTCGTTTTTAATTTCTCCAACACCGTGTACGTATCACCTTCCATGGATTAAAAATCAAAAACGAACAATTGATTTAATAAATTCCCAATTTTCCAAGATTTTCCGCGATCTTCCCGGTATGTTTTTCCGCTTGCCCTTTATAACGTTTCCACTTCTCCGTGTCCCAAATTTCCAAACGATTGAAAAGACCAACCACCGTTACTTCTTTTTTTAATCCACCGTCTTGTTTCAAATACTCAGGCAACAAAATTCTTCCTTGATTATCAAGTTCCACATCGGTCGCGCCGGCAAGCATGACACGAATAAAACTCCGCGTACCTGCCTCACCAACCGGCAATGTTCCAAGTTTCGTTGCCAATTCTTCCCACACTTTCATTGGATAAACAAAAAGACAAGTATCCAATCCACGTGTCACTACCACCTTATTTCCCAATTCACCACGAAACTTCGAAGGAAGCGCTAGGCGCTTCTTGGGATCAATGATGTGTTTGTATTCTCCGATGAACATAGGCGCACAAAATGACGATAGTGTGAAATTCCCCACTTTCACCCACCTATCTATAACTAGTCACCATTTTACTCCACATATTGTTCACCAGTCAACACAATCACTTATCCACCAAAAAAACGGCTCCTTCAAGCCGTTTTTACAATTTCCCTCAAAATTCAATCCTTTAAAGTTTTTCCAATACTTTCAAAAGCAGTTGAATAGACGCGCCAGCAGATCCCTTGGAAAGAAACTCGCTTTGAAGCGTCGTCATTCGTGGAGCAATATCAAGATGCACAAATGGATACGCGTGATCAACAAACTGTTTGAGAAATACCGCCGCGGTAATTGCCCCTCCCCAGGGAGTTTTACTCATATTCGCCACATCACCGAACACTCCTTTGATGTCCTCAGCATATTCATCCCACAAGGGTAATGGCCACACAGGGTCATTACTTTCTTCACCGGCCTCACGAAATAATTTTTCCAAACTTTCATCCTCCGTAAAAAGAGCGGAAGCCCGTTCACCAAGAGCCACCAAAGCGGCTCCCGTAAGTGTCGCCACATCAACAACAAGTTTTGGTCGATATCGTTTGGCATAATGAAGCGCGTCAGCAAGAATAATTCTCCCCTCGGCATCAGTGTTGAGTACTTCAATAGTCTTACCGGACATCGATCGCAGAATATCGCCCGGGCGATAACTCGATCCGGACGGCATATTTTCTACCGCCGGCACAAGCGCAATAATATTTTTTCGTATACGAAGACGGGCGGCAGCGGCAATCGTATGAATCACGGCCGCGCCACCAGACATATCCATATTCATTCCCAAAAGCGCATCACTCGGTTTCAAGTTGATACCCCCCGTATCAAACGTCACACCTTTTCCTACCAACACAATCGGTTGTTCTTTTTTTGTTGTCCCAAGATATTCAAGAATAATAAAACGGGGCTTCTCATGAGAACCGCTCCCCACACCGACGATCCCTCCCATCTTTTGCCGTTTTATTTCCCGTTCGTCAAAGACGGTAACTCGTACCGGCAACCCCTTCACGGATTGTCGTGCATGCTTCGCCAACAATTTTGGTGTCATTTCCCCACCCGGCATTGTCGAAATGTAGCGTGATCGATTCACTTCTTCTCCAATAATGATACCTCGCTTAACGCCACTCAAAAAATCTTTTCCTGTGGCGTGCGCGAGAACGATCGTGCGTATTTCCAAAAATCCCTCTTTCGGCTGAGACAAAAAATCACGAAAAGAAAAATCTGCCATTAAGAAATTTATAGCAAGCCATTCACCGAGCTCTCGTTCCGACATAAAAACGGAAGGGAAACGAAATTGCCGCACATCAAACACGATATCCTTACATTTTTTCAAGGCGGCCTCCCGCACCGCCCGACGCGCCAAAAGCGCTACTGTGCGACGCGTCATACTTTTTTTCTTTCCAGTCACAAAAAAGAGTGTCTCTCGGGTTCCTTTCTCTCGAAAAATTCCTTCGTTTCCTTCTTCAGAAAAACATATTGGTGTCATTCCTTTGTTTTTCCACCACGAAACCTCTTTTTTTGAAACATCGATATTCATATACATAACGTTCACTTATGAAACCCTATTCTAGCACATTTTCTCTCTTTTTCAAGAAAAAAATTCGGCGCAGAGAACTTATTTCCCGCGCCGATGATAACCTCCTTTATGTTTTTCGTTGCAACAACACGCCTATCCCGAGATGAATCTCTCGGTGGCGCGCACACAAATTTACTACTTGTTCTTTATTGTTTTTTTGTTGTGCCCGAAGAACAAGCACACCCAATATTTTTTTCATGGAGATAGCAGTAACCGTATCTCCACCAGCGATAGCTTTTTTCGCCCTGTCAAAGACCATATCGGGGCAAATTGACATATTTTCCTCCTGTAAAGAACTAAAAAACGACGTGATGTCGCTCGGTTAAAAAAACTGACCAAAATAGGATACCGTATTTTTTTATTCTCGTCAAGCAATTATAACTTTCGATTTCAAATGCCATTCTTTTCGCCAAAATCAATATACTTTCTTCCCCTCAAATGCTCGGGAAAATATTCCTGTGCCGCCTCTTCTTCCGTTTTAAAATCAGGCGTATATTTATATCCCTTGCCATATTCAAGGTCCCTCATTAACTTGGTTGACGCGTTACGCAAATGAAGCGGTACCGACTCATTCGGAAATCTCGCCACATCTTCTTTAACTTTTCCGTACGCGACATAAAGCGCGTTTGATTTTTTTGATTTCGCAAGATAAACGACCGCTTGTGCCAAATGCACCTCGCATTCCGGCATCCCAAGCATCTGACATGACTGAAACGCCGCTACCGCCTGAGGCAACGCGAACGAATTGGCCAATCCGATATCTTCCGATGCAAAACGAACCAATCGCCTTGCCACATAAAGAGGATCCTCACCTGCTTCAAGCATCCGTCCAAGCCAATAGAGTGCCGCGTCCGCGTCATCACCACGCAAAGATTTATGAAGTGCTGAAATAATACTATAGTGCTCCTCGCCCCCCTTGTCATAAAGAATATGTGAACGTTTGACAACTGTTTCAACCAAAATCGCATCGATCGGCCTGTTTCTCGAAACACACGCTTCAAACGTATTGAGCGCCGTACGCGCATCCCCACCAGAAACGGCCGCGATAAAACGGAGCGCTTCATCATCACAAGACACGCTTTTTCCAAAGTATTTTTTTGCATCCTTTACCGCTTTTTCCAAAAGTGTCACAAGCGCCCCTTCAGAATGTTTTTCCAGTGTAAGCACGCGTGTCCGTGATAAAAGAGCAGCATTTACTTCAAAACTCGGATTCTCAGTCGTCGCGCCAATAAGGGTTACTCTGCCCTGTTCCACATGAGGTAGAAGTGCATCTTGCTGAGACTTGTTCCAACGATGGATCTCGTCAATAAAAAGAATGGTCCTTCTGCCGTGTGCTTTATTCGTTTCCGCCTCCGCCAAGAGTGCGCGCAATTCTTTGACGCCACTTCCAACGGCTGAAAGTTGATAAAACTGAGATTGAGTTTCCTCGGCAATAAGAAGAGCGAGTGTCGTTTTTCCGCTTCCCGGCGGTCCCCAAAAAATAAGTGACGGCACCACGTCTCCCATAATCGCTTCCCGTAAAAAGGATCCCTCACCAAGCACCTTTTCCTGACCGATAAAATCATCAAGACTTTTCGGACGCATTTGTTCTGCGAGTGGAACATTTCTCTTCATAGTGATCGTCATACAGCTATTCGTATTCCTACCGGACAATGATCCGAGCCAAAAACGTCCGGCAAAAGAAACGCTTCCTCTATTTTCAAACGAAATTTTTTACTGACCAATACATAATCAATCCGCCAACCGATGTTTCTTTCGCGCGCGCGTTGCCAGTGTGACCACCAACTATAAAATCCATTCCCTTGATGAAATAAGCGAAACGTATCGACAAAGCCAGCATCAAGAAAATTCTGAAATCCTTCTCGCTCCTCGTTCGTAAACCCATGTTTTCCTTTGTTCTCTTTCGGGTGGGCAAGATCATTCTCGGTATGAGCGACATTCAAATCACCACAAAAAATCACCGGTTTTTTTGTTTCCAACTCCCGACAGTAGGCAAGAAATGCCGGATCCCACTGGTCATGCCGAAGTTTCAAACGAGAAAGATCTTCTTTCGAATTGGGCGTATAGACCGTCACGATAAAAAAATCCTCAAACTCGGCGGTCGTCACGCGACCCTCTTCATTTACATCTCCGTATCCATCATGCTCGAGACGAAATTTTTTTCTTATCGTTTCAGGAAAACCATTCCGAACGGTGAGTGGTTTTTGCTTGGTGAAAATTGCCGTTCCGGAATATCCCTTCCGTTTTGCTGAGTTCCAATATTCCTCATATTCGGGAAGGTCGATTTCCGCTTGTCCTGGCAATGCCTTTGTTTCCTGTAAACAAAGAATATCTGGCTGATATTTTTCAATAAAAGGCAAAAACAAATCTTTCCTGTGCACCGCCCGAATACCGTTCACATTCCACGAAATGAGGGTTGTCGTTCTTTTTTTTGTCATAAAAAGTATTTTTTATATTATCACTTTCCCATCAATTTGACCAAAAACACATAACTATACTTTTCTTGCAATTGCAAGAAAAGTATAGTTATGGAGGAACGTAATAAAAAACTAAAAAATCACCAGTTTACATTTTCTTCCCGTGGCCCTTAAACGTCACGGCATCAAGCTCGGCAAAGCGACGTTTTTTTTCTTCAATCGATACGTTGTCCTTCATATTTTTCGTCGCGGCCGTACCAGGCCGAGGACTGTACCATGCGATGAAAACCTTATCAAAATCCACACGTTTCACGAGATCAATCGTTTCTTCAAATTGTTCGCGCGTCTCGCCGGGAAATCCAACAATGATATCGGTGGTAAACCGCACAGTGGGAATACGCGTACGAATACGATCAACAAGCGCGAGATATTCTTCCCGCGTGTACCAACGATTCATATTCTTCAAAACCTCATTACTCCCCGCCTGAATAGGTAAATGAAGCGTGCGATCAATATTTTGATGGCGAGCAACAACGTCGATCAACTCGTCAGAAAAGTCCCAAGGATTGGACGAAAGAAAAGATATTTTTTTAAAACCGGGAATACTGGCTATTCGTTCCAAAAGATATGGGAAAAGGGTCGGGATACGATGACGATTCAAATGCTTTACCATAACAGGCTTTACTTTTTCCCCGTCGGGCAATTCATACGCCTCACCCTCCTTTATTTTTTTCGCGAGAACGTCCGCCCCATAGGAATTGACATTCTGCCCCAGAAGCAACACCTCTTCATACCCATCTTCAGCGACGCGCTTTGCCTCGATCATGATATCTTGAAACGGTCTTGATTGTTCTTTACCGCGTGAAAACGGTACGATACAAAACGCGCAAAAATTATTACATCCATTAGAAATAACAATTGAGGCCGTTTTTCCTTTGGCGCGTTCCGGTACATATTCAAAACCAACATCTTCCATCGGCAAAAACTCGACGTCCGGCAAACGAGTAGTCAGTCGTTTCATCATCTTTCCATCAGGCACACGCGCCGCCGCACCGATCAAACAACCCGTGACAACCATACGCGGCGAAGCGAGCCCCAGACGCTGTCGCAAACTCCTGATCATACCATAGACTTTTTCTTCCGCTCGATCACGGACAACACAAGTATTCAAAATAAGAACATCGGTTAATTCCATTTTTTTCGCGCGGACAAAACCGCGGGATTCATAAAAACTCGCGAGACGCTCCGAATCCGCCACGTTCTGCTGACAACCAAAGGTATGAATGAAATATTTTTGTGCCATACTTTAAAGAGAATTTTTTTTCACGACAATCAATTGACCACATGCCGCGGCAATATCATCACCCATCGTTCTCCGCCTCGTCACATTGACACCGGCTGATCGCAACATCTCTTCAAAACGATCAAATTGCCGAGCGGAGCTATCACGATAGACACTGCCCGTAAAATTATACGGGATCAGATTGATACGCGCTTTGCCGACACGACGCGCAAAACGAATGAGTTTTTCCGCGTGCTCCTTGGTATCATTGATATCGGCAAGCATCACATATTCAAATGTCAAATGTCGGCGCCGACTATCGAACACCAAAAAATAAGCGTTCGTCCACTCGGCAAGCTCATCAAGAAATCCATCAAACGAACTCGGCATCATTGCTTTTCTTGTCTCACTATCGGCACTGTGTAGCGATACAGCCAAGCGTACCGGCGGCCACGTCTGGTCCTCGAGTATTGTGCGAAGCATTGGGAGCAATCCCACTGTCGAGACCGTAATATGCGTCGGGCCAATATCCGTGTAGGTAAGTATTTGCCTCAGGGCTTCTTTGACATTGTCATAATTTGCCAATGGTTCACCCATTCCCATAAAAACGATATTACTGATGCGACCCTCTCTCTCCGGATGATCATGAAGAAATATTCTCCACAAACGATACTGGTCAACGATTTCATCACTTGTGAGATTGCGAGAAAATCCCATTTTTCCGGTCGCGCAAAATGTGCACGCCATCGCGCATCCCACTTGAGCCGAAACACACACCGTCCATTGACCTCGCGCGTTGCGCATCAAAACAGTCTCAACGCGTTTGTCATCACTGAGTTTTACGATTGCCTTAAAGGTGTCTTTTTTAACACTTTCGAGAATGTGCGCTGGATGCACAACAAGCCAAGAAATTTTTTCATCAAGTTTTTGACGTACAACGAGTGGGAGTGTGGAAACATCAGAAAATGATCGCTTCTTCACATCAAAAAGCGCTTCTTCAATTTGCCGAAAACGAAACGCTGGAAGATCACAAAAAAATGTTTGCACTTGCGCTGTGCGAGAAACAAGATGCATAGAAGAATACTGTAGCACGTTTTTCTAATAAAATCAACACGTCTCGCCAATGAGGAGACGTGTTGCGTGAAAAAGAGAACAAATTATTTTTCATCTATCAATCTTTTTGCACACATCGTTGCTTGAATCTCTCAGCTGAAAAACAACATGTTGTGCCAACACCACAACTTCCGGAAGGAAGAGAACATGTCATTCCAGTAGATGTTTTTACCCCATATTCATAATCACCCGCGAAAGGATCACACTGTGATCCGACGTCGTGGGGTCTCACGGCACCAATCATTTGATCGGTTGCACTAACCCAACCAGATCCCAAACTTACCGGTTCAGCCCATTTCCCTGTAATAATAACTCTTCCACAACCCGTGCCCGTCACAGTTGATCCACCGGCAGAAGGAGTGCATGTTGTCATGGTACCGTTGGGACAACACTGTGCTTTGATAGCGGGATCTCGTAAACACGATCGTGTTCCATCAGGAAGGGTGTCAACATACTCTTGTCTCGCCCAACCACAGCTAATTGTTGTATTGTTAGTACCGCCTCCGCCACTACCAGTACCGCCACCCGTACCCTGTCCTTCGTCTGGTTTCCAAAGAACATTAAAGACGGAGCTTGAGATACAATACTGTGTTACTCTTTGACCATTTCTTCCTATCCATGATACATAATCATCTGTTTCTTGTGCATCCAAACAACGAGTACTTAACTGCTGACGATCTTTACGCTTAATTGTATAGTAGTATGTTTTGCCAAATTGCAATGTCGGTTTTTTTGATTGACCATAGTATTCATTTATGGAAACAGTTTTTTCTTCCGGACCAACATTGTACCACACAGTTGTTGCAGAAGATATCATACTCACAAACACATCTTGAACCGTATCATCTTCACTTGCACAAGGATGATCGGAAAGTATGCCGATATAATCAGCCTCATCACCTTGTTTATAACTATAGAGTTCAAATTTACCTTCCCCAGTTATGTTTTCTCTGACTCGAAAAGGGAAAACGGCAACCGAATGATAGTTCATTCGTTCCAATCCGGGAATATGAGGAAAACGGGAGGCAAAACTATCAATCGGTCCTCCGCTATACGTTACTTCATACGCCTGACTTTCCGTAGAAAAAATCTCTCCGTTTTCATTCTTAATCACAATCGTCTTATCAAATCCCGGGCAACTGCCTGAGAAAGGTGTGGTGTTACCCTTGCTACCTCCACCTGTGCCATTTCCTGTATTCCCACCGCTTGTTGTCACATTGGTACCTGTCTTCACTGTGACATCAACCGTGTTTGTACTGATGGTTTCCTTGTCTTTGTTTTGCAAAGAAACACTGTAAGATCCCAAGACGATATCTTTGGGAACAGTAAAGGTGATGGAAGTCTTGGAGATATTCGTAAGAGGTATAGTATAGACGGTACCAGTACTGGATGTGAGGGAAACTGAAAGATTGTCTTTGTTGAGATTATTTTCACCAAAGAATTCTTCGTATCGATCACCGTAAATGATGAGTCTTCCTTCGGTAGTAAGCGCGAGAGCTTTGTGGACGAAAGGCAGGAAAGAGCTCGGTGGAGGAGTCGGTACAACAGGAACAGTGACATCAGTATCGGGAGTAACGGTCGTTTGAGTCGCTGTTTTGACATTGGAGGTCGTATCACAGCTGAAAGAAAAAGTACCATTGGCGTCCTTTTGTAGGCCCGGGATATTGGCAGAGAAAATGGAAAGGATGGTACTTACGATAAGCCACGCGGAGAGCATGACGGTCACACCGATGAGAGCGGCAAAGATGCCTCCTTTGGCTGTTTTCATGGTGCTTTCGTTACCAGAAGAGACAATATACAAAATAGCCATAGCGACAATAACCGCGATGGCGATATAGGTCATGATTTGAAGACCATACGAGATGACACCTTGACCGCCAACAATAATATGGCAGGCGGTACAGGGTTTGGATTCATCGATATTTGTAGTTGTTGCATCATCCTGTGAACGACCGCAGGGTACTAAGGCAGCGTTTGATGTCTCAGGGAGAAGAAAGAAGAATGAAGAGGAGAGAAGAAGCACGAGAGAACACATACGAAGAAAAGACATAAGAAAAGTTTTATTGTTTATGTTGGTTAGATTGTACCATGTTTTTTTATTATTGGCTACTTTTCCCAGAAAAAATATCCCTCTTCAATACAGGTTGCTTTTCATGATCTATGGCGGCATGTTTCAATTGATCTACAGCTTCACGAAAACGACTCTCCCGAAAATTGGTTTCTTTAACATAGGAATCCAAAAATTTCTTTTTTTGTTCATCATTCCAACTATAACGATGTAAACTATAATACCAAAACCACCCCCCAAAACCAAGTACCACGCAAAAACACAAAAAATAAAGAATTTTATAGTGTTTATACCAAAACACTAATGGCGCTCTTGATAAGAAAAAATTTTTTATCTGTTCAAATAATGAACGTATTTGCATACTCGTTATTTTTTATCCACATACACCGCTATTTCAAATGCCGCCTCAAGTGGTGGTCGTTTTTTTGTTTCCGCCTGTTGCTCAGGGGTATCAGTAACCGTCGACTCACCGGAACCAAAAGGAATAAAAGGATTGACTCCGTCTCCAAAAGAACGACCCGGACGGCCACTACTCTCTTCTTCATCATCGACATGGTGCATTTCTACGGAAAGCATATCCAGAGCAAATGGCAGCGTCTCTATCTTATGCAGTAAAGTCACAATGTCAACATACTCTCCTCTCACAACAACAGTAATATGCAAATAACGATGAAACGGGAGATTGTCAATAATATTTTTTACATCTTTTTTCGTAGAAGACGGCGTATTCTCTTCGCCGATAGCTTCACGTGTTTCGGAAGATTTCTTCGGTTGATCGGGAGAGGCTACGATTTTTTTCTCAATAATAGCTTTATCGCTTTTTGCTTCAATAATTATTTCAGTATTTGTTTCTTTGGCAAGTTGTTCAAGTGTTTTTACAAACGTCACGATACGATCTTCGGTCAACATAATATCAAGCGTATTTTTTCCCGCCAAAATTTCATCGTATTGTTTTTCAAGCTCTGGCAACTTTTTAATTTGCCGATCACGATTTTCACGACTCGTATAATATTTTTGAATATCATCTCTTTTATCAGATATTATTTGACGCAACGGTTTGATGCCAAACCACGCCACAAGTCCGATGAGCACGCATACTCCGACTATAGAGAGACCAACTGTTTGTTTTTTGGAAAAAAATTTCATACTATTTATTTTTTCTGAGACATTCCATTTTTACGGAAAAATCCATTTCAAAATCAACATTTTCCTGTGAAAAAAGATTCGAAATTGGCATATTAACATTCTCAACACAAGCGGCGCTTTTCAACCGGTGTTCAAACGAAAGAAGATCTTCGCGCTGTTTAGCCATACCGGATAACAAAACCGTATAATTTTTTGTTTGTATTGTATCCACAACAACACCTTCCGGTAACAACGCATCAAGCAAAATAAATACTTGCGTAAAATATAAGTGAAAATATTGAATTTTCCCTATCACGTCGGTTTTCTCGTTGGTTTCGCGAAAAGACATTTCGTATTCAGACAATTTCTTCTCTTGAGAGTACATCGCTGTATCAATTCCGCTATCCACAGACTGATAACTTTTTAATTGAAAATCAAGAATAAAATAGATTCCAAAAAGAATACCAATATAAAAACATTCCAAAAGAAAAATCAAAAAAAGTTGCCATAACAAAAAACGAACGTGCAATCCTCGACGGATAATCGCTTTTTTTTCTTCTGGCAAAAGATTAAGCAAAGTCTTCATATTCGTCGAGGCCACGCAACGCGAGGCCGATAGCAGTTGAGTACTGCACTGAATGATTACGATCAATAAGCGGAATTTCTTTTCCTAACCGCACATTCACCCACGGATTGCCAGATTCAACCGCTCGCTCCAAACGACGAGCCATATAGGGTAATAACCCAATCATATTTGATCCACCACCACAAAAGACAATCGTATCTACGGTATCAGAATAGCGAAGATTATTTAAATAAAAATCAATAGATTTTTCTATTTCCATGGCAATATTTTCCAATACCGGCTGTGCTGCCTTCAGTACCGGACTTTTGAGCGCAAGTGACCCCAACCCCTGTTTGATTTTTATCTCTTCCGCTTCATCAAAAGAAAGATGAAGTGCTTTGGAAATGGCATCCGTTACCATCTGTGAAGAAAGAGGCACGCTCGAAGTAAAACACGGGGTACTACCAATGGCCACAAGAAAACTCGTTCGCCGATCACCAATATCTACGATGAGTGTCGTTCGTTTGTCATCTTTCTCGGGAAGCAAACTACGTGCCTGAGCAATAGATTCTGTTTCCAAACCGACCACTTCCAAACCAGCGCTTTCCAATACCGACTGAAATTGATCGACAACGCTTCTCGCCACAGCCACCACCAAAATACTCATTTTCCCCTTCTCTTGAACCAAATCGGTATTAAGAATCTGCCAATCATAATATACTTGATCAAGTGTCAGCGGTATATTGGCTTCCACTTCCCATTTGATTGCCTCTTGCGCTTCTTCTTTCTCCATTTTCGGTAACGTAATAATACGCAAAAAAGCCTTCGTTTCGGGTAAAGAACAAATCACTTTGCGAGTTTTAATCTTTTTTGGTCCAGCTTTTTCTAAGAGTTTGATTACTGCCTGACGCACCGGTTCAACATTCATGATTTCACCATCAATAACACTCCCCAGTGGCAAGGGAACAGAACCAAAACTCTCTATAGAATCTTGATTGCCCATACGATCAAGCCACACGGCTTTTATCGAAAGGTCAGAGAGATCCAGTCCAAAAGAATTAGGAAACAAATCAAAAATTTTTTTCTGTAAAATACTCATTTGTTTTTCTTTTCCTTACTATCATAGCATATTTCTTCTTCAAAAAAGCTATTTCTCCTCCCAAAGATCCATTTCATACTGTGTACCAGTCGGGAAATACGGTGGCGGACAATACAGAAGATTATTATCGTAATACAAATTACGTGTTTGATAACCAGTCCCATCCGTCCAAGCGAAACCATATCGTTCATTTGTAGCAATCGCTCCATAAATGGTGATGGTACTCTTGGTAGAACCAGCGCCAGTATAATGCTGACGTCCCACACGTCCTTGTTGCGCCAAAAGCGCCGCGTCAATACGCAGATCGTCTTCGCTCCCCTTATAAATCTCCACGTTTTCTTGTCCAATAATACCGATGATATCAGTACAATCATAATGAGTGTAACGAACATCTTTTCCTATATACACACTTTTCAATGATGCCGAGAGAAGATTCGCTGCCACGATAGTTACCCGTCTTCCGTCCACCGTTCCCTCAACCCACACATTATTTTCAACAAAAATCACTCCATCATTAGGAATCGGGTAATTCTGCCAACTTCCATAATAATTAGTAATTTGATTCGATGAACTACTTCCATTTCCACCATTAAAACTCTGCACTGTTCGGATATCAAAAGTATCATCACTCTTTAAAATAATATGCCGCCCCTGACGATTATTATCAAAATATAAACTCCCATTCACACCGGATTGCGCCTCACTTTTCATGTAATTCAAATCGCCTAACACTCCGTTGAAATCCGTGGTAGCCACTGGAAATACTCGTCCCGCCTCAAAAACATCTGTACGCGCGGGCACGGCCGCGGGTGGGAGTGGATCAGTCGGGCTATCATGCGTATGCACACCAAATTCATTTCCTCCCGTATGATCGGGGTCGTTAAAATCAGAAACCGAACTCGAAATAATATTGTGTGCCACGCCATCAAAACGAATGCCATAATTAGAATGAATTGGACCGAATGTTTCCGTTCCCGCGCCAAAACGAAGGAAGTCATTGGCTAAAACAATATTTTCACTCCATGATGGACGGCGAAAACGCACCTCAAGAGTACGTGTTTCATTGGGATACCGATAAGTCCATCCCGTAGATTTCACGATAACACTTGTCGAGCCGGAATCAGGTGGCGTCACTTCCAAACGATATTTCCCAATAGCCGAACCGGAAGGATCATTGTATTCCACTTCATACGGCGTTCCCACGCCATACGGACTCCCCGTTTCCCAAAAATCACTGATCTGCTGAGTCGTTCTCCCTTCTACTTGATGCGCCAAATACCACCGATAAAAATGAATGCCCGACTCGGCAATTTGAAAAGCCTGTTCGCGACCATGCGTACGCAAAGAATACGTCGTTTGAGAAGATATAAAACCTAAAATAGCCGTCAAAATGACGGAAACGGTCGCCATCATTACAAGACCATACGCCACCATCGATCCCTTTTGTTTTTTCTTCATCATAAAATTTCCAAATTACGTAGATCGGCAAACGATTCGATATTGATATTGTTCGGCGCGTGCACCGGGTCGATATTTACCAAAAGATGCACTCTTATCAAACGAACACTCTCCACGGCAACTGGCGTCGCGAGTGGGTTGTTTACCGTATCACCGGGATAATTTTCATTATAAAAATAAAATACCGGGTCACTGTTTTCATTGACGATAAAATTGGCAAGTACCGTCACCGTATCATCAGAGGCAGGGTACGAAACAGGACTGGCACCTGTCGGATTGGTAACACCCATCTTAAACTGGTCGTTTGCCAAATCAAGAAAATAATGCACGCGCTCCACCACGCCATCATCATCAATATCGATATACACTTTCAAATCAAAGTCATCGCCCGATTCAACAGGAAAATCTCCATTATCCGCTTGTCGCACGCTTCGTAAAGTAGCAACAACATCATTTGTTGCCCGAGATGCGATACTCGAGGCCATTCCTTCCTCCAAGATAAACTTGTTATTATCCCAACTTCTCAAAAAAAGAAGTGTGAAACCTTCCATCGCAATGAGTGAAATACCCACCGCGATCAACATCTCCATAAGACTCATCCCTTTTCGTGTTCTAGTAATCATAGGACAAAAATCAACTGGGGTTTAACGCTACTGCTTCTTCAACCAAGCCACCTCCGATACCAATGGTAGAACTATCGGACTGAAATCCCGTCGCACTCACCTCAAGATCGTACGATCCTGCCACCAAAGCCGGTAATGACTCAGGAAAATAGACGTACCCAAAAACATCTGTCGTCAACGTAACATCATACCCGGAAACACTCTCAACAAGATGTACCGTCGCCCCTTGTATCGGCGTACTGTCGGACTGATTAGTCACTTTGACCCAAAGAGAGTTCACGGCGTCATCAAGCATCACAAGAGAAATATTTTTATCTACTCCCGGAGAAACATCAAAGCCATCAACGGTTGTGCCGTCCGGAGTAATTTTATAAAAAGTATATCCTGCTTTCGTTACACCGCTTACCGTATACATTCCATAACTCTGATCAGAAAAACTTTCTTCTCCGGAACCATCCGTCGTCGTCGTTTGTGAAAAACCATACACGGAAGTCGCTGGACTCACAGTAAGATCCGATCCGAGCACTCTTCCACCAGAAATGGTAAAAGCGACATCGGAAACAGCGGTACCAAAAGGATCTTCACTTTCTACGTTCATACTCGCGTCCTGATCAATAACCATCGTTACCTGATTCAAAACATCGGCTACCACGGAAGCGTGCGCGTCCACCGGACTGAAAGAAGCGCTGGGAGCATACGTGATAGCGCCATAATATCCTCCCTTAGAAACCGTCAATTCATAACTCTGTGTTCCTGCCGGCGTTCCCGGAAGCATAATATTACCGGTCGAATCCGTTGATGTCGTCACATCAACCCCTGTAGAAGAATTTTCAATATGGACCGTTGCTCCCGAAACACCGGAACCGGTAGCATCAATAATGTTGATCGAAAAAACACCTCCCCCCGCCGATGTTTCCACACCATTTGGAGAAAAATTCGCAAAAACGGCTATTGATTGATCATCACCACCGCTCCCCCAAGACACCGTCAAACGAACACGCTTATAATCATTAGGAACGGTATCATTCGGGCTTCCGGACAAAACACCATCAAAAGAATCATCAACATACTGCACGAATGTATGGATATTGTACTGCGACGCATTGACTGATACCGCTTCATCTTCAAGAATATCTCCCGCTGGTATACCATACACCCACGCGGTCCCATTCCAACGTTTTGTGCCGATGGAATCATATTCGATACTTCTAATAATTTCCATTTTTTGATTGGCGAGCGCCGTCGCGCCAAGTCGGTTTTTTGACTCAATAATCATCCTTGAACCGGTAATGTACACTTCCAAAAAAGTGAATGAAACAACGGCAAACAGAAAAAGAAACGTCAAAGCCTCTATCAAAACTATTCCTTTCAGTGTTTTTCGCATCCTCCTTATGCTTGCCATAAAATTATTTGATATTTTCCAATACACTATACATCGGCTGGAGCATCGCTACGGCAAAAAATCCGACCGATCCTCCGATAAGAAGCATAAGAATCGGTTCAATGATAGAAGACATGTTTTTGGTGATCTGTGAAACTTCTTCTTCGTAAAACTCAGCCAAACGCTGAAGTACTGTTTCTGTTTTTCCCGTTTCCTCTCCCACTTCGAGAATCTGTGGCACGAGTATGGGAAAAATGCGAGGATATTTGGAAATAATTTTACTGAGCTCGACACCTTTTTGGATTTCCGCCATAGCATCAGCGAGAGCGTCTTTGTAATACACGTTACTCAGTGTTTTGGAGACGATTGTCAAAGCGCTAATGACGGAAATACCACTTTTCAAAAGTGAACTATAAATACGAGCAAAACGGGCGCAATTTACTTTAACAACGATATTACCAATGATAGGCATATAAATAAACAATAAACCAAAAAAACGCTTGCCAAAAGCCGTGCCGGAAAATATCTTGATCCCAAAGAGAAATCCCACGACAACCAATACGCTTATGATGGCATGATTACGAAGAAAATCACTCAAGGCGATAATAAAAAGAGTTGTGGCCGGCAACTGCACCCCCATTTCACCGAAAACACCGGTGATTTTTGGTAAAATATATGTCAACATCAAAATAGCGATAGCTACCATTGCCAACAAAATCACTGCCGGATAAATAAGCGCGCCACGCACCTTGGAAAGAAGATCGTGTTCCTTTTCCAATTGAAGCGCCAAAATATCGAGCACTTCTTCAAGATTGCCGCTTACTTCGCCAACACTCACCATATTCACAAAGAGCTCGCTGAAAACCGATGGGTACTTGGCCAGTCCTTCAGAAAGAGTCTTGCCAGCCTGCACATCGTCATAAACACTGAGAAGAATCTTGTTAAATCGTTTATTTTTTGTCTGGAAACTGAGATTATGAACGGCTCGCGATACGGTAAGGCCAGACGACACCATAACCGAAAGGTTGCGCGTAAAAATCATTTTTTCCTTAAGCGGGACTGTGGCAAAACGATCAAAAAATTTGATATCAAGAGATGATGCCGCTTCCAATTCGCGATGTGATGTAAGCAACAACCCCTGCGCCCGCAAATCTTGCGCCAGTGTTTTCTCGTCTTTTGCTTCCATCTCACCGCCGGATGTTTCTCCGGTAGAGATATTTTTTGCCGTATACAAAAACTTCGGCATAGCCAAAATGTATTTTGGTTTTATACTCTTATAATAACACAAAACGCATTTTTCGTCTTTCTTGTTTTGATGAACCTCTTCTTCAGCGCCAAGCAAAAATCTCCTTGGCTCACAAAACCAACGGCCGTGGTTTTTGGGAGCGAACACTGATTTATACTCTTTAACAAGAGAACATAACGAAAGAAGGTTTTGAAAAAATTATTTTCCCTGATTTTTTACTATATCACGAATATCTTCCACTCTCTCAAAGGGTTCAAATGCTGAGACGGGACTTAAATTTTTCAAATACTTTCGGTCCGCGAGGACAGGGTAAAAAAATCAGTGCGCGATCATTCGCCTCAATCAAGCTTCCCGAAAGATGCGTTTTGGGGTTACGTTCTATTTTCCGTTTCTGCCAGGAAGCAAGCCATTGTTCTTTATCCACATTGTTACACATTCGCTCCAATATCGATTGTATCCGCCGAAAAACACTTGAATCCGCAAGTGTCCAAAAACTCGGCACCAGAGACAATTCGAAATTCGGTCGAAACTCCCGAATCCAGAAATTTTTTAATTCAAACTTCTGAAATAAGCCTTGGTTCATCAAAGGGATAAAAAACCGGTATTCATGAGCGGAAAAAAAATCCTTCGTGCCAATTTCCAGGTTATTCTCCGTTACAAAATAATTAAGACACACCCGATCCTTTATTTTTTTTCCATGTCGACGTTTACCAAGAACATGCAAAAATCCGGTAAGAAGCGTCCGCCCGGTCCAAATCCTACCACTTCGTAAAACAACAAACATATCCCAATCACTTCCCTGATCACCGTTCTTCATCGCAAGGCTTCCCGTGGCTCCGATCATCCTCACATAAGGCACCATACGTAATATTTTTACTAGAAAATGCATCCGCTTCAATTTGGAAACGGACGTTTTTTCCGCCTGAATGCGTGCCGCCACCAAAAAACCGCGTCCCCGCAAAAAATAAAACCCATTGTACGTATCTATTCGAGATACTAACTGTTCCGAAGTAAGCATGGCAGATACCGCGCCGAGCGTACACGGCTGATCACACAAACGATGTGCCGGCGACCACGACATCAAATGCTTCCATATTTCAAATGCGGTCAACGGAAAACCCAGAACGTCGTAATACGTAATGGTGGCAAGGATATTTTTTCCCAACTGGTAGGACCCGTGCATCGCGTTTATTCTCTTTTCACTGCTAAAATCTTATTTTTACAGGTATTTTGCCGTAAAACTTTTCTTGCATGTTTTCAGTTTCTCCGGATGTCCAGAAAAAATCATCTCCCCGCCACTTTCGCCACCATCTGGTCCAAGTTCCAATACCCAATCCGCCGCGCGAATAACATCAATGTTGTGTTCTACCACAAGCACGCTGTTTCCTTTATCAACAAGCGCTTCCAAAACTTCCAAAAGTCGACGTACATCCTCAAAATGCAATCCGATCGTCGGTTCATCAAGAATATACAGCGTCTTACCGGTCGACTTCCGCGCCAATTCGGTTGCCAATTTGATACGTTGAGCCTCACCGCCGGAAAGATTGGTTGCCGATTGTCCAAGCACCAAATATCCGAGACCTACCTCATCCAATACGCGAAGTTTCTCCTCAATCATCGGCTGATCGAGAAAAAACGATCGCGCTTCTGTAACTGTCATTCGGAGCACTTGAGCAATATTCGTTCCACGATATTCAATAGAAAGTGTTTTTTGATTATAACGCGTTCCCTGACACACTTCACACGGCACATAAACATCAGGCAAAAGATACATTTCTATTTTTTTCAAGCCCCCACCCTGACAAGCCTCGCACCGACCACCACGCATATTGAAACTGAAATGACTGGCAGAGTATTTTTCTCGTTCCGCTTCTCCTGTCGCCGCAAACAAATCACGGATAAGGCTAAAAACTCCCGTATAGGTCGCCGCATTAGAACGCGGTGTACGGCCGATCGGGTCTTGATTGACGGAAATAACTTTATCGATATTTCCTAGTCCTTCAATTTTCTTATATTTCCCCGGCTCCGCCTTGGCATGATAGAAATGTTTGGCAAGCGCACGCGACAAAATATCATGAACGAGACTTGATTTTCCCGATCCAGAAACACCAGAAACCGCCACCAACATACCAAGCGGAATTTTCACGTCTATATTTTTCAAATTATGCTCTTTTGCTCCATAGATAGTGATGGCTTCTTTCCCTAACGCGCGCGCCTTCTTTTTTTCGGACACTTTGCGCTTACCAGAAAGGTATTGTCCCGTAAGCAGAGTAGAGCGCAACAATTTGTCCGGCGTACCAGAAAAAATAATTTCACCGCCCTCGCTCCCCGCTCCCGGGCCAAGATCGATAATATAATCCGCCCGTCGCATAATGGCAACATCATGCTCGACAATAACCAGCGAGTTATTAGCAGCACGCAAATCCTCCAACGCGTGAATAAGTTTTTCCGTATCACGACTATGAAGGCCCACCGACGGCTCATCAAGAACATAAATAATACCCGACAAACCAGACTTCATCTGTACCGACAAACGAATACGTTGAGCCTCGCCACCAGAAAGCGTGTCAGCACTGCGAGAAAGTTCCAAATATCCCAAACCCACTTTTTCCACGGCGCGCATCCGTGTCTCCATCTCACGAAATAAGGGGTCAACCATGTCCTTTTCCCCTTCTTTCAAAAGTTTTTCTTTCAAAGGTTTCAACGCGATAAGAAATTTTTCCACACTCAACGAAACCACTTCATGAAGTGATACGCCGTTTACCAATACCGCGAGAGAAGATTTTTTTAATCGCTTCCCCTCGCAGGCAGGACAAAGTTTCGTCAGCATATAGGCCTCAATCTCCGCCCGCAGATGATCAGATTTTGTCTCACGATATTTCCGTTCAAGTAAACTGATAACACCAGGAAAAGCATCCTCTCTCTTCTCTTCTTCACCAAACACGATTGAACGATACTGTTTTGACGATAATTTTTTTATGGGAACATCAAGAGAAAATCTCTGTCGACGACTCAAATCACGCAGCCACTGCATCGGACCATGACTGGCTTGTCGGTCGCTATTCATTTTACTCCACGGTCGAATGGCCCCCTCGGCGATTGAAAGGTTTTTATTCGGAATGATAAGTTCCGGATCAAATTCAAGCGTCACGCCAAGACCGGCACATTTCTCACACGCGCCTTCAGGGCTATTGAAAGAAAAATGACTCGGCGTAAGCTCGGGAACACCAAGACCACACTCCTCACATCGATATTCTTCATTATAGACGCGTTCTTCCCCGCTTCCATTCACGCGCAAAAAAAGCGTACCGCTTCCGACACGAAAAGCCGTTTGCAAAGAATCAATAATGCGCTCCTTATCCGGTCGCGCCAAATCAATAGTCAAACGATCAACGATAACCCCGATATTGGAAATCTCCGTAGCGGATGCACGTGCCAAAGCTTCAGCCAAAGGAAGAACCTCTCCGTGAAACAAAACACGCACATATCCCCACGCATTCACCAAAGAAAGTGCTTCCCGTTCAGTTTTTTCTTCCAACGTTTTGCTGTAAGCCAAAAAAATAAGCGGCGTGTTATCAGGAAACGTCAAAAGTTCCTCCAAAATCGCGCGCACACTTTTTCGTTTGAGCGGTTTGGCGCAAGTAGGACAATGCGGATGTCCCATCTTGGCATACAGAATACGCAAATAATCATACACTTCTGTCATTGTTCCAACGGTCGAACGCGGGCTTTTGGAAACACTTTTTTGATCAATGGAAATAGCCGGGGAAAGATTATGAATAGCGTCAACTTCCGGCTTCTCAAAACCATCAAGAAAATTCCGCGCATACGAAGAAAGCGACTCGACGTATCGTCGATTCGCCTCCGCAAACAATGTATCAAAGGCCAGTGAAGATTTTCCCGATCCGGAAAGACCCGTCACGACAACGAGCGAATCACGCGGAATATCAACATCCACGTTTTTCAAATTATTCACTCGTGCACCTCTAATTTCAATCACTGATTTTTTGCCTGGCATAGGGCCACCGCTCATTCCTACAAAAAGATACGATTGCTTTCCAGCATACTCTCTTTTTCACGTGCTGTAAAGCCGTCACCTCGCCGTCAAAAATTCCTTGTCCCGACGATGACGATGATACGCGATAGCAAAACGATGCGCCTCGCTATTCGCAAGCATGATACTTTCACGGAAATGAGCAAGTTCAACCGGAAGACCAATAATATCTTTTGGCCGATGATGTTTATCCTTCACGACACCAACCAAAAGAGGAAGCGTCCCACTTTGTGAAAATAATTTTTCCGCTACCTGACGTTGCAACCACGCGCCGTCCGTCACCACGATATCAGGCATCCGCCATCGCGTATGTGTCAATCTCCGCCGGACAATTTCTTCCAACGCGGACAAATCATTTCCCCGATGATTTTCCCGCAAACGAAACTTTCTGTATTCCTCCTTATTCTCTTTGCCGTTCTCAACGACTGTCATGACCCCAACGCTCGCCTCTCCTTGCAAGTGTGCCACATCAAAAGCCTCAATACGCACTCCCCAGCGTTTCTCCTCTGTCACCTCTTGATCCTGTCCTTTTATGAGAGCCACGTCCTGAATGTGTTCCAAAGCAAATACCGTTTTCTTTATCTCTCCCGCTCGTTCAAAATCAAGCTTCTTGGCCGCTTCTCGCATTTCACGTTGCAATTTTTTTATGATAGCTATTTTATGTCCTTCAAAAAACAAACGAATATGAGTCACCGTTTGCCCATAGTCGCGCGCGGATACTTCTCCCACGCACACCCCAGGGCAAAGTCCGATCTGCGCGGAAAAACATTTTTTCGAATTCGGAACACACTTATCACGATACGGGAAAATCTTACGAATGATTTTCATTGCCTCGCGAAGCTGCGTCCCATGCGGAAATGGTCCAAAAATATATTTGACCGGATCGGTAAATTTTTTCTGTTCGATATCCCGACCACGAACAATAAGTATTCGCGGGAATTTTTCCTTAGTAATGATTACATGATTATAGCTTTTGTCATCTTTGGCATCAGTATTATAAGGTGGTTGATATTTTTTGATGAGGCTGGTTTCGAGAATGAGCGCTTCAATGACCGAATCGGTTTCATGATAGCCGATGGCTCGCACACCCTCAAGCATCCGTGCGATTTTCGGCCCACGTGTTTCCATGATATCGGCTGAAAAATAACTTCTCACCCGATCACGCAACACTGTTGCTTTACCGATATAGAGCACTTCTTGTTTCGCTCCCAAGAAAAAATACACTCCCGGAGTTTCCGGTAATGTGTTTTTCTTACGAAACGTCGCCAATAATATTTTCTTTTTCCAAGGAAAAGACATAAGTAAAAACATTGAAACACTTCCCCAATAGAAAAGCAACTTTTGGCTCTCCTGTTGACTTTTTTTCATTTTGGATGTACAATATAAGAAGTTCATTTTGAGGAGACTCAAATGGAAGTTTCCGATATCTCCAAGCACGTTTTTTCACGCATGGGGGTACCAAGAAGTTTCTCCCTGGAAGCTTTTCAAAAAGCCTTCAGGGAAGAATTAAGAGCGAGGGGGCTTGGAAAAGACCTTGCTCAATATCGGTACCTTTTCGGACAAGTGGTCCGAAAGGTAAAGGGGTTTGTAAAAAAACCCCCAAAGAACCTTCCCGAGATACGGAAGGTACCCGATTTCAAAAGGTTAGCCGCTAACGACTGCGACTAACCAAAACACAAATCCCCGGCCCAAAGGCCTTTCCGGTTTTTCTCCTGTCGTCGGAAACGCCTTATCCCCTGTGGCAGTTCCCCTGCTGTCGGGCCGGGTCTTCGATGCTAGTGCGCAATGCGTGCTGGCATCTTTTTTTATAAAAAAAGAAGAACGATAGATATCGTTCTTTTTCTTCAAGTAAGCGTGAGAGGAGTCAAGACACCTCTTGATTCCGCTCGTCGCAAGAAGAAGCGGCACTCGAAAGTTTTTCCAAAGCGTTTCCGTACTTCCTGCATATACCGCACCAACTCAAATGGAGCAATAAAAACGTTTCGTTCCTGTCCATGACGATCATACGCTGTTATTCCTCCTTTTTTCCCGAGCTGTCGTTCCATGAAACGCCTTGCTTCCAACGTGCACGGCTCAATAAAAAGCGTATATGATGATTGCGGTACCACTGTAGTTTTATTTCGAGGGAAAAATGGAATAACGTTCATTCTTTTCTCCTTCCTTTTTCTCTTCATCAATAAAGTACTGCCCTCTCGATCACATCGAAAAAAGTAAGAATTAAATCATTAAACACTCCTTCATGATCTCCTCCACAGGGTAAAGAACGACCTTCAGGATAACGCTCTTCCTTTTTTTCGTCAATAATACGATTATCTCGTAAGGTGTCGAGATAAAACCCGTTTCAAGTACCGCCCCGTATGCGAAAGTGCATTCTTCGCCACTTCTTCAGGTGTACCGGAAGCGACAATTTTTCCGCCACCCACTCCTCCCTCAGGACCAATGTCAATAATGTAGTCAGCCGATTTGATAAGATCCATATTGTGTTCGATAACTAGTACCGTGTTTCCTTTGACCACTAACGTCATAAGAATCTCAATCAATTTCCGCACATCTTCATAATGCAGTCCGATCGTCGGTTCATCCAAAAGGTACACCGTGCGCTCAAGCATCGGCCGATACAATTCCGAAGCGATTTTAACACGTTGCGCTTCGCCGCCGGACAAAGTGGTCGCCGATTGACCAAGTTTCAGATATCCCAACCCGACTTCATTCAGCGTCTTCAAACGATCTGCTATCGCCGGAATATCGGAAAAAAATGAAAAGGCTTCCTCAATGGTCATTTCGAGCACTTGATAAATATTCTTCTGTTTGTATTTCACCTCGAGAGTTTCCTTGGTAAAACGCTTTCCATCACACACATCACACGGCACGTACACCGTCGGAAGAAAATGCATCTCCACGGCAAGAAATCCATTCCCCTCACATGTCTCGCAACGGCCACCGGGACGATTGAAAGAAAATCTTCCCACTTTCCAGCCGCGCACTCGCGCCTCTTCCGTCGAAGCAAACAAATCGCGAATATGCGTAAAAGCGCCGGTATACGTCGCCGGATTGGATCGTGGCGTCCGACCAATCGGGCTCTGATCGATAAGCACCGCGCGCGACAGATACTCGCTCCCAACAAACGATTGACAATGAAAAACTTCGTTCGAACGATAACGACGATCAAAGCGCGCTTGCAAATTTTTATAAACAATTTCGTACAGAAACGTCGATTTTCCTGATCCGGAGACGCCAGTAATAGCCACCAGACGACCAAGCGGGATATCAACATTCAAATGAGCTATATTGAACAATCGCGCGCCACGAATTTTTATCGTCCCCTTCTCCTTGCTTCGGCGCGTTACTGGCACAGAAACCATCTCTTCGCCACGCAAATACCCCAGCGTGAGCGAACGAGAGTGATTTTTTTCCGCCATAAGCAATTCATCAAGGTATCCCGAAACAACCACGTTTCCGCCATGCACGCCGGCGCCGGGACCAATATCGACAATATAATCGGAAGCGTAAATAGTATCCTCATCATGTTCGACAATGATGATAGTATTGCCAAGATCACGAAGCGATTGCAGTGTTTCGATCAAGCGTTCATTATCACGCTGATGCAAACCAATCGTCGGTTCATCAAGAACATAAAGTGCTCCAACCAACTGCGAACCGAGCTGACTCGCCAAACGAATACGCTGAGCCTCGCCGCCCGAAAGCGTGTTGGCGCGACGATCGAGTGTGAGATACGTCAGACCAACATTCAAAAGAAATGTAAGTCGCGCGCCAATCTCACGCAAAACAACCGCCGCGATCTGTTCTTCACGCTCAGAAAGCGTCAAAGTTTCGAAGAACGCGCTGGCTTCCTCAATGGTCATCATGGAAAGCTCGACGATATTTTTTCCCCCGATACGGATATGCAACGCTTCCTCACGTAATCGCGACCCATGACACTCCCCGCATGGTTCATCGCCAAAAAAATGTTTGGTACCAAGACCATTACACGCCGTGCACGCGCCGTACGGTGAATTAAAAGAAAAAAGTCGAGGTTCCACCTCCGGATAAGAAAACCCATCATATGGACAAGAAAACTTCGAGGAAAGAACAAACGATTCTTTCCCGATACGAACAGTCACCAGACCACCGCTTTCTTCAAGCGCTCGTTCGACTGCCTCAGACAATCGTTCTCTCGATGTCTCGGGAAATTTCTCAAACTCCTCAAGTGTCATTTCATCAACGAGAAGATCGATGTCATGTTTCTTGTTTTTTGAAAGAAGAATTTGCTCTCGTAAACTTTTACGAACGCCGTCGAGAAATATTTCAGCAAACCCGTTGTGCAAAGCGTTGTACAAAAGTTGATAGTATTCCCCCTTTCGGCCGCGAACGACCGGCGCGGCAATGACGAGGGTTTCCGCCACTTTCTTTTTTCCTTTTTTCGGAAACGCCGCGCGAACACGTTCAGCGACAAGCAAAAGCATTTCTTCCGTCGACAATTTTTGTATTTCACGATCACACAGCAAACAATGCGGCCGACCAAGACGAGCATAGAACACTCGCAAATAATCATAGATCTCCGTCACCGTCGCCACCGTCGAACGCGGATTCCGGCTGGCTGACTTTTGATCAATAGAAATAGCCGGCGACAAACCGACAATCTCATCGACATCGGGCTTTTGCATGGTATTCAAAAATTGTCGCGCGTACGCAGAAAGAGATTCGACGTATCGTCGTTGTCCTTCGGCAAAAATGGTGTCAAAAGCAAGAGAAGACTTTCCCGATCCGGAAAGACCGGTAAACACTATCATCTTGTTTCGCGGCATGCGAACGGTAATATTTTTCAAGTTGTGCGTTCGTGCGCCGCGTACCTCAATCCATTCACTGGGATCAATTTTTTTACGGCTAGAACGCTTCTGTTTCAAAAGCATAGAATGACCCTTACGAATGGTCAGTATAGCCCAAAGAGAAGAAAGAATCAAAGATATTCAAGAAGAGCACGATATTCGTCCTCCCGTTCCGGATGCACGACAAGCTCAATGGGACCCTGAGGGACCTGTTTGGCAAATGCGTTGAAATCACCAAACCAATCAAAGCTGACAAGATAATCGGATGTTGGCACCGGTTGTTTTTCATATGATGTCTTTGTTTGCTTCCAAAGAAAAGACAAAATATTTCCTACCAAAGCGCTATGCATATCGGTAAGCATACCCTTCTTTCCGAAACGCACATAACCAATATCATAACGTTTGGCGAGACCAAGAAAAACACGAAAAAATTTCGGAAAATGATGCACATATTCGTGCGAATTCAAACCATCCGGATATCGTCGGAAGAGTTCGTGAAAACGCTCTATCTGATCCCGCCATTCCGTTTCCACTTTTTTCGCGGTTAATAATCCAAAAAAATATCGCCACAAAAAGTTCGCTCCGCGCAAAAACGTATTTTCATGCATCTTATATCCGCGCTTGAGCAATCCAATAAGCTCAAGATGAAGATCGATTTTTACACCGGTGGCCAGCAATGCTTCGGCCTGTTCGTGAGAAACATAATGAATAAGCACGGACACGCGATCAATTTTTCCCTCACGCACCAAACGCAAAATGGGTTCCGCCGTTTGACGGATCCCATAATCATCAGCAACAACGACAAACCTCTCCCGCGTATCTTCTGTCATAGCGGAAACAGCTTTTCTATTACCAAACTATTGTGACAAAAAAATATAAAAAAGACAAGAAAAAATCACCAAAAAATACCATTTGCTTTTTTTTCCTCCACCGAGTATTATGTGTTCTGGTCCTTTGAAAGGAGAAAAAGCCGTGAATAAAAGACCGTTGCAAGCCTACGCCGCCATCATGGCGGCTCGCAAAGCTGAAACAAGTGATCAGTGCGATCCCTTTACCATACGGGGAGGAACCGAAGAAAAAGATTTTCGGAATCAGATACTCGAATCTTCCCTCACGCCGGTCCAGCTCATTATCGCAGAAAACGTCAGCCAAGCACGGGAAAACACCGACCATCTCATGAGCCACGCCCTCCCTGATGGAGGAGGATACCGCAATCAAATTTTTTCTCTCTCGGATATTTCAAAAAAAATTGACCTCTACCTCAGAACATTGAATGATCCATCTGGAAAAAGAAAACTTTTTTACCTTATCGGCGGATGGATATTTTTTCAACGAAGTGGAAATCTCTTGTCGGAAAAAAGGCTTCTGGTACAAAGTAGTGTCGGATACTGCCCGGAGGAAGCCGTGGCTGATTTCCTCACTCGCTTTCATCATCTCATCGGCATGAAACACGTATTTCAAAACGGATATATCCTCCAATACCAAGAGGTTTCCGTGGAAAGACTTATGACCGACTATATTTCTCTCGTTCCTTTTGCCGTATGTCACTAAAAACCCCACTCCTCGGAGCGGGGTTTTCTTTTGCTAAAAACCTCTCCTCTCTCAGTCCTCTTCTTCCGTTCCAAAAACCTTTTTCAGCTCTTCACGAGCGGTTTTCATTGTTGCACGAAAATCATCAAACGCTTTTTTTACAGTTGTTCGACGCGTTTCTGCCAATTTTTTCACCTGCTCGCCGATTTTATCCGCGCTCTGTCGTTCGCTTATAAGCGTTTCGCGAGCAGTGGCCAAATCTTGTTTAAATGTTGATCGAATCGTTTCTGGATCAGCACCGTCTTCACAACTTTTTTTCGCTTTTTCGAGAGCAGTTTCTACGGCCTCTTCAAATTTTTTCACCGCGCTCTCCATATCACCTTTCCGACCAACGAGAGCGGCATCCACACCATCACGAAAAGCCTGAATAGCAGCATCAACCGCCGCACGTCTCGTTTCAACGGCTTTTTCCGCCGTCTCCTGAAAAAGGGCTACAGCAGCTTTTTCTTCATCAGTATCGGCGCGAGCCTCCAAAGCAGCGTACATCGCCTTACGTCGTTCATCTCCTAAAGAACGCTTCTCATCAAGTTTCTCCTCACGATCCTCGCGTTTATCCTCCATTTTACTTGTCCGCTCACTTTTTCGTTCTTCGAACTTCGATCGCCGTTCGGAAAGATTACTTGCTATTTTTTCTGCATGTTCAGTAAAACGATCACAAAAAGCCTCCTGTCGTTTTTCTTTCATTTCCGCAAGCTTCTCTTCACGTTTTGCTTTCCATTCCTCTGCTTTGGCCTCACGCTTCTCCTGTCGCTCTTCTGCCTTTGTTTGTTCGTCCGAAGATTCATTGGCAAAAACGCCGACTGGCACAATAAACGAAACAATCACGAATACGCCCACGATAATTTTTGTTTTCATATTCATAGTTAATAATTCTTTTCGTCGTATGTTGTACCAAACTGAACAACGCTTTGACTATCCGATTCTATATCCTCAAGCTCAGTCCGTTCCTCATCAAAAAGAGCTTCCTCATCAAGAGAGGTTTCCGCGGTAATCTCCACAGTGATATCATCAACGGAAGATGGCACGACGACCATCTCTTTCCCTGGTGACTTTTTATCAAGTGGTAAAGGTTTTTTTTGAACAACTGTTCGCTCTTCTCCCGGAGTATATTTTTGATCCGCAAACTGACGATACACGGTCACCAAAACGAGACCGAGCACGATCACTCCAAGCAAAATCACAAGAATGTGTTTATAGGATATCGATTGCATGATAATTATTTATTTTACTTTTTACTTTCTTCTATTATACCACATTTCAAAAAATCTTGCATTGACATCTTTGTTCCCAAAGAGTACGATGGCAACATCTTGTTCATTCGAAAAAGAAAGGATTCGCCATGTCATGCGTATTACTGCACAAACCGGCACGTCCGGTGGCGTTTATCGTGAGCATCCACATCATTCCCTCAAAAAAAGCATTTTCTTCTTTCCCGAGACTCCTTCCAAAGAGAAGTGTCGTCCGACTTTTCAGGGAAGTTATTTCCGCCGAACAAGAAAGTGAGGCTATTCAAGAAGCGCTCAGTCTTTTTTTTGCAGGGTATCGACCCCTCAAAGGACTTCCGCCAACGACCAAAAATCTTCCAGACTACATGTACGTTGACCCTGTTCCTTTGTACGCGCACGAACTGGAAAGAACACTTTCCGGCTTTGTCAGGATATCTAAAGAGCGCTACGACGAAACGCGCGCGCTCCTCAAAAAAATTTCCGAGATGTCATAATCTCATCCGTATTCAAGTCCGCTCGTCGGACTTTTTTTCTTGACAACCGCCATCACGCAACAACCAAAAACACGATTTCTGATCACAATTGTTTCGAAGAATTTTTTAAAAAAATATTTACGATTTTTTATTTTCCCGACGTTTTTTCGGAAAACTCTTCGATTCCAAAACGCGTATCTCGTCACGCAAAATCGCCGCCGTTTCAAAATCCAGCACTTTCACCGCCGCTCGCATTTCTCGCTCCTTAAGACGAATAAGTTTCGCCGGGTCACGCGCGAAAACTTCTTGATCAAGCAAAACATTGGCGCGTACCGCTTTGTCATGTTCACTTTCCAGCGATTCCGTAATATCGTGGATATTTTTCTTAATGGTTTGCGGTGTAATGTGATGTTTCTCATTATATGCCATCTGAAGTGCGCGCCGCCGATTGGTTTCATCAAGGGCAAAACGTATCGATCCGGTCATACTCTCGGCATACAGAATAACTCTTCCTTTTACATTACGTGCTGCCCGACCAATGATCTGAATAAGCGATGTCTCCGAACGCAAAAAACCCTCCTTGTCCGCGTCAAGAATACCGATAAAGGATACTTCCGGTAAATCAAGGCCTTCTCGCAACAAATTCACACCAACCAGACAATCAAACACCCCTTTGCGAAACGCCGTCAAAATCTTGATGCGATCAATCGTTTTGATGTCACTATGCAGGTACTCGGCTCGTATACCTTTCTCCTTCAAATAATGACTCAGGTCTTCCGCCATTTTTTTGGTGAGTGTCGTAGCAATAACGCGCCCTCTCTCTTCTTTGTTTTTCACCGTATCTTTTTTGATTTCTTTTTCCGCTTCACGGATGAAATCTCCAATCTGTCCCGGGTACCCTTCTTTTTCATGAATCGGCCTTACCTCCACAAGCGGATCAATAAGTCCCGTCGGGCGAATAACTTGTTCGACAATATTCTTGCTTATTTCACGTTCATATTCATTTGGTGTCGCGGATGTAAAAATAATTGGCCCCACTCGATCAAAAAATTCCTCAAAGCGAAGCGGCCGGTTATCAAGCGCGCTCGGCAAACGAAAACCATATTCAACAAGGGTTTTCTTACGCGACTGATCACCGGCATACATACCGCGAAGTTGAGGCAACGTAACATGTGATTCGTCAACAATGGTAAGAAAGTCAGAACTTCCATCAGCCATATGAGGAAAATATGAAAGTAGCGTCTCCGGTGGATCGCCCGGTTTTTTTCCTGAAAGATGTCGGGAATAATTTTCGATCCCATTGCAGTAACCGATTTCTTTCATCATCGCGAGATCATAGTTCGTACGGCGTTTCAAACGTTCCGCTTCAAGAATCTTTCCCTCCGTCGCAAGCGTTTCCAAACGCTCGCCGAGCTCATGGCGAATCGAAGAGAGTGCCCGCTCTTGTTTCTTTTTATCCGTAACAAAGTGTTTGGCGGGAAACAAAAACACCGCCTTTGGAGTATCAAGTATTTTCTGTGATACTGGATCGATCTTGGTAATAGCGTCCAATCGTCCATTATTCATCTCCAAAAGATACGTGATTTTTTCCGACACTGGCATCACCTCGATACGATTACCAAGACTGCGAAATTTCCCGGGACCGAGATCGGCATTGGTACGTTCGAAAAAGATGGCCACCAGTCGATGCAACAACTCCGTCCGCGTAAGTCGCATACCAATCTCCAGTCGCATATTTTCCTTTTCATATTCCTCCGGACTCCCCAAACCATAAATACAAGATACCGATGCGACAATAATCACGTCGCGGCGCGTAAGAAGTGACTGCGTGGAAGCATGCCGCAGACGATCTATTTCTTCATTGATCTGCGCGTCTTTTTCAATGTAAGTATCCGTCATGGGCAAATATGCTTCCGGTTGATAATAATCATAATACGAAACAAAATAATGCACGGCCGCGTCAGGAAAAAACTCTTGATATTCCTGCGCCAACTGAGCGGCAAGCGTCTTGTTGTGCGCGATGACAAGTGCCGGCCTCTCTCCCGATGCGATAACATTCGCGGCGGTAAAAGTTTTTCCCGATCCTGTCACGCCAAGGAGCGTTTGAAAACGCTTCTTCTCGTTCAGCCCTTGGCAAAGCGAGCGAATAGCTCGCGGCTGATCACCGGTTGGTTGATATTTTGATTGAAGATGAAAAAGAGACATGGGCATTATAACCAGCGTTTCAAAAAAATACCGACAGCGTTGATGAGTGATTGACCGGCACCACGATAGACATACAAAAAGAAAAGAAACGATACGATAATCACGCCAATCAATATATCTACATTGGGCTTGATGTGCTCTATGTCACGCCATATTTTCTGTACCGTACCGATGCCAGCATAACCGACATACAAATACGCGAAATCCTTAAAAAAATTACCAGCATACGTCGCGCAAAGAAATACCCGAATATCCATCTTGATGATTCCGGCGGCAAGCGACACCGGCGTCGTTGGAAACGGCGGTAATAATCGAAGAAGAAATAAAAGCCCCCCATCTTTCCAATGATGACCGGTGAATCGTTTACCGAAACTCTCTATTTCTTCGTGACGAATTCCCAAATACTTCGTTATCGGTTTTACCAAAAGATCTTCAAGTGTATCACCCAAAAAATAATACAACCACGCGCCAAGCGTTTTACCAATATTGCCGAGAAGTGCCAAAAAGAAAAGATACCAGATGGTTTCTCCTTGCATCAGTGCAAGTGATCCGGAAAGTCCCATAACGAGTGCTGCTGGAATGGGACTAATGACTTCCTCGAGAAACGATCCGACAAATACAAACACTTCAAGCGGCATGCTGGTCGCCAAAGCTTTCACATAATAATCAAATGTCTCCAAAGAATACATAGAAAAAATACGGCATTATACAGGCCTCCCTTACAAGGTCTCCTTCTCTATTATACAAGGATACAAGAAAGCGAGAAATGCTCAGTCAACAAACGTCAACGCGTTTCCTTTCTTGTTGCCACGACCGGTACGACCGATACGATGGATATAATCTTCATAGTTTTCCGGCAATTCGTAGTTGATAACGTGCGTAACATCCGGAATATCCAATCCACGCGCCGCCACATCGGTTGCCACGAGAATAGTAATCTCATCCTTACTAAAACGACGCAAAGCGCGCTGGCGTTGTGATTGCGATTTGTCGCCATGGATCGAATCCGCGGAAAATCCTCGTTCTACCAATCGATGTGCCAATTTATCGACACCATGCTTCGTGCGTCCGAAAATAAGCACTTTCTGCAATTCCGGCTTGAGGAGGAGATTGTGCAAAACTTCTATCTTTTCCTCACGCGGATCGACACGAACAATATCCTGATCAACATTTTCCGACGTCGCTCGTGATTTGATAGTTATTGTTACCGGATCATTAAGGAATTTTTTGGCCAATTCCGAAATTTCTCGCGGCATAGTTGCCGAAAAAAAGAGTGATTGACGCGGCTCCTTCATCAACGCGACAAGATATTTGATATCTTTGATAAAACCCATATCAAGCATTCGATCTACCTCATCAAGCACGATATTATTGAATTCCGCGATGTGAAGTTTTTTGCGCTCGATAAGATCTTTCAAGCGTCCCGGCGTCCCAATAACAAAACTGGGATCACGCGCCAGACTACGTAATTGATCATTGATATGCGCCCCACCAATACAAAGTGCTGAGCGGAGTCCCGATCCGGCGGCAAATTTGCGCAATTCATCCTCGATTTGAAGCGCCAACTCGCGCGTCGGTACGATAATGAGCACTTTTTCCGCCTGATGTTTGAACGTCTTATGAATAAGCGGCAAAAGAAACGCCGCTGTCTTACCGGTACCGGTATTGGCGATGCCAATAACATCTCGCCCTTTCAAGATATGTGGGATTGCCCCATCTTGAATCGGCGTCGGATGCACATAACCAGCAAGAGCAACATTCGCTTTCAGCTTGCTATGCATCTCAAAATCAGCAAAACGATGTCGCGGATTATAGGTTTCCGTTTCCGTGGTCTGAATAGCCTTCTTTACAAATTGAGTAAAATCAAGCTCGTCCGCCATACCACGCTTCCCGCCACGTCCACTCTTCGAACGCGCGCCAAAACGGTTGCCGCCACGAGTACGCTTACTAAAAGTCTTCTTCGGATTCTTTTTAAACATTCCGATTATTCTTAATAATTGAAAATCTTCTTTCTCCCCCTCACAGAGAAAGGATTCTCAAAAGGGTCTAAAGAGTATTCATTAAAACAGAAAAAATATATTCTGTCAATCTTGCTGTTGATATTCTCGAGAAAAATGTTCACAAAAGCCTTAATTCTCGACGAAGGAGAGGATAATCTGGAAATGTTTTTCCGACCAATTGCCAAAACTTCGATGAGTGATTAAATTCAAGCAAATGACATATTTCGTGCACAATAACGTACTCTCGCAAATGTTTTGGGAGAAACAAAAGCCGATAATGAAAAGAAAGTGTTCCGTTTCGCGAACAACTACCAAAACGTGTTTTTTGATTACGAATAGAAACCTTTGCACAACGCACCCCGTATACTTTCTGAAAATATTCAACGAGTTTCTCGATGGCGATGTGTGCTTCTTCTTTCCGCTCTCGATACTCCTCCAAAGAACCACGAAAAAGAAAACGTTTTGGGCTTTCTCGCAACACCTTTCTTTTCTCGCGAATCCACTCAAGACGATTTTCTAATAATTGTTTGCCTCTCTCATAGGAAACGTGCCGCGGAAGCGAAAGTGTCACCGCGCCCTCCGGAGAGAAGATGATGCGCGCGCATTTCGCGTTACGATACTTTCTTACGACGCACACGACATCATCGGCTACGACGATTTCTTGTTTCACATTACAAATATTTATTCAAAATATCCTCCAATTTCTCGACATCACGCCGATCAATACCGTCATGAGGATTGTCACGAAAACTTTTCAAAACAGCATCCACTTCCGATCTGCTGATACCGTTAAAGTTTTTCCCCAAATCCCGATCCATACTCAATTCCAAAATCTGCACGATCCGTTCACCCTTTGTTCTTCCGAACGCGTCAATAAGCTCATGCCGCGCGCTCTTAAATTCTCTTCCAGAAATATCGCCATCATGAGAAGCTGTTTTTCCTCCTGATATACCAAAAAATCCCATACTTTTATTGATTACTTCTTTACCTTTTCCAGTATAGCATCTTTTTCCTCATTCGGCGCGATCGTCATCATCGCTTTTCGTATCTTTTTGGAAGGTACATGATCACCCGTCGGATAATCCTGAAGCGCCCCATAAAAAACATCTTCATCGTACCGATAGCCTTTACCATTTTTTGTTCCCGGATCATTGGTAATAAATTGTTTTTTCTTGGTATCGTACCCGATTACGACAAGCATATGTGTTATGGGCCCCGGACGGGTAAAATTCGGATTTTTCAACTTTTGTCCATGAGCCGGTACGATGACGAGCTTGCCCTCTCCGAGCGCCCGACGAATATCCCCAAGCTCTATATCATAATGCAACTTAGTTGCATTATATCCATAATACTCATTGAAAATTCTCTCCGTATCGGCTACCGACGTATCAATAGCGTGCCCAAATTTCTTTTCCGTGAACTTCGCAAGAGACACAATTTCTTTCTTCGCGACATCTCCGGTAAGAGCTTCTCTCGTAAGCCAAAACCGCACCATCGTAAGTGACGCCTCCTCACAACCATCTTGAAACATTGGATTACTCCATTCACCAAACGGTGCCTGTGACGTAAACGGAACATCTTCCAAAAGAACATCTTTGGGAAGCGATTCTTTTGTTTCCCTCGCAGGTATCTCCTCGGGAATCACTTGTGACACCTCTTCAGACAGTGCTTCCGACAAAAGCGATTCCTGTCTGACTTCAATTCTTTCTTGATTATCAGAAAAAATATTTTCCGATGGAAAGTTTTCATAAAAAAAATATGCTCCCCCGCCCAGAATGATCAAGAAAAGAAAAAAATGTATTTTTCGCATAGTCATGCCTTGTCACAAAAAGCAGAATACTTAAACAAAATTTTTCAAAAGCATTTCTCTATATCCCCAAACACCACTCAAAAAACTCCCACGCTCTCAAAAACCACGGCCGTGGTTTTTGAGAGCAAGAAAAAATGCCTACTCTAGAGATACCATTTTTTTATTTAATGCAGTATACCATGAAAAATACCCTCTTTATTTCCCAGTAACATTAAAAAAGCCCCGCTTACTTACGTAGCAGGGCTTCAACTTTCAACACAACACCTCCGGCAATGACGATCGGCTTTCCCTCCGTCATCAAAAACGAGACCAAGAGATCATCTTTCTTGATTTCACAGGTAAAGTGTTCGACAACGTACAAAAACTTCTGCACCGGGATTTCTCGTCGTAAATTTCTCTACTCCGGATACGTTCCACCGAGATTGACTTGGCCAATATGCTTTAACATCCCTATTCTTCCCGGATGTTGACTTCATCAACGCTATCGGAGAAGAGCGTGGCGATATCTCGCATCTCTTCCGGCGAAAAAGCATGATAATCCTTAAATGAGGGATGAAGAGTGACCCCGTTGCGAAAAGTCTGAAGATACAAACGCTTGGCACCCTGCGTCATCTCTCGCATTGCATCGAGAATTTCAGGTGTATGCACTTCCCTGATAAGGGTCGAGCGGAATTCATAATCAACTCGCCCCTCTTTTAAAATATCGATACTCTCCCGAAGTTTCATCTCATCTGCCCACTTCCCAACAAGTGCCTGATATGCCGGCAAACTCGTCTTCACGTCCATAGCGATATAATCAACAAGACCTTTATCAATAAGCGCGCGAAGCACTTCCGGCTTGTTGCCATTAGAATCAAGTTTTACCGCGAATCCGAGATGACGTACATCCATAATAAATGACTCGAGATCAGGCATAATAGTCGGCTCACCGCCGGTAATCACCACGCCGTCGAGTAAACCTTTTCGTTTTTGTAAAAAATGAAGCGCCGCTTCTTTGGGGATAAAGCTTTTGGAAAGTCTGGCGAGCTCTTCCGGCAAAACGAATTCTGGATTATGACAAAATCCACAACGATAATTACAACCACCCGTAAAAATAATACAAGAAATCTTTCCCGGAAAATCAATCAAAGTAAATTTTTGGATGCCGCTAATGATCATATCAACAATAAAATCAATCCCCTAAAAGGTCGAGGGACTTTTTAAAAAAACTTCCAGCAAGAGAGGTGTCTTTCCGAAAAACTCTGGGGACCAAACAAACCGATTCTGTTCCATAAAGAATGGAGGCGAAGACAAAACATACTGAGTCTCTCTCGCTTGGACAAACAAGCAACACAAGAAAAAATTGTTTATCAAACAGGAAGGGGACAACAAAAAAATCCCAAAAAAAACTTACACCTCACCTAGCATGCAACACATTCGTACTTTTGACAAAACTCGTTGTTCGCGGCGACCGTTTCGGTAAAATGTTTCCGCGAATAATGCTCCGCCTTTTTCCCAATATTGAAATGCGATACCGGACGATGGTATCCCATAACGCGCGTCCACACTTCGCAACGTGTTCGTTTGGCATTTACATCCTCCCCTTCTTTCATAATGTTTTCCGACATAGGTATATGTTGGTTAGGTTGATTATTTTTTATTGAATAATTATTTTGCCGCTTCGGCACTCTGATACTTCTCATGCAACGCCTGATCATATCGCTCACCGTTTTCAATGCCCAATTCCTGATCACACTTGGGACAATAATCATGTTCTCCTTCGAGATACCCGTGTTTGGGACAAATGGAGAACGTCGGTGTGATCGTGATATACGGCAAACGGAAACGAGAAAGAATGCTCCGTACCAATTTACGGCAAGCCTCTCCCGAACTCACTCGTTCGTTCATGTAGCAATGAAGTACTGTTCCACCGGTATACTTCGTCTGAAGGCTATCCTGTAATTCAAGCACTTCAAAAACATCATCCGTATACCCGACCGGAATCTGTGAGGAATTGGTATAGTACGGCGCTTCTTCGGTGCCCGCCTGCAAAATACCCTGAAACCGCTTGCGATCTTCTTTGGCAAAACGATAGGTTGTTCCTTCGGCTGGTGTTGCCTCAAGATTGTAAAAATTTCCAGTCTCTTCTTGATAATCTTTAATTTTCTCACGCATAAAATCAAGCAACTCCTCAGCAAACTTATGTCCTTCAGCGGTCGTGATGTTCTCCTTATCGTTGGTAAAGTTACGAATAGCCTCGTTGATGCCGTTTATACCAATCGTTGAAAAATGATTCTTAAGATAACCAAGGTAACGCTTCGTGTAAGGGAAAAGTCCCCGATCGATCCACTTCTGTATTTCTTGACGCTTAATTTCAAGCGATGTTTTGGCGAGTTCCATCAAATATTCAACACGCTTCATGAATTTTTCCTTATCGCCTTTGCAGAGGTAGCCAATACGCGCCGCATTGATGGTCACTACACCGATCGAGCCGGTCATCTCCGCTGAACCAAACAATCCGCCGCCACGTTTCCGCAGTTCACGCAAATCAAGCTGAAGTCTGCAGCACATCGAACGCACGTCGCCGGGATTGAGATCAGAATTAACAAAGTTCTGAAAATATGGTGTGCCATATTTCGCTGTCATTTCAAAAAGCGGTAAGTTTTTCGGATCCTCCCAATCAAAATCCTTGGTCACATTGTACGTCGGTATCGGAAAAGTAAAGGTGCGTCCCTTGGCGTCGCCTTTGGACATCACTTTGATAAAAGCGCTGTTAATAATATCCATCTCGTGTTGAAGCTCACCAAACGTGTACTGAAATGGCTCACCACCGAGAAGGAGACGTTTCTCACTCATATCCTTCGGACAATCCCAATCAAGCGTGACGTTGGTAAAGGGTGTTTGTGTCCCCCAACGTGACGGAATATTCAGATTGAAAACGAATGATTGAACGTTCTGATAAACGTATTCGGAAACCTGCTCGGCGACATATGCCTCTTTTTCCTTTTCTGATGGAAAACGCATTTTATATTTCTCAATATCTGCACGCAGTTCCAATTCATACTTCTTCACGAACGGAGCCATATAGGTATCAAAGCTTGAGAACGCTTGCGCACCAGCCCATTCATTTTGTAGCGTACCAAGAAAATTGACCATCATTGCCACCGCCGAAGAAAGATGTTTGGGCGGAGCGGATTCGATTTTATTTGGTACACCGTTAAATCCTTCTTCAAGGAGCACGCGCAAACTCCAACCGGCACAATAACCGGAAAACATATCAAGATCATGAATGTGATAATCACCGTTACGGTGAGCATCACCCACATTCTTGGGATAAATATGAGAGAGCCAATAATTAGCAATAACACTCCCCGCCGTATTCAAAATCATTCCACCCAAAGAATATCCCTGATTGGAATTGGCATTAACGCGCCAATCAAGTTTTTCCAAATATTCCGTTACCGTTTTTTGCACTTGCACGACGACGTTTTTCTCTTCGCGTACCTCCCGACGTTTTTCACGATACAAAATATACGCCTTTGCTGTTTCAGTATATCCATATCTCATGAGAACGTCTTCCACTACATCCTGCACTTCTTCAACTGTCGGGATTTTATCTTCAAATTTTTCTTCCAACCCCGCGTAAACGTCCTGTGCAAGAATATAAGAAGTAATATCATCTTTCTTCTCTGTTGCTTCCGCTGCCTTCTCAATAGCCAGCTCAATTTTTTTCAGATCAAAATCAACGATACTTCCATTACGCTTCTGGATCTTATATACCGGCATATCTCTTTGTTTTATTTACGAATTATCATCGTCTGATCGCTCACCAGAGAAGAAAAAGCGGCTCCATTCAAAGCCCCCTTCACTTCTTCTTTTTCGTTTCCCATGAAACAAAATATTTTTTGAGTACAAGTGTTACATTTCTCTGACAACACACTACATATAGTGTATTATTCACTTTTCTTGCGAAAAACGCAATCCCCTCGCTCAGTCTTTTCTCAAGTAAATAATACCATATCAATAAAAAAAGAAGCAACTGTTTTTTACGTGCCTCAACAAAAGGATTTTTGACCGATACCACAAAGTTATCCACATACCAAAAAAACACTCTCCCTATCACGATCACCACAAAAAACGGTCTGCCGAACACCTTTCGTCGTCATACATGTTTCTTTTCTTTTTCTTCCCGTCCTCTTTTTCTGATAAAAAATGAACCATACAAGACGATGAGTAGAATGACGTTAGAAACAAAAATAAACGGATTGTTCCACGGAATACCGTACACAACAAAATCAGAAAGTGGCCACAAAAATGGCGTAGGAAAAAAACTCGCATGAGTAGGAATATCCAAAAGAATATGAAATCCCCATGCGACAAGAGGAAAAAAGGGCTTGCCCCGTATCAACCAAATGAGCAAAAACACACCAAGAAAAATGACGAGACTGTGTGTGTAATCATACAACGTATAAACAAAGAGTGGGATTTGTGAAGCGTCGGGATGCTGGCCAGAACGCCAATCAGGATGATCAAAAAACCCAAACCAAACACCGAGGAGAAAAAAACCAAAAGACAAAAGATCGGGCGCAACGCCAAACAGAAACGCCATGAAAAAATCGCGACGACTTCGACGACCAAAAATGCCTGATCCCCACAACCCATGCGAAACGATATCCATACAGAATACTATGCTCAATTATTCTACAATGAGCGTTCCTTGCATCTCACCGTGCCCTTCACCGCAATAGACCGCGCAGAAAGACCTAAACGTCCCTTTCTTGCTTGCGACAAATTCCACGACAGCTCCTTCAGGGGGAATATCTTCATTAATGCCAAGATCCGGAATGACAATACCATGCTTCACGTCAGCGTTGTGAATCACAAGACGGACAAGCTCGCCCTGCTTCACGCGTAAGACGGCGGGATCCCAAGCATACTGCCGCACCCCCATATGAATGGTGCGTTCAATCCGGTTGTTCACTTCTTCCACGCTTATTCGCGGATAAGCCCCGGTACCCTGAGAATCCTCGAGACCGTTATTTTCGATGACGACTGGTATTTCTTCCAATCTCTTTGTTTCTTTCGATATTATTTGCGATTCCACAACAATCCGCTCTGTCGCCTGCTCCTTATCCGTGGACGAACCACTCGTGGGTTTGTCCTGCGCGGTCCGATACACCCACCACGAAATCCCCTCCATAAAGACAAACAGCGTAATAATGAATGCGATAATTTTTTTCATGGCGTTTTTTTTCTACAACATCTATCTACGGCGTTCCTCCGACTTTGGATGACCAGAAACTGATGCCATTTGGTTGTTTGCCGACCGTGATGCGAGCAATCTCTCGATCTTCCCTCGTATCAACCACGGAAACATCCCCACCTAAAAGATTCGTCACATATGCGAATCGTCCATCCGGAGAAACAACGATTCCATGTGCCGCCTCTCCCACCGGAATGGTTTGTACGACTTCTTTTCCAACGATATCGATCTTATAGAGCATCTTTCCTACCGGCTGGTCAAAATAATATCCTTGATCCGCCACATAGAGAAAGCGACTGTCCGGCGTGGGATAAAGCTGTACCGGCCCCCTCGCTTCTTTTGAAAGAGAAATCTCCTGGATCTTCTGCGTATCTCGCTCCATCAGAATGATACTTTTTCTATCATAGAGAGAAGCGGCTACCCATTTCCCATCCGGCGTCACTGCTGCTTGAACGCCTTTGCCCTCGCTCACAACTTTTTGGATTGTGCCACTAGCAATGTCGAGCGACCAAAAACCGCCTCCGATAAAAGCAATATAGGCTGTCTGATCATCGATTGAAAGTCGCAAACCGTGCGGGCTGCTTCCTTTCGGCAATGTGATCTCACGCAAAACCTTGAAACTCTTCGCGTCTATCTCATAGACCAAATCGGATGCTTGGGCCGCAACATACGCCCGCTCTCCAAAACGGCTCATCACGACATGAGCGAGATGCGATTCTGACGCCAAAGAAATACGCTTCATCACCGTATCCGTTTTCGGATCAATAACGATAACTTGATCTTTTTCACTCATTTCTCCTTTCATGGTATCCGCACGCACTACGGAAATGATACGGCGGAAAATACTCACCTTCTCATCTTTCATAGCGACATTGGCGGTCACCCACACGCTTTGCCCGTCCGGAGCGACTTGGATATTATGGGCAGAAAATGAAATTTCTTCATTTCCCATCCGGCGCGTCAAATCGATTTCTCGAATCATTTTTTTTGTTTCCGGATCAAGCACGACTACCGTACTTTCTCCTTCAAGCGCCACGTACACCTTGTTCTCTATCTGTCCAGCATATGAAGCTGCGTCCTGTATATTTTCATCATTCATGGCTATACTGCTCCATCTTGCAAATTGAAAAAACAACAATGAGAAAATAACTACCAGAATCATCGGTGTCATAAGAGACAACCAGTTTTTCTTTCCCGGACGAAAAAAACGAAGAAACAAAGAATTCGTCACGACCGATACCGACGAAAGTGCCATAGCAAGACCGGCAAGTTCCGGCTTCAACACGAGACCGACATCCGCGAACAATCGTGCGGCGATCGGAATTCCCATCACGTTATACAAAAGCGCGAAAAAGAAATTCTGTTTTATTTTTTGCATCGTCTCTCGGGAAAGCTCAAACGCTGTCACAACATCGCGCAAATCATTTTTCATAAGAACGATGCCACCAGTCTCCATTGCCACGTCCGTCCCCGCTCCCATCGCAATACCAAGATCTGCCTGTGCAAGAGCCGGCGCGTCATTGATACCATCGCCGACCATGGCTACTTTTTTTCCGTGAGATTGCAATTCCTTAACCTTAGCGGATTTTTCTTCCGGGAGCACTCCCGCCAATACGTTCTTGATACCAACCGTTTCCGCAATGGCACGCGCCGTCCGCTCATTGTCGCCCGTAATCATCCATACGTTAAGACCAAGCTTTCCGAGTTTTGCCACCGCCTCTTTCGATGTTTCCTTGACGGTATCCGCAACCGCGATTCCGCCAACAGCCCCTTCCGGTGTCGCCAGGATCATCACGGTCTTGCCTTGTTTTTCCAACTCAAAAATTTTCTCATTCATCTGATGAGGCAATACACCGCTATCGCTCACCAGCTTATAATTCCCAAAACAATATTCTTTTCCATCTATCTCTCCTCGTACACCACGTCCCGGAATCGCTCGAAAACTCCTCACCTCAAAAAGTTTTAATTTTTTTTCATTCGCACGAGCATAAATCGCTTCCGCAAGTGGATGCTCAGAAAGCTTCTCAAGACTTGCAGCAATCGAAAGAATATCATCCTCCGTCATGTCGCAAAAAGAAAAAGTGTCCGTTACTTCCGGCTTTCCCCGAGTAATAGTTCCTGTCTTGTCAAAAATAATCGTCGTAATCTTTCTCGTCATTTCGAGCGGCTCGCCACCTTTGATAAGAATACCGTTCTCCGCGCCCTTGCCGGTACCTACCATAAGCGCCGTCGGCGTCGCTAATCCCAAAGCACACGGACACGCGATCACGATCACCGCAGTAAAAGCCATCAGGGCAAATGATAGATCCGCTCCGAGCAACACGTACCACACACCAAAAGTCAAAAACGCGATACCGATAACGGTCGGCACAAACCACGCGGAAACTCGATCAGCAAAATCCTGAATCGGCGCTTTGGACCCCTGGGCTTCTTCGATAAGTCGTATAATATTGGCAAGCACTGTCTCACTCCCCACGCGCGTCGCCTCACACTCAAAGCTGCCGGCCTTGTTCATCGTTCCGCCAATCACGGAGTCACCAACATTTTTTTCCACTGGCAAACTTTCACCGGTAACCATCGATTCATCAACAGCCGAGACACCACTTCTTATTTTTCCATCAACAGGAATTCTTTCTCCCGGGCGCACGACTACGATATCGCCATGCACCACTTCTCCTATCGGAACATCTTCTGTCGCGCCCCCGCGCACCACCCGAGCCGTCTTTACCGTAAAATCCATTAATTTTCTCACCGCCTCTGATGTTTTGTTCTTCGTTCTTGTTTCAAGCCATTTTCCAAGCACTACAAATGTGATCAAAAACGCGGCTGTTTCAAAATACAATTCTGGAATTTTTTCCCCGGCAAGACCGATAAAAGAATCATTCTCCCATACATATCGCCCATAATTCGTCACGCTGTACAAAAACGCCGTTGTTGTTCCTAAAGCGATAAGACTATCCATATTAAACATCTTCATCCGAAGCGATGACCACGCACCACGATAAAATCCCGCACCGATCCAAAATTGCACCGGGAGAGTAAGAAAAAGCGATACGACCCCGACATACGGCAACAACGTGTCTTTGCCAAAAACTTGAAAAAAATCAAAGAGCATAAAATAAAACATCGGCATCGAGAATACCAGTCCCCAGATAAATTTCCGCCGATATGTGCCGACCACAAGCTCTTGTTTCTTTTTTTCATATTCCGTATCTTCAGAATTGATTTCTTCCGCCTCGTATCCGGCCGCCCGTACCGTCTGTTTCAAGACGGCAACAGTGGTTTGATTATCATCAAACAGCACGGTGACTTTTTCGGTAGCGAAGTTCACGTTTGCCGATTCCACACCGCGTACCTTCTTGAGTGCCCGCTCAATGATGCTCGCGCATGAAGCACAATGCATCCCCGAAAGAGAAAGTTGCTTTTTCATATATTTTCAAATTACCTATTACTCTACGACGTTGATCACGCCACGATACATACCCATAGAACAACTAAAAGGAATCTGTCCGGTCTTATCCGGCACAAATTCAAAAACGTTTTCACCGGGCGAAAGCACTTTACGAATACCGGCTCTGGGCGCCACGAAACTCACCGCGCAACTATATGATTCCTGTGAATCAACAATAAGCTTTACCGGTTGACCCTTTTTGACAGTCAATTGATTGGGGAAATATCCATTAGCTTTTTGCGTAACACGAATGATTTGAGGTTCTTGCAAAAAGGAGTTTTCTCCAGCAATATTTTTTTCTTTCTGTTCGTCGCTTCCAAGTCCTACCAACACTTGTCCATTTTGGACATTAAAAACACCCAACAAAACAACAATGATGCCGGCTACTTTGAAGAAAAAACCACGTGTCGCCCCCTTGACTGCCGCCGCCGCACCACCGATGCCAAGAAGTCCTGGTGCCGTGCCGAGAGCAAACACTCCCATAACAAGAGCGCCGACGGACGGGCTCCCCTGTGTCACGACAAAAAGTTGCGCCAATTGCGTAAAACCACAGGGCAGAAAAAATGTCACCACGCCAAGGAATATCGTCCGCGTGTGACTATACTCTTTTTCTGTATGAGACCGAATACCAAATATCCGAGCAATACCCTTCGGCAGTGTCAGTTTCCACAAAGATAACCGTGGAAAAAGTTCAAGGAGTTGTACACCGATAAGAACCATCACCGCACCAACCGCCACGGTAAGTACGCCTATCAAAAGAGATGAAGGCTGAAATGTCGAACCAAACCATCCCAAAAGCGTGCCCAACACCGTAAATCCTCCGATACGCCCAAGATTAAAATACACATGTGGCACAAATTTCTGACGAACACCCAACTCAGGATGAAGCTTGTTATACCGCGCAGAAATCGCCAATGTCAATCCGCCAACGATCGCCATGCACGTCGACAAGCCAGCCACCAATCCAACCAAAAACACAAACGGCAAACTCTCTAAACGCTCAGGGGAACCGAACGACACGTCAAACAATCCGAAAAACTTTGCGAAAACAAAAAGCACAAACACAATACCTATCGCGAACAATGTTTCCACCCAAACAGTCACGTCTTTGGAAAACCATGATTGTTCACTGGCACCACCAATCTTGTATCCGATCTTTTCAACTACTTCTTTGAGTGCATTGAGAGAAGGTGCGGTCTCTTCATATGATATTTCCGCTTTCCCTGTACGAAAATTCGTTTTTGCCTTTTGTACGCCCGGCACCTCAAGCAAGGCCTCTTCCGTAAGCAACTCACAAGAGCGACAATGCATACCAGAAATCTGAAATGTTTTTTTCTTCATAGGAAAAAATTATATCTTTACACGACAATCAATCTCCCGAAAAAAGGGAGCCTCCAACCACAAAGAAAAAACTCATTCTTTCTTCGGGACGAATGTTATCATTCCAAGAAGTGGGGGCGATGTATCATCAACACTCATCACATCGCCCAAAATATCATCTTTGAAATTACCGTACCCATTCGTCGTTACCGCCCCATCTACAATAGAAAAAAAACTGAATTTTTTTGTAACAAGAGCCTCCGGCAAAATATCCGCGCAAGTCAAAGTACATTTATTCAATGTTTTTTCAATAGTGTTTCCTGACAAAACATCGTTTCCATGATGGAGAGAAACTTCTGGTCCGTTTTCGTTTTTCTCTTCATTTACTATCGCCCCGTTCATCGTCATCGCAACTGACGAAGAAGTAATGGCAAACACATTATACGGACACGTCATACCGGCAAATACCATCAGTATCCCAATAAGACTGCCGATATACATTTTCCTTAAAAACTTCATATTTCTTCAATGTAATACTTCTCGAACATAATCCACCGCTTTCTGCGGATCAGTGAGTGACTTGATAAGATAAAAACGTGTTTCGAATTTTCCCACTTCGTGAAACGCCTCTTCACTATCCACGTTGCTCAAAATAATCACCGGGATTCGAGAAAGCGCTTCGTCATTCTTCAGCTCCTCCAACACTTCCATACCGTCCTTTACCGGCATTTGAAGATCAAGCAAAATAATATCCGGCTTTTTCTCGCGAATAACTTTCAATCCCTCTTCGCCGTTTTTCGCCGCTGACACATCAAAACCTTCGAGATTGAATTTCATGATATAAATCTCGCGGATGTTATCGTCATCATCGATAACGCACACTTTCTTTTTTGCCCAAATATCTTCATCCATACAGTTTTCTTCTTTTATTCTATTATACCACATCCCTATTGATACCCTCACCAAAAAGCGTTTCATTAAATATGCTATACTGAAAACAAAGCCTTCAGAATGGAGAGTGAGGGAGTTGTAAAAAACTCCTCAATTGAAACCCACCTAAAATATCAGGGAAAAATGTAATTTTTTCCGTTACTCTTTTTCAAGGGATTCAGCCGCTTTCCTGCATTGAGGGCTTTTTGTATCTCAAAAATCAGTGTTCATACGGTTTATCGCCTTGCAAAGAGTAGCGACACCCACAGTACTTCTGCTCATAGATACCTCTCTCCTTCACCATTTTCCGCGCTGTCTTTTCCCGTCCCTTTTTTTTCCAATCTTCCGCATAAAAAGATACGCCGTAGCGTCGTGCCGCCACTTCACCAATCGGAAAAATAACCTTTGCGCTCTTTCGTCGCCCCATCGTAAGGGTTGTACCAAAAATAAAAAACCCTCGCCCTTTCGCTTCGCGAGCCGTCTGCATAAGACGCATACCAATACAGGTAAAACAACGTTTTCCTTGCTCCGGTTCATTTTCCAAACCACGAACACGGGCCGCCCACTCTTCTGGAGAATAATCCATATCAACCATCGGAATATTCCATTCCGCGCATACGCGCACAACGTCGCTCTTCCGCTTACTATATTCTTCTTCCGGAAAAATATTAGGATTAAAAAAAAGCGCCGTGAGATCAAACACCTGACGCAACTCATCGATGACGGCGATACTGCATGGAGCACAACACACGTGCAAAAGAAATTTTTCACGCATACTTCTTTCTTTCCATAAAATATTTCTTCTCACGCGCATTCATTCGTTCAAGAGCATACCGAAGCGCGGTTCGAGGCATTGTTTTTGCGTATCGCTCAAGAAACATTTTTTCTTCTTGTAATGAACAACGTTTACCCACCTCACGAAGCATCCAACCAACCGCCTTGTGGATAAGATCCTGTTTGTCATCGATGAGTTTCTCCGCGATCGCAAGCGCAGGCGAGGCATCGCCCTGATTCGTAAAATAAAACGTAGCGATCATTGCAATCCGTCGTTCCCAAAGCGATTCTGATCGTGCCAAACGGTCCAATATCTTCCTCTCTTTTTTCTCAAGATGCGCCCCGACAATGTGGTGTGCCGAAAGATCAACCAAGTCCCAATTATTGATAAAACGAGTATTATCAAGATACAGCCGATATATTTTGTTTCGTGTTTTGATGTCGCCGCGCTCATATTGCCGCACAAGGACCAGAAGAGCAAACAAGCGCTCCTCATGAAAGGAAGAATGAAGAAATGTTAAAATTTCCTGAACGGAAAGAGCATCATACTGCCGCACCAGTGACCGGATCTGCGGTACCGTTATACCCAAAAAACGATCTCCTTCAGCGTACTCCCCCTTTCCTGTTTTGAAAAAACGAGCAAGTATCGCCGCCTTATCTTTGCGTGATACCCTTCGTAACGCTTGTCTCACTGCGTGTTCACTTCTCATTTTTTTCCTGTTTTCCGAATTGATACCAAAAGAAAATACCTGTCGCGAAAAGAGCGCCCAACGTATCGGCAAACATGTCTTTTTGAGCGTCCCATATATCACCCTGACTACCGAGATACGCCGCACCAGCCTCCGGCGCCGCGCCGGCAGCATACAACCACTCAATTAACTCATAACTCATCGCGATAGTGGCAATAAAAAACACCGGGTACGTAAACAAGAGGAATCGGTTTGCCACAAGTTTCTTCTCCCATAACCACTCTGCGAGAGCAAACGCATAAAAACCAACAGAAAAATGAGCAATGCGATCATAATGATTGCGTTCGAAACCGAAAAAATCTGTAACCCAATCAAAAGGTACTTGAGCAAACGTAAAGTGTCCCCCAATCGTATGGAGATAAATGAGCACAAACATGAACGCGTACGCCATCATTGAAAAACGAACTCCTTTCCGATACGCGAACACCAGTGCGCCCACGATAATCCACACCGTAAGATTCTCAACAAACCATGTCATCCGATCGATAGGATCAACAGCCAAGAAAAGAAACAGCGCGACATACACCATCAAAAATCTTTTGAACCACTTTTCACTTTCTTTCATAAACGTTTTTTAAAAAATTATTCCAAGAAATCACGGTCTCGTTCGAAACGAGCGCGCCACGCAAAAAAATTAGTAAAAATATAAAGTAATACTACCACCGTAAAAAATGCGCGTCCTCGCTCTTCATTTATATCAATAAAAGCCGCGAAAAGAAACGTCGCCGTAAAAGCAATAAGAGGAAGAAGTATATCCATCCACGCGTTACCCGGCGCCTCTCTCAAATGAAACCGTGCCTCAAGCCACTCCCAAACAAGCGCCAAAAAAAACGTCACGAAAAAAAGAGGTACTGCCGGCCACAAAAAAATAATTGTTCCAAAGGCCATCACTACGCCAAAAAGAAAATGGGGTACCGACCATGGATCAAGAATTTTTTTTATATTCATAAATCGTTCTCGTATCCGTTGACGTGTTGATATTTTTTTCCGCCACCAATAAGGATATTCTCCCTTCTTGAGACAAAGAACATCAAAAAGAGCAGAAAGAGCAATCGCCCAAGACAGAAACACGATCAACGTGTCAAATACCGACTGACGGGAACTCTTCAGAAAGAAAAAAATAATTATGGCCAAACCAACCAACACAACTGTCGCCGTCCATCCTGATCGTGAAACAGGATAATAACAAACACACCATTTGAAACATCGGGCAGGTTTAAACCAGTATCGCATATCAAAATCGTAAAGGAACACTTATTGTTTTTTCCCGCTCCGGAAACCCGGAAGGATTTTCCTTCATAAAGAGAACAGATCCGATACCGGCATGAGGCACAACAAACTCCACGATAGCTTCAAACGGGACCCATTCGGATGTCATCCAATCACCCACGGCCTGCGCCGTACCTTTTCCCAAAACCGTTCCGTCACTCGCGACGACAGCAACAGAAAATTGTCCCTCAAAATACCATTGACCTCTCGCTTTCCCAAGTATGGTAAGCGGCGTGCGTGCGAGTTCATCGGGTCGTGGCGCCGTGATAATGATATCGTCCGTACTGGGAGCCGTCGTCGGGCAAGACGTAAATTCACAATTGGGTCCACTGCGTTCAACCGCTGATCCGTCCGGACAAAGCTTTGCCTCTTTTGTGCACATCACCTCCTTCGATCGCTCACTCCTAAAAGATTGCTCTTTTTTTTGAAAAAAGAAAAAACTGCTCATTACCAAACCAACCAAAATCACTCCCGTCATCATCATCACCTTTTGCATAGGAAAAAATGTATTACAACATTCAAACACGTGTTATTCCCAAATCATAAGTCCCACACCGATAAAATGTACCACCACATACAAAAAGAAAAAATACCCCAAAACACCAATAATAAAAGTAAGTGCCGCTATATTGATAATTTCATTTCGCCGTCTCCTCACTTGATCCAAAGTACAAATATCTTTTTTGCGAAAATACATTATAAGCGCCACCACCAACGTGAACATCCCCGCGCCACGAAAATACCAACGGTATTCTCCATAAAAAGTATCAGCCAGCGATGCGGCAAATCCCACCGTACTCACTCCCAACAAAACTAAAATAATCGGTGACAAACAACACAGTGATGCCACCAATACCGGTATCGAACTTATTTTTACCATGTCCCGTAAACGCATATTTTCAATAACATTCCTTTTCCTTCTCGCGCACAAAATCTAAAAAATTATTTCTCCTCTCTTATCAGTGTATCGCCAAAAAACATCTGACACAAGCAAATAATCACCATATTTTTACCAAAAAAATACCAATCATAACTACACCAAGTATTATTTTCAAAAAAGTGCCTCCCAAAAAGCCTCCAACGCTCGCCAGACCTATTTTCAAAGATTGTTTCGTTTCACGCTTGGCAAAAATTGCCTCCCCCAAAAACGCTCCCAAAAAAATCCCTGCCATGAGACCGATAATATTCAACATGATTACTCCCAAAAAACCCCCTGCCACCGCTCCCCATATCCCCCATTTGGTAGAACCATATCGTTTGGCGCCATACATACTCCCCAAAATATCAAACAAAAACGACAAAGCTACCCCGATACCGAGAATAACGTACGTACTGATACCGATTGTTTCCATGCCGAAATACCACCCGTACAACACCATACCTGAAAAAATAAGTGGTATACCAGGAAGTATCGGCAACATCGTGCCGATAAGCCCGACGAGAAAACAACAAAAAACTAAAACCAAAATAATCATGCTCATAATGAATAACGTTCTTACAATAGACGACTATCGTATGCCCAATGAAGGAGGGCCTGTCGCTGTCTCGCTCGACAAAAAACATCTCCCCGACGACAATATTTTTTCACTTGAGCAATATGCCGGCTCATCGCTCGCCATCGACTGATTTGACGTTCATCTTCTTTCGGAATACGCCTTCCCATATAATACCGACAATACCACTGAAACCACCCTCGCGGATCATCCTGATATATCCATCCCTTCTTGCGCCAAACGGAAAGCGACTGACTAGCAGGAACACCAAAATAATTCAGCGTTCGATCATATTTTTTTGGAGAAAGCAAAGCAGAAACAAACCAGTTTTTCGGAAACTCCTTTTGACAGTCCGTCATATATTTACCACCAAATACACCGAGAGCAAGCATCTCTTTGGGCGTAAGGTCCGGTTTGAAATCAGGATGAAAATTTCTTCCCACCGGCTCGGAAAGAGTATACACATATTCCTTCTGCATCATATCATGTACCACCACGATTTTTTTCTTCATCATACTACGTTCTCACTCTATCGCCCCCTCCGCACGCAATAAAAGAATTTTCATTTCCGTACCGCCACGATTATAATTTCCCAAACGACCATCGGCGCAAATGACCCGATGATACGGGATGGTTGGATCATAATTTTTTCTTAAGTACGATCCAACGGCTCGCGCCGCACGAGGAAAACCAGCGCGTTTCGCTACTTCGGAATAAGAAAGAGTCTTTCCTGAAGGAATACTCGCAACCACCAAAGCCACTTTTTCAGAAAATAATTTCATACTCTTTTCCTTCACCCTATCACCGAAAAACTCTTTTTTCAAATAAAACATCCTTATCAAAAGCATTTCGCTCTGGACAGCATAATATTTTTTCAGTATAATTGCCCTACTTGAAAAGGGCCGTTAGCTCATCTGGTAGAGCACCGCATTTGCAATGCGGGGGTGGCAGGTTCGAGTCCTGTACGGTCCACACGATGGCTCTTGAATTTTTTTTCTATTCGTGATAGCATTCACAATGCTTTTTGTATGATAAAATCTGTACAAAAGGGGTGATTAGCTCAGGTGGTTAGAGCGCGACACTGATAATGTCGAGGTCCCAAGTTCGAATCTTGGATCACCCACGGGGAAAGAAAATTGAAAAATATAGCGGGGTAGAGCAGTCTGGCAGCTCGTCTGGCTCATAACCAGAAGGTCGGTGGTTCGAATCCACCCCCCGCAACACACGAACGATAAGAGAGTGGTTAAGGGAGAGTAAGCGAACTGCTTCGCTTACGAGTGGATGAGAAGGGGCGAAGCTCTGCGACGACCCAGGCCCGAAGGGCGAATCCACCCCCCGCAACACACGAATGATAAAATAGGCAGGGTAGTTCAGCTGGCTAGAACGCAGCACTCATAACGCTGAGGTCGCGAGTTCGAGTCTCGCCCCTGCTACAATGAACCCATCGGAAATCAAACTCCAATAATCAAAAACTGAATCTTGGACTTTGACGGCTGATGATGAAATAAAATTTTGGGGCGTAGCTCAGCTGGTTACCCGCCCGACCGGACGACCCGGTCGTTCGGGCGGGGAGCGCCACACTGTCACTTAAAAATATGTCGTACGTCGTTTATGTTTTGTGCGATGACAACGGTCGTTTCTACAAAGGAATGACC
>JACPGV010000008.1 GCA_016182385.1 Candidatus Moraniibacteriota bacterium
ACGGGTTGTACCCAATCAAGCAATACCGGTGCCATTACACAAGATACTTCCGCTCTTATCTTTGGATCAAGAGGAGGGTCGTCACAGTTTTTCGATGGAAAAGAAGATGAGATACGTATATATGACAGAGCGTTGTCGGCTGGAGAGGTTTCGAGTTTGTATAGTTACAATCATTGATAGTCAAGCGCTGGTTGTGTGATTGTGATAGTATAAAAAACCTCCCCGGAAAGGGGAGGTAAGAAGAGAGTGTTATTTCTTTTTCTTTTCTGTTGGAGGAAGCGGTGGAGCGGGCATTTTACTGCTTATCTCATCGAGTTGTTTAGCAGCATCTTCTGAGGAAATCGTTCCGTTAGCTTGTCCTTCCATAATGGCTTTGAAACGTGCATCCACTTCTTCTTGAGGAATCGTTTCGAGTGTCTGTACCTCGTTTTCTCTATCGGCGTCGGTCTTCTCTTTTTTGGTGGTAGTGGTATCGACTGGATCGGTCCCTGTTTTATTGCCGAGCGCTACAATAAGGACGAGTGTTATGATGCCGGCGATAAAGGTCACGATGAGTATTTTTTTTATGGTTTCCTTGGGCATATTTTTGTTTATTTATTAACGATGAAAAAAGTATCTCCAGTATACGACAGTTTCTTTTTTTTGAAAACAAGGTGTGTAGAAAGAACGATGTTTATTTTGTATATCCTTTAATTTCACCTGTTAAAATTATACCACAAAAGGATACTTTTTGAAGGAGTGAGGGGGAGTTGCTTGGAATAAAACTCCGTCGTATAATAAACGTATCAACCTTGAGGAAAGGTTTTTGGTGTTATCATTAATTATCTTTCAGAAAATATGCAATCTGAAAAACCGTCATTCGCGCGTTTTGGAGGGAAAATGAATTTTGCCGGTTCCGGCAATCAAGATGTGTCTCAGACAGTGTCGTCTCAGGAGAATCTTTCAGATGAAAGAGGTTCGAGAACGGCGACTATTTTTGATATGGTTATTTCTGTTAGTCTCGTAGCGTTATTTTTTGGGCTGCCACTTTTTTTTACGGGAGTGACATTTCAGGGCATCGCCTTTGAAAAGCAGATGTATTTTTATTTTTGGTTACTCATCGGCGTTGTCGCCTGGGCATCCAAAGGTGTTATCACGGGAGAGATGCGTATTCGTCGCACTCCGATTGATATTCCCATCGCTTTGTTTTGGTTGTTTTATGTTGTGGTGTCGATTTTTTCCGTTGATCGTTGGCATAGCTTCTGGGGGTTTTTTGGCGATCCGTCACGAGGTATCATTTCTGTAACCGCTCTGGTGCTTGTGTACTATCTCGTCATGAGTCATTTTACGATCAAGCGTTTTCAATGGATGTTTTGGTCATTTTTACTTTCGGGATTTATTGTGACCCTGTGGAGTTTTCTTGTGGTGATGAAGATTTCTTTTTTGCCTGATGCGTGGGCCAAGTTTGCTCCCATGAGTCTTATTGGAACTATTTCTACATTAGGAATATTCCTTTCTTTGCTTATCCCGCTTGCTATTACTGCTCTTTTTGTATTGTGGAATAATGATACGGAAAAGAAAGTGCGTCGCATGGTGCTGACGGGGGTGATTTTTTTCGGTTTACTCCTCGCACTCTTTTTATTGCTCGCGCTCTATTCTTTTGTTTCCTACATTGTTCTTCTTGGTGGTTTAAGTTTTTTTGTCGTATATGTGCTTGCGCGTATTGTTCGGCCATCCGAACAGTGGACGTGGGTTCCAATGGTGGTGTTTGTTGCCGCGCTTATCTTCCTCATGATTGGTACCAATACCATCCCAAGAGCGAATCTCCCTATAGAAGTAGCTCCCAATTCAACGCTTTCTTGGCAGATTGCCAAAGAAAGTCTCAAAGAAGATTTTTTTGCCGGTGTTGGTTCCGCCAACTACGGATATGCCTTTTCGATGTTTCGGCCTCATGAGTACAATCTGAATGCCTTGTATACTCTGCGTTTTTATCAAGGAACAGGTCTTTTCTTCGAGGCTTTGCCAACTATTGGCATCATCGGAACATTACTTTTTGTTGGTCTTTGGTTGACGTTTGTTTCTGTCGGTTTGTATCTCTTGAGTCATGACAAACAGCGCAATAAACTCTATTCTCTCGGATTTTGGACGGTGGTGGTTATGTTATTTTTGGCAATGTTTGTTTCTGCTATCAATGGAACACTCATTCTCATAGGAGTATTGCTTGCGGCTCTTGCGCTCGCTATTTTGTTTTCCGAAAGTAATTCTGAAGAGCAGTATCTCCACCTTTCTCTCAAGGCGGCGCCGAAATTCGCCTTGGCCCTCGCGTTTATTTTCATGGTGATTTCTGCTGGTGTAGCATTTCTTTTCGTCTTTATGGGGAAAGTTTTCTTTGCCGATGTGTATGCCGGTAAAGCGGTCGGACTTTCATCTTTGGTTGGACCGAGCGTTGATTCTGTTCGGTCTCTTTCGCACGCGACGGAAACGTATCCTCAGGAAGGACGCTATTATACTCGTTTGGCTCAGGAATATATGGCGCTTGCCAATATTGAGGCAGCGAAGGGCGAAAAAGATCGCGATACCGACAAAGTTGCTTCTTATGTGCGAAGCGCGGTGAGCACTGGAGAGCGAGGCAAAATGCTTATGCCAAACGATGTGATGGCCACAGAGTCTTTGGGACTTATTTATGAGAATGCCGGTTTGTATGCTTCTGACGCCCTTGTGAAGGCTGAGGAAATGTACAGGCGAGCATTGGAACTTGAGCCACGCAATCCTTTGTACTTTGTGAAGCTTGGACAGATTAAGAAATTAAACGGTGATCAAAAAGGCGAAGGAACCGAACGAGACGGTCTTTATAATGAAGCCAAGGCTTTCTTTGAAAAGGCTATTGAGGAGAAAGAAAATCTTGCTCCGGCTCATTATAATCTCGCTGTTGTTCTTTCCCGTCTCAAGGATACCGATGGAGCGATAGAGCGGGCACGTGAGGCGCTTTCTTTTGATCGTGATAATCTTAATTACAAGTATAATCTCGCCGTTTTGCATCAGGTGCGCGGTGATGGTGAAGATAAAAAAATAGCAGAGGACTTGTTTAAGGATATTCTTTCGGTCAATAGTAATTTGATCGATGTGCATCTTTCACTCGGTCTTCTCTATGAAGGAGAAAATAAACGTGATCTTGCTATTGAGCAGTATCAAAAAATTCTTGATCTCTTGCCGAAAGATGGCGGTGATAATGTCAAAGAAACACGGGAACAAGTGGAGAAATTTATCACTAACGTAAGAAACGGTTCCGGAAACCTTAACAAAAAGAATGCTTCCACGAACATCACACCACCAACAGAAGAATCAGCAGCTCCTTTGCCACAGGTTCCGAGCACTCCTAATGAATCGCCATTTAATGCTCCTCAGCAATAAAAATGGCTTTATATCGGTAAAAAGAGTGGGCGCGAATGCCCGCTCTTTTTTATGGAAGAAATCCTCGCGATGAACACTTGACAGCTTTCTTTCGATTGCGTAAGATGAGGAGTACGAGTTAAAAGTCAGTTGTATTGATTTCTTAGCCAAAATCGACGTTTAATGAACGATCACCAAACAACATAGATGTACGTGCATTGTGAAGAGATATAAGTCTCTCCGCAGGGAGAGGTTTTTATTTCCGCAGAAGCGCCTTAACAATTCAATTGTCTTTTTCGAGACGGTGACCCATCGTATGTCAGCGGAAAACGGTGACATTGTTTCGAGATAGTCTAATAAATGTAAGGTCAAGTCATCGTTACCCAAAGTTTTGATTTTTTATCATAAATATTTGGGAAAGCGATGTAACAAGCAATTCTAAAACAGCGAGGAGAAAATGGATGTTTCCGTAGAGGAAATGTACACGAACATTCTTCGCTGTTAACCGATCGTCCGTGAGCGCTTTGTTTTGCAGAGCGTTTGCGGACGAAGTCCGTCGTCTTATGACGACGTGACGGGAGAAAAAAAGAAGGTTACTTAACGCATGGTGTGGATGCCTTGACTCACGCAAGCGATGAAGGACGTAGGAGGCTGCGATAAGCCTCGGGGAGCTGTCAACCAAGCTGTGATCCGGGGATTTCCGAATGGGGCAACCCCATCCGTTTTTACGGATGAACCGCATCTGAATTCATAGGATGCCGTAGCGCACCCTGGGAACTGAAACATCTTAGTACCAGGAGGAAAAGAAATTAATAAAGATTCCGAAAGTAGTGGCGAGCGAAATCGGAATAGCCTAAACCACCGAGCTTGCTCGAGTGGGGTTGCAGGGCTTGTGGACTCGATTGATCGGGGTCCAATGCTTTTTTCTAGGAGAATAGTCTGGAAAGACTAACCATAGGGAGTAATAGTCTCGTATCTGAAAGAAGAAAGTATAGGATGCACAAGTTCCTAAGTAGGACGGGGCCGGAGAAACCCCGTTTGAATCCGGGAGCACTAACTTCCAAGGCTAAATATTGCGTGAGATCGATAGTGAACTAGTACCGTGAGGGAAAGGTGAAAAGCATCCCGATAAGGGAGGTGAAATAGAACTGAAACTCCATGCTAACGAAGAGTGGGAGCCGTAATTTATTATGGTGACCGCGTGCTTTTTGCAGCACGATCCAACGAGTTAGTTCTACGCGGCATGTCTAAGGGATGATGAGTTCCGGAGACACAGTGAAAGCGAGCCTGAATAGGGCGAATACGTCGCGTGGACTAGACCCGAAGCCAGACGAGCTACATATGAACAGGGTGAAGCGCGGGTAAAACCGCGTGGAGGCCCGCACCCACTAGCTGTGCAATTCTAGGGGATGATTTGTGTGTAGGGGAGAAATTCCAATCGAGTTTGGCAATAGCTGGTTCTCTCTGAAATAGCTTGAGGGCTAGCGTCTTGTAAATTATACCCGAGGGGTAGAGCTACTGGATGAGAATTCGCCGTAAGGTAGGATTTTCAACCAAACTCCGAATACTCGCGGTATCTACCAAGGCAGTCAGTACTCCGGGGCTAAGCTCGGAGCACAAAAGGGAAACAGCCCAGATCGCAAGCTAAGGTCCCTAAATCTGTATTAAGTGGGAAAGGAAGTGAAAACTCTCAGACACTTAGGAGGTTGGCTTAGAAGCAGCCATCCTTTAAAGAGTGCGTAACAGCTCACTAATCTAGAGTTTTCGCGCCGACAATGTAACGGGGCTAAATACAGTACCGAAGCTGCGGATTGTATCGCAAGATACAGTGGTAAGAGAGCGTTCCGTAGGCGCCGAAGCAGAAGGGTGACCGACTGTGGAGCGTACGGAAGTGAGAATGTTGGAATGAGTAACCGCAATGAGGGTGAGAGCCCCTCACATCGAAAGTCTAAGGTTTCCTGGGCCATGATGATCATCCCAGGGTTAGTCGGTCCTAAGGCGAGGCTGAAAGGCGTAGTCGATGGACAACAGGTTAATATTCCTGTACTGCTTGCATATTCGAAGGAGAGACGCATCTCTGTACCTTTTGCCCCTTAATGGATTGGGGTTTGGTTTTCGAGGAAGTCATACAGGCAAATCCGTATGACATTATTCCAATGAAAATTGACGACGCTCGTAGCAATACGGGTTAAGAAGAGGGAGCGGGGTGCCAGGAAAATCTTCTAAGTTATGTATGCAAGCAACCGTACCGCAAACCGACACAGGTGGACTGGGCGAGTAGCCTAAGATGAACGGGAGAGCATTCGTTAAGGAACTCGGCAAAAAAGCTAGGCGTACGTTTGCAATATGCCTTGCCGACCGCAAGGTCGGCCGCAGCGAAAGTTTTTCAAGCGACTGTTTACCAAAAACACAACTCTCTGCAAACCCGTAAGGGGAAGTATAGGGGGTGACACCTGACCAGTGCCGGAACGTTAACGGGAGCGGTGCAAGCCAATCCCCGAAGCGCCGGTGAACGTCGGCGATAACTATAGAACGATTGTAGTTGTAAAATTTGGCTATTTGCTGGAAACCCCGAAGGTATCAGTATGTACTCGTCTCAAAAGAGGCAGTGAAAATCATATTGATGAGAGCATTACAAGATGCGAGTCGGACAATCAGCAGGAAAGACTCCTATAAACTTATATTTTATGCAACAGAAAAACGATGCATGGTTGAAACGAATTCCGCCTGAGGTAGGCCACTATTTAGCTGGTTTTGCTGATGGAGAAGGAAGTTTCATAGTAAGTTTACGACAGCGCATGGATCATACACTTGGATGGCAAGTCGTCTTAACTTTCAATGTTGCTCAGAAAGAGAGCTATATTTTGGCACAATTCAAGCGGTATCTTGGTTGTGGAAGAGTACAGGAAAGAAAAGACGGGGTTTGTTATTATGTGTGTGCGAATCCACTGGCAATTCAAGAGAGAGTAATTCCTTTTTTTAAGCGTTTCGTGTTTCGATCGCAAAGAAAAAAGAAAAATTTCTCAATCTTCTGTCAAATTGTAGAAAAAGTTTTTCGTAAAGAGCATCTTACGCAAGTTGGATTAAATGAAATTATTCAACTTCGAGAAGAGCTCAATTTTGGTAGGGGAAGAACACGAAAGTTCAGCCTCTCCGATTATGAAAAAACTCAAAAAGAGAATCCTCAGAGACTATACGCCAAACCGCGAGTATTCCGAAAGGAGCGTAACGCGGATGATATAGTCCGATCTCATAGGTAACTATGAGTTTGATCTTCTGCTACTAATAGAGATCAAAAAAAGCAAGAATATTCTTGCTAAACATAGGGCACGAATCGTCCTAAGGTAGCGAAATTCCTTGGCAGGTAAACCGACAGAATTGCCTGCATGCCGTGGTGACATGGCATTAGTAATCCGGCTTATAACGGTGAAGCCTAAGACCTATTGTGCTAAAATTACAGCATAATAAGTTATGGTAATACCGTGGGAAGTTTTCTGAATGAAATCAGAATAACCCCGTAACGACTGATGCGAAAGCAGAGGCTCATAGAATATGGGCAACACGCCGGCTCTTATCATCCAAAGAGAAACATATGGATTTTGCTTCTTACATTTCCGGTTTTGTAGTCAGATAAAATGAGAGATTTCAAAATCTTTCATCACATTTGTAAGGATATTTACGTTGCAAAACACTTGAACTCAGATTCTCTATGCCAAATTATTCAACAGGCATATCAAATGAATGGTTCGGGGAAAAGGAAATATAAGAAAGCAGAACTCCTACGTGTTCTGGATAAGATGAAGATATAGTCTAATGAAGCGCGAAAGCGTGAGATATACAATGAAGTTCTGTCCCGCATGAAAGGTGTAACGACTTGAAAACTGTCTCAACGAACATCCCGGTGAAATTGCAATGACGGTAAAGATGCCGTCAACCTACAGCAAGACGAAAAGACCCCATGGAGCTTTACTACAACTTGGTATTGACTCTACGTTTTTGCTGCCGAGCATAGGTGGGAGACTACGAAACACCTCTTCAGGGGGGTGCGGAGTCATCACTGGAATACCACCCTGTAAAAATGTAGATTCTAACCTGCCGCCGTAATCCGGCGGGGGAACAGTGCCTGGTGGGTAGTTTGACTGGGGCGGTCGCCTCCTAAAGAGCAACGGAGGCGTTTACTAAGGTTCTCTAGGTCCGGATGGAAATCGGGCCGATAGCGCAAAAGCACAAGAGAGCTTTACTGAAAGACCGATCAGTCGATCAGTTACGAAAGTAGAATTTAGTGAACCGACCATCACTCGTAGGAGTGTGGAAGATCATCAGATAAAAGTTACCCTGGGGATAACAGGCTGATCTTGCCCAAGAGTCCATATCGACGGCAAGGTTTGGCACCTCGATGTCGGCTCATCGCATCCTGGGGCTGGAGAAGGTCCCAAGGGTTTGGCTGTTCGCCAATTAAAGCGGTACGTGAGCTGGGTTCAAACCGTCGTGAGACAGGTTGGTTTCCTATCTGCTGTAGGCGTGTGTTGCTTGAGAGAACTCCTTCTTAGTACGAGAGGACCGGAAGGAACGAACCTCTGGTGTATCTGCTGTTCCGCCAGGAGCACCGCAGAGTAGCTATGTTCGGGCAGGATAACCGCTGAAAGCATCTAAGCGGGAAGCCGAGCTCAAGATAAGGCAACGTCACGGACTTGTCCGTGAAGGATTTCCTAGAAGATGACTAGGTTGATAGGCTATAGGTGGAAGCCCTGAGAGGGGTTAAGCCAAGTAGTACTAATATATCTGTATAACTTTCTTTTTTTCTGCATGGTTAGCAGCGAAGAGTGTTTGTAAAAGACAATACAATACGAGACAGACAAATAATTTGGAGAGGAATGTTTCCGGTGCCTCTGGCGATAGGGAAACACCTGATCCCATACCGAACTCAGCAGTTAAGCCTATCAGCGCTGATGGTAGCCTTCAGTGGCAAGAGTAAGTCGGTGCCGGGAACATTCTTCTTCAAATATAGAGAATTACAAACGCAGCCCGCACAGGGTTGTTTTTCGTTGGTATTGACTTATTACTGGGGGGGGTAGAATATATAAGTAAAACATCAAATGGTGAGGCGCGGAAACGAATTTTTTCAACAAGGAGATTTGGATATGGCAATGAGAAGATACAACCAGGCATAATTGCTGAATCCGGAAAACCCAGACGTATAGATTGGTTTTGGGAATATCCTCAAAAAGAGAGGTTATGAAAAAGAGATTGAAACAATGTTTCAAAAAGCGGTTAAGTAATTTATCATTAATAATGAAGCAGTATGCAATCAATAAAAGGCGTGCTGGTCGGAGTAATTATTCTTTCTGTGATGGGAGCCTTTTCTTTCTTCCCAGCTGATGCTTTGGCAAAGTCGAAGAAGGGCGGTGCAAAATACATCAAATATAAAAGTGGGACCGTTTGTGTATCCAAAGGAAGCAATCCTTTTTTTGAAGCTCAAAGAAGCTATGCCCCGACGACAGGCGGTCAAGTAAATTATTCAAACAGACGGTGCTTAACAAAAAATCAATTTGCAAAAAAGATTGCGAAATATTGTGTTGTTTCGTCACAAAACTACAATGCAAAAAATTGTAACAAGCTAAATGCGGCAGCCAAGAAGGCGAAGAAGTTGAAAATATAGCGTCAACAGCGTGTTTGGTGACTGTTTTTCGTTGATATTGACTTGTTTAGGGTTCAGGGAAAGTTTCTTTGAGATATTTTTATTATTTTTTCAAAAATACAAAAAAAAATAATAAAAACTTATTCTTCATACAGTTTTTTCTTTATGGGAGGCGTGGTATAATGGAGAAAATTCGGATAAATCCCTTTATGACCACCTTTTCCAGACGCATCAAACAATGTGTTATCGCTATAGTTTATATCACGCTTTTTAGCGCTTTGAGCGTGGCAGTGTATTATCTTTTTATTAAGGCGCCGGAAACTTGTTTTGATGGTAAAAAAAATCAAAATGAAGAAGAGACGGATTGTGGCGGCGTGTGTACTCTTGCTTGTCAGAAGGTTATTATCGGTGAGGATATAGAGATTCGAGAAACCGCTTTTGTGGTTGGTGGTGTGGATCGGTTTGATGTTTTGGCAAAAATATACAATCCGAATGATGAAATAGGCGCTGCGTTTTTTACTTACGTTGCCGAGCTACGGGGAAATGACGGAGTGGTACTTGGTACTTATAAAGGGCAAAGTTTTATTTTGCCACAAGAAACAAAATATCTTGTTGCTTTGAACATTGAAACCGGACAGGTGCCTGTTTCCGCTGTCGTACGAATTGAAAACATCGAGTGGGCTCATTTTTCCGGTTATCAAGAAAAACCGCGTATCAATATTTATCAAAAACGTTACAGTCAAATTTCTTCAGGAGTTGGTTTTGGCGAAGCGTATGGCCTTTTGGCAAATGAAAGCCCATATGATTTTCGCGCTATTATCGTGAAAGTTATTTTACGTGATGCTTTTGGTAAACCTTTAGCGTTCAATACGACGGAAATGCGAACGGTTACTTCGCGTGAAGAGCGTGATTTTCGTCTCGTATGGCCGACGGCATTTCCCGGTGATGTTGCCAACGTAGAGATGGAAGTTGATGCCGATGTCTATCATTCTGACAACTTTACGGAACAGTATCTTCCCGGAGGGAGATTTCAGGAGCTTGCTCCATCAAAAACGTATTAAGAGTTTTTCTTGTGTGGCGCGTATTTTTAAGATTTGACTGGCTACTTTTTATAACGACACTTCTTCTTTTGGGGATGAGCTTGCTTGCGTTATACAGTTTGTCCACGAATGGTGCCGATTATTTTTTCAAACAGTCTATTTTCGTTTTATTGGGGATAATAGCGATGGTGTTTGGGGCCACGCTTGATTATCGGCATATAGAAAAATACAGTACGACACTTTACTTTATCACCCTGTTTTTTCTTGGTTTCGTTTTGTTGTTTGGAACAACGGTTCGCGGTACCGCGGGATGGATTTCTTTTGGCGTGTTTCAGGTGCAACCGGTGGAAATCGCCAAGGTGACACTTATTATTTTTTTGGCGAGTTTTATTTCCAAAAAAAAATCAGAGCTAGGCGAATGGACACGCGTGATTGCCTCTCTTGTTTTGTCGGCGGCGATGATTTTTTTGGTTTTGAGGCAGCCGGATCTTGGGTCGAGTATGGTGCTCGCGGCGATCTGGGGAGGCATGATACTGGCTTCCGGTCTACGAGCGAAACATCTTATAGTGCTTTTTTTTCTAGCAACCTTTTTAACGGTTTCGGCATGGTTTGTGCTTGAGGATTATCAGAGGGATCGGATCAATACGTTTATTCATCCGGAGCTTGATCCTCAGGGAAGTGGGTACAATGTTTTGCAGGCGATTGTTGCTGTGGGGTCGGGCGGATTGACAGGAAAGGGAATTGGGCACGGATCGCAATCACAGCTTAATTTTTTGCCGGAAAAGCATACTGATTTTATTTTTGCTGTTATTGCCGAAGAACTCGGTTTTGTGGGAAGCGCTTTTGTTCTCTGTGTTTATGCTGTTTTGCTGTATCGTATTCGTAGTATCGGCCTTATGGCAAGCGATAATTTTGGTTATTTATTTGCCGTTGGCGTGCTGGTAATGTTTCTTACGCAAATTATTATTAATATTGGTATGAATATTGGTGTTTTGCCGGTGACCGGTTTACCGGCACCCCTTCTTTCCTATGGTGGAAGCTCACTTCTTTCAGTTCTTTTTTCTTTGGGACTTCTTTTGAGTGTGTATCAACGAAAAAGGGGAGCAGAAGATTTCCGGATTTCTCTAGAAAAAACAATTATTGAGTAAGAAACGTTTTTTGTTGGCACAAGAGAAAGTTTTTTGATTGATAAAGGTATGATTGACGACCGACTCCTTTTTTGCTACAATGAAAGGGCTTAAAAAAGCCATTTTTGTATTTTTGAAACGGTTTCATCTTAGATTTTTTGGCTTATTTGAGAAATATTTCTAAAGAGAGATTATGAGGATTCTTTTCATTCTTCAGGCAATAACCGGTATATTACTTACCGTGACGATTCTTTTGCAAAATCGTGGGTCGGGTTTGGGTGGGGTATTTGGTGGTGATTTTGGTGGATACTATACGAAGCGCGGAATGGAAAAATTCCTTTTATACGCGACCGTTACCTTGGTTATTGTTTTTTTGATACTTTCCATAATGAATGTCAAATTGTCATTAAACGCATGACGATTTTTCAAGGAAGGGAAGGAGGGATATAATTTTTTATATCACGAGTATTCGTATTTTAGAATCTGTCTCTGTTTTGAAAAGGTTAAACTGGTTTCATTTGTTTCAAGCACTGAGAACGAGAGATAAGTTTTTAGTGGGTTTTTTTGTGGTGGTTGCTTTTTTGGCGCTTTCTTTTTGGTTGGGAGCGCTCTATTTCACTTCCACAAAAGAGGTGGCTGAATACGGCGGTGAATATGCTGAAGGTATCGCCGGTCAGCCTCGTTATATCAATCCCATCTTATCTCAAACGAGCGAGGCCGATGCTGCTCTTTCGGAGTTGGTTTATAGCGGGCTCTTTGGGTATGACGAACAAGGAGAATTGGTGAAGCGTTTGGCGGCGGAGTATAGTATTGCCGATGAAGGAAAATTGTATACAGTGACCTTGCGACAGGGGGTAAGGTGGCATGATGGCGAGGAACTTTCTGCTGATGATGTTTTGTTTACGATACGCGCTATTCAAGACCCTGCCTTTAAAAGCCCGTTACGTGCCAATTGGCTTTCCGTGGATGTTGCGGCTGTCGATCGCTATACGGTGACATTTACTTTGAAAAAATCATATTTTGGTTTTCTGGAAAATCTGACGCTTGGTATTTTGCCGAAGCATATTTGGGAAAATATCGCGCCGGAAAATTTTTTACTTGCCGATTATAATCTTTCACCGATCGGTTCTGGCCCGTATGTTTTTTATGATTCCGAAAGAGATTCGAATGGCAATATGCTCTCTTATGAGCTTCGGGCATTTTCAGAATACTTTGAAGGGATGCCGTATATCGCGAAAATAATATTCCATTTTTATCCGGATGAAGATACCCTTATTGACGCCTACAATAGAAAAGAAGTTTCTGGTATGTATTCCGTGACCCCGGAAAATCTCGTTCGTCTTGAGGAGCGCAAAAGTACTCGTATCTATGAATTAAATATCCCGCGTGTTTTTGCGGTATTTTTTAATATCAGTAAGAGCGTTCCTTTGGCGTATGATGAAGTGCGAGAAGCGCTTTCTTTGGCTACCGAGAGAGAGGCTCTTATTCGAGAGGTGCTTTCTGGTAAAGGTCAGCCGGCCTTTTCTACTATTCTTCCTTTTATGCGTGGGTATAATGAAGAGGTTTCTTTTCCTCGTTTTGATAAGGAAAAAGCGAATGCGTTGCTTGAGGAAAAAGAATGGAAGCGCGGAGAAGATGGAGTTCGAGCTAAAAATGGCACGGTGCTACAGATAAAACTTTTGGTTCCTGATTGGCCGCAACTGGTAGCGACGGCAGAGCTCTTGAAACAGCAGTGGGAGGCGGTGGGTGCGCGTATAGAAGTGGTTGTTTTGGGGGCAGCTGATTTGCAACAAAATGCTATTCGTCCGAGGGAGTATGAAGCGCTTTTGTTTGGCGAAGCGATTATGCATGCCGACCCATTTTCTTTTTGGCATTCCAGCCAAAAACAAGATCCCGGACTCAACCTTGCCTTATTCGATGACAAAGAAGCTGATGATGTTTTGACTGCTTTGCGTGAAGAGCTTGATTTGGAAAAGCGTCGCGAAAAATATAAAACTTTTCAGGAGATTTTGGTTCGTGAACATCCGGCAGTGTTTTTGTACGCTCCGACACATTTGTATGTGGCGAATAATACTCTTCACAATATGAATACGCGCACTCTTGATGCCACACAATATCGTTTGAGTAATGCTAAAAATTGGTATATAAAAACAAAACGAGTGCGTAAATAATTTTGTCAGAAAAAGTATTTTAAATTTTTTCATATCAAATAAAATATAACAAGAAATATATGAAGAGTGATTTGGACGTTTCTGATTTTCGACAGATGCTTCTCGATAGTCCCAAGCAATTCAAAGAAGGTTTTGCTCTCGCTCAAGATATTCGTGTCCCCGGTGAATTTGAGGCGATTATGATTTCCGGTATGGGAGGGTCGGCGTTACCCGGAAATTTGTTTCGTATATATCTCAATGATCTGTTTCGTAAACAAGATCCCGAGCACCAGCCACTTGCTATTTATCAAAATCGCTCTTACAATTTGCCGCCCGAATCATTTCGCAAATGTCTCAATTTGATTTGTTCCTATTCCGGCAACACCGAAGAAACCGTCAGTTCTTTTGAGGAAGCGCTGAAATATAATTTGCCCTGTATCGGTTTTTCCAGTGGTGGAAAAATAGAAGAACTGTGCAAACAAAACAACGTGCCTCATATAAAACTGCCGGTACCTTTCCCCAACTTTCAACCACGTATTGGTACGGGGTATTTCTTTGGAGCTATGTTTCAGGTGTTGGTGAATCAGGGATTGGTTCCGGATATGACGGGAGAGATTGTGACGCAAATGGAGAATATAGAACGCTTGTTACCGAAAATAGAGGCAGAGGGAAAAAAACTTGCTCAAGAGTTGGTGGGCAAAACACCAGTGGTATATGCGACGACCAAGTATAAATCGGTGGCGATGGTTTGGAAAATAAAATTGAACGAAAATGCCAAGACGCCGGCTTTTTGGAATTTTTTCCCCGAACTCAATCACAACGAGATGGTAGGATTTACTTTGCCTCAAGGAAAATTTTTCATTTTGATGCTGCGTGATCCCAAAACACACCCCAATATCTTTAAGCGTTTTGAGGTGACTGCCACGCTCTTGCGAAAAACGGGAGTGGATGTAAAAATTATCGATATGGAGGGAGAGAGTGTTTTTGAAAAGATATTTACGACCATCCTTTTGGGTGATTTCACGTCGTATTATCTCGCACTTGAGTATGGTATCGATCCGACGCCGGTTGAGATGGTGGAAGAATTGAAAAAATTATTGACTTGTTAAGATAATGATATGCGGGCAGTGATATTGTGTGGTGGATCCGGGACACGCCTGTGGCCGCTCTCGAGAAAAAATTATCCCAAACAATTTCTCAAACTTTATAGCGAACATTCTCTTTTGCAAGAGACGTTTTTGCGGATGCGTAAATTATTATCGAGCGAGGAAATTTTTTTCATCACCAATGAAGAAGGGTATGCCAACGTTCTTTCGCAGATACAGGAAATTGATGGGACATTTCAGGCAAAGAGAATCATCATTGAACCGAAGAGTTTGAACACAGCGCCTGCCATGGTGTGTGCTACGCAGTATCTTTTGTTGGAAATGAAGATAGCGCCCGAAGAAGTAATAGCTTTTTTGCCGGCTGATCACTATATCGGCAATGTCGAGGGATACAGTGCCGTTTTGAAGGAGGCTATGGAAAGCGTCGGTGATGCTATCGGCACTATTGGTATTCGCGCGGTATCGCCAGAGACAGGATACGGGTATATTCGTAAAGGGGAGCGTCAGGGAGGATCTTTTGCCGTGCGGGAATTTTGCGAGAAACCGGATCGAGAAACAGCGAAAGCGTATCTTTCGTCCGGGGAATACGTTTGGAATTCGGGGATGTATATTATGAGTGCCAAGACATTGCTTCGTGAAATAACGACGCATGCTCCCGATATAGTGCCCTTTTTGAAAAAAGATTGGAAAACATTTGTGGAGGATTTTCATTCGTTGTCATCTATTTCCTTTGATTATGCCGTTTCTGAAAAATCAAAAAACGTAGTGGTCTTTGAGGGTGATTTTGGTTGGAGCGATATCGGTTCGTTTGACAGTTTGGCTGATATTAAAAATGGTGTTTCTTCCGCTCGTCACATAGGGATTGATTCCAAGAATGTTTTGGTGCATAGCGAAAATGACCGCCTGGTGGCCACTATCGGCGTTGAGGATATGGCGATTATTGAAACGAAAGACAGTATCTTGGTATATCGTCGGGGGCGTGCGGAAGACGTGAAAAAAATCGTGGAAAAACTGAAAGAAAGCAAGGCCAAAGAATTGGAGTATGATTTTGATGAAAATGATCAAAAATAGGCGTAAATAAGCTATTTTTGATGGAGGCCCTTGAAAAAATAATGAAAGTATGCTATCATAGGCAGGATGTAGTATTCTTCTGAGATGAAAGTCTCGTTTTATCAGACTGTTTTTTTTCTTTATTCTCTTTTTCCTGTTCGGTGTACGGAGGGTGGATTTTTTCAGAAGAGAAAAAAAGAGGGTATGTTGTCTGGGGAGCGTTTCAAAAATATTTTTTGTGACGCACAGATTCAGATGAAGCGGCCGATGTGGTGGAATTGGTAGACACACAGCGTTCAGAGCGCTGCGAGCGCAAGCTCATGAGAGTTCAAATCTCTCCGTCGGCACAACGTAAAAGAGCTTCTTCGCGAAGCACATCTTTCGTAGTAATTATTTTAAGTGTCTTGAGAATTGTTTTTGGTTATTCCAAAAGAATTTGAAAAGAAAAAATTGTATGCAAACGAGCAATTCGTTTTCAAAAAATTCCCGCCCCGTTCTGGGCGCGCGTGTGTATCACGCTCACGGCCGTACCAAAAATGTTTTTGGGAAAACCGATGAACAGAAAAAAGAAGGTCATTTAGGAAAGAATCTTTCCGGGCGACGTACCGTATCATCCGCGAAACCTTTTGGCGCGTTTGAGGGTATTGTCGCTCATGCTCAGGCACCGCGCATGTCTCACAAGGTAGCGCGACCGTCCGGAGCGCAGTATCATGGACAGAGAGTAAAAATGAGGCCGGAGGGTGATGTCGCCAGTGAATCTCTTGTTTCCGGAAAACCTGTTAAAAAGACGACCGGTAAAAAGGGTGGTCGTCGTGATGGTCGTCGCTTTTCGATGCCCAACACCAATCGTCTTGAATCCAAGCATAATGGTGTAAGTGTTCCGCCACTTGCGGAAAAACGTTTACGCATCGTTCCTCTTGGTGGACAAGAGGAGGTCGGTCGCAATATGACTGTTTTTGAATATGGCAACGATATTGTCATTGTTGATATGGGATTGCAGTTTCCCGAGGAAGATATGCCGGGCATCGACTATATCGTGCCGAACGTGAATTATCTCAAGGGGAAAGAAAAAAATATTCGTGGAGTTATTTTTACCCACGGTCATCTTGATCATATTGGGGCCGCGCCGATTCTTCTCAAGCAACTTGGTTATCCGCCGGTTATTGCGCGCGATCTCACATTGGCGCTTATCAAACACAAAGTGGACGATCAGGAAAAAGGCGCCGCCAGTCGTCTCAAGCTGGTGCGAGTGAAGACACTTGACGATCGGATTCGTCTTGGGGCATTCGAGGCGCGTTTTTTTGAGGTGGAGCATTCCATTATGGACGCCATCGGTATCGTACTTCTCTCGCCTTCCGGTTCGATTATCCATATGGGTGATTGGACGATTTCCAATGAACCGATTGAGGAAAAAGAAATTTCGTATAAACACCTCGCTGACTTGCCGCGGCCGACGATTCTCATGCTTGAATCTTTGGGCGCGCTCAAAAAAGGCGTGCCGCCATCCGAACAGGAAGTGCACAGTAATCTCCAGAATCTTATCAGGAGCGTTCCGGGACGTTTGATTATTGGAACGTTTGCTTCACAGATTCGTCGGATCAGTTATCTTATTGAATACGCTGAAGCTCAAGGAAAAAAGGTAGCGCTTGAAGGTTACAGTATGAAGATGAATATCGAAGTTGCCAAAGAGCTCGGGTATATCAAGGTAAAACAGGATACTCTTATTACTGTTAATGATATTCATAAATATCCGGATAATAAAGTGGTTGTCATTTGTACGGGTGCTCAAGGCGAACTCAACGCCGCGCTCTCGCGTATCGTCACCGACAATCATCGTTTCATTAAATTGCAGAAAAGCGATACGATTGTTTTCTCGTCATCGGTTATTCCCGGCAATGAGCGTACTATTCAGCGATTGAAAGACAACTTGTACCGCAAGTGTGACAATATCATCCACAGTGATATTATGGAGATTCACATCGGTGGACACTCGACGGCGCAGGGTATGGAAGAAATGATCCGACAGGTCAAGCCGACATATTTTTTGCCGGTCTATGCCAACCATTACTTTTTGAAAGAGGCGGCAAAGATTGCGTATCGTATCGGATTTCCGGAGCAGAACGTTTTCGTGCTTGATAATGGTGGCGTCTTTGAAACGGACGAACATGGAATGGGAAAGATGCTCAAAGAAAAAGCCGACACAAGTTACGTCTTTATTGATGGACTAGGAGTTGGTGATATCGGTCATGTTGTTCTTCGTGATCGACAGGTGCTCGCGCAAGATGGTATGGTGGTCATTACGGTCATTATCGATTCCAAGTCAAAAAATATCATTGGCAACATCCAAATAACATCGCGCGGATTTATTCATGTAAAAGAAAATTTTGATTTGGTGAATGAAGCCAAGCGAAAAGTACAAAAAGTCGTCAAAGACAATACTGCTAAAGGGACGTCGCTTGATTGGGATTTGGTGCGTAATCAGATTCGTGAAGTCGTCGGACAATTTCTCTTTCAGAAGACTGAACGCCGACCGATGATTCTTCCGGTGGTAATCGAAGTGTAAAAAAGAATCAAGCAAAAACGGACGTATAGTCCGTTTTTTCTTCCTTTGAAGAAGTAAATCAACTTCGAGCGGTCGGGCTAAATTCCGGCACGCTCGTTGGTGTCGGGAAGGAAGAAGGCGGGAAGATTCAGGTGTACGCCGTCACCAAAAAAGAAGTAAAAGATCTCGGGCTCAAGAATATTTTGTAGCCCGAATCAAGACGGCGTCTCTGTCCCGTGAGGTGAAAATCTCGCGGGGCGTTTTCTTTTTGTCTTGTATCAAGGTACAATGTCTCTATGGAAAAGAATACATCAGGAAAAATACGTATCGGAGTTTTGTATGGGGGGATTTCCAATGAGAAAGAGGTTTCTCTGCGTTCCGGAAAAAATGTGATGAAAAATCTTTCTTCCGAGAAATATGATGTCTCCGGACTTTTTATTGAAAAAGAAACCCTTTGGCGCGCTGAAGGCTTCGATGGCGAGACGCGCATCCTTGATACGACAACTGAGGAGGCAAAGGAGTTTTTGCGCGGCTTTGACATTCTTTTCAATGCTTTGCACGGTGCTTTCGGTGAGGACGGAAGATTGCAGGGATTTCTTGATACTCTCGGTGTGCCGTATACCGGTTCTGGAGAGCGAGCGAGTTTTGTCGCTATGGATAAGGCGCTTGCTATGGAGAGTGTGCGGAAAAATGGCATAGTCGTGCCAGATTTTTTTCTTGTGACCAAAAAAGATTCACTTTCCATTGTCAAAGAAAAAATCACCGAATATTTTGGTTATCCGGTCATCGTGAAGCCGAATGGTTCTGGTTCTACCCTGGGGCTTTCTTTGGTGCGGGAAGAGGGAGAGGTTGCCACGGCGCTTGAGAAATCTTTCGCGGAAACCAAAGAAGTATTGGTGCAGAAGTATATTGCCGGCAGAGAGTTTACCTGTGGTGTGCTTGGCAATCATCAGGCGGAAAAAATTATGGTGTTGCCACCGGTAGAAATTATTGTGCCGCCACGGCATATATTTGGTTATGAAGAAAAGTATCTTTCTCAAGAAACGCTTGAAATATGCCCGGCCGAGATAGACCAAGGTCTTTTGGAAAAGATACAATCCGCCGCCTTGGAGGCACATCGGATTCTTGGATGTGACGGATTGTCGCGGTCGGATTTTCGTTTGGATGAAGCGGGGCAAATTTTTTATCTTGAAACCAATACTTCTCCCGGTATGACGGAAGCGAGTTTGTGTCCAAAAGAAGCGCTTGCTTTTGGTATGACGATGCCGCAATTTCTTGATACGCTTGTTCAATTGTCGTTTGAGAAATAAGCATTTTTCTTGCTTGATTTTTTCTTTGAAAAGTGGTATGATTACCTTTCCGGTACTTTACCAACCAAGGAGAGAAAAGTGAAAAAAATCAACGGTCATGCGATAGGAATAATCCTTCGCGACCTCGTGAAGAGAGCAATAATTGTAGCGCGTCGTCACGCCGCGAACCCCCAAGTGTGTGCAAAGATGGGTTATGATGGCGCGATGGACGACGTGTTTACGAACGCGGATCGTGAAGCTCAAGCGGTTTATCTCAAATCGCTTCGAGAGTGTCTGCCGGACGCGGGAATCGTCGGGGAAGAAGATGGTGTTTCGGTGGGAAGCGACACGGTGTATTTTACCGTCGATCCTCTTGACGGGACCAAAGCTTACATCAGGCGACAATCTCATGGTATTGGTACCATGGTAGCGCTTGTGGTAAAGGAGGAAATCATTTCCGCTTATGTGGGAGATGTTTCCACGAGGGAGATATTCGGGTATCGCCCGGGATCGGACAACGTGTGGCGGTTGGGCGTTGATCCCGAATATCATGAAAAACTCAAAGGGGAGGCAGAAAGTCTTTCCAAGAAGTATATTTTACTTCGGGAACGTGAACAAACCTACGCGCCACTTTCTCAAAAGACGATCAACTCTTTTAAAAGTGTTTTGATCGACAACGGAAGTATCGGGACATGGGCGGCGCGGTTGTGGAAACGTGAAGTCGCGGGGCTTTTGCTTCCGCCTTCTTGGGAAACCCCGTGGGATTCTACCCCAGTGGTTGGTATTTCTCAGAAGCTCGGTTATGTTTTTTTGAGACCGGTGAATAATGAGTGGGAGGAATTTTCTCCTCTGATAACGAGAAAAAAATACTATCGGTCTCATGACGTGCTGGTGATTCACAAAGAAAATCTGGCGGAAATCTTTCCGCATACAAAATCACTGTTTTGAATCGTCCTTATCGGCGCAACTTTATTTGAGTTGCGCCATTTTTTTGTCTTTTGGGGATATGGTACAATGGGAATATAAACTTTTTCCGAGTGTTATGAGACAACGGCTTTTTTCGGGTATACAGCCTTCCGGTAATTTGCATTTAGGAAATTATTTGGGCGCTATCAGGCAATGGATAAAATTACAGGATGAGTACGACGCGATATTTTGCGTGGTGGATTTGCACGCGATTACGGTCTCGCAAGATCCAGAAGCGTTGCGAAAAAAAACATTGGAGATTGCCAAGATGTATTTGGCTGCCGGTATTGATCCCGCCAAGGCCACGCTTTTCATTCAGTCACATGTCATTGAACATAGTGAGTTTCAGTGGATTTTGAATACGATCGCACGAAATGGAGATTTGACGAAGATGACACAATTTAAAGATAAGGCTGGAGTGGTGTTGGATTTGGACGATATTCAAAGAAGAATACAAGTTCAACAAGGAATAGAAGTTTCTAGAATTCCAAATGATGAAGTACAAAATATGACGGCTGAGGCTACTCTGAAACTGTCATCTGATCTGATTAAGAGTTTCAAGGAGAGCTTTAATTCTGTCGGCGTGGGGCTTTTTGATTATCCCGTACTAATGGCGGCGGACATACTGCTCTACGATACGTCCGTGGTACCGGTGGGAGAGGACCAGCTCCAGCACGTAGAACTTACGCGGACGCTCGCGCGACGTTTCAACGAGCGTTTTGGCGAGACGTTGGTCGTGCCGGAAGCGGTTATCCAAAAAGAAGGCGCGAGAATTATGGGTCTCGATGATCCGATGAAAAAAATGTCCAAATCCGCCGCGTCGGAATATAATTTCATCGCGCTTACCGATGATGCGGACACAGTGCGAAAGAAGATAAAAAAGGCCGTGACGGATTCCGGTAGTGAAATCATTTATTCGGATGAAAAGCCGGCGCTTCAAAATTTGATCAACATCTACGCGCTCCTTTCGGAAGAATCGGCAGAAAATATCCAAAAGAAATATGCCGGAAAGGGTTATGGGGACTTCAAGGCTGATCTGGCGGAAGTAGTGGTAAATTTTCTCACGCCTTTTCAAGAAAGATTGAAGAATATTTCCGATGATGAAGCACTCGCCATTCTCCATGCTGGCGCCGACAAAGCGCGCGTATTGGCGCAGGCGAAAATGAAAATAGTAAAAGAAAAAGTTGGATTCGTTGTTTGATCAAAAAAAATATGCGAGAAATTTCAGTACGGGAACTGCAAGAGATCTTGGCAAAAAAAGACGAGGATGTTGTGGTGATTGATGTGCGGACGAAAGCCGAATATGAAGAAAAACATATTGCCGGAGTTTCTCACGCGCCGCTTGATGAAATAGAGCGATATGTGGAAGTTTTCAAAAAATATAAAACGGTCTATGTCTGTTGTCAAAGCGGCAACCGCAGTATGCAGGCCTGTGTGAAACTTGCCTCTCTTGGTCTTTCTGACATCGTGAATGTTCGCGGGGGTCTTTTGGCATGGGAAGAGGAAAAACGGGGAGCGTGTGAAGGAAAAAGATGTGGTATTTCTCTCCTGAGGCAAACATGGCTTGCCGCCGGATTTCTTATTTTATGTGGTTTTTTGTTTTTTTGGCTTTTTCATCCATATTTTTTGGTGATTCCTTTTTTGGTTGGTTGCGGGCTCGTTGGCGCTGGCGTGACGGGGAAATGTTTTATGATGACCTGGCTTCTTCGTATGTCGTGGAATAAACGGGTGTCTTGACAAAACTTTTTTGAAGCATGGGTATTTGTTATAATGAATTTGGAGGGGTAATTTTGTAATAAATGAATATGTCGTTTGAAGCATTTGTTCCCGAACGAGGACTAAAAAAAACAGAGACTCCTTTTCGTGAAAAGTCATCGGGTGTTTTTGATGATATGGTTCGTGAAGGATTGTCGGAATCATCGGAATCATCGGAATCATCGGAACAGCCGGGAATTCTTGATACTATTATTGAGCGTGTTGCCGATTCGGAAAACTCGCTTTACTCCTATACTCGAGAGTCGGGATTTCGTGAAAAAATAAAAGAAGCCGCTTTTACGGCGATAAAAACACTTTTGGAAAAAAGCAATGTTATTGATGATCAGGTGAGTGATTTTACGCGAGGATGGGATAAAAAAATTGCTGAAAGTGGTAGAGACCCACACCAGGAAGTGAAAGAATATGGAGTGGAGTTGATACAGAAAATGTCTGAAATAGCGGGGGGTAAAGAGTTGTTCGTGGAAACAATTCTTGCGCTTATGAGTCGGGAGGTACAAGAGAAAAAAAACACGTCAACTCTCCAATAAAATTTTTCAAATAAAGAAAAGGCGCATCGGAAGGAAGGCGCCTTTTTTAGTTGGTGAGACTTGTCACGGGTGACAAGTGCTCGTAAATTCTTAACGTGATGAATATCATCACTCGTTTTCGTTCTCGCGTGTGATGCGCGATAAGGATGAGGAAATTGGCAAAATTTTCCTGCATCCACAGAGGAAGATCGTCAATGACGATTGGCTTGTAGGCCACCCCTTTGTTTTTTGTGAAATGCTGTATTTCCTCTTCGAGGAACTTGGGCGTTTCTTTGGGCCATGAAGCATCATCAGTCGCTTCATCAACAATGTACTTCCTGAGGAGGGAGTGTTCGGCTGGAAAAATAATATGTTGTTGTTCCAGCTTCTCAAGAAGAGCGCTGGTCCCGGTAAAAGCGCTCTCCATATCCATGATTTTTCCTTTCAAAAGAACATTGTATAGTCGCTTATTTCGTAAAAAATGTCAAGCGACCAGACAAGGGATCATTTTCGAATGAGAGTAAGGAGCTCGTCTCGTTTTTCCTCCATCATTTCTTTTGTTTTGGCTTCGAGATTGAGACGAAGCAGGGGCTCGGTATTTGATGGGCGGACGTTAAACCACCAATTTGGATAATCAACTTTGAGACCATCGAGTTCATGTTGTTTGCCGTCGCGATATGTTTCTCTGAGTGTTTGGAGTACGGCGTCTTTGTTCTCTATCTCGCTATTGATCTCTCCGGAATGAACGTAACGACGAAGTTCTTGGACGAGTTCGGAGATTTTTTTCCCTGTTTCGGTCATGAGGTTGAGGAGAAGGATTGCCGGGAGCGTTCCGGCTTCAGCAAAAGAGTTTTCTTCGAAATAATAATGTCCGGAAAGTTCGCCGGCAAAAATAGCGCCATCTTCACGCATTTGTTTTTTGATGTTAGCGTGGCCTACTTTGCACTCAAGAGCACGGCCGCCATGTTCCTCAATAATTTCTTTGACGGCTCGTGAAGAACGGAGATCATAGAGAATAGTTGAGCCGGGTCGTTTTTTGAGAATGATCGTCGCGAGAAGTCCGGTAATGAGATCCATGGGAATGATGTCACCGCATTCATCGACAAACCCGATACGGTCCGCGTCGCCATCGTAAGCGATACCGAGATCCGCGTGGACTTCTCGTACTTTGGCACGCAGTTCATCAAGCGTCTCTAGTTTGAGAGGATTGGCCTCGTGACAATCGAAAGCTTTATCAAGGTCGTTGTAGAGATTGACGATGGTGAGATTGTCGGAAAACTGTTCGTAAATGGGAAGCTCAAGAACACCCATGGCGTTGGCAGTATCGATAGCGATGGTGAAATGTTTTTCCTGAAAGTTGGCAAAAGAAGTAAAGTATCCATAATATGCCGGACGGATATCTTCAGCTATGATGGTTCCTGGTTGTTTTCCTTCCTGCCATGTTCCCCGAAGGGCAATATCGCGAATTTCATTGAGTCCGGAATGTTCTCCTACGGGGATAGCGCCGCGAAGAGCAATCTTGAGACCATTGTATTCCGGTGGATTGTGCGAGGCAGTAAGAGATATGGCGGCATCGATATCCAGGCGGGAGGCCGCGAAATATACCATCGGTGTCGTAATAATACCAAGATCAAGCACGTCGCATCCGGCATCGGTAACGCCACGAGTGAAGTTTTCAAAAAGACTGGGACTGGAAGATCGAATGTCGCGACCAACACCGATTCGTTTGACATCAAAGTGCTCTACGAGTGCTCGCCCGACGCGGTAGACGGCGTCCTCATTTATTTCATCGGGATAGATGCCACGGATATCGTACGCTTTGAAAATTTTTTCGTTCATAGGTTTGTTGCCAATGGATTAGCTCTTCTAGAGTATAGCACGTTTGTTGGGTGCTTGATGGGCAGCCATTGGTTTGACCGAGTGTTTTTTTTCTGCGAGAATACTCAGTATTCTTGAGGAGTAAATGAATATCGTAAGCAGAATCTTATGTCTCTCAAAGTTGGAATCGTCGGTTTGCCGAATGTGGGAAAGTCTACGCTTTTTAAGGTGCTTACTCGCAAACCGGTTGATATTAATAATTACCCTTTTTGTACCATCGAGCCCAATGTCGGTATCGTGGAAGTGCCCGATGGGCGTCTCGCGAAACTTTCTTCCCTTTCGCAGAGTAAAAAAATCGTTCCGGCCGTCATTGAGTTTGTCGATATTGCCGGTTTGGTAAAGGGAGCGAGTGAAGGGGAAGGGCTGGGGAATAAATTTCTTCAGAACATTCGTGAGGTGGATGCCATTGTCGAAGTGGTGCGCGTGTTCGAGAATCCCGATATTATCCATGTCCACAATCGTGTCGAGCCGAAAGAAGACATTGAGATTATCAACACCGAACTTCTTTTGGCTGACTTGGAGACGATCGCTAAACGGAAACTGAAAACAATCAAAGAAGCGCGTGCCGGAAAGAAAGAAGCGCTGGCAGAGATGGTGGTGCTTGAAAAACTAGAAACGGAACTTGAAGCTGGGCGTCTCGCGCATCATTTGGTGATGGGATTTGCCGACGAGGAAAAAAGGATTGCTCAGGGTTTGCAGCTTTTGACTGCCAAACCATTCCTCTATGTGTACAATGTGTCGGATATTGATCGCGCTCTTTCACCGGAGCTTGAGGAGCGACCTCACGTAAAACTTGATATCAAGATTGAAGAAGAACTGATCGAGATGACGCCTGAGGAAATTGAGGAGATGGGACTTCAGTCGCGCTTGGGCGATCTTGCTCGCGCGGCCTATGCTCTTTTGGGGCTGATGACGTATTTTACGACAGGTGTCGAGGAGACGCGCGCGTGGACGATACGTCAGGGTTCGACCGCACCACAGGCCGGTGCCGCCATCCATGGTGACTTTGAAGAGAAGTTCATCCGGGCGGAAGTGATACATTGCACCAAGCTTTTGGAGGCGGGTTCATGGAGTGCTGCTCGGGATCAAGGAACACTTCGTCTTGAAGGTAAAGAATATATCGTGGAAGACGGAGATGTGATCGTTTTTAAGATTTGATGTGTAGCGTGAAAAAACAGAAAAACGTTTTATGAATGTTCTTGACAGTCGTTTTTTGGCACTCTATAATAGAGAGTGCTAACAAAGTAAATTGTTAAACAGTCTCACGGTTTTATTGTTTTTTTTGGTCTTTGGACTATGGGACAATGAAACGAGAGAATATGAAGTGTATGGCAAAGCAAGTTTCTTATGGCGCAAACGCGCGCAAGAGTATCAAGGCAGGTATCGACAAGGTAGCCGATGCGGTCAAGGTGACACTTGGTCCGAAAGGACGCAATGTCATTTTGGGGAAGACGTATGGTGGCCCGACCATTACCAACGACGGTGTGTCCATCGCCAAAGAGATCGAACTCAAGGATAAATTTGAAAATCTTGGTGCGGAGCTCATCAAACAAGTGGCGGAAAAAACCAATGATGTGGCCGGAGATGGTACGACGACTTCGACCGTCATCACGCAAGCACTCGTCCGCGAGGGGCTTAAATTTGTCGAGACCGGTATCAATCCGATCGGTATTCGCCGTGGAATGGAGGCCGCCAAGAACGAAATAATTGAAGTTTTGAAGAAGCATTCCAAAAAAATAAGCTCCAAAGAAGAAGTGACACAGGTAGCGACCATTTCCGCCGAAAGTCGTGAGATGGGTGAAATGATTGCTGATGTGATGAATACCGTGGGTGCTGATGGGGTGGTGACGACCGAACAATCCCAGACGATTGGTTTATCCAAGGAAATTGTCGAAGGAATGAACTTTGATAAGGGATATATTTCTCCGTATTTTATGACGGACAATGAGGGACAGAAAGCGGAACTCTCCAATCCGGCGATTCTTATCACTGACAAGAAGATTTCCGCCATCGCGGAAATCGTACCGCTTCTCAATGAGCTGGCGCAATCCGGCAAGAAAGATGTTGTTATTATCGCTGAGGATATTGATGGTGAAGCGCTCGCGACGCTCGTTGTCAACAAGTTGCGCGGTGTGCTTTCGGTGCTTGCCATTAAGGCGCCGGAATTCGGCGACAATCGTAAAGCGATACTTGATGATATTGCTTTGCTTACTGGCGCGCAGGTTATCTCACAAGACAAGGGGATGAAACTTGAAAGCGCGACCATCGCGATGCTCGGTACTGCACAAAAGGTTATTTCTACCAAAGATGATACGACGATTGTTGGTGGAAAAGGAAAGAAAAAAGATATCGATGCGCGTGTCGCTGAAATAAAAATGCTTATTGAAAAATCGGAAAGTGACTATGATCGTGAAAAATTAAAGAAACGCATGGCAAAACTTTCCGGCGGCGTGGCAGTGATCCGTGTCGGCGCGTCTACCGAAACGGAACTCAAGTATATGAAAGACAAGATGGAAGACGCGGTCAATGCGACCAAGGCGGCTATCGAAGAGGGTATTGTCGCGGGCGGCGGTACCGCGCTTGCCAAGGCGGCGGCGTTGGTCGCGGGGAAGAGTGCTGGTGTCAAATCGGCTGACCATGAATTCAAAGCGGGTTACGAGACACTTCTCAAAGCGCTTGCTGAGCCGCTTCGTCAGATCGCCGAGAATTCTGGTGAGCAGAACGCTGCCGTGGTACTCAATAAGGTTATCGAAAACAAGGCGGTGAATTATGGCTATGATGCCAAAGAAGACATATTTGTCGATGATATGATCAAGGCCGGTATTATCGATCCGCTCAAAGTAACACGGACCGCGCTTGAGAACGCGGTATCGGTGGCAGCACTTCTTCTCACGACCGAGGCAGCCGTTACGGAAGAAGAAAAAGAAGAGTCGGCGGCCGGAGCAAATCCGATGGCCGGTATGGGCGGGATGATGTAAGACACGAGAGAAGAAGAGAGTCGAGGGATGACCGAAAGAGGCTGAAAAGCCTCTTTTTTAATTGTGCTATAATAAGAGCAAAAGAAGGAGATAAAGATATGCCCGATAGTGAAATGACGATTCAGTTTTTTTGAATCGGAGAAAAAAATCGGGCATGTTGAAAATAAAAATTTATGCATGTTTTTCGACTGTAAAGAGATACGGTCGAAATACTTTTATCGGATATGCGTGTTGACATCAAGCAGCTCAAAAGTTTTCTTCTCGATTCCAATCTTGTCGCCAAAGAAACCATCGAGGAGGTTTTTCAGGAGGCTGAGAAAAACAAAAAAGATTTTGGCGCTCTTTTGCTTGAGAAAAAACTTATTCAGGAGGCGGAGATGCAGAAGGTGTACGCGTATGTTTTGGGTATCCCGTTTGTGGATCTTTCCAAAGAAACCGTGCCGATCGAAATTTTACAAATCGTTCCCGAACTTATTGCCAAAAAGTACAATATCGTTTCTTTTGAACGAACCGGCGAGAATCTGAAGGTGGCGATGCTCAACCCCGAAGATCTTCAGACCATCGATTTTATCAAGAAAAAAACCGGTTTGAGAATTGTGCCATGCCTTACGACGAGAGAGAGTATTCAGGCGGCACTTCGTCAATACGAGAAGAGCTTGAAAGCCGAATTCGGTGATATTCTGACCGGTGATATCAAGCCGGATGGTGAAAACAGCAAAGAAGAAAATCTCGAACAGGTAGCGGCTGGACTTCCTATTATCCGTATCGTTGATACTCTTCTCAAGCATGCCATTCTTGAGTCGGCGAGTGATATTCACATTGAACCGGATGAAAAGGAAGTCCACGTAAGGTATCGTATTGATGGCGTGTTGCATGATGCCATGACGCTACCGAGAGATGTGGCGGCTGGTATTGTGGCGCGCGTCAAAGTGCTTTCCAACTTGAAACTCGACGAACATCGTTTGCCACAAGACGGTCGGTTTAAGATTCAAAATGATGAATACAAGATATCATTTCGCGTGAGTATCCTTCCCATCTTTGATGGTGAAAAAATCGTTATGCGTCTCTTGGATGAATCTTCCAAGGGGCTTACTTTGGAAAAAATGGGGCTTCATCCGGTGGCGCTTGAAGCGGTGCAGCGTGAGATCAATAAACCAAACGGTATGATCTTGGTCACCGGACCGACCGGTTCGGGAAAGACGACGACGCTTTATACGGTTATGGATATTTTGAATACGCCGGACGTGAATATTTCCACGGTAGAAGATCCGGTGGAATATCGGATGCCGCGCGTCAATCAAACGCAGATCAGTCCGAAAATCGGTATGACGTTTGCCGCGGCGCTTCGAGCGCTCCTTCGTCAGGATCCGGATATTATTATGGTGGGGGAAATCCGCGATCAAGAAACACTTGAGATTGCCATGCATGCCGCGATGACGGGACACCTTGTGCTCTCGACGCTTCATACCAATTCGGCGGCCGCGACACTGCCGCGTATGCTTGATATGGGTGCGGAACCGTTTCTTATCGCTTCCACCGTCAATGTGGTGATCGCTCAGCGCTTGGTTCGTCGTTTGTGTGTCGAGTGCCGCAAACCGTATCAGCTTGATAAAAAAGAAGTGGAGTCACTTGGTAAGTCGTACGATATAGAAAGAATTTTCAAAGTGATAAAAAATGACCCGACAAGTAAAAAATTTGTTGAGAATGCCAAGAGTTGGGAAGAGATAACGATGTATAAACCCGGGGGATGTGAACAGTGTGGCGGGGAGGGGTATCGTGGTCGTAATGGTGTATATGAGGTGCTGGCGATGGATACCGATATTCGCAAACTGGTGACGCAAAACGCGACGAGCGAAGAAATAGAGAACAAGGCGCGCGAAAATGGGATGCTCACGATGGTAGAAGATGGCTTCTTGAAAATCGTGCAAGGGATGAGCTCGCTCGAAGAGGTCATGCGCGCTACAAAAGAGTAGCGAAGTCTTTTGTAAAAATAATTTTTTCAAAACCTTCTTTCGTTAGGTTCTCGTGTCAAAGAGTATAAATCAGTGTTCGCTCACAAAAACCACGGTCGTGGTTTTTGAGAGTAAGGGTCATTCTTTTATTTTAAACTCGTTGTGGCGGAGCTCGCGCTTGATGTGGGATTTAGCGGAGGATGTTTTGACGAAAGAGAGCCAGTCGCGACTGGGTTTTTTTCTTTCTTTGGTTGCAAGAATTTCGATGACTTGCCCATTTTCCACTTTGTAATCAAGTGGCACCATCTTGCCATCAGCCTTGGCGCCTGTCGCTCGATTGCCGATTTCGCTGTGGATAGCATAAGCAAAATCAATGGGGGTTGCTTCTTCGGGAAGTTCGATGATGTCGCCTTTCGGGGTGAACGCGAAGATATGGTTCTTGAAAAATTCTATTTTGAGTCCTTCCATGAATTCTTTGTCATCGCGCCCGATTTCTTTTTGCCACTCTTTGAGTTGTTTGACCCACGTGAGTTCTTTGGGAGGAGTGAAAGAAGAAGAGCTCTTGCGTCGGAAAAAAATATTGCGCCAACTCGGTCGTTCGCGTTCGGTGTACATCCAGTGAGCGGCAATACCGTATTCGGCTTCGTCATGCATTTTTTGAGTACGAATTTGGATCTCCAGTATGCGTCCTTCGGGACCGAAAACGGTGGTGTGAAGTGATTGGTAGCCATTTGGTTTGGGGAGGGAAATATAGTCTTTGATACGTCCGACCATAGGACGATACTCACGATGAATGATGCCGAGCGCTTCATAGCAATCGGCAATTTCAGGGACGATGATGCGAATGGCGATGAGATCATAGATACGCGTGATATCCATATCGTGTCGCTTGAGTTTTTTATAGAGACGAAAGAGGTGTTTGGTGCGGCCGCTTACATCAAGAGTGGTTATTTTTTCTCGTTCCAAAACATCACGAAACAATTTGACGACGCGACTCATGTATTCTTTTCCTTCGTGAAGATAGGCCTCCTCGATTTTTTTCGTTTCGGTATAATGGATGGGATCAAGATAATGAAAACAGAGATCTTCAAGTTCGCCTTTGATTTCGCCGATACCGAGACGATTGGCGATAGACGCGTAGATTTCAATGGTTTCACGCGCGATACGCTCGCGTTTTTCCGGGGGGAGCGCTTCGAGTGTGCGCATATTGTGCAGGCGATCGGCGAGCTTGATAATGACGACACGGATATCTTGCGCCATGGCAAGAAACATTTTACGCAGGTTTTCCAAAAAATATTCTTCCTGTGAACCGCGCAGTTTTATTTTTCCGAGCTTGGTGATACCGTCGACCAAATAGGCGACTTCCGCACCGAATTTTTTTTCTATTTCCACGAGTGTTATCTCCGTGTCTTCCGGAACATCGTGCAGAAGTCCGGCGGCGAGTGTTTTTTGATCCATGCCGATCTCTGCGAGAATTTTGGCAACATGGAGACAGTGAGTAATGTAGGCCTCTCCGGATTTTCGTTTTTGACCACGATGGGCGTTTTCTGCGAAAGAAAACACCTCGGTCAAAAATTTCTGATCGGCGGCAGAAAGAGGGTTTTGCGCGGCGGCAAAGACATCTTGGAGAGTAGGGGTGGAAGTCATAGAAAAAAAGATAGGTATATCCTTAGTATAGGCAAATACTGAAAGAGAGCAACTTTTTTAGAAAGAGCGTCTTTGTAGCAGAGTTTTATTACCAAGCGGAGCGAGTGAAACGAAAGTGTACTTTCGTTTTCGAGCGGAGCGCGGGTAACATCGGGTCAATACCCTGCGGCTTGCCGCAGTAGAGACAAGCGGAGCTTGTCTCTACTGCGGGGCTTGCCCCGCGGTACAATACCCGTTATTTTCTCCCTTTTCCTTTTTCTTCGATCTTTTCTTTCCTTTCTTCCTCTTTCTCTCCGCCCTCCCCCTTTCTTCTCCTTGACAAATGCAACTAAGTTGCATTAAGATGAAAATATGAAAGAAAAAGAAGCCTTATATCAGGTATTGCGTATGAATGGTCTGCGTTTGACGCGGACGCGGCGTGTTTTCGTTGAGCTTTTTACGCGGAATAAAAAACCGATTTCTGTTCTTGATATATTGGATGAATTTCGACGAACGCGACAAAAGGTCAACAAGACGACGGTGTATCGGGAAATAGAGCGTTGGCAGACGCTTCATATTGTTTCGGAAGTATTGTTTGGCGAACGGGTATCTCGATACGAACTTGTTTTGCGTGGTCACCACCACCACCTGGTGTGTGTCGAGTGTGAGCATGTCGAAGAAGTGGAGGTCAATGAACGCGATCTGCACTGTCAGGAAAAAAAGATGAGTCAGGAAAAAAAATTTACTTTTTTGAGGCACTCGTTGGAGTTTTTTGGCCTGTGCGCTCAGTGTCGCGCGGAGAAATGTTTTTGACGTTAAAAGAGTATGAAATATTTTGGTGTGGTCGTGGGAGTGACGTGTGCTCTGGTCGTGGGAGTGGTATGGTATCACAAAGAAAAGACCGATACACAAGAAGCTTCTGTGGATGAAAAGATTTCCGTGGTGGCAACTTTTTATCCTTTGGGAGAAATGGCACGTGCTATCGGTGGGGAACGTGCCCAAGTGACCGTCATTGTGCCGCCAGGGAGTGAGCCGCATGAGTACGAGCCAACTCCAAAGGATATCTTGACGGCATATCGTGCGGATATTTTTCTTATGAATGGAGGAGGGCTTGATCCGTGGGCGGAGAAAATTCGCGCGGAACTTTCCGCAAAAGGAGTGTCGGTGATACGTATGTCAGACGCCGTTCCGTTTATTTCGGGAAATGCTCACGAGGAAGAAGATGAGGACGAAGAAGAACACGAGGAAGATGATCGTGAAATATTGGATCCTCATTTTTGGCTTGATCCGGTGCTATTTGAAAAGGGAACACGACGAGTCTACGAAACGTTTCTTTCTCGTGATTCGGTGCAGAGTTCTTTTTATGAAAAGAATATGGCAAAATACGGAAAGGAACTCCTGGCTCTTGATGAGGCCTATCGGGAATCTCTCGCGTCTTGTTCGCTTGATACGGTAGTGACGTCACATAACGCGTTTTCTTATTTGGCAAAGCGTTATGGGTTTCAAATGCTTTCCGTGAGTGGACTTTCACCGGAGGCTGAACCTTCTCCGAAACGTTTGGTGGATATGGCGCGTCTTGTGCAGGAACAGGGTATCAAATATATTTTTTTTGAAACCCTTGTCAGTCCGGAAGTAGCTCAGACGCTTGCACGGGAAGTGGGAGCAGAAACGCTTGTTTTTGATCCGTTGGAAGGCCTTACGGAAGAAGATGCTCTCTTGGGAAGAAAGTATAGTAGTGTCATGATAGAAAATCTCGCCGCTTTACAAATTGCTTTGCAATGTCGATAAATATGCAGCCACTCATTCAGTGTAAAAATATTTTTTTCCGCTACGACGCGACCGATGTTCTTCGCGACATCTCTTTTGATGTTTTTCCGGGAGAATACATTGGTATTATCGGTGGTAATGGGAGCGGAAAAACGACGTTATTGAAAATTATTCTTGGATTGCTTCATCCGACGAAAGGAGATATCCTTTTTTTTGACCAACCGTTTGCTGATTTTCATGATTGGCACAAAGTGGGGTATGTTCCACAGCATGTTTTTCGCAATGATGTGAATTTTCCCGCCACGGTTTGGGAAATAGTAGAAAGCGGACATTTGGATGCGCGTTTTGGCGAATGGCTTGTACCGGGAAAGAAAAAATGTTCGGTAGTAGAACGATCGCTCAAACAAGCCGGTATTGAGCATCTCGCGTCTAAGCGTATAGGAGAGCTTTCTGGTGGCGAACGGCAGCGCGTGTTTATCGCGCGCGCTTTGGTGTCGCGGCCGGAGCTTTTGGTGCTTGATGAACCGACAACGGGCATTGATGCCGCGACAGAAGAGCAGTTTTATGCTTTTTTGCGAACACTGAATAATGTCGGTATGACGATCATTTTGGTTTCTCATGATCTTGAAGCGGTGGAACGTGAAGTGAAGAGGGTGCTCTATCTCAATCATTGTGTTATTGATCGTGTTTCCAAAAAGAATGAGCGGGAGGTTGTTTTGAATGAGAAAAAAGTTTCAAATATATGAGTTTTTTCGATATTTTCCAATTTGATTTTTTTGTACGAGCGTTTGAAGCAGGGCTTCTTCTTTCGATCATTGCGCCGCTTATCGGTATGTTTCTTGTTGTGCGTCGGTATTCGCTCTTTGCCGATGCCTTGTCGCACGTGTCTTTGCTTGGGGTGGCGCTTGCACTCATGCTCAAAATCCCGGTACTTCTGGGAACGCTTTTTACAGCGCTTCTTGCGGCTTTTGGTATTGAACGTTTGCGTATGGGGGGGCGCGTTTTTGGTGAAGCGGTTATCGCTCTTTTTCTTTCTAGTAGTTTGGCGCTTTCGGTGGTATTGCTTGGCTTGGGTGGCAATGTCAACGCCAATCTTTTGAGTTATCTTTTTGGCAGTCTTACGACGGTGACTGTTTTGGATGTCGTTCTTTTGTTGTTGCTTTTTATTGGTGTTTCTTTTTTTCTCCTCTTTTTTTACCGGGAACTTTTTTTGTTCTCTTTGGATGAAGATTTGGCGGCGGTGAGTGGGGTGCGCACCCGTCTTATCAACGGCATCTTTGTCGCTTTGGCGGCGGTGTGTGTGGCGGCGGTACTGCAGATAGTCGGCGCTCTTTTGGTTGGTGCTCTTTTGGTTGTGCCTGTTCTTGCCGCGATGCAATGGCGAATGAGTTTTCGACGCACGCTCTTCTTGGCAATATTTTTTTCTTTTCTTTCCGTTAATATTGGTTTTTTTGCTGCTTATTTTTTTGATATCGCCAGTGGGGGGACGATTGTTATCTGCACAGTGCTTTTTTTCCTAGGGTCTTTTTTTGCACATCGGCGGATATAGACCTGTTTGTTTTTTTAAAAACCTGCTATACTTTCATCAAATAAAATACTCAATATAAACACTAAAATAAACACTAAAATAAACCTATGCTTCTCTTAAGAACCTTCTCTCTCTTTCTTCTCCTCTTCTCTTCTTTCTTCTTTCTCTTTCCCCAAAACACCCAAGCCGCTCTGGTTCCCTGTGGACGATCAGAAGATGATACCGCCACCGCACAGATCGACGAATCCAAGCCTTGCACCATGTGCCACATCGTCGTAGGCGGTCAAGGTGCTATCGCGTATGGCCTTCAGATCATGACCTACATCGCCTTGGCGGTTATTGTGGCTATGGCGATTCTCTACATCGTCTCTTCCGGCAATGAAAGCACCATGAAAACAGCCAAAGGAGGCATCTTTGCCGCTTTGATCGGTGTTACCATTATGCTCTCTGCCTGGCTTCTGGTCAGTACTACCTTAAGGATCCTCTCCGCCACCATTCCCGGCCTTACCATTGAGAACGGCGTTTTTTCTTTTTCCTGTGACACCGCTTCCAATGTCGGAAATACCGGAGGAACTGAGAACAAAGCGACCCCCGGAGGAGAGGTCACTACCCCCATTGTTCCCGGCACCCCTCCCAGCTCTTTCTTTCCCCTCATAAACAAAGCATTCGCTCTGGTTACAACCGGAGAACTCATCATTTTTGCTGAAAGATACGAGGAGTTTTTTGAAACAAACACCCTCGATAAAAGCTCTCTCCAAGTCTCCCTGAAAGGAGAGAATGGTGCCACCCTCACCCTTCCTCTCAAAGACATCACCTCTTCTTCCATCACCTACGTCCTCCCGCAAAACATCTCCCTCGGTTCTTACCAGGTCTCTCTCCAAACCAAAGAAGGAGCCGCTATCAGCGAAAATACGGTTGATGTGAAAGTAGGAGGAGCGGTGGCAACCACCGGCGGTGGTGGAGGCAGTGGCAGTGGCGGAGGGGGTGACGATACGGTATTCTCCGGTACTTGTCCGGAACTTGATAGTACCTTTGTCATGAAAGATCCTGTCACTGGCAACGTTTTTGAAGCAGATGATGAATATCATTATGGTGAATACGTGGGACCGGATAGTAACTTACACAATCGTATCAAGGTTTCCGGCTTAGGCGGAGTGAATTATCGTAAAGCAATCGTTATTCCTTTCAAGGTGAGAGAAAGCGGCAAAGGAACGGGAGAGTACGCTGTGAGCACAGACACAGGCGGAGGAAATTTCAGAATGGTTCTCTCCGATAAACCCTGCGCTCGATACAACGGTGGCGGATATCTTGCTGCTGGCTATGCTCCAACTGATGGCAGTATGGCAACTATCTTTTTCGAGATCGGTGAAAAAGAGAAGGGCGTACAATCAAATGATTCCAACAATAGAGCGGTACTTCAATATGGCAAGACATATTACTTCACGATAGTACGCGAAGATCGTGACAATGAAAACAATCCCTGTCTTACCGCCAAAGAAGACGTGGTTACAGGGAAAAACGGGGGCATGAGATATTGTTCAACAAGTGCTCTCGCGAGACTTGTTTGGGATGGTAGAGCGGGAAAGACGAATGGAGGAGGAGGTGACGATACGGTATTCTCCGGAACTTGTCCGGGATATAGAACAACGATCATATTGAAACAGGAAAACGATAAAATTTGGCACACGGGAAAATCTCGGTCCCTTCGTTACGTTCGTTATAGACAAAATCCGAACAATATCGAAGTGAGTCAGTTTGATGAGATGTATGATGACGCGATTATTGTTGTCCCTTTCAAAGTTACTGATACAAAAGGAATCGGAAGGGTGAGTATTTATGAACATCAGGCCGGACAAACAGGGAGAGTGATTGTCTTGTCGGAAACACCTTGCTATATTCCGGAAAATCTTTATTCATATGTTCCAGAACCAGAAATACTTGCGGGTGGCGGATCAGGCAGTATCACCGGACATATTACTTTTTATATAGGTAGCGAGACGATTCCAGGCAGACCACCATGGCACACACACGCGACGCTTGCTCCCGGAAAAACGTATTATATCATGATGAGAAATACCGGTTGTCCTCGAGATCAGATGTCAAGTATCGGGGCTTGTTATCCCGGAGTGGATATTTCGTGGGAGTCGGAAAATAGAGATCAAAGAGATGAAGATGACGATGAAGACGATGAAGATGAAAAGGTCGAGACTGGTACTTTCACGTGCCCATTCTATCCAGGGGAGGATTGTATGACGAATCCTGTTATAAAAAACCAGTGCTGTCCCAATGGGACTATTACCGCCTGTCAAGGAACACCAAGTGGTACTTCGGTTACAGGAACCGGTTGTGTCGTGAATGCGAGATCGTCCGGTAGATGGGGGGCTCCTTCTTGTCGAGATGGCGGCTGGGGAAGTGTTAGTGATTTTACGACTTTCGCGTCATATAACAAAGCAAACCCGACAGGGGAAAAGTGCACGATAAAAGGGGACGTTTCTCTTTATAAGCAAAAGGTTGGAAGTGTGTGTGAGGCCGAGTCGGCACAAAGCAGGTGTCACGCTAGTTGTTGTTATGTTGCCAAAGAGTGTACACA
>JACPGV010000009.1 GCA_016182385.1 Candidatus Moraniibacteriota bacterium
AGTCTGATGAATAATGTTCGAGTCGTCTATACGGAAAATTGTCTGACTGAAACGGAAGCGCTTCTGCGCGAACGATATTTGAAATCGTCCGCAGGAAGACGATTTCTAAGAAAAATTTTGGGGGCGTAGCTCAGCTGGTTAGAGCGCCACACTGTCACTGTGGAGGTCACCGGTTCGAACCCGGCCGTCCCCGCCAAAAAATCCTCTTCCAAAAACGAATGAGGGTTTTTATTTTGCGCAAAACAACGCAATAAGAATCAACAGAATAAAAAATGAGTATAGATTTTTTCTTTTTCTTCATTTATAGTAGAAAAAACTCCCTATGGACCATCGATATCTTCACGCATTGACACTTCTTTTTGGTGCCAACAACCAAAGCCTCATCGAAACACTTCGCTCTGTTCCCGATACGAAAACCCTTTGGTTTCTTTCCGATACCGAACTTTCTTCCTTAAAAACAATCAACGAAAAAATACGAGAACGTATTCTTTCCGAGCGCGCTACTATCGATCCCGATCAAGAATGGGACCGTCTTCTCAAAAACGATATTCGTGCCGTGACAAAACAAGATGCTTCTTATCCGTCTCTCTTAAAAGAAATTCCCGATGCGCCAACGCTTCTTTATATTCGTGGATCATACGATTTCTCGCTTCATCAACCAATGGTCGCTCTTGTCGGTTCACGAAAACACACCGCTTACGGTGAACAAGTTGCTTACCAGCTCGCCAAAGAACTTTCCCAAACAGGGATTGTTGTCGTTTCAGGACTCGCGTTCGGTATCGATACTCTTGCTCATCAAGCGGCACTTGCAACAAACAAGGAAACACTCGCTGTCATGGGCAACGGTCTCGCCGATCCTTTTCTTTATCCAAAATCAAACGTCTCCCTCGCCAAAAAAATTATCGAGCGTGGCGCTCTCATTTCCGAATATCCACCAGAAACTCAAGCTCAGAATTATACCTTTCCCGCTCGTAACCGCATCATTGCCGGTATGACACTCGGCACAGTCATTATCGAAGCCGCCGAAAAAAGCGGGAGTCTCATCACTGCCTCCTTGGCGCTCGAATACAATCGTGATGTCTTTACCGTACCGGGATCAATCTTTTCTCCCGCCTCTGTCGGCACCAATGATCTCCTCAAAAAAGGAGCTCGGCCGGTCACATCGGTACGCGATATTCTTGAAGCATTTCCCGAGCTTATCGTCATACCGAAAAAAAATTCTTCCCTGCCCTGCCCTCTCGAAGACTCCCTCTCTCCAGAAGAAAAAAATATCCTCGTCATTCTTTCGCACGAACCACTCCACGTTGACAAGATTATCAAAGCGGCTAGACTGGAAACATCGTCCGCAAATTCAATTCTCGCGCTCCTTGAAATAAAAGGTCTCGCAAGAAACATCGGCGGAATGAACTATATCAGATTGTAGGTTCGCAACATTTGGTCGTGAATCTTCCAAAAAGAAAAATGTAAACGGTATGACACGCTTGAAGCCATGGGCTAAAAGCCACAAAACTCTTATGAAACTTCTCATCGTCGAATCCCCCTCCAAAGCAAAAACTATAGAGAAATATCTCGACAACGAATACAAGGTTGTTGCTTCTATCGGCCATATTCGTGATCTTCCAAAAAGCAATAAATCCGCCATCGATGTCGATGGCGGTTTCATACCGCGCTATGTCATCTCCCCGGGAAAAGAAGAAGTGGTAGAAACCATCAAAACACTTGCAAAAAAAAGCAAAGAAGTGCTTCTCGCTACCGATCCCGACCGCGAAGGTGAAGCTATCTCATGGCACGTTGCGGAAACCTGTGGACTGAAAAAACCGCGCCGGGTTCTTTTTTATGAAATCACCGAAAAAGCTGTCAAAGAGGCCGTGGCCCATCCTCGCCCACTCGACACCAATCTTCGTCGCGCCCAAGAAGCGCGTCGCGTGCTTGACCGTCTCGTCGGTTACGATCTTTCGGGGCTTATTTGGAAAAAAGTGCGTTATGGTCTTTCAGCAGGTCGCGTCCAGTCCCCCGCTCTCCATATTCTTGCCGAACGAGAAAAAGAAATCCGAGCATTTATTCCGGAAACATACTTTATCCTTACTGCCACCTGCGCTACCGAGAAAAAAGATATTCTCCTGCTTACTTGTTCCGAACAACCAAACGATAAAAAACGAGCGGAAGAAATCATCGCTCTTGCCCATCAGGAATCATGGCAAGTAAAAGACGTCACCCAGACAGAGGCTATTCGTCGTCCTTACGCTCCTTTTACGACATCGACTCTGCAACAAGCCGCGAGCTCCCGTCTAGGAATGTCCCCCTCCCGTACGATGCGCGCCGCTCAAAAACTCTATGAAGCCGGCCATATTACCTATATGCGCACCGACTCCGTCTCACTCTCCGAAGAAATTATTCCCTTGCTCGCCTCCATTATTACCAAAACCTTCGGTGAGACATACCTCTCTGTTCGTCGTTACAAAACAAAAAGTAAAAATGCCCAAGAAGCCCATGAAGCCATACGCCCTACCGATCCACACAAAAAATCCGCCGGCCATACCGAAGAGGAAAAAAGACTTTATGAACTTATTCATACACGCACTCTTGCCTCTCAAATGAGCGACGCAAAAATTCTTCGCACGAAAATCATTGCCAATACCAAAAAAGAAACTCTCCCCAATTTTTCCATGAGCGGATCACAGCTCCTCTTTGATGGCTGGCTCTCCTGTGACAAAGCGGCGCGCGGAGATGATGTGGAGGTTCCCCATATAAATAAAGATGATCCTCTCACTCTTCAGGATATTGCCTCCGAAGAAAAACAAACCGAGCCACCCAAACGTTACACGGAAGCCGGACTCGTCAAAGAACTGGAAAAACGCGGTATCGGACGACCATCAACCTACGCCTCAATCATCAAAACTATCCAAGATAGAGGCTACGTAGAAAAAGATGGCAAGGCTCTCAAAGTGACCGACACCGGTATCGTCGTCGACGATTTCCTTTTCAAACATTTTGAAGATATCGTTTCAGAAACATTCACCGCCGACATGGAAAACAAACTCGACGATATAGCAAGTGGCAACCGCGAATACGAAAAAACACTGAAAGATTTTTATGGTCCGTTCACCAAAGCGGTGAAAAGCAAAGACAAGATAGAAAAAGTGACCAATATAGGTGACGCACCAGAAAACATAAAGTGTCCCAAATGCGAATCAAAAATGGTCATCAAACTCGCTCGTAATGGAACATTTCTTTCCTGCTCTCGTTTCCCCGAATGCGATGGCGCGCTCACCGAAGAAGGAAAAGTTGTCGAGCCACCAAAAGAAACCGGGGAATCCTGCCCCGAATGCAAAGACGGCAAACTCATCGAACGAGATGGTCGCTATGGAAAATTTGTTGCTTGCAACAATTATCCGAAATGCAAATTCATCAAAAAAGATGCCACTACTCAACCGACCACGGGCGTCAAATGTCCCCAGTGTTCCACGGGCGAAATGGCTGAACGTCGTGGTCGATTTGGTATTTTTTACAGTTGTTCCAATTACCCTGATTGCAAATATGCCATCAAAGCCAAACCGACTGATAATCGATGTTCCCTCTGCAATTCACTCATGATGGAAGGCACGAAAACAATTCCCGAAAGATGCTCAAAAAAGGAATGTCCAAATCATCGACCAGATAAGATAAAAAAGAAATAATCACCCCATTCACGCAAACTACTTTGCGTGAATTTTGTTTTCGTGAGGCAAAACCAGCACCAAACAAACACCTGAGATACTCTCTATTGATTATTGCTATACAAAGCGGTAACGTCGCTACTGGAAAGTTTGTACCCGTACACCCGCACCTGATCTATTTTTCCACTAAACGGATATACCGAACCATTCCCCATACCAACGGAAACAGCCAAATTATTGGAAGGCGAACCCGAAAGCGTATTCGCTATGACTGTCTTTGATCCTTGCACCGAGCCATTGATATAAAACTCCACTCCGTTTGTCGAAGAAGAACCATCGTATGTCGCGCACACGTGTTGCCATGTATCCGTTGCAATGGTATTACTTGTTGCCACCACAGAAAGCGAGTTGGAAGGATAATTTCTATTTATAACAAAGTGAAGACGATTGCTACTTGATCCTCCATCATACAAATTCAATCCCCACCCGGAAAATGGCGCTGATGAATCCAGCTTGTTCACTATAGATTGCTGTAATGGCGCGGTCGTTGTCGGATTGATCCACGCACAAACGCTGAACGAATCCTCATTATCAAAACTAAGATTCTTTTTGGAGTCATTGTTCCCAAGTAAATATCCACCGGAAAATTGGAGAGCATTGATGGTTTTTCCAGTTGTCCACGATACTGCGCCCGTCAATGTTCCAGTATTGGAAAAACCACTCAAATCAGTCGCTGTATTGGGAATACCTCCACTTGAAGCCTCATCAAGAGGATAGTACAAGAGCAAATTGGACGCACGCACATCGACTTCGATAGAACGTGTCGTTCCGCCCGATACCCCATCAACCTTCATAGTAACAATCGTATTCCTCGTGGCCGAACAAGAAAGAAGTCCGTTACTACCATCATAAAATGTCACCGTATATACCCCCTGACCGGATGCACCACTAATAATTCCATTATTACAACTTCCCAAAGAACTTATTGGGGTGCTTCCGATAACCGTACTGTCTTTATAAATCTTCTTGAGCATGACTTCCGCCCCGCTTTCCGCAATCTGGTAAGAACGACTCGATTTTTCCGTAGCATAAGAAGAACGCTTCTCCATCACGGAAATAGCGGCTATGGAAAGCGCCGATACCAAAAGAAAAGAAAGAACTACCAAAGAAAACACCAGAACGGACCCTCGGCGAAAACAGAAAACAAATTTCCTTTCTTTCATATACTTTCTTTTTGAGCAAAACTTCTACTCACTACAAACTTGGCTGTATTTCATTACCTCTTGATAACATCGATTGCCACCGCATGCCTCATTGTTATTCCTTGCATCTTCAACGTTTGTAGAAAGACACACCTGTGCCGGATACGGAGAAGCAATACAATTTCCCGATTTTCCACTTGTCGATCCAACACAAGCATCTCCAACATTTGCTGCGAAA
>JACPGV010000010.1 GCA_016182385.1 Candidatus Moraniibacteriota bacterium
AAGCCCGGCCTATCTTTCGAAAAGAGTAACCTTTTTCCAAAAGAATAGCTATCTCTAGGCGTTCTACTCGCTTCAATTTTTGTTTCTTTTTCATACTGACACTCTACCTCAGAGTGTCCTAATTCAGAACGGAATGAATGTAGCAATTGATCCACAGGGGGAATGAGATGTTTTTTCTCATTCTGTTCTTTTTTCTCACGAAGGAGATTACATCATGTATTTCCCAAGCTATGAAGCCAAAAGAAATGGCTTGCGTGGCGCGCGCGTGAGATGCGTTCATTGTACGATGTTTCTCTTCGGCAGTGACGCGATCGAGGATGATGGAAAGTACTATCATCCCAGTTGTTTCAGGCGCAATCAAAACGAAAAAAAAGAAAATGCTGCTCGTACGATTATTCGATTGGTTCATTCCGCGGAAATCGTTTCCGGCCCCGTTCCAAAACGGGAGGCAGCGTAAGCATGTGCCAGCAAATTAAGCGCGGGAGGCGGATGTTTCGGCCTCCCGTTTTCTTTTGTTTTGGTGGTATACTATAAAAGGTAAGAGGTAATTTTTTTGTATGGACGAAGAAACAATAAAAAAATTGGAAATATGCGAAAAGAAAATTGATGCGGTCTATGTATCGGTTGAAAAGACAAGGAGATATTTTCTTTGGACGCTTGTGCTGACGCTCGTGATGTTTTTTCTTCCCTTGGTCGGTCTTATATTTGTCATACCGTTTTTCTTGAATATTTTCTCGGGTCTTCTCGGTATGTAGAAGTCGTGGTGTATAATGAAGAAGAAATAATCAGTAAATCAGAAAAATTATGAATACGCGGTTTTTATCGAAAGGGATGGAGATTGATGAACAAACAAAAGAATATATCTTGAAACGGTTGGAGCGAGTCGCTAAATTGGTAGACGAAGTCAGCGAGTTTGAGGTAGAAGTGGATCGTGATAAAAAAGGAAAGATTCGTGTTGAAATAATGATCAAAACTCCTCATAATTTGTACCGCGCCGAAGAGGTATCGGTGAGTGTCGCGGGCTCGACGGATATGGTAATTGATAAGTTGGAAAAAGAAATTGATAAGAAAAAAAATAAAAATCGTGATTTGAAACTTCGCGGCAAGCGTTCGATCAAGAAGAAACTTGTTGTTGACGCATCAGCTCGATTTTGATTGTTTTTCTTTGAGAAAGCCGGCCTTTGACGGTCGGCTTTTTGTTTGATAAAATTGTTTTATTCAAGCCATATTTTTTCGGTTAAGGGTGAGGTAAATATTTTTGAATTTTGATACTTTTATTTTATGGGATTTTTGGAAAAATTATTTGGTTCCAATGAACGCGTAGTGGAGAAAGTACGACCGATAGCGGAAGAAGTGAATTCATTCGAAGAGACTGTGCGTGCGTTGTCTGATGATGACATACGCAAAAAAACGACGGAGTTGAAACAGCGTGTCGCCAGTGGTGTGGCTATTGATTCGGTATTACCGGAAGCGTACGCGGTAGTGCGGGAAGCGGCGCGGCGCGTTATCGGTGAACGACATTATGATGTACAGCTTTTGGGTGGCATCATGCTTCATCAGGGGAAAATTGCCGAGATGAAAACCGGTGAAGGAAAGACGCTTACTTCGACGTTACCGATTTACTTGAACGCGCTTACCGGCAAAGGAGTGCATGTCGTGACCGTGAATGATTATCTTGCCAAACGTGACTGCAATTGGATGGGACGGGTGTTTGAATTTTTGGGGGTATCGACGGCGTGCATTGTCGGACAAGGTGTTTCTTATCGGTATACATCCAATGTCGAGGATGATGACGTGGTGAGTGTTGAGATGGAAAATCTGATTCCCGTGACGCGACGTGAGGCGTATGCCGCGGATATTACATACGGCACCAATAATGAATTCGGTTTTGATTATTTGCGCGATAATATGGTGTCATCGACAAGAGAGATGGTGCAGAGAGGATTGTACTTTGCCATTGTCGATGAAGTGGATTCCATTTTGATTGATGAGGCTCGTACGCCGCTCATCATTTCCGCTCCTGATAGTGAGTCGACCGCATTGTATGAAAAGTTTGCCAAGATTATTCCTCGTTTGGTCGCGGAGAAGGACTATGTGGTTGATGAAAAAATGCGGGTGGTGACATTGACGGACGAAGGAATGAACCGTGTAGAGGAACTATTGGGAATGGGAAATATTTATGCGTCTGGTAATGTGCAGTACGTGCATCACCTGGAACAATCGCTTAAGGCGCATATTATTTTTCGATTGGATCGGGATTACGTTGTCAAAGACGGACAGGTGATTATTGTCGATGATTTTACCGGACGTTTGCAACCGGGGCGACGATACAGCGAGGGATTGCATCAAGCGATTGAGGCAAAAGAAGGTGTTGCAGTGCAACGTGAATCACGTACCCTTGCTACGATCACGTTTCAGAACTATTTTCGTTTGTATGAGAAACTTTCCGGTATGACCGGTACGGCCACGACATCCGCGGAGGAGTTGGCCAAGGTCTATAAGCTTGATGTGGTGGAAATTCCGACCAACAAGACCATGGTGCGGCGTGATTTACCGGATATCGTTTATAAAACAGAAGAGGCAAAATTTCACGCTATCGTAGAAAAAGTAAAAGAAACAAACACGGCGGGACAGCCGATTCTTATCGGGACGGTAGCAATTGAAAAATCAGAATATTTGCACGAGCTTCTTTCGCGAGAAGGCGTCGTTCACGAGGTTTTGAACGCGAAAAATCATGAAAAAGAAGCGGCTATTATCGCCAAGGCCGGGCAGAAGGGGGCTGTGACGATCGCGACCAACATGGCTGGCCGTGGAACGGATATTAAACTGGGTGATGGTGTGCGTGAATTGGGCGGACTTATGATTATTGGTACCGAACGTCATGAAGCGCGGCGTATCGATAATCAGCTTCGCGGTCGCGCCGGGCGTCAGGGTGATCCGGGCGTGTCGCAGTTTTATGTGTCGCTTGAGGATGAGCTCATGCGACGATTCGGTGGTGACAAAATGAAAAGCATGATGACCTCTCTCGGATTGCCTGAGAACGAACCGATTCAAAATGCTCTTATTTCCAAAACTATTGAAAGCGCGCAATCCAAGATTGAGGGATTTAATTTTGATATTCGTAAACACGTGCTCGAATATGATGACGTAATGAATAAACAGCGTGAGGTTGTCTATCGTAAACGTCGCGCGATACTTGAGTTTTCTCAGTTTCGTGATGAAACCATGCGATTGATTGAAGAAGAATTTGATCACGTGATCAGCTTTCATACAGCAACCGAAGAGGCGGAATGGAATATGAAGAGTATTGCCGCGGAAGTCAATATGATGTTTCCGAGTCTTAATGAACAAGAAGCAGAGAAACGATTAGAGGTGATCCGTGATGATCGCTCCAAGGATGAAGTGGAGAAAAAGGGATTGATATTGGGATATATTATTGACGAAGCGAAAAAAGTCTATAGTGAAAAAGAAACTCTTTTTGGAAAAGAGACGTGGAATGCGTTGCAGAAGGCTGTGTATATGCGTTCACTTGATCAATTATGGATGAATCATCTTGATGAGATTGATTATTTGCGTCAGGGTATCGGACTTCGCGGTTATGGACAGCGTGATCCGCTTATTGAATACAAACGAGAAGCGTATGATCTCTTTCTCGGTCTTATGGATACGGTGCGGAAGACGTATCTTATGACGATTCTCAAAATTAATCCGACAAGTAAAACAGAAGAAAAAGAAACTCCTCGGGTGATGGAGTTTCGTGGCGCGGATGAGAATATGGAACAGTTTCGTGGTGTGCAGGAAAGCGGCGGGGCAAATACGGGTGATGTGCCGGTCCAGAAACCGATTGTAAATCAAAACGTCATCGGCCGCAACGATCCGTGTCCGTGCGGCAGCGGCAAGAAGTATAAGAAGTGTCATGGGAAGTAGACATATGGAATATCTAAAGGAACAACAGGAAAAAGAAGCAATTTTGTGGATGGATAAAGCAGCTATGGTTGCCAAAAGAGCTCTTTGTCTTAAGTCAAAGTGTGGTACGGTAATCGTAAAAGATGGAGAAATAATTGGAGAAGGATATAACGCGCCTCCATTGGATCAAGAAGAGAACAGGGTGTGTAATAAGGAAGTTAGTTTTGGAAAACCAAAATACGATAGGACGTGTTGTATGCATGCCGAATGGCGAGCAATTATTGATGCCCTGAGAAGAAACCCGGAGAGAGTGAAAGGATCAAAACTTTATTTTATTCGGGTTGATGAGAATGGAGAGGGTAAAAAATCAGGTAAACCATATTGCACGGTATGTAGTCGCATGGCCCTAGATGTCGGGATTGCATATTTTCTTTTGTGGCACGAGATGGGGGTCTGTGAATACCCAACAGATGAGTATAACCAACTATCATACGCACCTGAATAAACTTCTTAGATACTTAGAGGCTAAACCTCCAAGTAAAATTCGAATAAAAATGAAAAGGTGCTTTTGATTTCTTTCTTAAGGGTAATTATAAAAAGTTCCATGGTATTTGAAAAAAATCATCAAGAGAGTATTGACGCGACAAAGGCGTTTATGGAAGAGACTTTGGCGGGTGCGGAGGGGAGTCATGATGTTTGGCATATCCGGCGCGTCCACACGATGGCCAAGCGCATCGCGGCCGAAGAGGGCGCGGACAGACTCGTCGTCGAGTTGGGCGCGCTTCTCCATGATATCGCTGATGCGAAGTTTCATAATGGCGACGACGAGATCGGACCGCGGAAGGCGAAAGAGTTTCTTGAGAGCATCGGTGTTGAAGAATCGGTTGTCGAGCACGTCGAGAATATCATCCGGAACATCTCGTTTCGGAAAAGTCTTGAAGGTCAGGAGTTCCGGTCGCTTGAGCTCGATGTCGTGCAGGACGCGGATCGTCTCGATGCGCTCGGCGCTATCGGCATCGCGCGGACATTCGCCTATAATGGTGCCAAAGGTCGGCAACTCTACGATCCGGCGATCAAACCGAATCTCCATATGACGAAGGAGGAGTACAAGGCAAGCACCGCCCCGACCGTCAATCATTTCTACGAGAAACTTTTGCTTTTGAAGGATCGGATGAATACGGCTACGGGTCGGCGACTCGCTGAGGGGCGGCACGTGTTTATGGAACAATATCTCGAAGAGTTCTATGATGAATGGGAAGGAAAAATATGAAATTTGGTATCTATGAACACTACAAGAAGAAACGTTACCGGGCGATCGGGGTGGCTCGACACAGTGAGACCATGGAAGAGATGGTAGTGTATCAAGCACTTTATGATTCTAAAGAATTTGGCGATCAAGCATTTTGGGTTCGTCCGAAGGCGCTGTTTCTTGAAGAGATCGAGATAGATGGTAGGCGCGTTCCGCGTTTCCGATATATTGGCGAGTAGAGCATAAAAATCCTTAGGATAATTACTTGGAGGTTTAGCCTCTAAGTAAAAATAAATAAAAACCTTTAGCGTGGCGCTAAAGGTAAATGATCCTTATGATGACAGAAGGGAGAGCGAGGAGGGGAAGAAAGAGGGAATGAATTGAAAGCGTTGTTTCATGGTGAATGGTATCCGAAGCGGAATACCAGCGCACCCTTCTTCTTTTTCCCCAAACCTCGCATTGGCAGTATAGCAGAAAATGCGATAAATTAGAAATATGAAAAAAATACTCTATTTTTTCGTTGTTTCGCTTTCGCTTTTTTTCGCTTCGATATTGTTGTGGCGTTCTCTTTCTTTTGAGAAAACGTTTTCGCAATCGGTAACTGTACAATCAGAGGTTACCAATCAGGATATGGCACTTCTTTTGCCACCACGGGTAGTATCTATTACTCCGGAAGATGGTACGCAAGATGTCGTCCTTGATATTGAAGATCCTCTAACGGTAGTTTTTGCGTCTTCAGTGAAGCAATGGTTTATTGATTTTCGCCTTGATCCGCCGGTGGAATTAGCATTTGAAAATAATGAGGAAAAAAATGTTTTTCGTGTTATTCCCAAAGAACCATTGCGTGATGGCACCACGTACACTCTTTCTTTGTCATATCGGCCACGGAAGATTGATCGAAGCGAGGAAGGAACAAAGTTTTTTGAACAACGCTTCACAACACTACCGGCGCCGCCAACACAGTGGAGTGCCGATTTCGCACTTCGTTTAGCAGAAGCGAAACGTTTGACGCGACCAAAATACGTAGCAGGAAAATATATCGATATCAATGTGAGTAGTCAGGTGATGACCATTTTTGAAAATGGTAAAGTACTGGAGAGCTACCTGATTTCTTCCGGTAAACCAGGAATGGATACGCCCAAAGGGGAGTATCATATTTACAATAAGGCCCCTCGTCCATGGTCAAAAAAATACGGTTTGTATATGCCGTATTGGATGGCACTCGTGGCGGATGGAAAATTTGGTATACATGAATTACCCGAATGGCCTGGAGGATATAAAGAGGGGGTATCACATTTGGGTCGACCGGTTTCTCACGGATGTGTCCGTTTGGGTGTGGGAGCAGCCAAGAAAGTGTATGAATGGGCAGATCAAGGAACCGCGGTTTTTGTCTATTAAAAATATTTTAAATTGATTAAATCAAAGACAATATGCCATCAGATGCATTTCTCTCGGCTTTTTGGCCACAGTTTTGGGCGAGTGTTGCCGCGACATTTTTTATCGCGACGGTTTCTATCGTTTTTGCCTATGCTATTCGTCTTCGCATAGCGCGTATTTTTTGGCGTGCTGTGACATCAATAAAGAAAGGTGTTCTCGCGGAAGAAAACGCTCTGCGAGATCATTTGGAGAAAAAATAAAATAGTGACACGAATTGATGATCATGAGTTCGGGTAGCATTTTGGGATTATTGATTTTTCTTTGGTTTGAGCCTATAATCGATTTCGTATATTATATGGGCCTGTAGTTAAGTGGTACAACGCTGCATTCGCATTGCAGAGGCAGGAGTTCGATTCTCCTCAGGTCCACCAAACACAAATTGAGGCTTTACAGAGCCTCTCTTTTGTATTGACACCAATCATAAAAAGGTGTATAATAGCATGTTGAACCTTAAAAATCACAGATTCTTTGCCATAGCAGAAAGTGGCTTTAATGAGGCCTTTCTCTGCTATGGCAAACTCGATTTCTCGAGAGCCCACTAGCGCCTGCAAAGGAGATAGACCATGTCCAAAAATGACATGCTCGCCCCCATCGTTCGTGCTCTCGTGGGTGTGCCGCAAGAGCGACTGGGAGTTCTGTTCGACGCTATCAACAAGGTCGGCAGTGCCGATGGCGAACTCTGGCGGACACGTTTCGCTGAAGTGCTTCGCGAAGGAGTGAAGCCGGTGACTCTGTCACCTGAAGCACCGCTTGACACCCTCATCCGTGTCGACCGTTCCGTCCCACTCGTCTATCCCAACTGGGTGAAGACAGTGATGCACCCGGAACTGGAGCTCACCGGCCCGGTCGAATATGACCTCGGCACCATCGACCCCTGGCTCCACGACGGGCAGAAGAATGGCCGTTACATGGAAGGCCACAAGCTTTACGAGTATCTCAAAAACAAGAAGATGCTCGAGAGCTGCCTGTCGCTGCGCGATGGCGAGGAAATCCAAAAGAAAGGCCTAGCCGTTTTCCGGAAGTTCTTCCACGGCAAAGCGGTCTTTCTCTGGAAATCGGTCGTGCGGAGCCGCCACGGTAACCTCTTCGTCCCGTCTCTCTACGGGGACGACGAGGTGGTGGTGCACTGGCACTGTCTCGACAACGGCTGGAACGACGGCCACCCCGCTCTGCGCTTCGCAAGTTAGCACTTCGGACTCTGTATCTTGGGTCTCTTAGACCCTTGATACTTAGTCCTTTGACCCCGCATTTTACCGAACGGTAGTGCGGGATTTTCATTTTCTCAATTTTTTATCTTTTGATATACTGAAATTGGTAGTAGGTGAATCTTGCAGGCGACTACGGTTGCCAGCGGCCGAATCCAGTATCCATACATCGAGAGTATCTGCGGTTACGGCTTCAGATAGAGTGGTGTATGTAGACACTTCACTAAAAATGAAGATACTTGGTATAAGATGCTAAGGCATTTAAGATGCCGGATTCGATACAGCCCTGAGAGTATTCAAAGGGTAGTGGCACAGGTGGCATTTTATACGTACGTGCAGAACCGCAACGGTAACCTCAACGTCCCGTATCTCTACGAGGACGACGAGGTGGTGGTGAACTGGAACTGTCTCGACAACAACTGGAACGACAACAACCCCGCTCTGCGCTTCGCCATTCTCTTCTTTTCTCCTCTCACTGGTTAGAGGAGTTTTGTTTTTTTAAGAGTTGCCCCTGCCAACCCCCGAGCATCCGGCCGATTTCATCAAGCCTTACTGAAAGTGCCAGATACTTTTTATTATCCAGCGACTTTAATTCCCACAGAATCATCAAGAGAAGTTTCAGGGTATCCATCTTTTTGATAGCGTGGCGTATGTAGGGAAGTTTGTCCGTGCCTGAAGAAAAACTGGCCGCAGCGACGGCTTCAATAGTTTCTACAAAGAGACTATCAATTTTTTGTCCGAGAGAATGCCGATGAATTTTTGTCAAAGTAAAAAGATAGCTATACCACAATGTATATCCTTCCTTCAATTTCTGCAAAAGAGGTAAGAGCCTCGGGGGGGGGGTGTTCAAAGAAGAGTTCATATGTAAAGAAAAAATGTGCCGCCACTTATGATAATATCATCTCTCTCGATAATTTGCTTCTCGCCTGGAAAGAGTTCTTGCAAAGAAAGCAGAAGAGAAAAGATGTCCAGGAGTTCGAACTGCATTTGATGGATAATATCCTCGCACTGCACCGAGACCTCGTAGCTAAAACCTATCGCCACTCCCACTATGAAGCTTTCAATATCTCCGACCCGAAGCCAAGAAATATCCATAAGGCAAGGGTGAGGGATAGAGTAGTGCACCGAGCCATTTACCGCATCCTTTATCCTTTTTTCGACCGGCTATTCATTGCCGACTCTTATTCTTGCCGAAATGATAAAGGAATCCATAAGGCTCTCAATCGCTTCCGCAGCTTCGCTCGCAAGGTTTCTTGCAACCATACACAGACTGTGTGGGCACTCAAATGCGATGTGAGAAAGTTCTTTGCTTCTATCGATCAGAGCATCCTCCTTAGTATTCTTGAAAAACATATTCCTGACCAAGATATTCTTAAGCTTCTTTCAGAAATCATTGGGAGTTTCCATACAGAGGAAGGGAAGGGCTTGCCACTTGGCAACCTTACTTCTCAACTTCTGGTCAATGTCTATATGAACGAGTTTGACCAATTTATGAAACATCAGGCAAAAGCCAAATACTATATCCGCTATGCTGATGACTTTGTGATTTTCTCGGATAACAAGAAACAGTTAAAAACAACTCTTTTGCAGATAAGTGCTTTCCTTGAGTTTCGTCTTGGTCTCAAGCTTCATCCTGATAAAGTGTTCATCAAAACAGTGGCTTCCGGCGTGGACTTCCTGGGTTGGGTGCATTTCCCACGCCATCGGGTGTTACGCACAGTTACCAAAAACAGAGCCTTTCGGAATATCCGTGAGAAGGAAAGGAAGCAGGAAACGGTGGAGTCGTATCTCAAGCTTATAAAACACGGGAATGCTTATAAGTTACGAAAGAGAATTGAGGCTACGTTGGTTGATTGAGACCAACTTATATTATCCGAGCCTGCTCAATAGCCATCCCAAGCTCCTGCCAAGACCGCAGTTCTGCTATGATAGAGTTCCAATTGAGTAGGATGTAGTCCACCAAATTGATTTGCGGGTTTGGGTGGGGTGGGTTAAAATAGAGAGGTCAACAATAATGCTTTATTATGACTGAATATCAGCCCTATTTGTCGATTGTCGTGCCTTTGTATAACGAAGAGGGGAATGTGAGAGAGCTTCACCGAAGAATACACGAAGCGCTCCAAAAAATTGGTAAACCATTTGAGATTATTTTTGTCGATGATGGGTCGAAAGATAAGACCGTAGAGGAAACAAACGGATTGTCGCCATTGACACTTGTGAGGTTTCGGAAAAATTTCGGACAAACGGCTGCGTTTGATGCCGGAATCAAGGCCGCCAAAGGGGAAATCCTTATTACGCTTGATGGTGACTTGCAGAATGATCCGGCTGACATTCCACTCCTTCTTGCCAAGATTGATGAAGGATATGATGTGGTGTCCGGTTGGCGTTTTAATAGGAAGGATACTTTGATGAAGCGGTTTTTTTCACGAGGTGCCAATATGCTTCGAAAAATTCTTGTGAAAGACGGTATTCATGATTCTGGATGTAGCTTGAAAGCGTATCGTACTGAATGTTTTCGTGAAGTGGATCTTTTTGGCGAGATGCATCGTTTTATGCCGGCCCTGCTTGCGCTCGACGGTTTTCGCGTGGCAGAAGTCAAAGTATCTCATCATCCGCGTATTCATGGCACGACGAAATATAATTGGAAGCGTGCCGTCAAAGGGTTTGTTGACATGATTGCCATTTGGTTTTGGCGAAAATATTCTTATCGGCCGATTCATTTGTTCGGTGGCAGTGGTCTTTTTCTCTCGCTTCTTGGTACCGGCGTTCTCGTCTGGATGCTTATCGAAAAATTTTATTTTGGCGCTTCGCTTTCCGAGCGCCTCTGGCCGCTGGTAGGTATCTTTTTTGTGCTTATCGGCGTACAGCTCTTCATCTACGGATTGCTGGCTGATATCGTCGTGCGTAATTATTATCATTCTCGCGGAAGAATGAATTATTCCATTCGTGAAGTACGAAAACAATGAGGTATTTATTGTTAATGGCTGATTGAATATGAAATTGACTTTTATTGGTACAGGATACGTGGGGCTGGTGACGGGTACATGTATGGCGGAGCTTGGGCATACGGTTATCTGTGCTGATGTTGATAAAAAAAAGATTGCCAAACTGAAACGTGGCGTGATGCCGATTTATGAGCTCGGTCTTGAAGAATTGGTAGAGAAAAACGTCAAAGAAGGCAGGCTGTCGTTTACAACATCTATTGGAAAGGCTATCAAAGAAGCGGAGGTGGTTTTTAATGCTGTTGGTACACCTGAGGATAAGAAAACCGGTAAGGCTGATATGCGGTATGTGTACGCGGTAGCGGAAACGTTTGGAAAGAATCTAAACGGATATAAAATTCTGGTCAACAAATCGACAGTGCCGGTGGGAACGGCGGATAAGTGTCGCGATATTGTTTTGCACGTAGGTAAAGGAAAACTCGCCCGAAACGTTTCACGTAACAATGCTGGTGGACTGGAGTTTGATATTGTTTCCAATCCGGAGTTTCTTCGCGAAGGAGCAGCTATCAAAGATTTTCTCAATCCGGACCGTGTTGTTGTCGGCGTATCGTCAGATCGCGCCAAAGAAGTGATGGAAAAAATTTATCGTCCGATTGCGCGCGCGGGGCGTCCCGTCATGGTGACGGATATACGCAGTGCTGAGCTTATCAAGTATGCCTCGAATGCTTTTTTGGCGACCAAGATCGCTTTTATCAATGAGATCGCGAATTTTTGTGAGAAGGCTGGCGCCAATGTGAAAGAAGTAGCGAGAGGAATGGGGGCTGATAATCGTATCGGATCACGGTTTCTTTATGCTGGTATCGGGTATGGTGGATCGTGTTTCCCCAAAGATGTGCAAGCGCTTATCGAAACCGGAAAAGAGTATGAACACTGTTTTAGTATCATCGAGGCGGCCGATACGATGAATGATGTGCAGAAATTACGTCCGATAGAATTTTTGAAAAAACAATTTGAAAATCTCAAAGGAAAAACAATTGCGATATGGGGACTGTCGTTCAAGCCGCGGACAGATGATGTACGTGAGGCACCAGCTTTGTACGTGATCGAAGCGCTTTTGAAAGCGGGGGCTAGAGTACGGGTATTTGATCCGGTGGCCATGGAAAATTTTCAAAAAGCGTTTCCCGATCGACGAATACAATACGTAACGCATGCGTACGAGGCAGTGGAAGACGCTCACGCGCTTGTTGTGATGACAGAATGGGACGAGTTTCGCACGGTAGAATATCCTGAGCTTGCTTCGCGTATGAAACACCGTGTTATCGTCGATGGGCGTAATATTTTCGAGCGTCGCGAAGCTGAAAAAGAAGGGTTTGTTTATTTTGGTATAGGCGTGTAATTTTTTTCTATATGAACGTTGAAGTGTCTCCGAGAATTGGAGAAGGAAAAAAAGAGCAAGAGGGGGGAGAGAATTTTTTTGATTCTGTTCAAAGTTTCGGGGAACTTTTCATAGAAATAAGCAGGTTAAAAAAAGGACTGCGTGGCTCGGGGAAGGTGTATATGCCCGGAGAGCTTTTGGAGATCATTCAAGAGGTGCGAAAAGGAAAAAAGACGGTTGACTATATTACCAATACTGGGGGATTACGAAAAAAGGTAATAGAATTATTAGCCAAAATCGATGATGAAAAAAATGAAAGTTCTGTTTCTTAATTATGAATACCCACCGCTTGGTGGAGGGGCTGGTAACGCGACGGCATACATACTTCGTGAATACGCGCAGCGGAGTGATATGGAGGTGCATTTAGTGACTTCTTCTTGTGATGAATATCAAGAAACGTCTTTAAGTAAAAACGTAAAAATATTTTTTGTTCCCATTGGAAAAAAAGGAGGGAATCTTCATCATCAGTCATTGTGGGATATTCTTGCGTACGCGTGGCAGGGGTATCGTTTTGCTGACAGATTACTTGCTCAAGAAAAGTATGATGTCATACATGCTTTTTTTTCCGTGCCGTGTGGTTATATGGCGATGTGTTTAGGAAAGAAATATCATGTACCGTATCTCGTTTCGCTTCGCGGTGCCGATGTTCCCGGATATAGTGAGCGTTTTACTTTTATTTATTTTTTCTTGCGCGCCCTTATTCGGCGTATATGGCGTAAAGCGGCGTTTGTTGTCGCCAATAGTTCGGGTCTCCGCACGCTTGCTCTTGAGACAAACCAAACGCAAGAGATTTCTGTTGTTCAAAACGGTGTTAACGTGGACGAGTTTTATCCTGACCCACAAAGAGAAATCGACGGTTATATGCGTATTCTTTGTGTTTCACGTTTGACGCCACGCAAGGGTATCCGATATCTCATTCATGCGATCAAGATTCTTCTTGTGAAAGATACTTCTCGGAAACTGGAACTTTGGATTGCCGGTGAAGGAGATGAGATGACTGCTTTAAAAAATCTTGCCGTTGAGCTTGGCATCAAGGACAAAGTGAAATTTTTTGGTAGAGTAGAACATGAAAAACTTGTTGCCTACTATCAGATAGCGGATATATTTTGTCTGCCATCACACAATGAGGGAATGAGTAATACCATGCTTGAGGCGCTGGCTGCCGGCATGCCAATCGTTGCAACGATAACGGGCGGAACGGAAGAACTGGTAACAGACGGGGAAAATGGCTTTTTTGTGAAACAACAATCTGCCGATGATCTTGCTGAGAAACTGGAGAAACTGATGAGTGATGAGACGATGAGGGTGGCTTTTGGTAAGATGAGTCGTCGTCGTGCTGAAGCGATGAGTTGGCAGAAAGTATCAGGGCAATACGTCGATCTTTATCGCGCGGCACAGTAATATGAAAAAGATTATTTTTTTATTAGTTAAAATTGCCGTAAGTGTCGGACTCGTTATTTGGCTCATCGAACGTGTTGATTGGCAGGTAGTGAGAAGTCATCTTTATGATGCTTCGATTCCATTTTTGTTTCTCTATATGGTGTTGCAATTGACGGGAAACATAATCTCGACAAAGAAGTGGCAAATTATTGCCGGTTTTAAAGGTTTGCACTTTACTTTGAAGGAAGGATTTTTTGCTTATTTGACGGGTGCCTTTATTAATAATTTTTTACCGTCGACTATCGGTGGTGATGCGTATCGAAGTTTGTGGTTAGCGAGGCGCTCTGGTGCCAAGGCGGCGTCGCTCTCCACGGTTCTTTTTGATCGTTTTATCGGCCTCTGGACGATAGCGCTTCTCGCTCTTCTCTCGAGTGTTTCTTTATGGAAGTTTTTTTCGGTGAGTACCGCGCTTTCGATCGTCTTGATTGCGCTCGTTGCTTTTTTTATCGTTGATTTGCTTATCACGTATTTTTATTGTTGTTCGTGGTTTATTCGTTTTGTGGCGCGTATTCCTTTTTTGCAAGTTCGACGTTTTTTTGAAGAAATTATTTTCTATACCAAAAAACATATCTGGTGGAAAACGTGCCTGTGGTCGACATTTTTTATTTTTGTTGGTATTGTTTTTTCTAATTTTACCTTGTTTCATGCCTTGGGAAGCACGATTGATTTCTTCAGTTTTTTGAGTGTTATTTTTTTGGTAACGATCATTTCCGCGGTACCGCTTTCTATCAATAATATTGGTATCAAAGAGTGGGCGTATGTGACATTTTTTTCTTTTGTTGGTGTAAATGCTGAAATAGCTATAACCGTTGCGCTGCTTTCCCGTTTTTTGCAAATGATTATTTCTTTTATCGCTTTACCAAAGTATCTTTCCGATCGGGAAAAATAATTTTTTCAAAAAGAAAACCCGCAGAGAGAAAACATCTGCGGGTACAGGACGGAAACATGGCTTTATGCTGCTACGGATTGCTCACCGATCGTCATAGCGACGAGAGCATGCGGCAGCCGAGGACGAATGACATATTCTCCCCGTTCCATCGAAAAAAGAAATTTCTCACCGACCACGAGACCGTGAATGGCCACGGGTTTTAGTTCTTCGTACAGCCTCTCGAGGACTTTTTGTCTGTGATGATGTCCGATTTCCAATGCCGCAAGAAACTTGAAGGCAAAGGAATCGATAAATTTTCCGTCTTGGGAAAGTGTGATACGCGAAGCGCCACTTCTTTCCATGAGAAAAATCTTGGCACGGATGGCACCAATAATTCCCTCTTTCATTTTGGCGCGGTAAGTTTCATGATGCCGTGCCCGTATTTCTTGTACGGTGATCCGATCATGGAGAAGATCATTCTCCGTGATAAGATCAAGAAGCCGGTCGCTGGGAAAACTACCCAGTACTTCGAAAGCGGTCATGCGAACCTCCTTTTGTAGATAGAAAAGAACTAAAGGCTCAAAGCGTATCACGATGAAAATATCTTGTCAACTTCGAGAATAATCAGAGCTCGAATTTAAAAATTTTAACGAAGTGAGATGGGCGTTTATTTATTTCGATCACGTGTTTGGTATCGGTACGCTTGTAGTATTCATCAAAACGGATAATGCCCGGTTTGTTATTTTGTATAGCGCCACCCATCATACCGGTCGTTCTTTTTTCTCGACCGGCGGAAACAACAATATAATCGAGTCCCTCGCTTCTTAATTTTTGATAATCGAGTCCGCGTTTACAACGGCCGACAAAAAATTTACAGACACCGTCTTTGTCTGTCCAGATAAGCATATCTTTGGCCTTGGGGAGACTGTTGAGATATTGCGCCGCCTCAAAACTTCCAGCTCCCATATCTTTTACATCAATATGATATTTGGCAGGTAACAGGGAGGAGGCATACGAAAGAGGGAAGGGCGTGAAGAGAAGAATGGTTATTCCTATACCAAGAAACAAAGAAGCGCTTATGACCGGGGAAGGCATATTTTTGAAAGCGAATTTTTTGTGGAGTAAAACACAAAGGTGTTCGAGCGCAACGCCACCGATGATGGCTCCCAGCGGGAAGAGGATGATTTGATAACGAACAATGGCGGCAACATCGTTCACGGTCGTACCGAAATAATACAGGAGAATGAAGATGACAAAATAAAAAGAGGTACGTAGAGCCACTGATTCGGTAAATGATCGACGAAAAAAGAAAAATGGTGTAATAAGAAGGCCAAAGAAAACAAGTGGTGTTACACCAAAAATAAACGGATAAAAATTGGTAAAAAAAGCACCAAGAAAATCACTTTTTGTGGCGATGGTTTTTGGTGAAGCGAGAAGCTCCATAAAATGATAGGGTTGCATACCCGAAATGACATCGACCACCACGACGAGTATTGATCCCAAAAAGATAAGGCCAATGCTTATGGGAAGTAAGCGACGACCTTTTTCCAAGATAGAGAAGAGAGCAGTGGTGAGACGAGTTTTATTGAACCATTGATCAAAGAGGATAGTGAGGATAAGTATAAGGAAAAGCGGTGCTACTTTTTCAAAAGCCTGACTGAAAATTGTTCCCTCTAAGAGCTTTTCGGGCTTGACCCAAACCGCTGGAAAAAGCACATAAAAGGTTGTAAGGGCGGTGAAAGAAAGAAGGGCGATATATTGAAGGGATTTTTTTAGGTAATCAACGAAAGCGATGTTTTCATTCTTGTGATGAAAAAGATACTCAAGAAAAATAAGACCGAGAAAGAAGATGAAAAGAATATTCGCGACGTATTTGGTGAGAAGGGCGAGGCCAAGAAAAATACCGGAGAAAATGAGATAGCGAAAAGATTTTCGTTGCAAAAAAACAAGATAAGTGATGAGAGAGAGCGGGGCAAAAATCCATAAGAGCGAATCAGGATTGATAATTTTGGATATGCCGAGAAGTACTGGTGAAGTGGCAAGCAAAACATAACTGAAGAGAGCATTCCGTCTGCCGACAAGGCGTTCGAGAAAAAAGTAAAAAAGAGGTAGAAGAAGCGTAATGACGATAAGAAGCGGTAAGCGGTACGCCAGATAAAAGGCCTCGACATCATTTTTTAGGTTGTATACTTCGCCTTGATGATGGACGGTGCGATATTCTTTGGTTGATTTGAACCATAGTCCGGGACCGGCGGCTAAAGCGATGGTAATACCCGGTTTGTCGCTTATACTGGTTCCGCCCCAATCGAGTTCCCCGACATTTTTCCAATATTTGGCGATGCGCCCATCAAACCAAAGGGGTTCGTCTACGGCGGCGTACTCGGTGAGGCGATATGCGCCAAAAGAGAAAAAAAGCGCGGTAGAAAAAATAACAAGGAGGAGTGTCGGTAGTCCTTGGGTGCGAAACCATTTCTTGCAAGGAAGTGCCTCCGAATCGATTTTTTGATGAGGTCGTTCTTTCTCTATAAAATGAAAAGACGCGAGAAGTCCGGCGAGTATAACATATCCTCCAATGGCAATAAGAAAAACAGCGTGGAAATTTTTTGATTCGGAAAATCCATATACAAGGATGATAATCGTCGGGAGCCACACGACGAGTATTTTGGCAAGCCACGACCAAAAAAAGAATTTTTCGGAAAAATAAGCGACTATTCCAATGGTGCCTATGGCACCAGCTACAAAACAGAAATAAAAGAGGGTGTTTTCGGTAAGCGGTAATCGTAGCAGGGTGAGTGATTCTACCTGTAAAGCAACGAAAAAAAGAGTATTACCGGCAATAAATATGGAAAGAAAGGCCAAAATTCTATTTTCTAAGCTTTCAAAAAATGTGTGCATAGGACGGAGAATGTGATAAAATAAAAATAGCACTGCCCCTGTATATTTTAGCTCAATTAAAGGAAAAAAGAAAGTAATGCGATTTTCGGCGCAACAGTTTCTCGTTTTTGCTCTTCTTGTCATTTTGGCAGGTGGTTTTTTCTTACGAAGTTATCATTTTTCTGATTGGTTGCATTTTGAACTGGATCAGGCACGCGATGCTCGCGTGGTGGATGATGGACTGCGTGGAGATTTTTTTGATTTACCGCTTCTTGGTCCCAAAGCGGGGGGAACAGCACTTCGTTTACCGCCGGGATTTTATTATCTTGAATATGGAAGCGCTCTTCTTTTTGGTGGTACTCCGCAAGGTATGGCGATGTTTGTGATGATTCTTTCAACAATGGTTATTTTTCTTTCGTATGTATTTTTTCGAAGATATTTTTCGCGAAGCTTTTCTTTGGTGTTGACTCTTCTTGTTGCTGTTTCGGAATATCTTGTTTTGTATGGTCGTTTTGCTTGGAATCCCAACCTCATTCCCTTTTTCACGCTTTTGGGATTTTATGCTCTTCTTCGCTCTGTTGAACATGAGGAATCAAAAAAAGGATATTGGTTCGTACTTGCCATCGGAGCGCTTGGGTTGGCAATGCAATTTCATTTTTTAGCGTTTCTTTCTCTGCCAACCATCGTCTTTCTTTTTCTTCTTATCAAAAGGCCAAAGTTTTCTTTTCGTGTTTGGGTTTGTTCTTTTTTGACAGTCTCTTTGTTGTATTTCCCGATGATGCTCAATGAATGGGAAACCGGCGGTGCCAATACACGAGAGTTTTTTCAGGCTGTCACGAAAAAATCGGGAAAAGAACAGCATTCGTTATTGGAAAAAGTGGCGCGGAATGTTTCCGAACACGCACTGTACGGTCTTGTGGTGACTACCGGTTTTGAAAAAGCGACTTTTCCAGCTATAAGTTTTGGTGATGGTCCGCTGTGGAAGTGTGACGAGCGTTGCGATAAAGGAAAGTGGTATGGTCTGACGAGTGTGTTTGTTTTTCTTTTGGCATGCGTCGGGTTTCTCTTTTTGTGGCGGCAAGAAAACGAGCGAAAAAAATTAGATTTTTTGCTCTTGTGTGCCTTGTGGTTTTCAGTGACATTTATATTGTTTATTCCGCTCTCTTATGATATCGCCCCGCGTTTTTTTCTTCTTTCGGCACCGATTTTTTTCACTTTTTTAGGTATTGTTCTTCTTTTTACCAAAAAGATTTTTGGCGAGCGATCGCTCGGGAAATACGTCCTGAGTATTCTCGTTTCTGGTATCGTTTTTTTGAATCTTTCCGGCATACATGAGCGTTTTGATGAGTGGTCACGCGCCGATACGGAAATGATCAAAAGCGCGCCGGACAGAATTCTTAAGGAGCATATTCGCGTGACGCTTACGCAACAAAGAAATATTGTTGATTTTTTGAAAGGACGTTCGCAAGAAACCGGTTATCCGGTGTATATGTGGAGCGAACCGCAACATCGTCGAGCGCTGAAATATCTTTTGGAACGACAAGGGGTTGAAAACGCCGTTTTGGGGTTTGATGGTATTTATGCGGAAGGAGTTTATTATCTTGTTTTGCGCGCTCAGTCGAATCGAGAAGACGCTCTCAAAAAATATCGCGTGAATTATATGGTCGGTGAAACAACATCGTTTGGTACGCTTATTGTGATCGAGCTTTTTCCAAAAACAGAGGCGATTATTGGGAAACGACAGGATTTTTCCATGCCAAAACCTCCGGAAGCCAAATCATCACCGCGCTATACTTGGCGAGAGTTTTTTTCCGATCAACAAGCTATCGATGATGAGGATGTGGCTGATGATGAACAGGGTGTATAAATAAGGTGATGATATATGAGAAAAGCAAGATGGGGACTGATTGTTGTGGGAGTTGTTGTCATAGCTGGCGTGGCATGGTGGTGTTTTGATGTTTTTTTCATGGATAAATATTTTCCGGCAACACCAACACTTTTTAAAATCGGTTTTGTAAATGATTGGGAATATGATGAAAGAAAGAGAATGAAACACAAACTCACCAATCGCGCTCCGGTAGAATTGCGTACGGCTGTTGATTTTCTCAACAAAGAATTTCAACCAGATGTGGTAGTGGGGGGTGGTGATTATATTGAAAGCTCCAACGTAAAAAAAGAAAAAGCCAAGCGGTATCTGCGAGAAATAAACACCATTTTTCGTGATATACAAGCAGAACGTTTCTATGCTTTGGGCAATCATGATATGCGTTCTTTAACGAAGAGTGAAGTGAGAGAAATTTTGGGAATGGAGGAAAATCATATCATGAGGGATATTGGTGATTGGCGGATTATTGTCTTGGATACCAATTTTAATAAGGAGGACGATTCTGATCGAGCGGAAAAAAATTATGTCGTGGGATATGTCGCTCGGAGTGAACTGGAGTGGTTGCGGAAGAATCTTGATACGGATCGTCCGGTGATAGTATTCAGTCATCACGCGCCGGTTTCTTTTATTGGCGAAAAAGGACAGTTGGTGCAAAATATTTTGAATGAAGAAAGTGTGCGCACTGTTCTTGAGGAGCGTGGCAATGTCGTGGCGGTTGTTTCCGGACATAGCCCACTCAGTTATCATGAGCGGCGAAACGGTATTCATTACTTTATTGTGGATACATTGGTCAATGAACCTGCGTTAGGAAGTTTTGCTACGATTGAACTTACCTATATGCCGTCGACGTCAAAATTTCGTCCAATATCATGCGCCTCTATTGCTCTTTCTCAAAAAGGTATTCACCCGCAAGAATATGAAAAAAGGTGGTGTTTTAATGAGCGAGACAATGAAGAACCCCGTACTTCTTTTGCTTCTGTATCGATAGAGGCGGCCGAAGCAGGAGAAGAGGAAAATGAAGAAAGCGCTCCTCAAAAATAATTAGTAAATTTCTTTCTTATGAATATTTCATGGAAACAAACGTGGTTCTTCCTTGTGGTTATCATATTTCTTGCTTTGGGGATTCGTTTTTTTGCTCTGGGAAATAACTCTTTCGTAGCGGATGAGTTTCTCGATATCAATTCAAGCTACGGTTATTTTAAAACAGGGGAATGGCGAGCGTGGGATTTCAACTTTAACAAACCGTCTGAAGTCAATCTCAATGCTCCGCGCGATGAACGGGCCGGAGTATACAAGTGGCAAGTGGCGCAACTCTTCTATATTTTGCCGCCAACGGAAACGACTGCTCGACTGGTAAGTGTCATTTGGGGAGTGATTTCCGTAGGTATTATTTTTTGGGCAGCGTTTGTTTTTACCAAACGAAAAGAAATTGCTCTTCTTGCCGCGTTTTTATTTGCCATCTCGGTTAGCGGTATTATCTTTGATCGCACGTTGCGTATGTATGCGATGTTTTTTCCGCTTTATTTGGCGGCTTCCACAATGACTTTCTTGGCTCTGGAGCACGCGTATCGTGGAAGAATTTCGTTTTTAAGGCGTTTTTCAGAGAAAACAGGTATTCATCTGCCGTACGCTTTTTTTGCCGGCGCATTGTTTATTTTTTCACTTTTGACTCATCAGTTGACTGGTACGCTCGTTTTTTCCGTAGGTGTGTATCTTTTGGTGCGTTTGATACAGGAATATCGTCTAAAAAAGACACTCAAAAATAAATATAGCGGTATAGCGCTTGTAGGTGTTTTGGGGATAAGCATTATCGCGTTTTTCTTTCCTCGTTTTTTCAAGTCTTTTTCTGGTGGACTTATCTTTTTTGATAATCATTATGGATATATAAGTTACGTTCTTCGTGATTATGCTCATCCGCTTTTAGCTGTCCTCTCCTTGTGTTTCGGTATTTTTTGGATAGCTCGACGGGAAAAATTACCAAACGCCTCCCTTTTTCTTTTTCTTTCGTTTTTTGTACCGCTTTTGATGGCGATATGGTTGTGGCGACGCAATATTGGAGTACAATACATTTTTTTCGTTCAGTCGTTTGGTATGGTATTGGTATCGGCTGGTATTTTTGGCGCGTGGAAAATAGTTTGTGAAATGTTTCATCTCACCGAAACAAAAAAGATGCTTGTTGTTTTTGGATTACTCGTTGTTCTGTTGCCAAATTTGGGTTATTTTTTTGAAGAAAACAACACGTACCACGAAACATCTTCGGGGAGTAATCCCAATTATCGAAAAGTATTCACGTATTTCAAGAAAGAGCATAAGGATACCGACGTTCTTGTAACGCGTAATGTCCGTAATTATTATTTTGCTGGCATAGCGGTACCGGTCTATGATCTTGGTGATGAAATTTCTCGTACACGATTATCGGTTTCCGATCTTGAACAGTTGATGCGTGATTATGAGAGTGGCTGGATTATTCTTTCGGATAACGATTATGATTATGTCGGTAAAGGAGTGAAGGATTTTATGAATAAACACTTGATACGCGTCAGTAATGATCAGGTGCGTGGCGCGATTGATGTCTATCGTTGGTAGTAAAAGAGTTTTTCGCACAAAAGAAAAACGCCCAAAGACCTGTTTGTCTTGGGCGTTTTTTACCTCGCCTGTTACTTCGCCTTCATGCTTTGGTGAGGCGAGGGTTGAGGAAAAGTTTCCGCATGAAATTTTTCGGTTATCAGGCGAATATCTTCCCCGCGATAGTTAGGAGTATTTTTTCCTTCAAGAATCTCTCCCTCCGAGATGAGGCAATCTTTTGCTATTTTTTTGAAGATCTCTCCTTCGGAAAGAGTTGGTTGTTCTTTTTTGAGCTTGAAGTAAAGCTCTTTCGCAAACCGTCTCCTTATGGTTTGCGAAATATCGTTTGGAACAAGGTTCCAAAGAGTAAGAGTGAGAAACGCTTCCAGTCCCTTCTGGGTGTGTTTGTACGATTGCCAAAAGGATACAGGAAATGTGATTAAATAGAGATCGATCAGCACGATAAGATGTGCTTTAAAATGTTTTTCAGCATGCTCGGCATTTTTAAAACCGAGCTCTTCCCATGACATGAGTCCTTTTTTTACCACCGTTGCCAATATGTCGGTGGTCTTGTAACGGCTAAAACCACGATAAAAGGAGTCTTGAAAATTTTGCACGGATGGCATCCCACGAAGCCGGCCGGCTATTTCCAGTGCGATCACCCTTTGTTTTTTCCAAAAAAACCTTAAAAAAAATCCAAACATTTGATTTCTCCTTTGTTAACGAACAAAAAAACCACATTAAAAAATATCCTATTTTCTTTAAAAAGTCAAAACATTTAGGGTAATTTTATTTTTGATCTTTTTTGGAGAAAAGTGGTAAAAACTTTTTGAAAGGAAAGATATCATCGTCACGTAGTTCGCCGATGAGACGGAGAATGCCGAAGTAGCCGATGAAAAGCACCGCTCCGGAAAAAAGAAAGCTTAGAGTGCCGCCCGGCAAAAAACGAGCGATAAAAGCGATGATGAGTGAAACTATGAAGGCTGAAATAATGGTACGAGAAGGCAAATGAACGTGAAAATATTTTTTAGTAAAGAAAAGAATAGTACTCATGAGAACAAAAGCGGTCAGGGTGGCAGAAAGCGCCGCGCCAACGATGCCAAAACGAGGGATAAGAATGAAGTTGAATATCACCATCAAAAGAAAACCAAAAAACGAAAGTCTCATGGGGATTTTCACCAATCCCGCGCCGTTTAAGGCAAAGGAGAGGACATAAAAAACAGTGAGACCGCCGACACCTAAAGAAAAAACACCCATCGCGTTTGCCGCTTGATCGTAGCGTGTACCGTAGAAAAAATGTAGTAGCGGAAGAGCATAGGTAATAAGGAGAGTAATCATCGGAAAGAGGAGAAGGGTCATGAGACGAAGAGACTTGCTAACGAGGGCTGTGGTTTCTTCTTGGCTTCGCTCAGCGGTCGTTTTGGAAATGGCTGGAAGAATTATCATGGCGAGTGCCGCGAAAAGATAATAGGGGATACGTCCAACGGTAATAGCGGCATTGTAGAGACCAGTCAGATGATCATCCTTGAGAAGCGCTTTGACAAAATAAAGATCAATGGTCAGGAGAAGTTCGTAAAAAACAAGAAAGAGCGTGAGTGGGCCCGCATAGGCAAGAATGGTTTTGGTGGGAAAATCAAAATCGTGACCGTTCTTTTTCACGCCAAAACCAAGTTTTCGTTTGATGTAGAATTCATCAATGAGAAGAGCAATACCGAACGTGAAAAGTGGCGCGAGAATATAGCCGCCCACCGCTCCTTCGAGACCAAAAAAAACAGCCGCGAGCGCGATGAATCCGACGCGAGCAAAGGAACGGACAATCTTGACGATAGCTTGCAGTTTGAAGAGATGAAGGCCAGTAAGGTAGTGATGATAGAAGGATGCCGCGGCGAAGGCAGGAATAACAACGGCGGACAACTGAAAAAGCGGTAGAAGCGTCGGATCTTTGAGAAGCCAAGCGATAAAGGGTGCCGAGAGGAAAAAAATGACGGTAACCGTACCAATGAGAAATGTTTGGAGAAAAGCCGCTTTTTTCTTGATAGCGAGAATATTTTCTGGATTATTTTCCCAGAGTTCACTAAGGTATTTGGACATCGCCGTCGGAATACCATTACCAATGAGGACGATAACCATGGTAGTGAGCGTGATGACAAGGCCATAGCGTCCATAGTCTGCCGGTCCTAGGATACGACCGACAACGGAGTGGACAATATAAGCGGCGATGTTAAAAATGATTTCAGAAGCGGTAAGCCACAAGAGTGCGTTGGAAAATTTTTTCATATTTTTTTCAAAATATCTTGAAAAATCTCTTCTTTGTTTCGCGAAGCGTCAAGGACGGTCATATTCCAATCGGCACATTTTTGTTTGAAAAGAGTCTGTTTTTTATTGAGATAGTCGATACCTTGTTCGGGTATTCGCTCGCGCGTCATGATCATTTCTGGCGGAAGGTCAAAATAAAAAGCGACATCGGGGAGCGGAAGGATGTTTTCGATGAGTCTCGCGCGAAGATTCCAAAAAACGAAACGGGGCGGTTTATCATGACAAAGATATTCGATGTTCACGATGGAATCAAAAAAATAACGATCTGAGAGGAGATAGTCACAATGCTCTTTTTTGAGCGTACGAAGGAAACGACGGAAACGAAGGATGTCGAGAAGCAGGAATTTCTGTCGCGCGAGAAGCGAAAGTAAGGAGGCTTTGGTAACCGCTTTTTCTTTCCCTGGCTCGAAAGTTTTTTGTCTTTTGAAAAAGCGAATGATTTTGTTAGCAAGTGAAAACTCAATCGCGTGAAAGTACGCGACATTCCAATTTCCCCGTTCCAAATGTTCTCGGAGAAGTTTGAGTTGTGTCGATTTTCCCGAGCCGTCCACGCCGGAAAAAGTGATGAATTTCATAAACTTAAGGGTAGCAAAAAGTATTCGTATAGGCAATGAAGAAAAAACCCCAGCACGCAGGGTTTTTTGATCGATGAACTATTTTTGTTTGATATTATATTTTTAGTACATGATCACCGACACCGGCTGCATCGAGGCTACAGGTTTCACAATCTGGTTTTCCTCGACGCTTTCGATGACGTCTTCGGCTCGTTTGTAGTGGGAAGAATCCTGCTCGATGACTTTGGAGGATCGGCCGTTGTAGAGCTTGACACCCTTCGCTTCGAGTTTCGTATCGAGCTCCTGCTTATTCTCCGGTATGACTGATTCCGTCTTTTGGGCGGATTTTCCAGCGCCGTGGTTGCAGGAGAAGAACGTGGAATCGTTGCCGTCTTGGCCGACACAGAGAAAGGCTTCTGTCGACATCGATGTCGGGATAAATGCCGGTTCGCCGGTCTGACTGAAAAGTGGGTGATTCTGCATACGCGATGGACCGTAAGCGCGGCTAGTGCCGTTCCGGTGTACCCAGACTTTTTTCCCAAAATGTTCTTCCTGCGAGACAAGGATGTGCGGCATATCATAGAATAGCTCAAGTGCCGGATCGCGACCAAGTACGGACTTGATCGTTTCTGAAACGTTGTGCGTGATGACGGCACGATTCGCGTGGGCGAAGTTGGAGCAAGCATTCCTGGCGGCCATATAAAGCTTGCCGTCTTCACCGTTACCATCAAAAGAAATAAGGGATTCTGCTTTACCAAAATGAGATGCGCGGATTTTTTTGGCTATATCGTTTACAATTTCTTTGTATGGTGTTTTCCAAAAGAAGCGGCCGAGATTCATAAGGATCGCCGTCGAGAGATGCTCGCGTTTCTTGGCGGTATACATATACATCGTGTATTGACCAAGGATGCCCGAACCACAATGTACCATAAAAACATATTGGCCTTTCTTGAGACCGAATTTCTCGGCAAGATTTGGATCGACGATATCAGTGATCTTCATCAGGTCGAGAAAATGATTGCCGGCCGCACCCAAAATGCCGGAACGAAACTGGGCGAAAAAAAGAAAGAGTTTTGGGAGGATATCGAAAATGTATTGTTTCGGTTTTTCCTCGCCGAAGAAATTGCCACGATCGATGGAATTCTCCGCCTCGTATTTCGTCTTGATGCCGAGGTGATCGATGAGTGGTCGGATGCCGTTTCGGCAGATGTCAACGATGATGCGAAAGGGGAGATATGTCCCCAGATAGGCTTTTGTCGGAACGTGTTTTTCGAGCGCGCGGAACACCTTATCGAGTTCTTCTTTCGTGATATTGTCTTCGGTGAGGTTCGTTTTGACGAGACGCATTCCACAGGCCGGATCGCTGTCGTTCAATTGCGGGAGGATATGATGTTCAGAAACGATGGTTGTACCGGTAGCGTTCTTGCGACCGGGCTTGGAGTGGACGTCGGCCATCGCGGCAATATGATGGAAGACTTCCTGGTTCGAAGCGACGCTTTCGAGCTGGACAAGTGTTGATTCGTTCGGCAGGAGCTCGTCTTGCACGTGAAAAACGACCGGCGTGTTCATTATATCCGTTTTCATTTCTGAACGAAAAGATGATATTTTTTTGATTGAATTCTGATAATTCATAAAGAGGAATAGATGTTTTCGTATTGTTTTGCTGTGTTTTTAAGATCAAAATGTTGTTCCATGAAATGTCGTGCTTGTTCACCAAGAGACACGCGTTTTTCCGGATTATCTTTTAGATAAAGTATTTTTTCGATACATTGTTCTTTTGAACCTCTGGGGATGGTAACACAAATGGCATCATTTGAAAACTCACGAAATTGTTCCAAGTCAGAAAGAATAACTGGTTTGCCACAGGCGTAGGCTTCAATGATAACCAGAGGAACATCAAATTTTCCTTGAAGGTCATGTACGGGGAAAATAATTAAATCAGCGGTATTGTAGAGTGCCGCCATATCGGTAATGGTATCGGAAAAAGAAATATATTTGAGAACATTCGCTCTTTGAAAACGTTTTCGCACCTCTTCTTTTTTTGCGGCATCGGCATCATTTTTGATACGACAGGCAAAAATAAAGCGGATATTCGTGCTTGGATGTTTCTGAAAAAAATCGATCCATGCTTCAACAAGCATATCGGTCGCGCCGAGGCGGACATATTCACCGGGATAGATGACGATAAAATGCTCATTCGTACAATGAAGTTTCGTGAGAACGTCCGGATTTTTCGATTGTGGTTGATAACGATTGAGATCAATGCCCGGATAAATACGGGTAACGTTCGTTAAACCAAGTTTGTTTAATTTTTCTTTGGAACGATCGGTGTAAACGACAAGATGATCGGCAAAAAACATTTTTTTGAGTTCGGTGGGGGTATAGAGATCATCGCGAAGCGTGGCGATAGTTTGGATAGTTTTTCCACGAGTTGGTTTGGCAAAATAATTAATGATTGCAGCGTTTTGTTTGGTTGGCGTAAAAAGATAATGCGTTATATCAAAAGCATCACGATTTTTTCGCAAATAACAAAATAGCTCGAGCTTCGTTCGCAAATTAAAATGTCCGGTAGAAAAAATCGCTTCTTCAGAGACTGTTTGGGGTAATCCGGCGAGCTTTTCTTTGGTGGTAAGAAGCGTAAGCTCGTTGTTACGCACTTCGCGACCAAGAAAATAAGCAAAATTTTTGGAGGCCTCATCCCATGGTGGGACAAGTGGTCGGGTAACGAGAAGAATCTTTTTCATAATGACGAAAAATTATCGATAAATTTCTTTTTTTTCTTTCCCGTTTCTCACCATGACGGAAGTACGAGAAGAAACATCATTGCGAATGGAGAGGGAAATATTTTTTCTCTCGCCACGTTTGAGAGTAAAAGATTTTTTTTCAAGAACTTGTTTATCGCGAACGACTTCATAAGAAAAATCCGCATTATCAGTGTAATTTTCCACAACAAAAGAAAGGTCGGTTATGTTTTGTGGCTCCGCAAAAGCGAGTGTCCACCAATTTTTTTCATAATTCGGATCAAGTTCACGCTCATTTTGCCAAAAAAGAAACATGGTGCTAAAAACAAGTAAAAAAACAATAAAGATGATAGAAGATTTTTGTTCCATAAAAATCATTTCTTTTTATATATATGGACGGTATCGTTGGCATAAACGCGGGAGAATTTTGATGATTTTTCGAATTGTGCGGTATCAAAATGCGGATTGACAACGACATAATCTACGCCAAGATCAGAAAAACATTTTTCACCACGTGTTGTATTGGGTACGGCAATCATAAGAAGGGTGCATTGCTCGCGATGGGGATTGTCTTCGTAGCGTTTGAAAAATCCTCGGGAAAGAGGGTAGGCATAATCACGCAAAAAAAAGAGTTTCATCCATGCGTCGGCAACGATGTAGTTGTGATCTTTGAGGACAAGATCGTTTGGAGAAAGATGTTTCGAGAGATACTTTGTGGCGGCAAACGTTTCCAGAGCGGGGAGGGCCTTGCTTTGCGGTAAAAGGGTCTGGCTATTGTCGAAGGAACCGCTACCGAGGGAAAAAATCAATAGGGAAAAAATAATTACCAAGGTTACCGCTTGTGGTAAACGTAATGTAGAAGGACGCGCGAAGAGTAGCGCTATCAAGCCGACCAGTGTTCCTGCTGCCACAAGTCCTAGAGGAAATGAGAGATAGGTGCCGATACGATTGGAAGGAATATTGATAAAAAGAAGTCCCGGTTTTAGAGTCATCACCAAAAGAATAGCACTCCAACCGAAAAGAAACGCTCCTGCATAAGAACGACGCAATCGTTTAATGAAAGCGACAAGCACGAGACCGACGAGACCAAGGGCGACACGAGCCTCACCGGAAGAAAACGTGATTTGATAAAAGGAAAGACCTGTGCGAGTTGTTTTGGTAGGAGTACCAAGAGCTGTTCCGACCGCTTGTGTTTCGATATATGTTGGCATGGCAACAAGAAAAAAGAACAGAGTAGCAAAAACAAAGGTAAATAATGGCGCCGGTTTCAAAAAAATTTTTAACCAAGCACGTACAATCGGAAGAATCGTTCGTGCGTGAAAAAAAAGATATGTCGCTATGACGCCAAAACCGACAAACAGCAAAATAAGCATGCTCAAATGATGTGTATAGGCAAGTGTCAATGTGAGAAAAAAACCTAAAGATAGAAAACCGGAATGTTGTTTTTGAAAAGCGCGGTAAAAACAAAGGAGAATGAGCGGGAGAAAAAGATTGCCAAACGTATTGCCGACGACGCCGCCAGAAACGAACTTCATCTGAGGAGAAGCAAGCGTGTAAAGTGGACCGAAGAAAAAAAGCGTTGCCAGAGCAACATATTCTTGAGTAAAGATTTTTGTGTCGGGGAAAAGAGGTTGAATTTCAGAAGCGAAACGTGCACTCAGCGCCACAAGCGCCAATAAACACAATATATTGACAAAAAGAAGTGTTGTCGCAGGAAAGGCAGAGAAAAAATCCGCACCGGAAAAAATATGAAGAAGAGCAAAGGGGATATGCTCACCAACAATAAAATCGGCAATCGGTTGAGGATCACTGAGTGTGTAAGAATGATCCGATTCGGTAATAATTTCCTGTTTGGTATACAGGGGAAGACGTTTTGTTTCGGTAATGAGCTTTGCCCAATACATATGGTGTCCAAGATCGGTCGCCGTCGGCAAAACAGCGTCTCCCATATAAACGATTTTGATAAGCACGGTCATGCCGAGAAGAATCATGAACAACCATTTTTGTGATTGGGAAAAATGCGTTGTCGTCTCAACGATTTCATCAGATGTGTTTTTCTCGAAAAAGGGGAGGTATTGATAGAGTTTTTTTATGCCATACAAGAAAAAAAGAACGGCTATACCACCAAGGAAGAGGGACGTTGTATGGAGTCGGACATTGATTGCCTCCATGAAAAGCGCTAAAAAATCAAAAAGTCCCACGCTTACAGCGAAAGAGAAAAGAAGTCTTTCCAAACGGGAAAAAAGATGTCGTTTGAAAAATAATCGCAAAACAAAAAAACCGGGCAAGAAAAGAAATATGCCGAAAACAAAAAGAAAAGAGAATGAAGCAAAAAATGAGTGCATACGTTTCAGTTCAATTATGACCCTTTTTTGCTATTTTTTCCAGTTCTAACACGTATTCTTTGGCAATAGTTTCCCAAGCGTAGTGGGAGACAACATAACGTCTTGCTTTTTGACCAAAAATCTTTATTTGTGTCATGTCACTCAAAAGATCGGTGATAACTTTCACGTAATGATCGGCATTTCCCGTTTCCACAAGCCGACCATTTTCATTATCTTTGATGGCGTCTTTGAGGCCTTCGAGGGCTGAAGCGACAACCGGAAGTTCGCAAGAGGCCGCTTCAATAACCGAGATGCCAAAACCCTCCATATCGCCTTCTATCTTGATATTGGGCTGGACAAAGAGATCGGCGGTATTGAAAAGTATGTTACGTGTTTCATCAGAAACATAACCAAGGAGCTTTACGCGATCGGAAACGCGAGCTTCTTCTACGGCGCGCCCGATGTTTTCACGATCAGCGCCGTCACCAGCGACGATATAAAGAATATCGTGGGAAAGTTTTGGAATGACATGACGAATAAGCCACGCGACTCCTTTACGTCTGGCGAGGCGACCAGAGGTAAGAAGAATTTTTTTGTTCTCAACGGAACATCCGAGAAGAGGTTCCAATTCTTTTTTTTCATGAGGAGCAAAAAATTTTTCTGTATCGACGCCATTGGGAATAAAAACGAATTTTTCTTGTGGAATACCGCGAGCGACGCCTTGACGAATCGTTTCATTGCCGACAGCGATAAGTTTGTCAAGCGTGGGAATGAATTTTTTCACCCAAAATTTTTGATACCAGGCATTTTTATATGTGAGATCAAGGCCATGCGCCACGGAAACAACGGGTTTTTTAGTAAGTTTTTTTATAGTCCATCCCACGATACCCAAAAGACAACTCCCGAGAAGAACAACATCATAATTTTTCGCCAAAAAAAGAGCCTTCAAAGTGGCGTATGGCAAGAATAAAGGAATAAGATATCTTCGTCTGTTGGCAATGAGCGTGAATTTTTCCGCATGATTCTTTAAATGCACGGAAAGTTCGTAGTTTTGTGTTTCTACACCGCCAACGATAGGGGGGAAGGTGTGCGAAATGAAGAGAATCTTCATATTACTTCTTGTACTTTTCCTTTTTCATTTGATACATGAGGTCCTCTGTGAGTTTACGGTTGGATTTGATCATATCGGCGATAAAAGCGAAAATAAGCAGTTGGATGCCGATAATAAAGGCGACACTGGAAGTCAGGAGATAATTAAGGTAAGGAGTAACTTTGAAACCGCTGACAAAATAATTGATAAAAAATATAATAAAACCAAGAAACGCCAAAAGGACAAGTATGGTTGCCGGTACACCGAAAAATTTCATCGGCCGAACATCACGTACCGCTTTCAGAATGATACGACCGCTGTTGCCGACATAATTCATAATACTCTTGACCACGCGTGATTTTCGGCCTTCAAAATACGTGACCTCGACGGGCATCCAAACAATTTTCAGATCCTTACCCAAGGCGTCAATAATGGTTTCCTGTGTGTAGGTAAAATCACCGGGGAGATTGAGTTTGAGAAGAGTTTCACGGCTGTATACTCGAAAACCACACGTGAGATCCTTGATATTGACATTCATGAAGCTCCCGATAATTTTCGCAGCAAAGCGATTGAGAACATCTTTCACAAAAGGAATATTTTTTGCCTTGAGGTGATCAAAACGATCGGCGCTTACCATATCGGCCTCATTTTTGAGAATCGGCTGAATGAGTTTTTTGATATCTTCCGGATCAAATTGTCCATCAGCATCAATATTGGCCATGATGTCCGCGCCATTTTCCAGAGCGCGAAAAGCGGCGTGACGAAAAGTCTTGCCGATACCGCGATTGACACCGTTCGTATAGACAAAATCCGCCCCAGCTTCTTTGGCTATCTGAAACGTGCGATCTTTCGAGCCATCATCAATGACTTGAACAAAAACTTCATCAATACCATCGATGATGCGGGGAACGCGTTTGATGGTACTGGCGATTTTCTCTTCTTCATTATAAGCCGGTAGATTGACGATGAGACGCATAATAAATAAGATTATTCTTCTTTTTTTATAAGTATCTTTGGATCAAGACACTGAAAATCGCATGTTTCCTTCGCTCCATCCAAGCCGCTTTTAATAAGATTATTTTGACACTGCGTGAGTTTTTCTTGGCAAGAATCCTTACTTTCATGAAAATAGTCGGTATTCACAGTATACCCGAAATAGGGCAAAACAAAATAGGCAATTGCGGCAACACCGGCCATCCATACAATAAGCTTGATTATTCCAAAAATCATAGAGCGAGTGGTAGCTTATCGGCCGATACCGCGATAAATAAAGGACTTTTCTTTGGAAAAAAGTTCCTTGTCGAGACAATTTTTCCCATCAATGATTGCTTTGATATCATATTTTTTGAGCAAAGCAGGCGTAAGTGCGTCTTTGAATTCTTTATGATCGGTAGCAAGGATAAGCGCTTGGGATTTTTTGAGAATCGCCTCGAGTGATTTCATCGTGGATTGTCTCTTTACGTGCGGATCAAATGTTTCCACTTTACACTTGTGTTCCTTGAGATGCTCGATAATTTTAAATGAGGGGGATTCACGCAAATCGTCGATGTTGGCTTTATAGGAAAGCCCGAGTACGCCGACAACCGTATCCTTCATGGCTATACGCTTTTCATTGAGGGCGTCTTGCAGGCGTTCTACGGTATAGGCAGGCATGCCTTCGTTGGTTTCCATGGCGTACTTAAGGAAGCCATGATTGAATCCTGATTCTTTGGCGCGTTCCACAAGGTAGTGTGGATCGACTGGAATACAGTGCCCGCCGACACCGCAGGAGGGGTAGTGTTTCATGAAGGCAAACGGCTTGGTCGCGGCACCATCGATAACATCTTTGACATCAATGCCGAGCGCATCAAATGACATGGCAATTTCATTGACGAACGCAATATTGATATTGCGAAACGAATTTTCAAGGATTTTGGTCGCTTCCGCCTCACGAATAGAACGCATCGGGCGAATTTCCGCGTCAATGATGGAGCGATAAAATTGTAAGGACATCTCGAGACCTTTCTTGTCGAACGAGCCGACAACACGAGGAATATTGGTAACGTCCCATTTCGGATCTCCGGGATTGATGCGTTCAGGACAATGAGAAATAAAAATGTTTTTTCCAACCACAAACCCATGCTTTTCAAAAATCGGGCGCACCACTTCTTCAGAAACATAGGGATTGACGGTGGACTCAAGAACAATAAGCGCGCCTTTTTTACAATGAGTGGCAACGGTTTCTGACGCACCGATCACTGGTCCGAGATCGGGATGGTGTAGGTGATCAACCGGTGTCGGAACACAAATGATATGAATATCGGCTTGAGCAATATCAGAAGCGTTATTCGTCGCCTTGAAAGGATACTTGAGAAGATTTTCTTTCAGGAATGTATCTTTTTTAAAAAGATTTTGTCCTTTTTTCAACAACTTAATTTTTTCTTCATCGATATCGAAACCAATAACCTCATAACCTTTTTCTTTGGCACGTACGGCAAGCGGCAGGCCGACATAACCAAGCCCGATAACCGCGACCGTTTTCAAATCATATTTTGCCATAATAAAGCTTTAGGAATAACAATATGCTCATTGTAGAAAAAAAGAGTGATATTGGCAACCCGAACCATTGACTTTTTCAAAAAAGAACATACACTTGAGCCTATGTGGTCGACACCTATTGTCGGGAGTTTTTTAAAAGGAGAGAAAGATGGAACATGATGTTGTCGTTGTTGGTATCGGACCAATGGGAGCCACAATGGTTACGTGGCTTACGCGGATAGTTCCGGCGGAAAGAATCGTGGTAGTGGACGCGTTTGATCAAAAAAAATCCGGCAAAGAACATCTCGAAAGAATTTTACCTGGTCTTACGCAAAACGGCGGGGTTATTTATTTGCAAGAGATGGGTGATCACATTGAAAACACCCATAAAAAAGAGGTGTATGCGCCCGTAAGTGAATGCGGGATCGCAATCATCGTTTCTCCCTGCGACGAGGATGCTCCCATTTCATGGGAACGGACCGGAGAGCAAATTCGTTTGCTCATACGCCAAAGTATTGATACACATATCGTTCTTCGTCAACACACGGAGAAACGAATGTTGGAAGTTACCATGCTTGTGGAGGCGTTTCTCATTCTTTCTCTCGAATCTCCTTAAAACAAAACCGGGGGTGGAACGTAACTTCCTCCCTGGCTTTTTCTTGACTTTTTTATGAAAAATTTATCAAGTAAAAATCGCGGTGGTTAAGGAAAAGTTTTCCGATATTACTATGGCACTCGAAAATTTGTGTGTGGCGACATCGGCCTTTTTAACTGACTAAGAAAAGTTGTAAAGTACCAAGAAAATAAAATTTCAACTTGTTATTATTTAGAAGAAAGAGATATACTGTTTTTAGGGTTTTTCAGAAAATTATCAGGAATATATGATAATCAAGAATCGGAAAAAAGAAAATATAGCAGTCACTCTTGATAAAAATAATAAGGCCTGCGGGCTGGTGTTTGTTATGCATGGACTTGGCGGATTTAAAGAGCAGTCGCATATACAAATGCTCATAGATATTTTTAAAAAAAAGAATTACACAGTCGTGAGTTTTGATACGACTAATTCCTTCGGAGAAAGCGGTGGAAACTATTCGGACGCGACTGCGACAAATTATTATGAAGATTTGGAAGATGTAATTGCTTGGGCAAAAAATAATTCTTGGTATGAGGAGCCATTCGTTTTAACCGGGCACAGTCTTGGTGGGTTGTCCGTAGCGCTTTTTGCGGAAAAATATCCAAATAGAGTCAAGGCGCTAGCGCCGCTATCTGCTGTTGTTTCTGGAAAATTATGGAAGCAGATTCAAGATAAAAAAGTATTGGAAAATTGGAAAAAAGATGGGACTTGGAAAAGAGGAGAGAACGTTTCGAAACCAGGAACAATAAAGATTCTGAAGTGGGCTTTTGCTGAAGACATCATGAAGTATGATCTGCTAGAAAATGTAGAGAAACTAACAATGCCCGTACTCATGATTGTCGGAAGGGATGATTCTACTGTACCTGTTTTTCATCAGAAGATTCTCTTTGAAAAATTATCGGGTAAAAAAGAGTTACACGTAATTGAGAATGCTGGTCATACCTTTAGAGAGAAGAACCATTTAAGTGAAATTGAAAAGATCCTGGCAGGATGGCTAGATTCTCTCGATTAGTGAAACGATGATAGTTATATCGTGCTATTTTTATGAAAGGATTTTTTGAGCGACCAATACTTGAGAATAGAGAGGAAACCGAAAGAAAATACCGACTCTCGGTAGAGGAGTATTTTTTAGGATTAAAAGAATTTAACGTGCTAGTGGAAGAAGTTGAAAAAATGATTATTGTTTCTGTTACTGATAGAGAAAATATTCTTTCCAAAATAAAAGATCCTATCATTTTTGTTTCGAATCATCCGAAAATCGATAGGTCTCTCTGTATTCCGGCAGACAAAATCCAGAATATGAAGGGTGGAAATATCTTTGGTTTTGATCGATTTAACTATCCTATTGTTCGCCAACTAATGCTAAGAAATCTTTTAAAAAGACCTTTTTCGACAGTTTCTCTCGACAATGGATGGCGAGAGGCAATGGAGGATTGTTGGCATACGATAATAACAAGAGGAGGAAGTAATAGGATTATTGAGATAGTTAAAAAGCACGTAACTGGTCAATCGCTCGTCATCTACCCGGAGGGAAAGTCAACCGCAAAAACAGAGATGTTTTCTTTTCATTCTGGGTTTCTCCATTTGGCACGTTTATTAGATTTTAAAAAAATTGTACTCGGTATTTCATCGCCGATTTTGTCCATCGGGGGAGAAAACAAAATGAGCGTTATTGATGTTGCAGAAATACCTCATAGTGATGAGGATGCACAAAAATTTATTGAGCACATCTATGAAAAAATAGCTACAGAATTAAAGATGTACGGATAAAATGATTCAAAAAATGACCTTTATTTCAATTATGTAACTTAACAAAAGGAGAAAATTTATGGATTGGATATTTCTTTCATTCCTGGCGGCTTTTGGACAGGCGTTTGGATGGGCACTCAAGAAGAAGACGCTTGAGAATAAAGGCGTGAATAACACGCTTGGGGCGGTGTCATTTTTTTCAGCCGGTATCATCCTCGTAATCATGTGGGGTGTACAAAGTGATTGGATTGTGCCGGCGATGACGGAGCGATTCATACTTGCAACGATGATTGTTATCGTGTTGAACATTGTCGCGGCGTGGGCGGGATATCGTGCCCTCAATAAAGCCGCACTTTCGACACTTATGCCGTTCATCGCACTCACTTCGCTCGCAATAGTTCCGGTGGAATACCTTCTTCGTGGTATTCTTCCCAGCCCTTTACAGATAGTCGGCATGGTAGTCGTTATCGCGGGGGCAATCCTTTTTGCCGCAAAAAAACTACCAGGGAAGGAAGCGCTTGCGGCAGCCGGATATTTTGCAGTAACACTTCTCTGTTATTCCGTTACCGCACCTTTTATGGCAGTAGCGGTCGAGGAATCGGGCAGTGGACTTTTCTCAGCAACGGTTTTTCATCTTGGTATTGCGGTAGGGTTTATTCCACTCATGGTGCGAGCTAAAGAAAGTGGTGTCGTCAGCATGCTTCGAACAAATGGCGAATGGAAAAAAATTCTTTGGCTTATGATCGCGACCGGAGGAGTAATCGCGCTTCTTGAGAACGGGCCGGCAACAATAGCCCTTGAGACCGCGAAGGCAAGTGAAGTATTCGCCATCAAACGTGTCATGCCGTTTTTTGCTCTTATTCTCGGTATCATAATGTTCGGAGAAAAAGTGACTCGGCGGCATATCGCCGGCACAGCGCTCCTTGTTTTGGGATCGATGTGTATTATTTGGTTTCGTTAACACGTGAATGAAACAGGATTTCGAAGGGAGTCCTGTTTTTCTTTTGTTTTTGCAAAGAGGTATACTTGGAATAAATACTGTATTATTTGATTTTTATTGTTATGTTTCTCACCCCGAAAATTGAAAGGGCGATTGTTCGAGCCACACTTCTCCATGAGCATCAACGACGGAAAGTAAATCGAGTGCCGTATATTGTGCATCCGTACGCGGTAGCGTTTCTTCTTGCGCACTATGTTGATGATGAAGACGTGATTATTGCCGGACTCCTTCACGACGTCCTCGAGGACGTGCCGCATTATGCGGAAGAAAATTTGCGTGAAGAATTTGGCGAACGAGCTTTTCGAATCGTCAAAGAAGTGACGGAAGATATGACACAGGCGGAAAAGAAGAATCACGACCAGCGATCAGCGCGTTGGCTTGAACGAAAGAAAAAGTATCTTCTAAATCTTTCTGATGACAGTGAAGAGGCACTTTTGGTTGTTGCCGCTGACAAAATTCATAACCTCCGCTCCTTTCTTGAGGATTACACACGTCATGGTGAAGTCATTTGGTCACAACTTAACACCAAAAAAGAGGGAATGCTGTGGTTTTATGGTGAAGTAGTAAAAATCATTACTCGTCGTTTACATCATCCGCTCGCCGATGAGCTCAAAAAAACCTTTATTGAAGCAAAAAATAGAGTATCTGGCGAGGATATTTTTTCGCAATAACTATCCACTTATTGACAAAATAAAAGGAATCTGCTACAATTGGTCGCATAAGGTTCCCTAAATTCACCCCTCAATTAGGACACTTGAGAAAAACAAAGATTACTTTTCTCTAACAATACACCATTTTCCCGTGCCACTTCCAGTGCCGAGCGATACCCGAGGATTTTCCTCGGTTTTTCGTTGATTAATTGTACTGC
>JACPGV010000011.1 GCA_016182385.1 Candidatus Moraniibacteriota bacterium
AAGCCCGGCCTATCTTTCGAAAAGAGTAACCTTTTTCCAAAAGAATAGCTATCTCTAGGCGTTCTACTCGCTTCAATTTTTGTTTCTTTTTCATACTGACACTCTACCTCAGAGTGTCCTAATTCAGAACGGAATGAATGTTCTTGGAGGAGAAAAGAGATGGGCAGTGGTTACAAATGGCGTCGCCCGCACCAAAAGGGATGGTGAAGGGGCGAATTTTTTGGCCATCGGAAACTTTTTTTATGGGAGGGAGTGGGCGCGACAAGTTGCCATCACTACTTCCCGGGGAAAAAGTTTGGTTCCAAATCGAGGGAGTCCAGCAAATGTTGGACTCCCTTTTACTTTTTTTTGAAAAGAAGAAAAAAATTAAAAACAAATTTTTTTATACTGCTTTTTACTGATATAATGAAGGCATTATGAAAATAGGAATCAACGGATCATTTTTACGAAAACCGGGTACGGGTATCGGGCAGGTGACAGTACACTTTTTGCGGACACTGACCAATCTCATACGAAGCGATAAACGACTGGCAGGTAATCGGTATGTTTTGTATTGCGAAGAAAAACCAGCACTTGATTTTACGTTATCGGCAAATATTGAGATAAGAAACTTTCTGCCGCGATGGTGGAAACGGGACGACGTGCCGAGAAAATGGCTTTGGGAACGTGAGCTTGTCAAGCGGGCGGCAGAAGACAATTGTGACGTATTTATTTCTCTCTATCAATCGGCAACGGATTTTCATATTTCCTCTCTCACGCCTCATGCCTCAACTGTTCGGCACGTGATGGTTGTTCATGATATCATCCCGAAGTTGTTTCCGGAGTACTTGGGAAAAATCTCTCAGAGACTGCATTGGGATGCTGTCGAAAAGGGTATCAGGCATGCGGATCATATCATAGCTATTTCAGAAACGACAAAAAATGATCTTGGGAAATATCTCAGAGTATCGGAAGAAAAAATATCCGTGGCCTATCCAGATGCCAGTCCTCGTTTTCATGAAAAAATTTCTACTGAAATAGTTGATGCTGTTTTGAAAAAATACAATCTGAAGCGAGGATACATCTATCATGGCGGGGGATTGGAAGTACGAAAGAATACCAAACGACTCCTCGAGGCATACGCGCAATTTCTTCAAAAAGAAAGAGAGGTGTCAGATCTCCCTCGATTGGTACTTTCAGGAAAAATATTTCCAAAATCAAATACTTTGGCGACTGATGTCAAAGATTTGGTAAAAACGCTTCATTTGGAGGAAGAGGTGGCGTTGCTTGATTTTGTGCCGGAAGAAGATTTGCCGGCGCTCTATCGAGGAGCGTTGTTTTTTGTTTATCCATCTCTGTATGAAGGATTTGGTCTTCCGGTACTTGAGGCCTTGCGCATGGGAACGCCGGTACTTTCATCAAACACCGCATCTCTCCCTGAAGTGGGCGGTGATGCCGTTTTGTATTGTGATCCAAACCGTGTTGATTCGATTGTTTCCGGAATACAACGACTGTTTCATGAGAAAAGTACTCGAGAAAATCTTCTTTCCAAAAGTCATTCGCAGGTGCTACGATTTGATTGGCGCCGATTTGTACAAACAATAGTAAACGCATAACGCGTATGTTGGCATTGCCCTTTGGTTGGACAACAAATAAATGGCTACTCGTCATTGGTAATACCGTGATTGGTATCGCGTGTATCGCTCTTTCATTTACTGCTGTATGGCCGCTTTCACTGACGGATTTTTTGTTTTTTTCCTTTGTTCTTTTTCTTGCCGCTTTGTACCGTCCTGGTTGGATGTTTTTGTTGCTTATCGGTATGTTGCCGTACGAGATTATTAACGTCGCGCCGATAGAACTTGGCCTCACCTTACGACCATATCAATGGCTTCTTGTTCTCATAACGTTGGCCCTTTTCTTGAGAATAGTGCTCAAGCGTTTTCCTTTGGAAAAGTTCGTTCCCAACAAATGGGATGTAGCGTTACTCATTTTTGGTCTGGGGGCGATACTCTCCGCTTCATTCAGTACCGTTCCCAAAGAAACTTTTCGTCTCACTATCATTCTTTTTTCTTTTCTCCTTCTTTATTTTATCTGTCGTCTCTTTGTTCGATCTGTTGACGACGCACGGACACTTCTTCCGTTTCTTTTTTCATCGTTTTTTGTGATAAGTATTTTTGCCATCATACAAAACATCTTGTTTCTTTCAGGAAAAGAAAGTCTTGAAATTATGGCTGGACGACCCAATGCAACGTTTCCCGAAGCGGATTGGCTGGGCGGATATCTGGCTATGCTTCTTACCGCAAGCGTATCGCTTATTGTTTCTCCGTACCTTCTTTCCGCTTACGCCTCCATCAAAAAAACTCGTTTTGTTCTTTCTTGTTTTATTTTTTTTGGAATGATAGCGCTTCTTCTTACCGTCAGCCGAAGTGCTTGGCTGGCGACTTTCTGTGGTGTGTTGACCGCTTTTCTTTTGTTTGCTTGGCAACGAGGTATTTTTGACGCGCTCTACTGGGAAAATCGACAAGTATTAAAACGAGCATTTGCCGTAGCGCTTTTTGTTGTTGGTCCTTCTTTTTTGGCAATAATGAGTGTTTTTTTCTTTCAGTTGACGCCGTTTGATCTCTGGGATCGTAGCAAAAGTCTTTCTTCTGGTTTGCAAAAAATCACTATTGCTTGCGAACAGGAAACAATTCTTCCAGAACATATCGCAACCGTAGAAGATTTGATACCATATGATTGTTTTCATATTCGCCTTGAAGAGAGAGAAGAAAAACGCGCGGAAGGAATGTACGTAACGGAAATATTTCGTAATGATCCCAATGTGCATCTGCGGGGTGATATTTATAAGGAAACAATAACGCTTTTGAAAACACACTGGTTTTTGGGTATAGGGTTTGGCGCCATCGGAAATTATTTGGGAACAGACGAACGGGGAGCGAAATTAAATGCGAGCAATCTTTTTCTTGAAATATGGCTTGGCGCGGGCAGTATCGGTTGTATCGCCTTTCTTTTTTTCATTATCAGTACAGGCTGGTACGCCATAAAAAATACATTTTCTTCCCATGCTCCGCTGGCTCTCACTTTGACGGCGCTCTGGGTTTCCAGTATGGTTTTTAATCTTTTTAATGCCGGGCTCTTTCTCGGTTGGCTCTTTCTCCTTTTTGCGCTCTTTGTCATTATCATTGAACATCCTTATGGAAAATAGGAAGAAAGTTTTCGCTCTTGATATCCGTTTACTTGGAAAAAAACGCACCGGTGACGAAACGGTTTTTTTTCATCTGACAAAAGAGATATTATCACTTGATACCGAAAATCATTTTGTGCTTCTTACTGATGAAACCGATCCAAAAAAACTTGATTCTTTGCTTACATCACTTTCTTGCAAGGAAAAAAAGAATGTGACGCTGGTTTCTCTTTTTGCTCGTAATCGGTTCTCGTGGAATCTTTTTATTTTGCCATGGTATCTTTTTACGCACCATATTGATATTTTTCATACACAATATATTTTACCCTTTCTTGTTCCGCGTCGTACCAACGTCGTACTCCATATTCACGATGTTTCTTTTTGTGCCTATCCCAAGCTTATCAGTCTTACGGACCGGTTCTTTCTGTGGTTTTTCATTCCACGTTCTTTACGTCGGGCTACGGTTATTATTACCCCGTCATCTTTTACGCGTGATGAAATCATCAAATATTATTCCATCGATAAAGAAAAAATCGTTGTTATTCCCAATGCCTTAGGTGACGACTTTTTACAATTCAATGTTGATGAGAACCGTTTCCTGCTCATCAAAAAGAAGTATCATTTACCCGAAAAATATATTTTGTATGTCGGCACCTTACAACCGCGAAAAAACATTCCTTTTTTGATTGAGGCCTTTGCCGCTGTGAACAAAAAAGTACCAGATACAAAACTTGTTGTTGTCGGTAATCGTCACGCGCATCATGTCGATAAACACCTCGAGAAAACGATTGGCCAGACCAGTAGTGAGAGCTCGGTTCTTTTTCCTGGATTCATCGATCAGGCTGACCTTCCATTGGTTGTTCGGGGAGCAAGTGTGTTTGTTTTCCCATCGCTTTATGAGGGATTTGGCATACCGCTTCTTGAGGCAATGAGTCAACAAGTGCCGGTAGCAGCATCCGATATACCTGTTTTTCGAGAGATTGCCAATGATGCCGCTCTTTATTTTTCACCTTCCGACCTTGCTATTTGTGAAAAAACGTTGTATACTCTTCTCATTGATAAGCAACAAAGGGAGGTCTTGATAAAACTCGGAAAAGACCGCGTTTCTTCTTTTTCGTGGCTCGCGAGCGCTCGATTATTGCTTCAAGCATATAAACAATTTTCATAAAAATTTATGCCATTTGGTACGGAACAATCCTCTCTTTCTCCGGAAAAAGGAGCACCGAAGAAAAGACGCGTTTGGCGTGTCGTTTTATTTTTTATCGTCATTTTTCTTTTAACGGGTGGTGTTTTTGCTTGGAAAACAGGGGTAGTTTTGAATAAAGTTTCTCAAGGAAACGCCAATATTTTCAAAAGTCTGGTTAAGTCCATGCCCGGTGTAGAAAAAAAATTACAAGGGGAGGATGAGGGACGTATCAATATCCTTCTTCTTGGTATGCGTGGTGAAGGAGTCGAGGGCGGGGGGCTTTTGGCTGATACCATCATGGTGCTTTCCATTCATCCCAAAGAAAACGATCAAGATGCGACACGCGCGTCACTTATATCTATCCCTCGCGATTTTTATGTCACGGTACCCGGACAGAATTGGCAATCAAAAATAAACGCGGTGTATGCCGAAGGGGAAAAACGTGAACTGCATAAAGGAGGGATAGATGATATGCGTACGGCAGTTTCCGGTATCACCGGTCTTTCCATACCCTATGCTATCACTATCAATTTTCAAGGTTTTAAAGATCTCGTGAATGCGCTGGGCGGAGTTGCGGTAACGCTTAGCGAGCCATTTGAAGAAGCGCTTCAATTTCGTGAGCCACACGTGTGTGATTCATATGTTTTTACCGTGCCAACTCGTCCACCGCAATATGAACATAAGTATTACACCAGAAAAGATGGCACGCGTTATATCGCAAAAAGCTATCTCCTTTGTTACAATTCGAATTTGGAGTGTGGCGGCGATTTCAAGCTACCGGTTGGGGAGAGTATGCTCGATGGAGACAAGGCGCTTTGTTATGCTCGAGCGCGGTATACCTCCAATGATTTTGAACGTGCCAAACGTCAACAACAAGTTATTCAATCAATCAAAGACAAGGCTCTCTCTTCCGGAACATTGACCAATTTTGAAACAATAAATGGGATTCTTGACAGTCTTGGTGACAATGTCCGGACAAATTTTGAAGCTTGGGAGATGAAGCGATTGTTTGATCTCTATAAAAAAATCGGTACTGAATCAAAATTGAATCAAAAAGTGCTCGATACAACCGAGGAAGGACTTCTGTATCATCCGGAAAATTCTAATCCGGCAGCAGGTTATATTCTCTTGCCCCAAGGTGATAATTATGATCGCATCCAAGAACTCTTCAAAAACTCTCTCAACGAATAAGTATTTTTCTGATAAAGAGGGTGCTTGTTGATTTCTCTCCTTGCTCGCTTTTTATGTGATGACATAAAAAGTACTTACTATTCTTTTTGAATGGATACCAAAGAACTTACCATCGCTATCAACGGCTACAAAAATCCGGAACTTTTGCGGCTTTGTTTGCTTTCTATACAAAAATATTTACCGTCTTCCGGTATCACCTACGAAGTATTGGTCACTGATAGCGCTACAGAAGAAGACACGGAAATGCTTATGCGGGAAGAATTTCCCGAAGTTAGATTTTTTCCTTTTGAAAAAAATGTCGGTTTCAAGACGATGGTTAATACCTCCTTGAAAGAAGCTCGTGGCACGTATATATTTCTCATAAATAGCGATATCATTCTTACGGCGGATACCGTGCCTACCATGCTTGCCTATCTCAAAACTCATCAAGAAATTGGTATTTTGAGTCCAAAACAGATGAATTTCAATGGGACGCTCCAGCCAAGTTGTTTTCGTTTCTATCGTCCGGAAACGATTCTGTATCGACGGACATGGATTGGAAAACTGCCCTTTGCCAAAAAACATCTTGATTGGTTTATTATGGCGGAATACGATACAGAGAACCCACGAAGTGTCGACTGGGTGATGGGATCGGCAATGCTCGTGTCACGAACCGCAGTTGAGGCTGTCGGACTGATGGATCAGCAGTTTTTTATGTATATGGAAGATGTCGATTGGTGCCGGCGTTTTTGGGAAAAGGGTTATAAAGTAGTGTACTATCCACAGGCTCTGGTGTATCACTATCATGGCAAAGGAAGCGCGCGCGGGGGTTTCTTCGGTTCTCTTCTCTTTAATCCTCTTACCTGGTATCATATCAAAAGTGCTTTGCAGTATTTTTGGAAATATCGAGGAAAACCACTTCCTCATACCGAATAAAATTTATGGAAATACCATCATCTACTCTCCCGCCTGTTCATCCTCAGGAAAATTACGAACAAGGACATCGTCTTTTCAAAAAAGCGTTTGTTTTTTTTCTGGTGATTTTTTTTCTTATTGTGGCATTTTGGTACGGCTATGAAGAAGGAAAAGACGTTTCTTTGCGAGGAAACGAGTCTGACGCGATTCTTTCTCCGAAAGATGCCATCATTATCAATAAAGAAAACAAAGAAAATGTTATTGACTTCGCTTTGTTTTGGAAAGTTTGGGGAATTCTTAAAGAAAAGTATGTTGATAATGATACGCTCGATGCCCGAGAACTTTTTTATGGCGCGATTGATGGTATGCTTGCCGCTACTGGTGATCCTTATACGACTTTTTTTGATCCTGAGGAGAATAAGGAATTTCAAGAAGATATTTCTGGAACATTTGAGGGGATTGGAGCCGAGATGGGTATAAAAAATGATATTCTTATCATTATTGCGCCATTGGAAGGTATGCCTGCGGAAAAAGCCGGCCTTTTGGCTGGTGATAAGATTTTGAAAATAAATGGAGAGACTACCGTCAATATGTCAATCGAGGAAGCGGTCAAAAAAATTCGCGGACCAAAAGGTACGCCCGTAGAACTCAATATTTTTAGAAATGGCGATGAAGAATCACGTACACTTACCGTAACGCGAGATATCGTGTTGGTAAAAAGCGTTCGTTTTGAAATGCGAGAGGATATTGCTGTTATTCGCGTCAGTCGTTTTGGTGAAGATACGGAAAAGGAATTCCAAGCGGCCGTAAAACAAACAAAAGAACGAGCGGCGAAAAAAGTAATTCTTGATCTTCGCAATAACCCCGGTGGATTTCTTGATACGGCGATAGAAATGGCCAGTATGATGCTTCCTTCGGGAAAGGTGATTGTTATCGAAGAAGACGGAACAAAAAAACAAAAAGAAATGCGTGCGCGAGGAGGGGATGTTTTGAGTACTCTTCCCACTGTGATGCTTATTAATGAAGGGAGTGCCAGCGCGTCGGAAATTCTTGCCGGAGCACTACGAGAAAATCGAGAAAACGTAACACTTGTTGGAAAAAAATCTTTCGGTAAAGGATCCGTGCAAGAATTGGTAAGCGTTAATAGAGAAACAGCAGTCAAAATAACCGTAGCACGCTGGTTGACGCCCAAAGGAAGCCAAATTAACAATGTCGGTATTACGCCGGATATCGAAATAAGCCTCACGCCGAGCGATATCGAAAACGATGTTGATCCGCAATTGGAAAAAGCTTTCGAAATACTCCGTGATAAAAAAGAGTAACGAAGTTATATTAGCACTCTCTTGACTTGTTTGCTAATATTTTTTATACTGAAGAACGTAAAATCATAATAGATAAAGCTATGAAAAAAATCACTATCCGCCCTCTTGGTGAAAATATTCTTCTTCACCCGGAAAAACCGGAACACAAGACTGCCGCCGGTATCTACCTTCCCGAAACAGCCAATCAGGAACGCCCGCAATTAGGAACGGTTGTAGCTATTGGTGAAAGCGACAAAATCAAGGTAAAGGCAAAGCAAAAAGTTGTTTTCCGTCGTTATGGAGGAGAAGAGATAAAAGTTGATGGTGAAGAATATTTGGTCAGTAGTTACAAAGATATTCTCGCTGTTATCGAATAAAACCGAAATAAAAAACATCCGGGATATGTCTCGGGTGTTTTTATTTTTGAGTATGATTCCAATATCTTTTTGATTACGGCTCCAAGGGTAATCCGGAATCATCTGAAAGAACACCTTTTTCAGAAAGTGTTTTTGCCGAGAAAATACCAAGATCAAAAAGGCGAACTCCTCCACGGAATGACTCAACATCATTGCCGCCATACACAATAATCTGACGGCCGGCCGGAATTTCTGAAACACGTTTCTCGAGGTTTTCCAGGGGAATATGTATGGCTCCTTGAAGGTGTTTTTTCTTATAATTTTCTTCCGTTTGGACATCGAGAAGAACAAATAACCCAGAATCCTTATTTTCATTAAGAATTTTTTTTGTTTCCACTAGGGAAATATAGACCACTTTTGATTGATCAACGAAAGAGAGTGGATCGCCGAAGGAAATCGTGGGGGCGTGTGCGGCTTCCCATTCTTCGAATCCTCCTCGAAGAAAAAAATAAGGAAACGTTTTTTCTTTAAGAATGTTTTTTGCCGATTGAAAAACGTCAGAGTTATTTTTTGAAAAAACAATAATAACGGTTTCATCTTTATTTACTGGAACGAACTGGGCAAGTGCGCTCAGAGAAATGGGAAGGGACTGGGGAATATGGCGTAGAGCGAAGGCCTGTTCTCCACGAATATCCAAAAATACAGCTTTATCATTACCATGTATTTTTTTGAGAGCTTCGTCAATTTCAACAAAGGGAGATTCTTTTTCATTCTCTAGAGAAATGGTGGAGGAGCGTTCGACAAAAGAGACGTTAGCATCATCCTTAAAAAGTCCCGTAAAAACAAAATAACCGATTACTGAAAAAAGAAGCATACCACCAAGCAAGAGCGCTCTTTTATCGCGATGAGAAATTGTTGGGGTAGGAGAAAGCATAATTTTGTTTTATTTTATTGTAGTTGACCACCAAGAAGATCGTCGTTACCTAGGAGAAATTCCTTGATAGGCATTTTATTTTTTCCTTCCAATTGCACTTCCTCGAGAAAAATAACCCCTTCACCCGTTTGTACGCCTATCTTTTCTCCGATTTCCATAACCTGACCAAGAGGATATTTGGTTTGCACGGACTGTTTTTGTAGGCTTACGCGGTGTAATTTCAAACGTAGAAACTCACCGTCAGATTTTTTCCAAAAAGTAAAGATGCCGGGCCACGGAGTAAGCGCCCGATAACGGTTATAGATATCTTTGGCTGATTCGTTCCATATGACACGACCATCTTCGCGTTCAATGAGTTGACAAAGAGTCGCTTGACTCTCATCTTGCGATGTAGGAGTAATTTTACGCAATACCCACAAGGGAATATTTTCTCGGAGAAGCGCTTTTCCTTCTTCGGTTAAACGCGCGAGTAGATTTTCTTTTGTCTCATTCGCATCAATGGAGATCTTTTTTTGAGCAATAATATCTCCGGTGTCCATTCCTTCATCCATAAGCATCAAGGTCACGCCGGTTTCGGTGTCACCCGAAAGAAGAGTATTTTGTATCGGTGAAGCTCCGCGAAAACGGGGGAGAAGTGAAGCATGCACATTGACACAGCCAAAACCAGGAAGAGAGAGTATACTTGGAGGGAGAATCTTCCCATACGCCGCTACAACAATAAGATCAGGCTTCCAATCGGAAAGAGTAGCGATGGCTGTTTCGTCAAGTTTCACCGGTTGCAGTATTGGTAGAGAATATTTCAGGGCAACTTCTTTCACGGGAATTTTTGCTATTTCCTGCGATCTGCCAATCGTCTTGTCCTGTTTTGTCACTACGCCAACAACATTGTATTTTTCGCTGATCATCGTTTCAAGGAGTGTAGCGGCAAACGAGGGCGTGCCCATAAAAACGATGCGTACTTTCGGAGTTGATTCTACATGCATTCCACGCCGTAAGTCGCCTTCAGGAATAACCTCCTCCGAAGAAGTCGATGGTTTTTTTCTTAGAAAACTGAGCCAGTTCATAATTCTTTATTTTGTTTATCAGTAAGATGATATTTCTTTTTTTGTTTAGCAAAACGATTCACGATAAGAATACCATCAAGATGATCGACTTCGTGTTGAATAACAATAGCCAGAAATCCTTTGGCACGTATTTTTTTGGGAAGTCCTTTTTCATTCAGATACTTAAGCGTGATACTTTCTGAACGAACAATGGGGAAAAATTGTCCTGGAAGTGATAGACATCCTTCTTCAAAAATAATTTTTTCCTGAGCAAAAGATGTTATTTCCGGATTTATCAGGAAAAGTGTTTTTCCTTCCACTTCGATAACCGCCAAGCGAAGCGGGATGCCTATTTGCGGAGCAGCCAAACCAACACCCTTTTCCCGATGCATAGTTTCAATCATTTCCGGAAGAAGCGTTTGAATATCTTCGGCGAGAGGATCCTCTACGAGACGAGTTTTCTGAAGTAATATTTTGGTAGTAGCGCCGGTGACAAGCGAGAGCATAAAGGTATGTAGTAACTTCTTTTCTGGTCGTTATTATGTGGAAAGAGAATCAATATCAATAATACAATCTTTGGTATTTTTTCGAAGAAAAAGACGAATTTCTTTATGAGCAAGAGCGTTTTCGGTGATTCGCGCCGTCATTTTTATCTCCGTGCCAGTTTTTTGATGAAATCTTTTTTTAATACTTTGCGGTGCGCTTATTTTAACAGGAAATTTGTATTGGGTAAAAAATTTTTCCAAATTTATTCGAAACATTTCCGCATCTTCAAACGCTTGTTTCTCCGTTTTACGGATGAAGGAAAACGTTACGAAGCGCGCAAATGGCGGGTACACGAAAGAAGCACGATCAAGAAGTGTATCTTCAAACCAACTCTTTTCCGTAAGGTTTAATTTTTGAAAAAACGGGCTTTCCGGACGGAAAGTTTGTATCACAATCTTTCCTTTTTCTGATTGAATCAGAGACTGATAAACGCAACGAAACAGAATTTGAAAGAGTCTCTCATCAACTCGAAAATCAGGAAAAGAAAGCTGGCTGTCTATGTCAATCATACCAACGAGAGCGCATTTCGACAAGTATTTTCCCTTAAGAAGAGAAGTCGTGCCAATCAAAATATCCGCTTGTTGAGAAGAAAAAGTCTCATAAAAAGTACGTATTTTTTTTCCTGTCCGCAAGGTACTCGCATCGGCGCGGATAATACGCGCGTGAGGAAATATTTTTGCCACCTCTCGTTCAACCTTTTCCGTACCAAAGCCGACGTTTTTAAACGAAAGATGTCCGCATACGGGACAACTGGGAAATGCTTCGGTGTGATATTTGCAAGCCCTACAACGAAAACCACCATCTCCGTCGCTGGTGAGCATATGTCCTGAACGCGGACAGGAAAGGATATTTTTACAATGTTCACAAACAGATAAAACATCCATGCCTTGACGATGGACATAGAGAAGAATCTGTTTTTTGTTACGGAGAGCGACACGCATATGTTCAATGAGCGTTGAGGAAAGAGGGGAGAAATTCTTTTTAAAACGCTCAAGACGCATATTGACAAGCTCTACGAATGATTGGAGCGGAGAAAAAGAAGGCGCTGGACCAAGCCAAAGAGCTTTTTGTTGTTTGAAAAAAAAATGCTCACTGCTTGGTGCTCCGGCTATCATAAGAAGCAGAGCCTTATGAAAAAAAGCCAGTTTTTTTGCGACGTTCCTTCCGTCATAACGAGGACTCATATCCCATTGCTTATACCCATCATCTTGATCCTCAAAAACAAAGATTCCTCCGAGACAAGCAAAAGGGGCAAAAAGTCCTTGTCTCGTAGCGACAACAACGCGCGCTTCTCCGGACCGAATTTTTTCCGAAGCCTCAAAAGAATGGCGAACGCCGCATTGACTATGCAGCAAAACAACATGTTCCTCACCAAAATATGCGCGACATGCCTCCTCCCATTCATATGTCAAAAGAATCTCCGGAACTAAAAGCAAAACTTGTTCTTTCCGAAGAACAATAATTTCAAAAAGGCGGAGAAAAAAATCCTTTTGATTCGAAAAAACGTATCCATCACAAAAAGCCGTTTTATTTCGCCAACGAGAAAATGTCCGTATGAAAGTTTTTGTTTTTTCGGTAAGAGGAGGGAGGGATGTTTTTTTTGTTTTTTCTTTCAATGAAATTTTTCTTTTCCGTCCTGTTTTTCCCTGAGAAAGAAAATGTATCAGCACTCTTCCCATAGAAGTATAATATTCTTCATGTATGTATTGAGCCAATAATAACTGCTCCTTCGTCAATTGTTTTTCTTGTATGACTGAATGAATCATTTTTATCCATTCCGGTTTTGGGCCGGAAAAAAGACTGGAGCGAAAAACAACTCCCGAAACCATTCTTTTACCAAAAGAAATCGAAACAAGAGAACCAGTAGGAACGCGTGTCGATGACGCGTAACTAAACAAAAAACCACGGTCAAGAGGAATAATGACAAGTGGCGCAATTTCAAGGCGATAGAGGGTTGTTTTCATATAAATATTGTAGCAGAGAAACGCACTCTCTAATAGTTGCTTTTTTGGCTCATTTTAGCTACAATTTGTCATATGAATATCACCAGACGACTTTTTATCGGTATACCGCTCTCGCCGCCTTTTCGCAAGCGTTTATCGCGAGAAATACATCAATGGCCCAAAGAGGCCGTTCTTCCGACTGCCGAGGAGAATTTACACGTGACACTTCTTTTTCTTGGTTTTGTCCAAGAAGATCAGGTGCCAAGTATTTGTGCCAAAGTAGGGGAGGCGTGTAAAAATTTTGAATCTTTCGAACTTTTCTTTACTGGTATAAAACTTTTGGACAATGATGAACACCCAAAAATGATTTGGCTCACGGGTGAAGCAAGCGAAGAACTAAAAAATTTGCGTGAAGCGATGGAAAAAAAGTTCTCAGCATTTATAACCGAAAAAAAATCCTATCGTCCTCACGTGACACTCGCCAAGATAAAAAAACAAAAATGGCTCTCTCTTTCTGAAAAACCAAAATTCAAAGAGCAGACATCTTTCGTCGAACCGGTTGATACGGTATGTATTTTTGAAAGTCTTTCTCTCGATGGCAAGCGTCGTTATGAACCAATAGATACGTTTGCTTTACAATAAATAGTAATCGGAAATCAAGATGGCTATTCTTGGAATAGAAATGAGCTCTCTCACGAAAAAAGAAATTCTCGAACACTTGCGCGCCTTTCTTGATGAACCGAAATTCCATCGCATCGCGACAGTGAATCCAGAATTCTTACTTCTTGCGGAGAAAAATACCGCTTTCCGACAATCGCTTCTCGACGCCGATCTTCGTGTTGCTGACGGTTTTGGTATCATTCTAGCTGGGTTTTTCTCTGGTCAACGCATGGGGCGTTTTCCCGGCGCCGATCTTATGGAGGAAATCATACGCATTTCCAACGGCCGTGGGTTATCGGTATACTTTGCTGTTCGCAAGGACGGATTGAGCTCATATGGGGAGGTGCGCGCGGCGATACTAAAAAAGTATCCAAACATTAAAATTTTTGGTAGGGACCTTGAGAGAAGTGAAAGTAGAAATTGGAAAGTAGAAATTGGAAATTCAGCGATCGTTCTGTGTAACTTTGGAGTGCCAGATCAGGAGTTGTTTCTTGCCGAGTTAAAAGAGAATGGTATCGAATCGCGATTAGTTATGGGCGTCGGCGGCGCATTTGACTACCTCACCGGCAAATTGCGGCGTGCACCGCGATGGATGCGCGCTCTTGGTCTTGAATGGCTCTGGCGTCTCATCCTTCAGCCGCGACGCCTTTTTCGTATTTGGAATGCGGTTGTTATTTTCCCAATAAAAATCATTTGTACGAAAAAAGGTTCCTAACACTAACAGACTGAACAAAATAATAACGGGGTCGGAAAAATTTTTTGACTTTTGGCTTGAAATAGGGGAGTATTAATGTATTATCAAAACTTTTTTCATTATGAAAGAAAAAATCCGAGTAAGGTTTGCGCCATCACCGACTGGTTATATGCATGTCGGGAATTTTCGGACAGCGCTCTACACCTATCTTTTTGCTCGTAAAGAACAGGGAACTTTTATTGTGCGTCTTGAGGACACAGATCAAAAACGATACGTAGAGGACGCTCTAGAAAAACTTCTCAGTCTTTTACAATGGGCTGGATTTGAATATACCGAAGGAGTTTACATTGAGAATGGGAAAGTGGTACAAAAAGGTGATGTCGGACCGTATATCCAATCAGAACGTCTTGAGATATACAAAGAATATGCTCAACAAGCGATAAGCGCAGGGCATGCCTATCATTGTTTTTGTACCCCAGAACGACTCGAGGAGATGAGAAAAGAACAAGTGATGGCAAAACGAGCACCCATGTATGATCGCGCCTGCCTCAAGTTGTCATCAGAAGAAATCGCAAAAAAACGAGCTGCCAACGAACCATTCGTCGTCCGGCAAAAAATTATTACTGAAGGAATGACTGAGTACGATGACCTGATACGGGGTAAAGTAATAATAAAAAACGAACTCCTTGATGATCAGATACTGATAAAGTCAGATGGTTATCCAACCTACAATTTCGCGAATGTGATTGATGATCACCTTATGAGAATCACGCACGTAACTCGTGGGGAAGAATATATTTCAAGCACGCCGAAGTATATTCAACTGTATCAGAATTTTGGCTGGGAAGTGCCAAAGTTTGCTCACTTACCACTACTTCTTAATGCTGATAAAAGTAAACTTTCCAAGCGGCAGGGAGATGTGGCTGTGGAAGATTATATTGCCAAGGGTTACCTCAAAGAGGCTATCATCAACTTCGTGGCGCTTCTTGGTTGGAATCCAGGACAAGGAAGCACTCAAGAGTTGTTTTCTCTTGAAGAACTGGTACAATCGTTTGATATCAAAAATGTCCATAAGTCCGGAGCTGTTTTTGATCTGAAAAAACTCGATTGGATGAGTAGTGAGTACATCAAAAAACTTTCCATTGATGAATTATACGAACGAATTTCCCATGCTGGATTTTTGGAAAAATCACTCGTGAAAAATGCTTCTCACGAAATGCAATCAACGGAATATCTAAAAAAAGTACTTTTGATTGAGCGCGATCGCCTCACCAAACTTTCTGATATCGGGGAGCAAAATGAATTCTTTTTTGTAGAGCCGCATTATGAAACATCGCTTCTTCATTGGAAAGGAAATACTCCACAAATGACCATGGAAGCCATTGAAAAAGCACTCGCTCTTTTTGAAACACTCAGTGATATTGAATGGGACAAACGTGATACTCTCGAAAGAATTCTTTTGGAAACGGCAGGGGACTATGCCCAAAGTCTTGGCGGCATTGAGGCGGGCAGGGGGCGTGGCGATTTTCTCTGGCCGCTTCGCGTCGCCCTTACCGGTGCGCAAAAATCTCCTTCACCGTCTGATTGTGCTTTTGTTTTAGGAAAAACAATGGTTCTCAAACGGCTTCAAATAGCCATTTCAAAGCTTTCTTGAAGGATATTTTCTGTGTTATAATAGACAGAAACCTATTATGACGAATAAAAACAAATATACTTCTTGTAAAAGATTCTTTTCTGGCACATGCGTCATGTTGTTTTGTGCCATTTTTTTTGCATTTTTTGTCCAAGCTGAAGAAAGCGTAACCAATCTTACTTCTGAACAAAAAAAAGAACTTGAAAAAAAACAAGATCAAATCGATGAAATTAATGCTAAAATAAAAGCCTATAAACAAATCATTGATCTCAAAACGAAACAAGGAGCAACCCTTGCCGACCAGATAGCTTCCCTTGAGGCTCAAGCCGGAAAATTGGAATTAGAAATCAAAGTAAATAAAGAAAAAATAACAAGCCTCGAAGAAGATATCGTCGCCCTTACAGCCCGTATTACTGAAAAAGAAACTCTTATTAACAGTCAGCGAGAGATACTTTCCGAACTCATGCGTTCTTATTACAGTGATTATGCCGGTGGAGCGGGAACGTTGGTATTTTCTTCCGATGAGACGCTGCAATATCTCAATAAGGAAAGCTGGACAAATGAAGTAAGCGACAAGGTAAGCGAACTTCTCAATTCTCTTAAAATATTACGAGAGAGTTTAACAGAAGAGCGAAAAACGCTTGAGGCTAAAAAAAATGAGGCCGATACAATTCATGCACAACTCGCGGAGCGTGATGAATATCTGGAAAGCGCAAAAGATACAAAGGCAACGCTTCTTGCTAAAACACAAGCGGAAGCGACCAAGTATGACAATCTTGTTGATGACCTCCAACGACAACGAGAAGACATTGAAAGTGAAATTGAAAATCTTGAGGCGGGGAAACTCGGGGAATTAAATTTGAAAGATATGCCATCTTTCAAAAAAGGACTTCTTTCTTACCCGGTCAAAAAGGTTGTTATCACTCAAAGTTATGGGAGAACAAAATTTTCCAAAAGAGCCTATAAATCAGGCATGCACAACGGCATTGATTTTGGTGCGCCAACCGGGACGCCCATCTATGCGCCACTTGATGGAAAGATTATTGGGGTAGGAAATGCCGGAAAATACGCTTATGGGAAATGGATCGCTATCGATCATGGGAACGGCATCGTTACTCTCTATGGTCATTTAAGTTCCCAATCTGTCAGTAAAGGTGAAAAAGTAAAGACCGGTGAAAAAATTGGAGCCATGGGAAGTACCGGATTTTCTACCGGTCCTCACCTCCATTTTTCTGTTTTTTCCGCAAAAACATTCGAACTGGTAAAATCAAAGACGGTAAGTAATGTTTGGATCCCCATTGGCGCAACCGTCAATCCAAAAAATTACTTGCCGTAAACCCATATATTTCATAAAAAACATTTTTGTCTTTTGAAAAAGTTTTTATGCCGACAAAAAAAACATCTTATCCTTTTCGAACGAGGTTTTCTCATGGTATCATTGCAGAGGTACTCATTCCCAAGAAACAAACAGGAAAGGTAGCTATTGTTTGTTCTGGTCTCCCCTCAGTACCATCAAAAAGGGGAGCGCTTCAATTTCTTGTGGATCACGGATATGTGGTCATATTTCCCCGCTATCGTGGTACATGGGAAAGTGAAGGATATTTCCTTGAGAGATCACCGGCTCGAGATATTTCTAATGTTATTCATGATCTTACAAGGAAAAAAAATATTCACGATCTGGCAACCGGAAAAAGAATTCCTGTACGTGTATCGGCCATTCATCTTTTTGGATCATCTTTTGGAGGGCCAGCCATACTCTTAAACTCACACTGGCCTATTGTTAAAAAAATTATTGCTCTTGCTCCGGTCATTGATTGGAGCAAGGACGGAAGGGATGATCCATTCAATGTATTTGTACGTTTTACGCAAGAAGGATTTGGCAATGCGTATCGTACGCGTCACAAAAACGATTGGCAAAAACTCGTTACGACGGATTTCTATAATCCCATTGCGCAAACCAAAGACATCAAGGGCAAGAAAATTTTTATCATTCACGCCAAAGATGATAGCATCGTTCCACACGAACCACTTCTTTCTTTCGTTGAAAAAACCGGTGCCGGGTATTATCTCAAACCAAAAGGCGGGCACCATCTCAATATGACACACGCCTTTTTTTGGAAAAAAATCCAAACCTTTCTTGATAACAAGTAGCAATAGAAAAACGCGTTCTTGACGAAATCATTCATAAAAGTAACCAGTTTTTCTTTTTACGTTTTAAATAAAACTCCCCTGGATATTTTTTCAAAAAAGAGGGGAGTTTTTATACTTAAAAATGTATATAAAACAGTATCTCGTTATTCATAATAATAAAAAACATCGTGAAAAAATGAAGAAGAGAAAAGGTACGAGAGGGTATACATTTTATAATAAAAAATACCTCAAACACCTCAAGTGTATTTTTTGTATCAAAAAATAAAGGATGATCGGGGAAGTCAGTCTTTCCTTCTTGTCCCTTTATTGCATAAGCTTTTTTCTCTTTACAATGTCTCCTAAGTTACATTAGGAGACATTGTATAAAAAAGAAGTCGATCAAGAAAAAATAAAAAATAACCCTTATGCAAACAATTTTTTCGTGCTGTCTTTTTTCCTTTGACCCCCTCTCATAGTATTACTGGGAGATACATTTTTATCAATATAAAAAAATTATATAAATATAAAAAAATCGGGGTTCATTCTTCTGAACGCCCCCGATATCCTGTCACCTTCATCATGATTTCGTGATGGTTTTACTTTTTTTTCTTTTAGCGTCGTACATTGCTTTGTCCGCGATGACGTACGCCGCATCATACGCCATCTTGATTTCATCGTGAGGCGTATCTTTTTTAAGAATGATCGGACTCACTCCGATGCTAATCGAAATGTGAAATTTTGTTTTTTCTTTTGACCGATCAAACGATACACTGGGCTCATACTGCGTAATATGTATCCTGAGTTTCTCGGCAAGCTTGAAAGCATGTTCGGTATCAACGTTTGGCAAAATGATGATAAATTCATCTCCACCAACCCGATGAATCAAATCTGCCCCACGGAAAGTCGTCCGCATGATAAGCGCCAGAGAACGAAGAACCTCATCACCGATATGATGCCCAAATGTATCATTAACCCCCTTGAAGTTATCGATATCAATGAGGAGCATGCTGAAATAGGGAAAATCCATGGTTTGAGAGGAAGAAATTCTCTGCATGAGTTTTACTTCACACTCAAAGGAGTGTTCGATGCCACGCCTGTTGAGAAGTTTTGTCAGAGGATCAATATCCAACATTTTTCTCAGTCGGACATTCTCCATTTCGAGTTTTCGTATACGTCTCCTATATTTGGCGTACAAGGAGAGAAATGTTACTGCTCGTTTGAAAAATTCTTTCACGACGTTCCCCTTTCGTGTAATTGAACGACACTATTTTTCACTGATCGGATGGACCGTCGAATAAAGTCCTCACGTCTCTTGAGTGCCGATTCTTTCTCCATCAAAGAAGAAGAGAGAAATTTTACTATCTTCGCCAATTCCAAGATTTCTTGAAACGCGGCCGGGATAATATGTTGTTCGTAGCGCTGAATCTTTTCCTTGTATTCCTCGTTTTTTTTCTTTAGTTCATCAATTTCCTTTTGCTCAGGAATAAGTCCTGGCAATAAAATGATTAAAACCGAACGTAAAAATACAACAAAACCGTTCATGATTTCATCCTTTCCATGTAAAGAACTAATAGATTTATCATGAAACAAATAAATATTTTTGTCAAGACAGACGGACTTTTCGCACGTAAGCAAAGCACTTAAAAAATATCAGAATACTTCCATTTTTTTAGGATGAGTAAGGTAAAAACTGACAAAGAATCACTTTATTTGCTAGAATAAAGAGTGTAAACATGATTTTGCTTCATCACTATGCGTCTTTCGTATTCTTCCCTTGATACGTATCAGAGTTGCCCGCTCAAATATAAATTTCGAGAAATTGATCGTTTGTCGGAGCCAAAATCCAAAGAAGCGGTTTTTGGCACGCTTATTCATGCGGTAATGAAATATATTCATACGCCCAGCCTTCTCCCTCCCTCTCTTGAGCAAGCGCTTGATTATTTTGCCAAAGGTTGGAATAGTGAGGTTTACAAAGACGAAATGGAGGAACGAGCGGCCTTCTCGCAAGGCGTATCAATCATCCAACAATACTATGCCAAAAATCGAATAAATGAATATACCATTGTTGATCTGGAAAGTCGTTTTTCCATTGAAATTGGCACGACTCCGTCTGAAACGCATACCATCTCCGGAATCATTGATCGTATCGACAAAACAAAGGATGGATACGAAATCATTGATTACAAAACAACGCGAAAAATGCCGTCACAAGACAAAGTGGACAATGATCTTCAGCTTTCTGTTTATCTCACGGCTTTTCTCTCTCGTTATCCCAAAGAAGCCGATCGTCTTGAAACAATCACTGTCAGCCTCTATTATTTGAAACATGGTGTAAAGCTTTCTTCTACCCGCACAAAAGAACAATTGGCAGATGTCGAAAAAACATTCTTTGACACGATACACGCGATTACTGAAAAGAAATTTGATCCGCTTCTTTCCCCTCTTTGTGATTGGTGCGGTTATCAAAAAATATGCCCCTTATGGAAACATAAATTCGTTCAGGATCATACCGTCGAAACGCAGGAAGCAAAACAAGCTATTGATGACTATATAATACTCAAAGCAAAAATAGGTGAAGAAAAAATACGTCTTGGCGCGCTTCAGACGCTTATTCTTCAATATATGGAACAAGAAAAAATCGATCGAGTTTTTAGCGATCAAGGAATTATCGGTAAAACACTTCGTAAAACGTATGCCTATGATGAAGAAAAGTTACAAAAAATTCTCGAACCACTCGACAAGTGGGAAGACGTTCTCAAAGTAGATGGAATTGCGCTTCGTAATATTCTTGCCGCTCTTCCTTCGGCGACACGAAAGGAAGTAGAGGCGACAAAGACCATCAATAAAGAAAGCACGAGTCTTTCAGTCAAAAGAAACAAAATCGAAGTCAATGACGATTTGACGATGTAGACTTACGATCCTTGAGGAGTTTCTTTTTGATGGTTTTTCTTCAGTTCAGAAATTTCTTTTTTCATTTCAATCATCTTCATTTCTCGTCCAATCATAAGCTCATTCAATTTTTCCACTTCCAGTAATTGACGATTGATATCTTCTTTAGCGCGTTCCAATTGCATGGTGCGATCAGCGACTTTTTTTTCCAGTGTCTGATAATATTCGCGTAAACGAAGGATCATCTCATTGAAAGCGTCACTTACATCACGTATTTCATCATTGCCCTGTATGACAATGGTTTGTTGCAAATTATTTTTTTCAGCATCAATAACGCCATCGCGCAAATGTTTGAGTGGCGAAAGAATGACGCGAAAAATAATCATGAGCATAAAAACAACAGAAATAAAAAACAAAAATAAAGAAAATCCGGTAGCGATCATGAGTGGTCGCAAAGAGAGAATAATTTCCGCATAAGGAAGCTCTGCGATAAGTCCCCACCCGACCGTGTTAATCTTGTGCCAATTACCTATCACTTCGTCTCCGGAAAAAGACGGGTATATTTCCTTGGAGTGCACTGATTGCAAAAAGTGGCGTACACCTTCAATAAGAGAAAGATCTTTATTTTCTTGCACCAGGGCAGCATCCTTATAAGCGATCAATTTCCCATCTTTATCGACAACATACACGTATCCGCTCTTCTGAACTCGTATTTTGGATACAGTATTCCACATCGGACTCAAATCAAGCTCAACTAAAAACGATCCCCTATGTTGCCCCTGATTATCTATAACGGGAATGCCCATAAGCATAAACGGTGTCCCATAATGAGAGATATACACGGAACTCAAAAAAACCTTTTCATTTGATCCTCGTGATTCTTCACTTTTAAAAAAACTTTCATAACCGGAAAAAGTCGTCTCTTCTTCACCGAATCGAGAAATCATTTCTTTTTTTTCCAAAGAAACATCAAAAAGAACCGCCCGATAAATACTGGGATTTTTATCGATGAAATTTTGAATAATTTTTTTATTTTCGTCAGAACAGTCAATGCAAGAAATATTTTTCTCAGTCGCGACAAGGTCGCTTAAAATACTTTCGAAATAATGATTGATTTCCGCGCCCGCACGCAAAGCTATTTCTTGTTGCAGCGCGTGAATGCTTTCGACGCGTATTGTGTAATTGTAATAGACAAAAACAAAAAATATAACAAAAGTAGCGCAGGATACAAAAAAATACGGCGCCAATAACTTAAACGAAATTTTTTGAAAAAAATGCCTTCGGGGTATATTTACTGAAGGAGAACGCGGAGCCATGATAATACAAACGCATTCAATATTTATTGATGAAGAAGTTTTTCAAAAACAAATTTGCCATCGCGAACGACATTACCGCTGACGAGACTCAGTGTCGTATCGCCATTTTGATCAAAACTCCATTTTCCAAATAACCCTTCATAATCCTTTATCTCGCTCATAGCTTGCAGGATACTGGCTCGATCTTTTTTCCCTGATTTTTCAATAGCAAGAAGTGTTGCCTTGGCCGTCTCATATCCAAAAACAGAAAATGTTTCCGGTTCTATACCGAAACGCTTTCTATATTTTTCAGCAAAGAGTTGTCCTTCCGAAGAGAGATTTTCTATAGGAACACCCACAACCGTAAGAAGTGTTCCTTGGGCAGCATCACCCGCTTGATCCAAAAAAGCCTGTTCCATCGTTCCGTCCGGAACCATAAACTTTGCCGAGATACCCTTCTCGCGCAACCCTTTAACAAGCGGCACGGCTCCATTCGGTGTAATGCCGCCATAATATACCAAATCGACATTGGTTGATTTTAAAGTATGAAGCTCCTTTTCTATTCCTTTGACGCTTTTATCAAGCAATGTTGTGTGTCCCACTACCTGCAATCCAATTTCTACCGCCTTTTTCTTAAACAAAGTGGCAATACCCTTCCCATAGGCTTCACCATCATCAAAGATATAAACGGATTGCACACCAAGACTCTTTGCCCATACGGCACCTGCTGGTCCCTGCAATGCGTCCGTAGGAACAACACGAAAATAATTCCTCACCCCTGTCGGGTAAAATATTCCTGGTTCACCCGGAGTAAATCCCGGTTGAGTCAAACCCGGCCAGGTATTCCCGGGGCTGACCTGGGCAAGACTGGCTTTATTCGTAATCGGAATACTGATTTTGGCCGCACCACTGTTGTATGTGCCAATATACGCCATGACATCGGTATCCGCTACCGCTCTTTTTGCTATCCCCTCTTCCAAAGAGGCTTGCCATTTACCATTTTCATCGCCATCATCTTCCGTAACCAAAACAAGTGAAAAGGATCCTGAACGATATTGCGCTTCCTCCAAGGCAAGCTTGATACCATTACTTATTCCCTGCCCCACTGTAATACCGCGCATGGGAAAACTCGTAACGATTTTTATTGTCTCGCCAGGTGCCACTCTCTTCTGTGAAAAATTTTCTTTGTTCATCCAAAAAATGGCCACAACAAAAAAAGTAACTACGGCAAAACCGCCCAGTACCCATTTATGTGATTGCATAAGTGTAATGCCCCCTCCCAAACATTAAAAAAGACCTTGTTTGTTTTTTTTAAAAATACAAACGTTATCTTGAATATAGCACATTTTTTGTTTTTACAACCTCTCTCCATTTTTTTGAGAGTGTAGTTTCGACTTTTCTAAAGATTCTTTGGTTCTTTTGGCACCTAATTGGATAATTCGAAAAATCCCAAAAGCTCCCACGATGGACGCAAAGAGCGTTTCTTTATTCCAAAAAACTTCTTCTATGGTAATAATATATTCATTCATATGTTAACGACCCTTACAAATCCCTCAGGTATATTTTCAAGAGACCTGTTTTCTTGTTATAAGTGAAAAAGTTGATGGATGATAACTCCTTCTTTTTTGAATCGACCATTTTCTTGAAACGTATTGTAACACAATGGCCGTATCTTACGTAAGACATTTTTTTCGTCTATACTCTTTACTTGAATATCAAACATATCTTCCGAAACAGTCCCTCTTTTTTTGAAAACGCTTCTGGCGGCCTCTCTATTCCCGTCAAACCAAACACAGGTAAAGCCGTTATCTTTCAAATAACGCGCTATTTCCAAGGAAGATTCTTCTGGTGGAAATCCCCAAGTAATCACGATATTATTTGTATTTTTTACCAGTCGTTCAAAAAAAACAAGAGAGAGATTTTCAACTTCACCAAAAAGCGGTCCCTCCAAATCAATATGAAGAAACCCATAATGTTTTTCTAGACTATTGCCGATGGTCGTTTTTCCGGTTCCCGGAATACCACAAATGAATAATTTCATATTGAAACGTCATAACAAATCCTCGGATTTTTTACAAAAGCTGGGGAGGTAGGAATCGAACCTACGCATACCAGGGCCAGAACCTGGTGCCTTACCGCTTGGCTACTCCCCAATATCTCAAAATTTTACTTCGTTATCGTAGCAGAAAGTTACTCTTGAATCAAGAAAAAACGCCGCGGCGGAAATATACTCCGTTACGGCGTCAGCATGAGGTACAAGCGCTCATCCGTCTCGAGCGTGCTTTGCCTGAGCTCTTCAAACAAAAAATCATGATGCTCGCTGAGCGGCAGAACATATTTTTTCGTTTCTTCATTTTTTCGTTGTTGTTGTTCTTTATCGCAGAAGCTAAGTGTCAATTGATTATGAAGACGATCGGCAATTTTAACTGCCGCAAAATCAAATTGATCTTTAATGCCACGAAAATAAAACTCTTTTCGTTCCGCTTCATAATCGTAGTAATACAAATTACGATCAACAGTGCACGCAGCGACGATATCGGCTGTTCGTACACTGCTCAAACGACAAACGCGTTCCCTATCCCATTTTTGAGGGAATTCCTCCATAATATCATGTAACAAGGTTGCCGCAAGTAATTCAGCATCCTCAACCATGTCACAATACACCACAAGAATTGCCATCGTAGCGTATAAGTGTGACACATACGGATCGCCGCTATATCTTTTAATTTTGACAAACTCTTTTCGTACAATGGCGTCGACGGATCGCAAAAAATTGATGTCTTTTTGACTCAATATTTTTTTATTCTCGATATACTGAAATAACAACTGATTCCCGAAACAGCGGATAACTCGGCGCAGAAGCGCCAAACGCGGGTAGTGTCCCATGGCGCATTCCTTTCAAGATTGGTAAGTAACCGGAAAGTGAATGTTATCAAGGAAAAAAGCTCCTGTCAAAGAAATGTTTTATATCTTGAGATAACGACGGATGGCAATCGCGCTCGAGAGAACGCCCAAAGAAATACCCAATAAAACAAGTCCGCCAAAAAGAACCCAGAAATAATCATAATACAAATGTAAGAAATTCCCCTGCGCTATTGCTCCTTCGGTAAGAGGAGCGATAAAACGAGCGGCAATAAAGAGGAAAAGCATCGTAACCACCGAAGCAACCAACCCATACAACGCGCCTTCAAAAACAAATGGCATACGCACATAGATATTGGAAGCACCGACAAGACGCATAATTTCAAATTCTTGACGATGAGAGTAGATAGTAATGCGAATAGTATTAAACGTAATAAGAATAGCGATAAACACAAACAATGATCCGAGGAGTATTCCGGCCTTTCGAGTTGCCTGATTGATTCTATCCAATCGATCAAAAATCTTTTTATTCTTGGCATAATTGATGCGACTCACATCATTCTGAAATGTCGATCCCTCAATTTGTTGCACGATAAGTGGATAGTCTTCCGGTCGCACTGCTTTGATGACGAGCGAAGCGAGAAGCGGATTCTCCCCAATTTCCTCGATGGCTTGCGCAATGACGGGATCATTATTACTTTCAGCAAGAAATTGTTCAAGAGCCTGCTCACGTGATATATATTCCACAGAAACAATCTCTTTCTTATAACGACTCAGCTCATTGCGTACCTCCAAAATTTTCTCTTCACTGACATCAGGATTGAAAGAGACGCTGATATTTACTTTTTCTCTCATGTTTTGTAGCACCAACTTGGTGGTAACGCCAAGTAAGAAAGAAAGACTGACAATAAATAACGACAAGGTCAAAATACTGATAGTAGCAAACGTCAGCCAACCGTTACGACGGAAATTTTCCCTCCCCTCTTTAAAAGTGCGCCAAAGCTTGAGTGTTTTCATAAATAAAAAATATCTAATTTAAAGCGTATTTTCCTTTCGTTTGATCGTGAACAATTTTTTGATCATTTATAACGATGACGCGCTTGCCAATTTTATCGACGATTCCTTTATTATGAGTAGCCAAAAGCACCGTTGTGCCAAAAGAATTTATTTCCAAAAGAAGCTGAATGATTTCATTGGCTGAGACAGGGTCGAGGTTGCCGGTCGGCTCATCGGCAATGATAACTTTTGGACGATGAATGAGCGCGCGAGCCAGCGAAACACGCTGTTGTTCTCCTCCGGAAAGTTGCCTGGGAAATTTATGCATCTTGTCACCCAGACCGACGATCTCAAGAATTTCCGGTACTTCTTGGTTGATTTCTTCCGTGCTTTTACCATCCACCTCCAGGGCGTACGCTACATTTTCAAATGCTGTTCGTTGTGGTAATAATTTGAAATCTTGAAAAACCGTGCCGATATTGCGTCGAAAAAAAGGAAGGTGCTTACGATTGATTTGTCCTATGGAGCGACCATTGAAATATACCTCTCCTGTTGTCGGAATTTCTTCGGCATAAATGAGTTTGAGAAGTGTCGACTTGCCGGCGCCGCTTGGTCCGACGATACAAACAAACTCTCCCGGCATGATAGAAAGCGTCACATTTTCCAATACGGAAATATCCACTGGAAAAATTTTTGTTACGGCATCAAAATGAATAATGGGTGTCGCTGGCATAGTATTTTATTTTTTTTGCAAATATTTTAACGCGCTTTCTATAAATTCATCAAGTTGACCATCAAGAACTTTGGCCGTGTTGCTTGTTTCTGTTTCTGTCCGATGATCTTTTACAAGGGTATACGGGTGAAGAACATACGAACGAATCTGATTTCCCCATTCCGCGCTCTTTTGCTCTCCGCGCAAAATTCGTTTTGCTTCCTCTTGTTCCTCCAATTGTTTCTTTATCAATTTTGAACGGAGTATTTTCATGGCCTCTTCACGATTTTGCAACTGCGAACGCTCATTTTGCGAGGAGACAATAATTCCGGTCGGAAGATGCGTAATGCGAACAGCGCTTTCGGTTTTATTGACGTGTTGACCGCCAGCGCCCGATGCTCGATAGGTATCAATCCGCAAATTCTCAGGCTTTATTTCTATTGCCTTGACATCATCGACAACCGGAAGCACTTCAACAGAAGCAAACGAGGTTTGCCGCAAGCTATTGGCATTAAACGGTGAGAGACGTACCAAACGATGAATACCGGCCTCGCTTCGCAAATAACCATAAGCGTACGCACCGGAAATTTCTATCGTGGCACTCTTGATGCCTGCTTCATTCCCTCGAGACTCTTCTATGCACCGCGCTTGCCAATCATGTTGTTCAGCATAACGGAGATACATCCGAAGAAGCATTTCCGCCCAATCCTGAGCATCCACACCACCGGCACCACTCCGTATCGTCACAAGAGCATCACGCATATCATATTCTCCCCCGAGAAGCGTGCGAAATTCCCATTCATCAATGGTGTGTTTGGCTTTTTTGTACTCATGTTCAAGTTCTGCTACATCAGCCGCGTCAAGATTGGAAAATTCGGCAAGTGTCTCGAGATCGGAAAGCGTTTTTTCAAGTTTTTCAAAAGAATTTTTTTCACTTTGAAGCACCTCAAGCTCTCGCATTATCCTCCCGGCCACCTGCGCATCATTCCAAAAATCAGGACGCGCGCTCATGTCACGCAACTCCTTCACCCGAGTCTCTTTCGTGGAGAAGTCAAAGATAGTCCTGCAATTGCAGGAGTTTTTGTCGAAGAACAACGATATTTTCCTGTATCGTACTCATACGTTTGTCAGTATAACATATATTTTTAACAGAAAAAAGCCTCCTTGAAAAAAAACTTCTTCTCCTTTACAATGGGTGGAGTCAAAGAATGCCCCCGTGCCGATGTAGCTCAGTTGGTAGAGCGACGCACTCGTAACGCGTAGGTCACCAGTTCAATCCTGGTCATCGGCTCCAAAGAAAAACAGCCTTTTCCAAGGCTGTTTTTTTTATTATTTTCCTTTTTTTGAGGTTATTTCGCCAGTTCATCCTCAACAGCTTTTTTCAGAGTTTCAAAACCTACCGCACCTGAAAGAAACGTGCCGTTAACAAAGGTTCCCGGTGTGCCACCAATGGAAAACTGCGCGGCCTCCAATTGATCGGCATTGACCTTATCAAGATATTTTTTTGTATCAAGACAAGTTGCAAATTGATTATTCTGCAAACCAAGACGCCAAGCATAATTTTTAAATGCCTGCACCCCACTTGTTTTTGACCATTCTTCTTGTTTCGCAAAAAGCAAAGCGGCATATTGGCGAAACTTTCCTTGATCATGAGCGCAAAAGGCGGCGAGCGCGGCATTTTCGGCCTGATTATGGAAAGAAAGCGGGAGATGTTTGTAGACAAACGTTACCTTGCCTTCATATTCTTTCAACAATCGTTCGATATCAAGATGAAAAGCGCGACAGTAGGGACATTGAAAATCCGCGAATTCTACAATTTTTACGGGAGCATCTTTAACACCAAGGATTATGTCGGTATCATCAATACGGGGTAATTGTAAATACTTGCCTACCGGCAAACCGATTTTCCCCATATCGAAAAAATATCGCTCATCTTGTTTTTCGAACAAACTGGATGCCTGAGCGAAAAAATCAGTTTCCTCAATATTTTCAGAAAAAATAAATGCCGGTAATGACTTTATCTGAAATCGCGCAACGAGCAATCTTCCTAATTCAGAATCGCCATCTACTGGTGAAGCCTCAAGCGTAGGTATAACACGACGAAGCCACAAAAGCGCCTCGCTCGGATCACACGCGATACAATTTTCATCAGTAATCACCTGCACTTCTACCTTTGGTTCATCATAAGACACCCATACCTTACCGGCGGTCTCCACGATAGCGTGGTCACGTAAAGCTCCACCGGAAAAACCTTGTCCGGTGAGCAATTGACCAAAATCAACAAATAAGCCTCCTACAAACAAACCGGCAAGTAAAACCGCCAAGGCAGCCAAGTTTCTTGCCTTTTGGCGATCGGTTTCCACGGCTTCAGTTTTTTCAGAAAAAAGTGTTTCCATAAAAAATATCTCTAAAAAATTATTGGGAACAGGCTCCGCCAACCTCTTGTCTCGACGAAACAGAGGAGCCGCCAGAACGTATCAGAAAGTCTTCTAGCGCATCCAAATCATAAGTCTTTTCATTGGACGAAAGGAGATAATCATCAAAACCGATTGTCAAATAATTTTCCGCTGACGTTTTGAAAAACGCACCCAAAAAAAGAGCCACGATAAAAATTACCAAAAGCCCTCGCAAGGAGTAATTCAAAGAAAAAAAACTACTAAAAATATCTTGTGATTTTTGAAGAGAAAAAGCCGTACTTTTTCTGACGGATTGGTATTTTTCACCAATATTTTTCATAAAATTCGAAACAGCTGACCGTTGGAACGTCTTTGCTTTCTCAAAAATTGTTTCGATTTTCTCCTGCCACTCTTGAAAACGCGCATTATCAAACATAGCGTTTTCCTCCCCCTCCGGAAGGCTATTAGTAATTGACATACCAATCTATCACAACCAAGACGGCCTTGTCAAAACAAGTTCTACAACTTGTCAATGGTATCGAGCATATCATCCAATTCATCTATACTTTTTACGCCGAGACCGTCCGCTTTACATGATGGATCAGCCAACTCCTTGCGCACCTGTTCGACGGCAAGGAACGGCTTGACTCCTTTCACGATATTGTCATTAATAACGATGATTGGACCTTCGGCACAATAACCAAGACATCCGTTTATTGGTAAAACAATCGCCTCGTCTTTCTCCAATCCCTCTTTCAAATTGGTATATATTTTTTCTGCTTCTTTCAAACGACACTTTCCCCCAAGGCATACTTTAATCGTCGCGCGAACATCCTTTTTTTTGTCCAATATCTCCATAGAATCTCAAACGAAAACATTTTTTAATATTCTGGCCACAACGTATCCAAAAGATCGTTCCGTCCATCACCGGTTTTGGCGGAATAACGAATGACCGGGGCACCCGGAAACTCACTCTTGAACGCATAGATGTTCTTTGTCACATCATTTCGCTTGCCTTTATCAGATTTGTTGGCAAGAATAAGAACCTTGCGACCGTATTCTTTAAGAAGAGCAAATGTTTCTCTGTCGGAATTTTTGGCGCCTACCTCAGCATCAACGACAAGAACTGCCCACGTAAGATTTATCCGCATATCAGCGGCATACCATGAAAGATATTTGCCAAGTTTGATGCGTAAGGTTTCCGGTAGTTTTGCATAACCGTACCCCGGTAAATCAGCTATATACCAGCTATCATTAACAAGAAAATAATTTATTTCTGTTGTTCGACCGGCACGGGAGTTGGAGTGCGCCAAATCTTTCCGTTGGACGATCGAATTAATAACGCTTGATTTTCCCACATTGGAACGCCCAAAAAAAGCCACTGTTGGACGAGATGGTTCCGGCAAGCCCTCAGATCCTATTACCCCTTTTATGAATTTGGCAGAATGTATCTTCATAGAAAATAATTCTACCACATATAAAAGAAAAAGTCCATTGAAAACTTTTCTCACGCCACGGGCCTTTTTTTATCTTGTAAGTGAGAGATCGGCGGAATTGAAAAGAACGGCAAAATCCTCGCACCACGTCAGCGCGTAGCGATATTTGGAGATATCAACGCCTTGTGGCACGGAATAATTGATATTCCCCTCCGTTCCCTTGATCGGTCCGAGATCGACGAAATCGCTCGCTTTGAGGTCATTGGCGAGATAGACGCGCACATCGGGACCATTGATCGTCTTGTATTCCTCGTAACGGACGATCGTCTCGTCGCCATTTTGTACGAGGCGTACGAATCCGCTCGCCGGATGGGTCGGCGTATCCACTACCGGCGCTCGTCTGACTTCTTGCGCTTCTTCTTCGAGCGGGACTACTGATTCGTCGCTCTTTGTCTTTTGATCAACCACAGTATTTTCCGGCAGAGCATCGTTCACCGTCTTGTTTTTCAAAAGCGGCGACAGACCGTACCACGCTATTCCGACGACCACAATGCCGATAATGATAAAAATCGCCTTTTTCATACTCTGAGTTTTAATTTCCGGCGATGACACTCACATATTGGCCGATGTAGTACGGCCACAGAACGATCGCGAGAACGCCCTTCCAAAACGACAGTTTGAGGAAGCCGATCGTAAAAAGCCACCCCGTGCACCACGAGAACCCCGTAAAACTATGATTTTCGATTTTCACCTTGTCCATAAAACGTTTCTTAAATAATTAATTATAAAAAATTATGTGGCGATCAAGCCGAGAATATTCTTGTGCTGATATGATACATACTTTGTTGATTATCGTTTCAGAATGAGGCCCTCGAGCACATCCGAGGCGGTGGCGATGAGAGCGGAAACAAAGATGAGAAAAAGGCCGATAACAACACCACCCGCGATATCCTCCCTTGCTTCACGTTGAATTGTGAAAAAATAAACTTCCGCTCCTAGAATAAAAGCGACGAGTATCATCGCAGAGTATTTTATTGTCCGCACGGCTTTCGCCGACGCTTCTGAAAACGCTTCATCGTGTCGTATATATCCCAACAATTTGAATGCCTGATAGAGTGCTACGAAGAACGCGACGGAAGCGGTATACACGTACCAAAGAAACGGATCGTGGAAATAAATCTGATAAAGCGTGGCGCCAACATTCCTCCCCTCAAGATGGGGCTCCCACAATACGAAGACAAGTGTCCCGATACCGAGGGCCACAACGACCGCTTGAAGAAATATCGTCGAGCATCGTTTCATACCGCCAGTATAGCAGGTTTTCGGAAAAATACTGCAATAATAAGCCAAGAAACTAAGGCGGACGTATTGACATCAACCGTAGATCTGCTATAATAGAAACATTCAGACGAAAAGGGATCCGAACGGCTAATTACCTAAGGAGCCCTTTTTATTTTGCCCCAATTTTCTCACGGACAAATTCAAGATAATCAAAATACTCGGAGCCTAGCTTCTTATAGAGCGACGAAGCATATTGTCTATTCGGGAAAAGCATCTTACCAAATTTCCTTTCTTCGATGAGAAAATCCACCAGCATCTTGTAATCCCCATCGCCGGATACGAGGAATATTTTCCCGGGAACTTCCGCCTTACACATCCGCTTCATCGTCTGAAAGATGATATCCGAATCGACATTCCCTTTCTTCTTACCGAGCATCGCGGCATTGTGCTCGCGAAACATCAGCACGAAACCAGCTGCCTGTATTTCCTCATACAATTCCTCATTCGTTTCCTGGACATAGCCGAGGAAATAGTACGCCTTTGCGATGCCATACTTTTGCTCTAGATACACGCGGAAACGCCGCAAGTCTATCCTCCACGGATCCCGCTCACGCTTGGCCGTACCCATATAGAGGTTTTGGCCATCAATGAATGCCAAGTTCTCTTTTTTTTCCATAAGGTTTTTATTTCAATACCCTTATTCTCCCACGAAATTGATGGTTTTGAAAATATTACCCCAGCCGACGGTCATCATTTGGTGTAACAATTCGGTTTTTCTTTAAAAAAGGTACTTGACTCCATTTTTCTGCTCAGTTGAGGATCGACCTTAATTAGATTTATTTAGATTTTATAATGATTTCTGCCGCCTTTCCTACATTTTTTAATAATTCTTTTGAAAGAATCGGTTCTTTTATTTCGGGAATGCTTGGGGCACAAAAAACATCTGTTGCTTTCGACATGAACAGCCTTTTCGTCTCTTCGTTTATTTCCTTTTCAGAATCAGACGAGATATCAATAATACTTAAAAGAATATTTTGATATGTTTGCGCTAGCGTTTTCCTATTAGCAAAATCATTCCTAAGTTTAGAAAAATAGGAATATTGCGATGCTGTAAACCAAACTGCACTTATGATAATAAAATCTATCAAATAAAACTCAAAACGATCATACCAAGCCTTCCCGGAAGCAAAAATTACTGACCAAAAAGTAGACAAGGTGAGCGCGAGCGCACTCAATAAGAGATACTTACTCCATTCTTTAACATTATCCCCATATTCTTTTTCTTGAATCGCATAAGCAGAAGCCATTTTCTTTAACTCCATGCTATTTATTTGTTCTTGCTTATTCTTTATTTCTTTTTTTGCATCTGACAATGTAATCTCTAGTTGCTCTTTCTCGTTCTTTCGTTCTTCCTTTTCAGAAGCCAACCTAGCTTCATAATCAGATTTACTAGACGACAAATCACTCTCTAACTTTACGAGTTTTTCGCTATCTTTTTCACTCAAAGATTCTAATTCGAGAATCCTTAAATTTGAAGTCTCAAGCTGCTTTTTTAAATCCTTATTCTCTACTATAACTCCATCATACTTTTCCTTCCATTTAGTTCTTGTCATAAAAAAAATTTAAAATATCATTTGTAGATTTTTTAAGAGCGAGGAAATGAATCCTCGCTCTTAGTATACTCCTTACTTTTTCTCATCGTCAGCTGGTTTGTCTTCAACCTCAGCGTCCTTTGGGGCTTCACCTGTCGGCTTGGCTTCCCCTGCTGGCTGCTGGGTGGCCTGCGCTTCTTGCGCGGCCTTGTAGAGTTTCTCACCGATCTTTTGCGCCGCTTGCGACAACGTTTCGGTCGCTTTCTTGATCGCTTCGAGATCGTCGCCATTTTTTACTTTGTTGAGTTCGGTGATCGCTTCTTCGACCGGTTTCTTCTCTTCGGCCGTGATCTTGTCGCCCGCGTCCTTCATCGCTTTTTCGGTCGTGTAGGAAAGCGTATCGGCCATATTGCGCGCCTCGATCAATTCTTTCTTGCGCTTGTCTTCCTCGGCGTGGAGTTCGGCGTCTTTTTTCATTCGTTCGATTTCATCCTTGGAAAGCCCTGTGGATGCCTCGATGCGGATATTCTGGCTCTTGCCACTCGCTTTGTCTTTGGCGGTCACGGTGAGAATACCAGAGGCGTCGATGTCAAAAGTTACTTCCACCTGCGGGATACCACGCGGTGCCGGCGGAATGCCATCCAAAATGAATTGACCGAGTGATTTATTGTCGGATGCCATCTCACGTTCACCTTGCAAAACATGGATTTGTACGCTCGGCTGATTGTCTGCCGCCGTGGAAAAGACCTGGCTTCGTGATACCGGTACGGTCGTGTTACGGTCGATGAGCGGCGTACGCACACCGCCCAGAGTCTCGATACCGAATGTCAAAGGAGTGACATCAAGAAGGAGCACGTCTTTTACGGAACCTTCGAGCACGCCGCCTTGGATGGCCGCGCCGGCCGCCACTACTTCATCTGGATTGACAGTGATATTCGGTTTCTTGCCGAAGAATTTCTCGACAGACGAAAGCACGAGCGGCATTCTCGTCATACCACCGACCAAGACTACCTCATTGATATCGGAAACGGAAAGCTTGGCATCGGCGAGAGCCTTTTTGACCGGCTCAAACGACGCTTCGACAAGATCATGAACGAGCTCTTCAAGTTTGGCGCGAGACATCTTGAGAAGAAGATGTTTTGGTCCAGTGCTATCTGCTGTAATGAATGGTTGATTGATTTCTGTTTCCTGCGCCGTAGAAAGTTCGATCTTCGCTTTTTCCGCTGATTCTTTGATGCGCTGGAGTGCGAGCGGATCTTTGGAAAGATCAATACCTTCCTGTTTCTTGAATTCATCGAGAATGAAATGGATGATACGTTGATCGAAATCATCGCCACCCAAATGCGTGTCACCGTTCGTTGATTTTACTTCCACGGTGTCTTCGGCTACTTCGAGAATGGAAATATCAAACGTGCCACCACCCAAATCATACACGGCGATCTTCTCATCCTTCTTTTTATTGAAACCGTAAGCAAGTGCCGCGGCCGTCGGCTCATTGATGATGCGGCGCACGTTGAAACCGGCGATCGTACCCGCTTCCATCGTCGCTTTACGTTGTGAGTCATCAAAATACGCCGGTACGGTAATCACCGCATCCGTAATTTTCTCACCGAGTTTTTCTTCGGCGTCGGCCTTCAGTTTGGCAAGTACCATCGCCGAGATTTCCTGTGGCGTGTATTCTTTGCCTCCCATCACGATTTTGACGCCCTCTCCAGCCTGAATAATTTTGTACGGTAATGTTTTTTTGTCGCGTTGCACTTCTTCGTCATTGAAATGTCGCCCAATGAGTCGCTTCACGGAAAAAAGCGTATTCTCCGGATTGGTGACAGCCTGACGTTTGGCAAGAAGTCCCACAAGGCGCTCGCCAGTTTTACTGATGGCAATCATCGACGGTGTCGTCCGATTACCTTCCTTGTTTTCCACAATTGATGGACTGCCGCCCTCTACGATAGCCATCGCTGAATTGGTTGTACCGAGATCGATACCAAGTATTTTAGACATATATTGTTGCTTAATTGTTTTAGTTATGGATAAAAATATTTTATTTGACGACGACTTTTGCCGGACGGATGACTCGCTCACCGAAGCGATAGCCTTTCTGAATCACTTTCGCGATCATGTGTTGATCGTTTTCTTTTTGCTTGGCGTTTTCTGCTCCTTGCTCGCTATCCAGAGCCTCATGAATCTTCGGATCAAATACTTCCCCCTCCTGCACCTCTATCATCGAAACCCCATTGTCCGTGAGAACGGTCTCGAGCTGCTTCTCGATGTACTGGATACCGACGACCCATGGACTGTCTTTTTGCTCCGGTGGAACGTGAAGTGTCGCTTGACGGAAGTTGTCGAGAACCGGAACGATATCGAGAACAAGTTTTTCTATAAGATACCCACCGAGTTCTTTCTGCTGAGCCGCCTGCCGTTTCTTGTAATTCTCGAACTCCGCCTGACAACGCCTGAGATCATTGAGATATTCCGTAGCGAGCGCTTCAGGAATCTTTTCTTGTGAGTCAGTCGTTGATTTCGCTATGGTTTCCTCTTTGTCTTCTATCACGTTTTTTTCTTCTTCCTGGATTTTTTTCTTTTTTTCCGTCATAAAACGATACTTAGTATAAAAAATAAATTATTTTTCCCGATAACACCACCAACGAAAGTGATGACGAACTCTTGAGTAATTTTTTCATATATTCGATAAGGGATTTGTTCTTGGCATAATCCATTCGTTTGGGGCCGATGATGGCGAGCATTCCTTTTTCGCCCTCCTTGTTCTGATACGGCGCGACAATCATCGAACAATTATCGATACCAGAAATAGGATTTTCGTTCCCGATAAAAATACGTGTTTCGTCATCTTTCAGTTTTATCATAATATCGTCGAGCTTCTCGTCGAGTGAATCAAGCGTTTCCACCAATCGACAGAGTTCATCGATTTCTTGAAATTCCGGCTTCCCGATCAATTCACGCATTCCGAAATCATAAAATTCTTCCTTATCGACAATACCGGAAACAGCGAGATTACCTGAAAGCGCGGAAAGGAGTTTGGCAGTCGTGCGACCGAGACGTTGATGCTTCGCTTTGAGCGTAAGAAGTTCTTTTTGCAGATGACGCTGATCCTCCCGAGAAAGATCTTCATCGCCCATCATTTCCTCGACATACGTACGATACCCGCTATCAGTTGGGATGCGACCGGCGCTCGTATGTGGCTGGTACAGATAACCCTCTTCTTCAAGTTTCACCATATCATTCCGTAATGTCGCCGAAGAAACAGGAAATTCAAAGTGTTCGAGAAGAACCTGCGACCCCACCGGAAGCGCGGTCTTGGTATAGAGCTCGACAATGGCCGAGAGCACTTGTTTTTGGCGTGAATTCATAAAAATCTTTTCATTGTTCTCCTCTTTACTCCCTTTTTTATAAAAAATAGAGGTACAACTCCAGTATAAAATACTATTTAGCACTCTGTCAAGTGGAGTGCTAATAGCTTTAAAACCTTTTTATCGAGGCCTTATCTCCGCCAAATATCGATCGAGTTCAAAAATGCTCTTTCTTATTTTTATCATCACTCCTTAAAGAAAAAAACAAAAAAGTCAGGCGTGATTTCACATCTGACTTTCATTTTTGCACAACACCCCTCCACCGCCCATATCATACGAAATGATTGAGCGATATTATAAATACCAGTCACTTACATGGCAAAAAGATGTTCATGTAGTTTCTGGCATTCGCCGCGTTCTTCGCAGCAAAGACACAGCGGATTGCCACAACAGTAGCTTTCCGCTACATCCGAGAGTAACACACAGTCACCCTCTTTTCGGCAAAAAACCCCCGATTCGTCAGAAACGGGCAAAAAAACAGGCGTTCTTTCGTTTATGTACATCATACCCTCCTTAACGTTGAAGAATTTTTCTATGATACCGGCAGTACCGAGCATCATGACCGCGCTTCCTCCCGTAACAAACATGGGGGGGTATTTTACCTGTTTCGAGACAGGCACCTGCTTGAATCCTCAGTAAGCTAACCGGGAGTGGTTGAGGGAACAACTCGACCCCAAAAACACTGAGGAAGACTAAAACCCCGTCTGAATTCATTTGAGCTCCTTTCTTTTGTTAAAAAACTCACGCGACTGGATCGTTTCCTCCGTCGCTCCATGGGTGGCAACGCAAAACACGTTTCAGGCCTTTACCGCCACCGCGTATGACGCCATACTTCTCTATAGCTTCATACGTATAAGCGCTACAGGTGGGATGAAAACGACAAAATCTCTCCCCGAAAACTTTCCCAATAATCCCATGATCAAACGAGAGTGTTTTCTGATACAAAGAAATAAGAAAAAGAATAAGTCGTTTCACAATCGATAGTGAGATCTGTTTCACAGCATACGCCTCTTCTTTCTTTTGTCAATTGATTTTGATATACTGATACCATGTTTCATGCGAGTCGAGTCAAAATAAAAAAATGAAAACCATCACACATAAAAAAATCACTTGGATTGATTTTGAAAGTCCTGAGGACGATGATATCACCTATCTTCAGGAAAACTTCAATATTCACCCCCTGGCGATAGAGGAGCTTGTCACGCCCACCTACCAACCAAAAGTCGTCCAATACGAAAATTGCCTTTTTCTTTCAATTCATATTCCTCTTTTTGATGTCGAACATCGGACAACATACCCCGGTGAACTCGATATTATTCTGACAAGCGATCACCTCATCACCAGTCATAGTCAAAATATCTATCAAATCACGAAATTTTTTGAAAGCTTGGAAAAAAGCGAAGGAAAAAGACGATTAACCCTCGAAAAAACACCGTCTCATCTTCTTCATCATCTTTTGGAAATTCTTCTCAATTCCTGTTTTCCGCGTCTCAATCATATCAGTGAAAAACTTGATTTTATTGAAAACCAAGTTTTTGCCGAAAAAGAAAAGGAGATGGTGTTTGAAATTTCCGTACTCAAACGTGATATCCTCAATTTCCGACGCACACTCAAACCGCAACGTTCGATTCTTGAATCAATCATCCAAAAAGATCATCCGTTTATTCCAATAGAAACCAAAATCTATTTTCAGGATTTGATCGGTACCAATATTCGCCTTTGGAATATCCTCGAAAGTCAAAAAGAAACCATCGAAGCGCTAGAAGCGACCAATAACTCGCTTCTTTCCAACAAGCTTGATCTTACGATGAAAGTGCTCACAATTTTCTCCGCGGTCTTGTTGCCGATGACCGTCTACTCCAACATGCTTGCTATGAGCGCCCAAATCCCATTCGGCAATAATCCGCATGCCTTTTGGATTCATTTCAGTTTGATGCTTCTTCTTTCGTTGGTTACTATTGCCATTTTCAGAACAAAAAAGTGGCTCTAGGGAGATCGTTCCATTGACTTCGCGCACCATACGAGTGAGGGGACAATCCCCTCTTTTTTGTGATATTATGACTTTATCCATTCGTAATCGTTGATTTTTTCCTGTTATGCGTTTGTATAATACCCTCACCAAACAAAAAGAAAACTTCGAGCCTGTCCAAAAAGGAAAAGTCGGTATGTATACGTGCGGACCGACGGTGTATGGCTATATTCATATCGGCAATATTCGCACATATGTTTTTGCCGATACTCTGCGCCGTGTTCTCGAAGACCAAGGGTATGAGGTACGTATGATCAAAAATATCACCGATGTCGGTCACCTCACGGCTGACGATATCGCCCAAGGTGATAGCGGTGAAGATAAAATCGAAAAAAAAGCGCGTGCCGAAAAAAAGACACCGGAGGAAATTGTCGCTTTTTATGAAACGTATTTTCACGAGACAGAGTCGGCCATGAACATTTTACCGGCGCATTATTTTCCCCGCGCCACGGCGCACGTCGCCCAAATGATCAAACTTATCCAAGCACTCATCGATCGAGGACACGCGTATGAAAAAAATGGGAACGTTTTTCTTGATGTGACGTCTTTTCCGACGTACGGCGCTCTCTCCGGCAATACGCTTGACCATCTCAAAGTCGGCGCTCGTCTTGAAGAACACCCTGACAAGAAAAATCCTTGGGATTTCGCGCTCTGGCTCAAAGCGCCAAAAGATCATCTTATGCATTGGCCAAGTCCGTGGAGCGAAGGATACCCGGGCTGGCATATTGAATGTTCGGCAATGAGCATGGAGTATCTTGGTGATACACTCGATATTCATACTGGCGGCGAAGACAACATCTTTCCCCATCACGAAGCTGAGATCGTTCAATCTGAAGGTGTAACCGAAAAACCGTTTGTTCGTTATTGGCTTCATGGTCGTCATCTTCTTGTTGATGGAGAAAAAATGTCAAAATCCAAAGGAAATGTTTATACTTTGGAAGATATTATCGCCAAGGGATATTCCCCCATGGATTTTCGTCTTCTTATCATCGGCGCGCACTATCGTGGTCAAATGAATTTTACTTGGGAAACACTCGAGCAAGCAAAACGAAACAAAGAAACGCTTTTTGGCACCGCAAAACGACTAAGCGCCCGAGCAGAAACAAATGATGGTTTTTCCGGTGAAGATTTTCTTGATCGTATCCGCAAGGCAATACAAGATGATCTCAACACCCCCGAAGCACTTGCCCTAGCGCTTGAATTTTGCAAAAAAATAAATACCCTTCTTGATAAAAACGAACCCGTAGAGAGCGAATCGTTACGAACGATATTTGAAAAAATATTTTTCCTTTTCGGACTTATCATCGAAAAAGAAACTATCCCTGAAGAAATTGAAATCTTGGCAAGGCAACGAGAAGACGCTCGTCAAAAGAAAGATTTTGCCGAATCCGATCGTTTACGTGACGTTCTTGCCGCTCAAGGTTATCGAGTCGAAGACACCACCATTGGTTACCGTCTCAAAAAATCCTGACAACCTATCAAAATACCTTATAAAAAGGCTCTCAGAAAGTTTAAAGCCGAGTCTGGTGTTCCAGCACTCGGCTTTTCTTGGCGGCAAAATTATTATTGTTCTTGCCACCATCCTCCCGGCATCTCCGAATAGAGCATTTGCTCCTCGGAGACGCGAATGTTGTCCCTTTTTACGGCGCTTTTTCTGTCGCGCACTTTTTTTTCTTGAAAAAAATCCTTGACCTTCGCCAAAATTTTTTTCATTTTTTTCTCCTTTTTTTGATTTCTCAATGTATCACCAACAAATCGTTCATAACTTGTTGGTAACACCCCGTTACAATCATGTATTATACTCTCATTTTGCCGTTTTGTCAAGATTACCTCTTTAACGGAAAATGGCTATAATAAGAAGGCTTTTTATCGTATTTTACCGTATGTCGAAGACAACCGAACATCTCCGCGTCCCCCCACATAATCTCGAAGCCGAAACATCTGTTCTCGGCTCTTTGATGCTCGACAAAGACGCTATTATCAAAGTAGCGGATCTCCTCAAGGTTGGTGATTTTTATAAAGACGATCACAACTTGATCTACGAGACGATGCTTGCTCTCTACGAAGAACGTGAACCAATCGACGTACTCTCTCTCGCCAACAAACTTGAAGAAAAGAGTCAGCTAGAACGTGTCGGTGGATCGAGTTATCTTGCTTCTCTTGTCAATTCTGTTCCCTCGGCGACCAATGTCACGCACTACGCCAAAGTCGTTCAAAAGAAAGTTCTCTTGCGTCGTCTTATCGCCGCCGCGAGTGACATCGTTGAAATGGGTTATGACGAGTCCGAAGACGTGCAGAAACTTCTCGACGAAGCGGAACAAAAAGTTTTTGCTGTTTCGCAAAAATATATCAAACAAGATTTCGTACCGATCAAGTCTATTCTCGAAGCCGCTTTCGATCGTATTGATGAACTTCACAAAAGCGATCATGCCTTTCGTGGTGTACAAACGCATTTTCCCGACCTTGATAATATTCTCGCCGGTCTACAAAAATCCGACCTGCTTATTCTCGCCGCCCGCCCTTCTGTCGGTAAAACGACTTTCGCCCTCGATATCGCCCGTCAAGTGGGCGTGCACGCCAAAGTCCCTGTCGGTATTTTTTCTTTGGAGATGTCTTCGGATCAATTGGTCGATCGTATGATCGCCGCTCAAGCCGGAGTTGATCTCTGGCGCTTGCGTACTGGCAAACTTTCAAGCGAAGGTCCCAATAATGATTTTGAACGCATCTCCGATGCCATGGGAGTTCTTTCTGAAGCGCCTATTTTCATTGATGACACTGGCTCACTCAATATTATGGAAATGCGTACCATGGCGCGTCGTCTCCAAGCCGAACACAATCTCGGGCTCATTATTGTCGATTATCTCCAGCTTATGGAAGGTCGTAGTCGTCAGGGTGACAATCGCGTACAAGAAATATCGGAAATCTCCCGCGGTTTGAAACAGCTCGCTCGCGAACTCAATATTCCGCTCATCGCCCTTTCCCAATTGTCTCGTGCTGTCGAATCACGCCCCGATCAGATACCAAAACTCTCCGACCTCCGCGAATCCGGTTCGATCGAACAAGATGCCGACGTAGTAATGTTTCTTTATCGTGAAGATCGCGTCAAACCGGATACCCCCAACAAAAATATCGCTGATATCATCGTCGCCAAACACCGTAACGGCCCCGTGGGCAAGATCCAACTTTACTTCGAGGAAAATTCAACGACGTTCAAATCGCTCGAGAAAATACACGGGTAAAACAAAATCGGAAATCTCCTTTCCGGGTTTCCCATCAACATAAAAAACGAAAAAACTCCGTATGCAATATCCCAAAGTTTTTCAATCGCTTATCGCGCATTTTTCTTCCTTGCCATCGGTCGGTCCCAAAATGGCCGAGCGTATTGTCCTGTATCTTTTCAAACAAGATCAAGAAAAATTAAATGGTTTTGCCGAAAGTCTCGAAGCGCTTCACAGTCTCAAAAGCTGTACTCGTTGTTTTCACATCGCCGAAAGTGATCTGTGTACCATGTGCTCCGATAATGGGCGAGCAGTCAAGGTTATTTGCCTTGTCGAAGAACCGCTCGATGTCATCGCCATCGAACGAACAGGGAGTTACCGTGGTCTTTATCATGTCTTGGGTGGGTTGATCGAGAGTGGCAAAAGCGACAACAGCGGTAATCTGCGCATCAAAGAACTCCTTCGTCGCGTGGAAAATGATGACGTGGAAGAAGTCATTCTTGCTACCAATCCGACCACCGAAGGCGATCTTACAGCGCTCTACATCAAAAAGAAACTCGAACCCTACAAGATCAAAGTCACCAGACTGGCTCGCGGCATGGCAACCGGTGGCGATATTGAATACGCCGATGAATTGACACTTACTGCCTCATTGACAAACAGAAAAGATTTGGTATAATAAAAAAATCTTTTTCAAGGAGGATAAGATGGAAAAGAAGACTGTAGTTATTCCCGTCGTTCCTTTTATTCCGGGAATGGAGGGAAGATTTACCCCTTACGAGGCCCTTGAAGACAAGGACCTCCTCAGAAATCTTCTTGGCGAGGAGTCCCAAAGAAATTCTTTGGGACCGGCCGGCGAAGGGGGATGTCGGGACTAATAGCTCCGACTCGTTTTTCAAAGCCCATTGGCAATGCCATGGGCTTTTTCATTTTTTATCAATATCTCTACAAAAAATCCCCGATATTCTCGGGGATTATTTTTTATGCGGAAATCTTACTAATTTCAATCTCCGTATACGCTTGACGATGGCCGTAGCGGGTCAACTCGCGTTTTTTTGCCTTATGCTTCACGCCTTTTACCTTTGAAGATCGTCCTTGAGAAAGCACTTTCCCCTCTACGACGGCGTCAGAAACGATAGGAGTGCCAATTTTCACGGTTTTTTCATCGCCAACAAAAAGAGTTTCAAACTTTACCGTTGCGCCGACTTCCTCTTTAAGTTTTTCAATCTTAATCTTTTCTCCCTCGGAAACTTTATATTGTTTTCCGCCAGTCTTGATAATAGCCAACATACGCCAAAATAAATCATTTGATAACTTCCCCACTGTACCGCATTTCTCTTTGACTGTCAAACAAAAATAGCAGAAATAGATTTTTACTCCAAAAAAGCCTTGATTCGCCGCACACCGGCAGACGAAGCTTCTTCCTTTGCAATTTTCAGCCGTCCAAAGGCACCAATTTCCGCCGTGTTTTTGACGTGCGGGCCACCACACAACTCACGTGAGAATATTGTTTTTCCCGGACCCTCTACCGTATAGACGGTTACCTTTTCCGGATATTTTTCCCAAAAACTTCCTTCGATACCGGATGCCTTCGCTGTTTTTTTTTCCATTACCTCAGTGACGACATCTGCTTGAGCATCGATAGCCGTATTGACATACCTCTCAACACGATCAAGAATATCTCGGGAAACTTTTTCCGGATACGTAAAATCAAAACGTGTTCGTTCTTCGGTAATATTAGATCCCGCTTGATGCACCGCGCTCCCTAATTCTTTGCGTAGTCCCGCGAGCATCAAATGTGTTGCTGTATGAAAGGCAGTCACCTTCGGACTATGATCCGCAAGGCCGCCCTTAAACTTTCCCGCGCTTGCCGTTCGTGAAAGATCTTGATGTTTTTTGAATTCTTCGCGAAAGAGAGCCTCCTCAACAGTTTTGCCCCGCTCATGAGCAAGCTCTTGTGTCATTTCAAGCGGAAACCCATAGGTCGCAAACAAATCAAAGGCATCTTTTCCGGAAAGCGTCCCTTGCTCCAAACGACGCTCAAATTCTTTCAATCCTTTCGAAAGCGTCGCGCGAAACTTTTCTTCCTCTCGAGAAAGCTCGCTTTTAATTTTTTCCGCGTGTTCACGAACAGATTCATAAATATCGATAAATTTCCCTATGAAAAGGTGTCCCACTTCGGCTATCACCGGTTTTTCATAATTCATCTTGTAAAACTCTCGGATGGCACGACGAATAAGACGGCGTAAAATATATCCCTGATCGACATTTTTTGGCACGACGCCATCAGCAATCATATGTACCGCGGCCCGCGTATGATCCGCGATAATCCGCGCCGATCGTTCGTTGTATTTTTCTGTTCCCACCAAAACGCGAATGGTCTCCAAAACATCAGCAAACGCATCCGTCTCATAGACGCTTTTCATTCCACCAAGAGTCACGGCCGTTCGCTCAAGTCCCATTCCTGTGTCGACGCACGGCGCTGGAAGCTTTTCGAGTGTTGTTTCATCAACACGATTATACTGCATAAAAACATTATTCCAAATCTCCATCCATTGTTTGGGATGAGTTCCCTTGTTTCCTTGCGGAGCACCTTCACCAACCCAATAAAAAATTTCCGTATCCGGTCCGCAGGGACCAGTTGGTCCCGCTGCCCACCAATTATCTTCGGCAGGAAGATACGCGATACGTTCTTTGGGCATACCCAATGATTCCCACAGAGCCGCCGACTCATCGTCGCGAGGAGCGTTTTCATCTCCTGAAAAAACCGTCACGGAAATCATAGCCGGATCGAGACCAAGCCATCGCGCGTCAGTCAGAAATTCCCATGACCACGCAATAGATTCTTGTTTGAAATAATCTCCAAGCGACCAATTTCCCAACATTTCAAAAAAAGTAAGGTGGGTATCATCACCGACATCATCAATATCCCCCGTACGAACACATTTCTGCACGTCAACAAGACGCTTCCCCATGGGATGCGGTTTTCCCAAGAGATACGGAACGAGCGGCTGCATACCAGCCGTATTAAAGAGTACTGACGGATCGTTTTCCGGTACCAACGGCGCCGAAGGAATAACGGCGTGATTTTTACTTTGAAAAAACTCCAAATATTTTTTTCGAATCTCACTCGTGCGCATAAACAATATTGATCAATACGGTATCTTTTCTCCCGTACGGAATATTTTTAGAAATATTATAAGCTGTTCATTTGCTTCTTCAATCGGGAGAGCTCCTCATCAATAAGTTCTACTTCTCGCGCCATAGAACGCTCCTCCGCTTGTTTTTTTTCCACATCAGCACGCAAATGACCGATTTCCAAATTCATTTTTTTCACATCACCTTCTACAAGAACACGTTTCCTCTCAAGACGACTTCTGTCTGATTGGAGAGAAAACATCTGCGCCTGCAAACGACGCATACTGGTTTGTCGTCCCGCAGACTGATCTTTATCTTCTTCGCTATGCATATTCGTCATACTCTCTTATTCTAGGAAAAATTATAATACCAAAATAACGATTTTTATACAACTTTACTTTTCTTCTTCACCTTTTTCAACAATAAGCACGATACGTTTTTCGGCATCGGGAATACTTTGAACAAAGAGGTCCGGTCGAAAGATTACATTTATTTTCTTTACGGATGGAAACTGAGACAAGACATTTTCTATATCACGAATACTTGCTCCCGCGAGTGCGCCTCGCAGGGCCTGCTCATCTATTTCCGATTCCAATGTGAGAAGCGCTCGGGCTCGTAGCCGTAATGTATTTTCTGAAAAATTAGGCACAGAATCACCATACGTAACCGCAGAAGAAACCACCTTGAAGGAAACGTTTTCGATAGTTTTCTTCTGTTCCGTTTCTATTTTCTCTTGGAGAGCTTTCTCGGAAAAAACGAATGCTTTTACGCGAAACGTATTTCTGTATTCAAACGAGGAAGCTGCTGTTCCGATTTGTAAGGGCGAAACAAGCACAGTCGGAACAATTTCAATATGTTCATCAAGAATTTTTTCTCCCGGCAAAAGCTCGCCACGTATTTCTTCCAAAAAGGCGTTCCTCGCCGATTCTTTGGCATCACGTTCGGCGGTTTCAAGATCAACTTTAGCAATAACCGCCACGTCTGTTCCACCGCTGCCACCTCCAAGCATAGCCTTGGAAGATTTTGCTGAAAAAGCCTCATACTTCGGCCCTCCCTTGAATCCAGGAATAGTGAATGTCGAAGGAGTAATATTATATTCCTCTCCGGCTTGATCGGCAATAACTTCCGCCTCAATCATTCCAGCCTCTTTTTTTCCGTTGCTAGTAACCATGCCGGGAACAGTTACTCCCTTTACCAAACGATAAATCTTCCCATCGCCGGTCTCCAAACGAGTTGTCGCCACGAGAGATTGCGGTTCGGCACTATAATTATTGGAAAGAATCACCGTACCAGAAGCTTTTTGATTATTTCCCCCGCTTTTTCCGGTCGTCGGAACAGTCAACGCGAGCTCTTTTTCTTTTTCAAAAACACGCGCCGGTATGACCTTTTCACCAGTTGTCATATCAGTCCTTCCTTCAAACTCCATATCGACATTCTGCATAATACGATAGGGAGTAACGTGAATTTCCGCTTTGGGAAGAAAAAGATACACCAAAACGCCTATCGTCGAAAGAAGAGAAATACCTCCCAGAATAAAGAAAATATAATGAGCTTTCTTTCCGGCAAGAGAAGGAACTTGTTCTTCCGGCATCTTTGGTTGCTCTTTTTTCTTTTCCGGTGATGCCGGCTGATAGGTATTACTATAAAAATTTCTCAAACGTTCATCGCGGCTTATCGATGTCGAGGGAACACGTGTCGGCGACGACTCCGTCAAAGCTTGAGCAGAAGGAAGTGGTTTTTCTACGACACGCGCTTGTCTCTTCACCTGGCTTCCCATCATATCGTCTACTCGTTGAGAGTTCAAACTGGTAAGTTTTTTTGGAGTAGCATCACGCACCCGCACTGTTTTTGGCGCTGTCATAGACAACGTCTCCACTCCTTTTTCTTCCGGTGCCTTTGTCACTACTGTCTGAGTAGTCGTCGGACCATTATAAAAATCCGCACTTCCAATTCCCTCGGAACGCAATCCAATATTACCAGAGACCGTTTCTTCTTCACCGCTATCATGAGTGGAAGTTATTTCGGGTGATATATCCTTCGACGATAATTCGAGATGAGACGTTTTTTGAGCAAAATCTTCAGAATAATTTTCTGTTTCGATACCCGCCTTCTCAGCCAAAAGACGTCCGGCCTCATCTTGTGTCACCAGAATGATCTTTTTCCCCAACTTTTGAGCCTCGCGTTGTAGTAAACGTAAATTGATAATACTTTGCAAAACCAAAGCACGCTTGGGAAAAACAAAAATATTTTCCTGCGATGATGATTTTCTCATCCGGCTAATAACCGAAATAATTTCCTCATCGGCTTCAATATAAAAAGTTTGTTCCATAAACGTTCTTTTGGTTATTGTTTTTCTACCGTTTCCATACTGCGACGTAATATACTAGAAAGCATTTTTTCTTCCTCAAGAGAATCAAGAAGTGCCAAATGAGCTAGTCCGATAGGTGTAATATCCTGAGGATTGCCCAATTCTCCGGTAGTATCAATCATACGCGCCACATCTTTCGGTTGAAGAAATCCCACCTGTGGTGCTTTGGCAAATGGAAGATTCTTCGTCCACTCTTTGGAAAGGAGTGCCTGCTTGATGCCCGGAAGCGCCGATCCTCCACCACAAAGAAAAATTCGGGATGGCAAAAGATCAGTTTCTGCGAATTCAATAAGAGAAAGTTCTACGCCACCAAGCCAAATACGACAATCATCAGCGTATAAAGTAGCGATACGAGCATTGTCTTCATCGTGCAATCGACCATGGGCATAATCGATTTTCATTTGTTCAGCCACCTCAAAACTCAATCCAAACTCTTGCGCCAGACGTTTCGTAAAAGCGCGTCCACCAAGCGCAAACATTTTTGTTCCCTCAAGACCGCCATTACGCACGACGGCAATATCCGTTGTTCCTCCACCGATATCGATAAAAATAGCACTGAAATCAAGCATGTCATCCACTTCGATAGAACGAGCAACCGCGTATGGTTCTGCCGCGATAGACAAGAGATCGAGATCAAGCTCGTCAGCAATTTTTTGTAACGCCCCCAAATGAATCATCGGCGCATACGCGTTAAACACGCTCATGGAAACATCTCTCCCCTGAAAATTTACGGGATTCAGAACATGATACCCATCAATGCGAACATCAACAACAGCGGCATTGATCAATTTGACATCAATATCATCTTGTCCGGTCTCCCAGGCAAGTTGTCGTTTGATTCGCTGGTAAGCCTTCTCCTGAACTTTCTGAATAATCATCCGGAGTTCCGGAATAGCGATACGTATTTCCGAATTGACGCGCTCATAGTGTACCGTCGTCGTCGTTCCTTTCACCAACTCTCCCGCGATACCGATGATACTTTTTTGAACGCGCTTTACATGAGCTCTTTCTTTCGCCAATTGGATAGCTTCTCGTGCCGATTCTATAACTCCGCCGATGTCCGTTACGGCGCCGCTTTGCATATTCCCCGATTTCTGAGCGACACGCCCGACACCTATAATCATGCCTTTTTTCTGTTCATGATCAACACGAAACACCAGTGCCTTGACCACTTCCGTTCCGATATCCAAAGCGAGCATGAGATCGGTATCACGACCGAAACGCATCTTTGAAAAAAGTCCCATAAAAAATATTTTTGTTTCCTCTCTTTTTTAGTATACCACCCTCTCGTTTTTTAATTGAGTCTTTCCGGTGTAATCCGCGCGATAATCGTTTCCATTTTTTCCGTATGAAGCAACCCCTCAATGGCCCCGTACTCTCCCACGACACTTCCGCTATTTGCCATTCCATAACGAAGCGCTTCGTCCAGTGTTTTCCCTCGAAGGATTGCCGAAAAAAATCCTGAACCAAAAGCGTCTCCACAGCCGGTACTATCCACAACGCCATCAACGGTATAAATCGGACAATACCAGCACTCTTTGCCATCATACGCCCAACTGCCGCGTTTCCCGTCAGTCATCCCCACCACTTTCGCTCCTACCCGTATCAAGGCCTGGACAAGAAAAATTTCATCATCCAAACTTTCTTTGGGTACGCCCTCTTGCAAACGAGAAATAAGCTCGATAGCCTCATCCTTATTGAGTAATAAAATATCTGTTTTCGTTATAGCCTCCAAAACACGCTTGGGGTTGGTCTTTATATTATGTTGCCCGGGATTAAATGCCAAAGAAAATCCTCTCATCTCCTTTAAAGAAAGCAGTTTTCCCAAATTGTTTTCCCAATCACCGTTCAAAGCACTCACAAAAATCCATTGCGTTTGAGCAAAAGCGTCATCACGAATTTTCAATTTTTCATTGGCATCACGATTATGAAAAATCGTGCGTTCACCATTTTGTGTCATGACAACAATGGCAGACAGGTCAGTTTTTGCGCTTTCGTCACAAAAAAGAAGCTCTGTCCGCACTCTTTCATTTTTCAATACTTGTTTTGCCCATCGCCCAGTCTCATCATTACCAATATTACTATAACAAGCTCCCGTATGCCCCAAACGAGCAAGACCGACGGACACATTGGCGGCGACACCACCGACGGCCTCATAACGATTCTTACAAGCGATCTTTCCTCCCAATTCGAACGCCAATTTTTCTTTTGAAGTAATATCTTCCGGCGTACGCATAACGACTCCTTCTTCCGTTGGAAAAAAAATATCCTTCGATATCGAGCCGACGCAAATTACTTCGTATGATTTCTGGAAAAAAAACATAAAAAAATATCAAATAATTTCTCTTTCTATGGCAAGAAGCCTATTATATTTGGCAATGCGTTCACCACGAGAAAGCGAACCGGTCTTCATAAACTCCGCTCCCACACCAAAAGCCAGATCAGCAATAAAATCATCAATAGTCTCTCCTGAACGATGAGAAATGACTCTTCGCATGTCATTTTTTTCCGCCAAACGTACGCAACGGAGTGTTTCGGTCACGGTGCCAATCTGATTGGGTTTAATAAGTACGGCATTACAAGCACCTTCCCGTATGGCCCTCTCCAATCGCTTGACATTGGTAACCAACAAGTCATCACCAATAAAAAGAAGTGGGTTTTTCCATGCTGTCGATTCCTTGGAAAGTTTTTCGCGCATGAGTGCCCACCCTTGCCAATCTTCTTCATGGAGACCATCCTCAATGGAAACAACACAATATTTCTGTATCCATTCACGATACACGTTGATGAGACTTTCTCGAGACAGCGACACTCCTTCCGGTTTGAGCCCATACTGATCTTCCGACGCTTCATAAAAAGAATTTGCCGCGACATCAAGTCCGATACAAACTTCTTCACCCGCTCGATACCCCGCTTCCGTGATGGCACGAAGAATCATCTGAAGCGCCTGAGCGTGATTTTCAAGATGCGGTGCAAATCCACCCTCATCACCCACGCCAATCGAAAATCCATCCTGTGAAAGAAGTTTCTTTAATGAATGAAAAATTTCGCTTCCAGCACGAAGCTGTTCTTTGTATCCACCAATCCCATACGGTATAATTTTGAATTCCTGTACCGAAAGACCAGAGTCGCTATGTTTCCCGCCATTCAAAATATTAAACATCGGCACAACGAATTTTTTATTCTTTTTTTTGCCATAGAGAGTTTCTATATGACGATAGAGCGGTCGACCGGAAGAAATCGCGGCCGCTCGACATACGGCAAGCGAGATACCCAAAAGAGCGTTGGCTCCAAGGCGTTCTTTATTTTCCGTCCCATCAAGAGCGATCATTTTTTCATCAAGTGCCTCCTGTTCAAAAGCATCCATTCCTTTAACGGCTTCGGCGAGCTCTCCATTTACATGGGCTATCGCATTCTCCACACCCAAACCCCCGAAACGATTTGGGTCACCATCACGAAGCTCTACCGCTTCAAAAGCACCTGTTGACGCTCCTGATGGTACGCCCGCAGTTGCTGCTGTACCATCTTCCAATACAACCGTCACTTCAATCGTCGGATTGCCACGAGAATCAAGAATCTCTCGTCCTTGTACCTCAGTAATTTTTGCCATATTCAGAAATAATTAGTATGTTTCAAAAACACTCTTCTCTCACTCCTAGTATATCATTTTGATTGCAAAGCCTCTATGCCGGGCAATTGTTTACCGCTTAAATATTCAAGCATCGCTCCACCGCCAGAAGAAACAAAACTTACTTTCGCCATAACACCGGCCTCTTCCAATACGGCGAGCGACTCACCGCCCCCAATCACCACAAAAGCACCACTCTCCAAAATGGCATGCAAAATGGCGTCCGTCCCGATATCATACGGCTTTTCTTCGAACTTTCCCATCGGTCCGTTCCACACGATAGTTTTCGCCTGCTTGATAATCTGTGTGTAATAGGCGATGGTAGTTGGTCCGATATCCAACCGTTGCGGCGAATTAAAATCCTGCGGCAGAAGCACTTTGGAAGAAAATGCTATTTTTTGATCCAGTGCCTCATTGGCAATTTTTCCACCAACTAAAATACAATCATAATTTTCCTCCAACGATCGAATAAGTGGCAACTTTGTTTCTATTTTCGCCCCTCCAATGATCGCGACCGCCGGACGTTCCGGTCGAAAACGAGCATTATCAAGCTCTCGCATTTCTTTTTGTAAACAAAAACCACCGGCGGCAGGCAAAAGTTTCGGCACACCAACTATGGAAGCGTGCGCCCGATGACTGACGCTAAACGCCTCATTCACATACACCGTAAAAGGTTCGGCCAATTGTTTGGCAAAAAGAAGATCGTTTTCTTCCTCTCCCGAATAAAAACGAACGTTCTCCAAAAGAAGTATCTCGTTTCCAGAAAGACGCTCCAAGGATTCCCCGACGGACGATCCGACGCAATCGGACACAAACACCACTTTTCTTTCCAAAGCATTTTCTATTGATCGCATCAGGCGCTCCGTGGAAAATTGAAGATCTTTTTTCCCCTCCGGTCTTCCAAAATGAGTAAGCAGAGCGATCTTTACACCAGAAAAACCGGCAATATATTCGATCGTCTCTTTAACGATCGAAAAACGAAAATGCTCCTGTACCGCATCAATGTTATTAAGCTCAACATTAAAGTCGACTCGCACCAGTACCCGTTGATTCTCAAAAGATATTTCTTCCACACCCTTGATAATCATAGTCGTAAAATAAATATTTATTTTCCCATTCCCAAAATACCGATCATGACGCCGATAAGAGCGGTAAGAGACGTAAAAATCCATGCGCGCATGACAATTTTTGGTTCGGGCCATCCCTTTGCCTCAAAATGATGATGCAGCGGCGCCGCCAAGAAAATTTTTCTTCCAAAAAAACGCTTGCTCAAGAGTTGCAAAGCGGCACTTCCTGATTCCAAAATATACACAAAAACAATAAGAAATAATACGAGCGCGGAGTTGGTCAGCATCGCCACGACACCAAGCGTGGTTCCAAGCGATATAGCTCCCGTATCACCCATAAAAAATCGGGCCGGATAGATGTTAAACCACAAAAATGCCAACAGCGCTCCCGAGACCGCGGCACAAAACGATGCCAAGTCCATTCTATTCTGCACGAAAGCAATGAGCGCGAAAGAGCTGAAAGCGATAAGCAATACGCCACCGTTTAATCCATCGAGACCATCCGTCTCATTGGAAGAAATTGCGGCAAATAAAATGACAAAAATAAAAAGCGGGATATACCACCAACCGATAGAAAAATCACCCACCGCCGGAATATGCATCTGATCCCAACCAAGCTTTTCATAGAACCACCATGCGCCGGCGCCGGCAATAACGAACAACCACCAAAAACGGAAAGCAAAACGCATCCCACCGCCCTTGTTGCTTCCACAACCGCGAACACTCATATAGTCATCGAGCATACCCAAGATACCGGCCATGACCAAAACAAAAAGTGGCAACCATACCTGCGAACGCTTGAAAAAATCCAAACGAGCGATAAAATTCGTATTGGTCCATTCAGCGATAAACGGAAACACATAGTGGGAAAGCAGGACCAGTATGAGAACCGATGCCCAGACGATGACTCCACCCATCGTGGGCGTCCCGGCTTTACACGCGTGCAATTTATTCACAAAAGTCAATTGTTGTCCGTTCACATCGTTCTTTTTTATCTTTATACCGAATCGATATTTATAGAGAATATGCGTCCAAAGCGGTGTCAAAAGAAACGCGAGCAAAAAAGAACACAATCCGGTAGCCAATACCTTGAGAATATTCATAATAAACGGTATGTGCTGAATCTGAGCGATCTGAATATTTTCCATAAAAAAACAATTTCAATAAATTATTTCCACTCTACCGCTTGAAAACTCCAATCAAACATAGAACGAATACTTTGCCAACGATACGGATCATTGAGAAGCACGGCAATAACTTTGTGACTCTCATGACTATCAGAAGAAGCTACCGCCAACAAAGAGTATCCGGCGAGCGGTGTAAATCCCGTCTTGGTACCAAGAAGATTCGGCCACTGTCCAAGCAGTTCATTGGTATTGAATATCTCGTGTTCATAAACATTATCCGCGGAAGAAATAAACATTTTTTCCATACGCATAATATCCCACAAGACCGGATACTGAAGCGCGTGTGCCGTAAGAGTGGCAACATCACGCGCCGAAGAATAACACTCATGCTCCCGACCGTCTGGTTCCAATCCGGAAGGCGTACAGAAATGCGTATTCTGTAGTCCCAGCTCTTTGGTTCGTTCGTTCATAATCTTCACGAAACCCTCTTCAGTCTTTCCTATATGCTTTCCTAGAGCCAGCGCCGCGTCATTGGCGCTATTCATAAGAGCCGCTTTCAAAAGATTTTTCACGCTTATTTTTTCTCCTATTTTCAAGCGTTCACTGTTACAAAAACCAGAGCGCGGGCAACCAATACGCGTACCTTCCGTGTAGATTGTCTCTTCATCAATCGTTACCAACTCATCAAGATTGTCCACTCTTTCCACGACGATGGTCGCGGTAAATAATTTGGTAAGAGAGGCAATCTGTCTTTGTGTGTCAGCGTTCCGTTCATAGAGCACCTTCCCGGAGTCGGCATCAAGAATAATCGCGGCATGCGCTGTCGGGATACTTAGATGCGGTGCGTACGGTTTGAGCTCCGGCTGAAATCCCGTTGAAAATGTATGCTCATTGCTTACGTAGGGAACAATTCTTGTTTGTGATTCAGTATCATCTTCAGAAAAACGCTTTATCTTATTATCAAAAAAACCAAAAACATCCTCGCCATGCGCCAAAAAAATATCGCTATTCCAAGAAAGAGCTCCTGCCACTACCCCAAGCAATATGATCCACAAAAAAAACTTTCGCATACGTTATGATTGTTCTTTGACCGTCAAAGATTCTTGATTTCCCTCTTCTTTTTCGATATCTTCCTCATTTTTCAATATCATTTTCAATCGTTCATCGGAGGAAAGTGTTTCATATTCCGGTAATTCTTCCACCTTACCGATACCGAGAGATTGTAAAAAACGAAACGTCGGAGCATAGACATATCCGCGAGCATCAGCGGGATTACCACTTCGTTCGATAAGATCACGGAGCAAAAGATTCCGCAACGTAAAACTGCAATTTACTCCGCGTACCGCTTCAATTTCAGCACGAGTGATAGGTGCTCGATAGACGATAATGCTCAGCACCTCAAGCGCCGCTTTAGAAAGAGCATCAGTGAGCGTCGCTTTGGTGAGCGCCTCGACAAAGGCGGCATTTTCCGGCTTGGTACCCAGAGCAACTGCTTTTTCCTTCCGCACTATCATGAGCCCACTCTCCTGATCGGCAATATATTTTTGGGAGAGTATCTCAATATTTTCAAGAATCGTTTTTTCATCAACGTGCATCGTTTTCATAAGATGCGCCACAGAAAGCGGCTCGCCACTTATGAAAAGAAGCGATTCCAAAATTGAAGCAATAGTATTCTGAGAAGAAGTCATAGGTTTTATACAACAGGAAGACGTTTGATACGAATATCACTGAAAAATTTCTCTTGTTCCACAAAAATAACTCGTTGTTTTACCATCTCCAGCACCGCCAAAAACGATACGATGATTTCCACTCGATCAGCTGCCTGATGGGTCAATTCACTAAAAGAAGATTCTGCTCGCTCGAGCAGAGAATTCTTCAAATGCAATATCTTTTCTTCCAAAGTAATGATCGTACGCATTTCTTCTTCGGGCAACGCTTCAAACACCGGTATTTCCCCAAGTACATCAACAAAGTGTTTCCGTATATCGGCTACCGTCAAGTGACTCGGTGGATAAAATACTGAACGCAAACCAAGAAAGCTCTCCCGAATATGGCTTCGACGTCCCTGAAAAAGCAACGTTCCAATCATCGATGCCGCTTCACGAAATCGTTTGTATACCTTCAGGCGATTTTCCAAATCATCCATTGACTCTTCTTCATCATTGCTAAACTGTAGTACCGGAAGAAGCGCGCGAGATTTTATCAGAAGCAGCCGCGCCGCGACAGAAAGAAAAGAGGACAAATTGGCAAGCGAAATAACCTCTTCCTGTTCAATATAACGCAGATACTGATCAGTTACCTTGGCAAGGCTCACTTGAGTGATATCGAGCTTTTCTTTTTCAATAAGCGAAAGCAAAAGATCAAGCGGACCCTCAAATTGTTCCAAGGTAATACGATAGGCCATAAAAACAAACAAAGAAAACGTATTTTACGCGCACAACGAAAAGAGAAATGAACCATCATTTCTCCTATACAATAACACTTTTTTTACCTTTTTCCAAGAAAAAGTCAGGCTTTTTTGCCGCATTCTTCTTCCCCCTGAGTATCCTCGAGCAAAATAGCGGAAACGAGAGCAAAGATAAACACCAGAACAATAACAAAGAAAAGGCTCTTGATGGGGAAAAAGATTAGTATGAAAGCCGCAATCGCCGCGCCGACCACATTCGCCAAGGGACGCGCGGTACGAAAAAAAGAAATAATATCAGCATCGTCACCATCTATTTGTTTGTAAAAATACGCGTCACGCAAAACATCAATCATAGCCGCGCCGACACGCGTCAGAAAAAGCACACCACCCCACACGAGTAATCCATACGACGAATCAAGAAATGGAAGAAGAGCTGTCGAAAACATGATGATCATAATACCGACCATAAGCATCTCCTTTTCCCCTAACCGTTTGTCAGCAAGAGCGCCGACCGGATACTGCAACAAAACAAACGGGAGGAGCATAATGGTAAAAATAATACCGATATCCTTCCAAGAAAAACCGAGATGAAGCAGATGGAGTGGCATATAAATGATCATGATGGAATAAAAAAACTCAATCGCCAACGCCACGCAGTAAATATGAAACAAATTCTTCTCACGTAACATTTTCCGAAGAGCTTGCCATGGCCTGAGTCCTTCATGTACGGAGGCGTTATCATGACGAAAAATAAGAAGTGACGCCAAAAAAACAATAATATAACCCAGTGTCATAACAAAAAAAACACCTTCGTATTCGAAACGATCGAGCACTCTCGTCGCCAAAAACGGCGCAATCAAAAAACCGGTGTTCACTACCGTCAAATGAAGTCCTCGAACCCGTCCCGCCATTCCATCGGAAGAAAATCCCTCGAGTAAAATATCAAGCGCCACCCACGTCACGCTATTAACAACCAAAAAGAGGATAGCCACAACAAGAGAAAATATTGTTGGCGGCATATTCGTAAGCAGAGCCGAGAGAAGCACCGCGAGACCAAGAGAAAAATAAAACATGCGCGCCTTACCAATTTTTCGGATAAGCGGTTGCAAATAAAAAAGAGAAAGCAAAACGCCAACAAAAGCCGTAATATAAAAAATACCGACATTGTCTGTCCCGGAAATCTTGGCAAGATAAGAAGAGAGAATATAGACACAAAAAGCATCAAAAAATCCCAGTAAAAAAGAAACAGCGCTCACAATAAGCACTTTGTTGCGATTGAAATTATCTTTGTGTATCATATTTTTTGTTTGTTTTTCTAGTATAACATGAAATGTTTTTTATGTCCGAACAAAACATCTGAAAAAAAGAGGTGTCCGCTTTGCCAAATCATCTGCTACCGTTATTTCATACACCCGGCGACATACCCTCGTTTTTTCGCTTCATCCTCCGAGGCAAAACATATCTTATTTTCAGGCTTAATTCTTTTGACAACCGCGCAGGTGACCACATGATACTTATTCGAATTACGACTTCCGACCAGAGGACATGATCCGGAAGAAGGCACCGTGTTATTTATTATCGCACCCTCATTACTTTTTTCATCTTTTTTGCCAGTTTCTTCCTCATGCGTCAAAGGCTTCACCTCAGGAATACTAATAACAATCGGCGCAGGCGACAAACGAACGCCATAGAGAAATCCAGCTTCAAAAGCAAGCGCACTCGATAAAATAAGTCCAAAAAACACAAGAAGGCGATTCTCGTTGTTTCGCACCCATGAGAAAAATCTTTGCAAAAAAGAGAAAAACGGCATACGGGAAGATTGACAAAACGATAGAGCGTGCTATACTCATCCAGTATACAGAAAACATCGGTAATACGTAAATTTTTCGGTTTATGGCAACTAGAAAAGCAGGTGGATCAACCGCCTTAGGTCGCGATTCCATTTCCAAACGTCTCGGTGTAAAAGCCTTCGGTGGCCAATCGGTGGCTATTGGAAATATCATCGTCCGTCAACGCGGTACGAAATTTCATCCCGGAAAAAATGTCAAACGTGGAGAAGACGACACTTTGTTCGCTCTTATCGCCGGCACGGTTTCCTTCCAAACAAAAAAAGTGAAAAGTTTCACCGGAAAACTGACCGAGCGCATTTTTGTGAATGTTATTGCGGAAAAGAAGTAGCTCCTTTTCGCTCAAAAAAACACCCTCGTATGCACGAAGGTGTTTTTTATTTTTCTCCTTACTTTCTCCCTTGGCAAGAACGGAGAAACGCAACAAAAAGCGGATGGGGGTGAAGTAAAGATGATTGGAATTCCGGATGAAACTGCGTAGCGAGGAAAAAGGGATGTTTTTTCTTCGGTAATTCAGCGATTTCCATCAAAATACCATCGGGCGAAGTGGCAGAAAACAAAAGCCCCGCTTTTCTAAAATGCTCCACATACTCAGGATTGACCTCGTAACGATGACGATGGCGTTCGGAAATATTTTCTTGTCCGTAGGCCTGCGAGGCAATCGTCTTCAAAGTAATTCGTGCCGGGTAACAACCCAAACGCATCGTCGCGCCATACTTTTTCTTCAACACATTTTGTTTTTGCTCAGGCATAATATCAACAACCGGATGCTTTGTTGTTTTGTCAACTTCGGTAGTGTGCGCGTCTTTCAATAAAAGAACGTGGCGCGCGTATTCAATAACCATAAGTTGCATACCGTAACAAAGACCAAAATACGGAATCCTGTTTTCACGACAATAACGGATCACGGCAATTTTCCCTTCAATACCACGACTGCCAAATCCACCAGGAATAAGGATGCCATCATATTGTTTCAATGAGGAAAGCTTCTTCTGATCTTCTTCAAAATCGGTACTATCGATCCAATCAATTTCCGGTTTCCGACCAATTTCACACGCGGCGTGTTTGAGAGCCTCAAGTACGCTAATATACGCGTCCGAAAGAACATAGTCTCCTGTTTTGAAATATTTTCCCACCACTCCAATACGAACACTCTTTGAAGATTGATGGATGCGCTTCACGCGTTTGTGCCATTCCTCCAACTCACCTACTTTTCGACGCGAATGAAGGCCGAGTTTTTTGAGAATAATATCACTCAACGCATCTTTTTCAAAGTTAAGCGGTACATCATAAATACTTTCCACGTCTGGCGCGTTGATGACGTCTTCTTGGCGAACACTGCAAAAAACAGCAATCTTTTCCTTGCGCTTCTCATCAAGAGGCCGATCGGCCCGCGCAACGATAATATCCGGCTGAACACCGGTTCCATTGAGTGTTCGAACGGCATGTTGAGTCGGCTTGGTTTTCATCTCTCCTACCTTAGATGGCGTCGGGATATAACTTACCATGACCGTGATAACATCTTTCGAATGGGCGATTTTTAACATACGTACCGCCTCCAAAAAGAGAATATTTTCATACTCCCCGACCGTTCCACCAATTTCTATGATCGCTACGTCGGCAGATACCTTTTTGACGGCTTTTTTGATACGACTGATCACTTCAAGCGGAATATGCGGTACCACTTGGACACATCTTCCCTGATATTCAAGATTGCGTTCTTTTTCAATGACGGACTTATACACGAGACCGGTCGTCATGTAATTGTCACGGTCAAGCTCAATATTGAGAAACCGTTCATAATTTCCCATATCCTGGTCCGTTTCGTGTCCATCTTTCAAAACAAACACTTCGCCGTGCTCCGTCGGATTCATCGTTCCGGCATCAACATTGATATAGGGATCGATTTTGAAGGCCGTGACGGAAAGACCGCGTGCCTGCAAAATCTTGCCAATCGATGATGTCGTGATACCCTTACCGACACCACTCATCACGCCACCAACTACAAAAATATATTTCGGATTTCTTTTTTTTGTTTTCGCCATAAAAATCTCTTAGAGAAAGAGCCGCTGTTCCGAATCGAGGGAAAAAAGCGGCTCTTGTAAAATTACTCTGAAACACTGATACTAAGCGGTTTCCAAAGAAACCTCAAACCGCGCCGTTATATCATGTCCGAAATTTGCCTGTACGGGAAACACGCCTATTTTCTTGAGTGGGTGTTCCAAGACAATGTTTTTAGCCTCAATATCCACATTCATCGACTGAAGAGCGGTGGCAATTTCTTCCGCGCCAATCGAACCAAACAACTTTCCATTTTCTGATTTCACAGAAAGAGAAACCGTACGCCCATCAACAGCCGTCGCACGCATTCGTAAATCGGCGACAAGCGACTCCGCTTCTTTGACGCGCTTGGCAATACGCTTTTGCGCTTCCTTGATAACCACAGGCGTCGCCAAATCCGCCAAACCTTTTGGCAAGAGAAAATTCAGTCCGTATCCGTTTGGTACTTCCTTGATATCCCCCGCTTTACCGAGACCTTTCACTTCTTCCAAAAGAATCACTTTCATAACTCAAACATAGTAGATTACCTGTACCATCTTAACGTAGGAAAATAATTTGCGCAACCCCGATATTTTCCAATACGCTTGTCAAAAAACAAGAAAAGTGCTTACTTGAAAATAGACTTTTTGGTCGAGAAACGACGCAGGAACGTCAGTACCGCCAAAAGTTTTTGTTCTTTTACCACAAAATGATCAAAGGGTAGAAAATGCCACCAATTCGAAAAATAACACCGTACACTGCTCACGCGACAGGGAAAGAAGTTCATGAACTCATCAAAAGCCTTGCTCCACATGGTGTCCAAAACGTTGAACAGGCAAAAGATGTCCTTCGTGAAGCCTTCAGTCGCGGATATCCTCTCGAATTCGCTTTGGGCATCGGCGATCAAGTCCTCCGTTATTGCGTTCTGGCGTTTGCAAGGAGACATCACATCAGAACCAATGTGTTCCATGACGTGAATCCCCGCGTCATTTTACTGCTCTTTCTGCAGACGGCGCTCGCTGGCAAATACAAGCAACAGCTGGATGAATTACGAAGCCTGCGAAATTTTTTCACCGAAGAAAACATCGAGCAACTCGCTCGAGAGACAGGAAGATTCTCCGAAATACAACGAGCTCATTCTCTCCGTCGTCGTCAATCGACGGAAAGGAGTCTTGCCAGAGCATAATATGCACAGACCTCGGTCGCAGAACGATCGAGGTCTCTTTTTTTATACAATCAGCATGCTATCACCGAAAGAATAAAAAGAAAAATTATTTTTGATAGCAAGAGCATATAACTCAACAATCCCTCTCTTGGCGTTTTTATTCTGCAAAAAAGCGTCAACCAAAAGCATAAGCGACGTCTTGGGAAGATGAAAATTCGTCAGCAAATGATCCACCATTTGAAACTGATAGGGCGGATAAATAAAAATATCTGTCTTGCCACTATACGTCACACTGTTTCCACACATTTCATCTCTCCATTTTTTAGTCTTACTATTTTCGCGATCGCGAAAATAGTAAGACTTAGATACGAATGATTCCAACGTGCGCGTGACCGTTGTCCCTACGGCAATGATCGGTTGTTTTGTTTTTTTGGCGTGACAGAGTGCCTGTATCGTTTCTTTAGGAATATTCACAAACTCCGTATGTAATTTTCCTGTCAAAAAATGTTCATCTTGAAGCGGGGCAAATGTTCCCAAACCAACATCAAGCGTAATATTTTTTGTCACAATATTTTTTTTCTTCAAAGAAGAAAATACTCGATCGGTAAAATGAAGTGATGCGGTCGGTGCCGCGACAGAGGCTCCCTTTTCGGCAAAAATGGTCTGATACCGCTTCCGAAGTTTCTCTTCCTCCATTGATGCCCCTAAAAGATAATGAGGGAGTGGCGTTTTGCCGTATTGTTCCAGTAGAGTCTCCAACGAAAACACGCTCTCCAACCGCAGAAAAAAAATTTTTTCATTCTGTCCGATTACCTCAAAAAAACTCCCGTCAGAAAAGAAAAGTTTTTGTCCGATGGCGATTTTCCTATCGACAAGCGCCGGAATCCGTTGCGGATCTTCTCTCTCATTGGCAAGCACGAATACTTCGATCTTCCCACCTGTTTCCTTGCGAAGCCATAAACGCGCCGGCAATACCACGGTATTATTGAGAACCATAAGCGATTGCGCCGGAAGATAGCGTGTCAGATTTTTGAAAATATCAAATGTCACCGTGTCCGTCGTTGTATCATACACAAAGAGCCGCGCGCTATCCCGCGGTTCTACTCCCTCTTTCCGAATGAGCGCTTCGGGCAAGGTGTAATCATATTTTTCCCTATCAATAATCTGCATAGAAACACTGTAGCAAATATACAAAAAAACAAAAACCCTTGGTCACTACGCGGTAGTTTCCAAGGGTTTGCGAAATCACTTCTTCTCCTCCTCTATCCGCCGCGCGCAAGCCGCTGCAATCTCTCGGATCATGAAGTTGAGCCGAGCGATTCGAGCCTCACTTTCATGATAGAGCTCTCTCCGTTTCTTTTTGTAATCATTTTGGACGGAAGGAGTAATAAGCTTGGTTCCCGATTCCACAGATAACTCCAGAATTTCAATATAAGAATCCTGAAGACTATCCATCATCTCGGAATACCCCGCTTGCTCCGCTTCAATACTTCTTTGAAGCAGTATAATGCTTACTTCGGCTACGGTTACAAAGTTCTCCGAAGTTCGCACCGTCTCAAGCGTCCTTTCAATAATTTCCTTATCCATCTTGCGCTCCTTTCTGAAAAAACTTTTCCCTTGAACGCCGGGAAATGTAGCGTTCGTAAATTTGCATACGAAGTTTAATTATACACCTTTTTAGGCGTTGTGTCAAGGTTTTTGCCTTAGGCAATTTTACTTTTCAAAACTCTGTAAATATTCTGGAAGTTTCAAAATCCATTTCGCTTGTTCCGGATAAAATAAAAACCTCTCGACATCTTTTGCTGCCTGTTCCAGATTGCTCTTTCTCGCCTGCTGTGTCAAAAATTCTACCAACATATGACGATTCGTAATATCAAGCTTCTTTTCTTTAAAAAGAGCATAGTTCGGCTCCAAATCCTTTTGACTCAAGAACCATACCAAATCATAAAAATCGCGTCCTTTTTGATATGGACGAAAAATAATAGCAACGACTTTTTGAGCGAAAAGTGTTTCCAGAGAATTGACCAACAAAGGAAAACGCTCATTAAAACTATCAGAGAATTTCGTTTCCGTGCGCGCTTTCTTGAACGGATTGAAATCAATTTCAAATTTGATAAGCATCTTTTCATTTTCTTGAACATTCAGACCGAATTCCCATAAAACATCCTTGAATCTGAAATAAATAGTATGGATATTTTCAGTCGTTTTCGTACGCGCATCGACTTGAAATCCCTGCATATCCAACTTGTTTCTGATATCAGCCATCAATTCCTCGATATGAAATCCTTCTTTTTTTACCAGATCAAAATACAAATCTTCCGAAAAACGGTTGATTCCATATGCAAAACGAAGACACGCACCACCCATGAATGAAATGCTGTCATTGAACTTGCTCAAAGAAAGTGCTTTGAGAATCTGCGTCTGCAAATATTCGAGTAAAATATTGCGATCCTGCCACGGAATATTTCTCTCTTCTGCGTATTTTTTAAAAAAGTCTTTACTCGGTAGCATAATATTTGATAAAACTTTTAGTAAGAAGCGAAACCTTTTTATTTTGAAAGGCCTCGGCAAATCCCAGTAATTTTTTCGTATCAAAAACAAAGTCCTCATTGAAACGATATCCTCGGAATTGTTCCGAATCTCCGTTTAAAATATTGCGTTTCAAATAAAAAAAATCCACCAGTGCCTTTTCTGGCAATGCCATATTAAAGGAAATTTTCCCGTCCTTTTTCGTTTCATATCCGCCAAATGCGCTCTTTTTGATTTTCTGATAACTGAAACGTCCCAATTTCGTATCAAACTCTTTCGTTTTCCTTGTCGTCACCGAAGTCACCGTAAACACAGCCTCCGGAATAATTCCATAAAAACTCAACGCCTTTTCCATGCTCACATAGGATGGTTGATACATTTTTGTCGCAAACCACACAGGATCCGCATTTTTTGCCTCCTCAGCGACAACATACATACCTCTTCTCAACATAATAAGATGACCCTTGTTAACCCAATTTTTCAGATTAACAAGCATGGTACTTGTGAACGCACCACCCAGAACAAGCCTCAGTTCTTTCGTTTCAAAAAGCGGCAATTCTTCAACTTTTTTTCTAAATTCAAAATAATTCATTTCTTTTACTAATAGAATTATATCAATAAAAGAATTATATCAAAAATATTTTATATTGTCAATATACTAATTTTATTGCTTAATATAAGAATTTTTCTCTTTTTTATAAAGATATCCGACTATTCTATCTAAACCCCCGCAAATCAATGTTTTTCTTTGACTGGAGGATCATTTTTCCCCTCACCTCGAATCTCAATAATCCCCCGAATCACCGCCATAACAATAAAGTAGTACGCATACACAGCAAATTCTTCTGCACGTTCTGGCCTCTTCAAAAGATGAAGGATTGGAGTAAATAGAAGAAACAAAAGCGCTGCTCCCGCCAGTAGTCTACTTGGAATAGGCCCAATAAGTGACCAGATAAAAATCAAAAAGATGATAATTTCTACCATGGTCCAATCAAAATAGACTCCCAAGACTGCTCCTAGCACCGGAAGTACAATATCTACTTTTCTAGAGATAACAAAATGCCGTACCCGTCCTTCAAGTTTCTCTTCTGATCCCATACGATTACCGGTTAGATTTATATTGCCACCTCTTTCTCCACTCACTGGCAAGCAAAATAGAAAGAACAAAAAGACTGACTCCGGTAATCCACATACCGACATATAAGAGACGTGCCGGCAGGTAGTACAGGGAAACGTTTCCTCCCTTTCGATCACGATCTAATCTCCAGGCATTGGCATGCTGAATGCTGTTGTCCCGAGTCAATGAGACTTTGTTTCCAGCTAGATCAACATATTCCGCTCTCCAGAGAGAATCGTAGCGCTCATTCAAGAAAATAGTGGCGTCCTGCTTCATATCCACCACCGGTACCATAATTTCTCGTGGATTTTTTCTCTGGTATGCCAGTTCTTCTATATTTTCACGTAGCGCCTGTACAGACTGCGAAAGTCCTTCTATTTTCATCGGAACAAATGGGGCATTGATCCCTACAAATACGTATGGAAACACCCGCTTCTCTTCCAAAGTATAGAGAGTAAAAAAATCATTCTCTTTTACTTTCTGCAACGCTCCAGTTCTTTCAAGGTATTCCTTAGCTCCTTCAAATTCTTCTTGATTCTCCTTACGAGTATCCTTATGAAAAAACACATACTCAACCCCTAGAAGACCGTAGAGATCAGTTATCCACTGCGGGTCATGCTGACTCTCAAACTCCGTAGCAAACATCCAATGAGGAATGTAGTAGTCATACAGCTCTACGTATTTTTTACTATACAAACGATACGCGATATCGGGACCATTGACCTTCCAAGTAGGAAAATTCACTCTCCCGACGCTCGAACCAGGAGCGTACGGCAACATTGCAATCTTACTGTCCTTTTTACTTGACTCAATGACTGAAGCGACATCATAATATGCCTGAGGAACCTCTACGAGAGCACTATACTTAGCCTTGGTATAGTCCTTGGCTTTCTGACCAGAAAGAGCAAAGCTCAATTTTGTCTGAAGGCCGCCTACGTAAAAAGGAAGCGCCAGAATAATCGTCATGAGAAGAAATGAGAGCATAAGGAAACGAGCATACTTCTTTCCTTCAAATGATTGAAGGAAAAGTAGAAGAAGTCCTGAAAGAAGAAATGGAGTTATCGTAGCCAGCTTATCCCAGCCACGCAAAGTATTGAATCCTGGCAGAGTGAATAGAAATTCGTTCATAGACTCAAATGGGAAACGCACTCGTGCCACCAGAGCCATGAAAATAAATGTGAGCATGAAAAAGGCACCGAATATCTTTTGGTCCCTCGAACTCCTTTTCCGAAAGAATCCATACAACGCCAAGAAAAAAGGAATGAAAGCTATGAAGGCTATCACTCTCTTTGCTTGAGAAAAATCTGGGTATGGAAAATTCATTGGATAATAGCGTTCCTGCTCACTCGTAGGAAGTAATCGAATCGTATCCGAAAAAGCATTCGACGTCTCCCTTAATCGCTCTGAAAGATCAACAAATTCTGAAGTATAAACTGCTTGTACGCCACCTCGTAGCTGAGGTATCTGTGGCAACAACCAGTAGGTGTTCATGAGAGCCGCTCCAAAAACAAGCATCCCTATTTTAAGCAAAGTCTGACGATCAAAAGGGATGGAACGGAAAAGAAACAGTGCGAGCGTAAGAAAAAAGAATAAGATACCAAGAGACAGAGCAAAAGCCGGATTTCCAAAACTCGTCGAAGCAAGAAAAGCAACCCCCACAAAACCGTAGCTAAAAATTCTCTGAGATGATTCGAGAGCTTTGATATACATCCCTACCAGAAGAGGAATGAATATGTACAAGACCTGATACGAACTATACCCCCAAGCAGCAGTGAAGACATAGAGTGTATAGAGATTCGTAGCGTAAAAAAGTGCGGAAAGTGACCGTGTCAGTCCAGATGACCTCGAGAACACCAATGCACAAAATGACAGAAACGAAAAAAATGAACCAAGAAGGAATATTCCGACATACCAAGAAAGTTGAGCCGTATCACTAATACCTAGTTGGTCAATAATGTAAAAGACGCCATAAAATAATGAAGCGCTGCCGAAAGCATCGTAATGAAAACGAACAAAATTTTCGGTCATGTTAATAGCCTGAATAACATCCCCGCCAAGCAAAATATGTCTCGCAGGAAAGATATTCATGAGAGTACATAAAACAAGAAGAAATACTCCTATTGTTTCCCATCGGTACCGAAGTAGAATGTGTCGTACTCTCTCCATAACATTACTTATCGTAATTTTGAAACACTGGCATGAACAGAAAACTCATTGAACCCGAAAAACCCTGATGATTTCTCCTCACCTACGTAAGTTGCTTTGACGTAGACTGTTTTCGCTACTCTGTTCCCTGGTAACGTCAACAAAAACCGTACCCGCCCAGATGATTCCTCTACAAATGGAATTTCCTGCCAATGTTCCTTATCCAGAGAATACTCCAATTGAATTTCTGACAAATCATCGCCGTCCTGTTGTGCATCCAAAGCAAAAAATTCGAAGGGACGCCCTGTTTCAAATCGATACATGAGATACTCCCCTGTCTTCTGACTTCCTGTGATAATCTTCCTCTCCCTGTCGAAGATGATACTTTGACTCGCCTCGTAGAGATTATCATAATCAACTGGGTCGTGTCTCAATTGGAAAGCATAGAGAAGCTTCTTCCCTAAATCCTCCAACTTCGCTCCATCAGGAAAGCTATCCGCCCCATTCAACCGTGCCCGTTGGCCAATATGCACAAAAAGATCTCCCTTTTCCTTAAATTCTTTCGGGTCAACCGTCTTCTCCAATTCGCCTAAAGAAAAGAAGTTTTCTGGGTCTTTATCCTTTGGGCCAACAAAATTAAGAGCATACCAGCCGCCCTGTTTCAAAGGAAAAGAGAAAGGGAGTAGGAAATTACCAGAAAAAATTCTCATACCATTCAAAGCGTCCAATACGAAGGGTATCCTTTGAAGAGGAGCTGATTCTTTTTCTTTCGTTACACTATTGTAACGAAAGAGTTCAAAAGCATATTCTTGTCTCCCGCCACCATCTATTTTTCCTGAAAATTCGAGCGACCGAATAAAATCACCGTCAGCCTGAAAAAGCCATTCTTTTTTCTGAGAGCTTTTATCTATATTATTTACTGAAAAAAGCTCTCGATGACTAGTCTCCGAGATACCATAAAAAGTAGGCATGAGACTGACTGCTTCAAAGCGAGTCTGCACTTCAAGCGGCGTGATATCAAAAGATTTTATGAAAACTTCTGGATCATACCATTCCATTTCTGAAACCTCAGAATTCTTTTTCAATCGAATAATAAGGTCCTGATACCTCCCAGGCGTGGAAAAGACTACTTCACGATATTGACCCTTTTCATCTGGTTCAAAAGTCCATGAGCTGATGGGCAGTATTTCATTTAGGGAAGATCGAGCCAATACCTCGACCTGTTCTTTATCCTTCGTACTCACATGAATGCCCAGGCGAAAAAAATCATTCGTTCGAGATTCGAAAAAATTCTCATAGATTTTCTCTGGGATTTTTTTAGTAAGATCGGGTCGAAAAACAAAGGCTGATTTTTCCTTCTTTGATTCAGGCTTCTTCACTACCTGATCAGGTGCTACAGCCTGATGCCAGAGGTAGGCGGTAAGAAAAATAAAAAGAATGAAGAAATAGCGAAAGTATCTCCCCAAAAAGACTCCCATTTTCCTAATCACTCCGTGAATTTCTTTCATGTTCTTCATTTTGGATATTTTATCAGTTCTGAGATGATTTGTCATGGTCACTTTTTTGCCTTTTTTCCTTTTTTAGAGCTCTTTTTACCAAAAGCAGCGAGTACCAAAGGAGACCGAGACCGGAAATAATTATCCCAATATATGAGACCCTCTGAGGCCAAAATTCTATAATCACTTCGACATCCTGAGTTTCATCTTTATTCTTCAGACAACTCTCAGACTGTTCCTGGCATATAGCATCTATATCAAGAACCCAGGCGTTGGCGTAACCATTGACCACAAGTTGTCTATTCTTAGTATCGAGAGGTTCTTGAAACCACGTTTCAGAAAAGCGAGCCTCTACGAGATTATCATTTTGAACGGTGTTAAAGAACTTTTTTGAGACAAAATCGATAGAAAATTTCTCGATAAAATCAATCTTCCCTCGATAGTCATCCCATTTTTTGTGAACAATACTTTTTTCTTTTCCGTCTCCCAGCTCCGTGACACTCCCCTCGTTTACGAGCCTCACAAGTTCATCGCTATCAGCCTGAAAATATTTATTCTTTTCCAATATCTTGTATTCCTTCAGTCGAGAGAGGAGTGACCCACGATCCTGATAAGAACTCTTTTTTTCCGCCAAGTATATGTTCCAATCTTTATGATACTGTTCGCTCAAAACCAGCACGACGTTCCCCTGTGCACCGTGCAAACGTACTCGATACTGCGTCGGATTGATTTTCTTGTACTCAACACTCGCCCCGGAGAAAATTCCTCCTCTGTCTATATCAGCATTTATCTCATTATCCTGAAACGAAACTTTCCGCTCAGCATGACGAATAGGCGAGTTATCAAGAAGTATTTGCGTTAATGGTGCGTCATCAAAGGTACCAATACTTTCGGCCGTATACAACTGTGGTAAAAATTCGTTTCGATCGACATACTGAATAGAGAGAAAACCCTCTTGAAAAGCCGGTACTGTATTCTTCACATAATAAACAATTTTGTTCATCAAGGAAGCGTCTTCGAATATGAAACCAACTGCATGATTCGAGAGACTCCCGAGAACCTTGTCATACCCCAAGTTATAGTTTGTGTACAAGAAGTTGTAGATAATTGGCCCAAAGAATCCCCACTGGGTATTGAGGTACGTCAGATCACTGTTGGGATAGAACGTCCGGACGTTCATTTTTTGGTAATCAATAAACTCGCGCACCTTGTAATACTCATTTGGGATATGAAAACCACGTTGCTGAATGTTCGTATATTGGTTGATCCCGTTGAAATTTTTATAGTACTCCCCGTTCCAGTATGGGTATCCGACATAGATCGTCACAACAAGTATAAGAGAGCTAAAAAAGAACCGTTTTCTTGGAATTTGTTCGACAAAGAAAAACAAAAGGAGCGCATAAAATACCGAGAGGAAAAAAACTGCTCCCGCTGTCGTTCGCAAAAAGGCTAACAAAGGCACACTCGCAACAAAGTGCTCATACATCTGCCCAAAAGGCTTATTTGGTCCCGCAGCAAAAAAGAGATAGATGACAAGAAGAAGCCAAACGATGATCTCGTCTCTCTTATCTACATTGTGTTCGGAGTGAATAATAAGCAGTCGTGCAAAGATGATAAAGACAAAGAAATAGCTCAGGATCAAAATGAGAGCACTCGAATTATAGGAAAGAACATCCAGATGATTCAGAAAGATAGAATCTTGATGAAGCTTCAATATCTTATCCATGGTATCCACGCCGAAATTCATCATCTTGCCAATATCCTTGTACCCCGACTTCACTTTTACCCCATAGTCGATGGGATCATAGTTTAAGGTGAAATTTGCTAAAGGCAAAAATAAATAGGCCGAAAGAACAAAGGCGAGTGAAAATTTTATGAACACCTTTCGCAGCTCTACACCAGTAATTTTTTGAAGACTCCAATTAGCAAAGAAAATAATTGCTGAGATGAGAAAAAGATGAAAAAGGTACTTCGGGTTCGGTAGATCTAGAGAGCAAAAAGCCAGTATCACATTTAACCAAAGTGCCGTTCCGATGGTGACGTCTTTCTCCTTGACGATCCTAAAAATGAAATAGATGAACCAAGGAGTAAAAGCGTACACAAATATGTAATGGTAGGCATTGAGAAGAGCTGGGGAGAGGAGATAGAACACGATCGGCACCAAGAGTTCTAGTCGTTGCGCCTTTGGGGAAAAAAGCTGAGCCAGTTTGTAAATACCAAATCCCGCAATCAACGTTAGAAAAAATAATAAGACTGCAGAAATAAAAAGGATATTACCCGTAAAAAGCTCGGCCACCCAGTACATGATGTAAAAAACATAGTAGTTCACGGCGAAGTATTGGCCATTTTTCATCTCTATCCACTGATAGAGATATTTTTCCAGCCCCTCACTGTTGAATGGTATGAGTACATCGCCCCCGATAGAAAGACGCCCCCAAGTATAAAAAGCTGGTAACAGTGCTAACCCAAAAATAACCAGTTCGGGAGAGTACCGAACGAGCAACCTCAAAAATGTCTTCCAAATCTCTCGGTTCATGCTTTTTTATAGAGGGCGTAAAAAGTAGGACTCAGGAAGTCTAGTATCTTAAGAGCGACTAAAGAGAAGGAAACAATGAGTGGAATATTCTGGAGTTTCCCCAATTGGTTCCGCACCAACGTCTCTTTGTTAAGCGTCGGATATTTAAACAACACTTCTTCAAATCCATTCTTGCGCATCAATCGCCTGAGCCGATACGGGTTCGTCAGATTAACGTGCAGGCTCCGATCGTGCTGATTCGCCTCACGCACTGCTTTCCAAGTACGAATGCCAAATATAATATGAATGAAATCAAAAACTGGACGGATAGTATTTAGGTAGAATGTATTATCTGTGTGCACCACAATAGAGACGTCACTCCCCCACCCTCTAATCTGGGAAAGTACCAATTCAATTTCCGGATCATACATATGCTCTACGACATCTGCTAAATACACGGCTTTGATGTTCGAAAAGTCATGTTGGTAGTCATTGTTTGTATTGATAAAACGCATTTTTCCCGTATACTGAGGAATCATTTGCAGCTTTTCCTGGCAGATATCAATAGCACTCTTAGAGTAGTCTATTCCTGTACAATCACAGCCGTATCGAGAAACAAGAAAAAAAGCCAAGTCTCCATTGCCGCATCCATAGTCCACAATCCTATCAGTTGGCTGAAGTTTGAGAAGATTTGCCATCTCGGAAAATATCGTAAGATGCCCAGTTTTGAAATACGTCCCATCTTCAGAAAGTATTGACCGCCCATAGGCATTCTGATAATACGCTTTGCTATAGAGATTGGAATCGACTTGTTCCATAGATTTTCTTTTTATGAATTCAATGCTTCGTATTCCTTGGTCACAACCACATCCCAACTAAACGCGTCTAGTAGTTTTTCTCCAGCTTCGTTTTTGAGTTCGTCACTCCTGAGAAGTTCGAGGGTTTTACTTGCTATACCGGCATAATCTTGCCACGGTATAATAATCACTTCATTATGCCGATAGAGATGTCGGAATGGTGGGAGGTTATATACCAAAGCTTGTTTCCCAGAACAGACCACTTCCAAAAGCGCTACTCCAAAACTTTCATCATAGCTAAAAAACCAAAACAATTTTGAGGATTTTATTACATTAAACTTCTCGGTGCCAACCTTATACCCCAGGAAAAAGATGTTCTGCTCCAGGTTCATTTTCTGAATGCGTTCTTGATAAGCTTTGACGGTTGGCTCGTCTCCTCCGCCCATGATACCCAACCGAAAATTTGGCTGTTCCTTCACTACCAAAGCAAGGCTCTCGAGCATATCATAGATTCCCTTTTTCTCATTGATTCTCCCCATGAATAAGGCGTCGAAAGTATATCGCTCATCAAGCACTGCCTCCCGAATTCTCTGACCCTCCACCGCACATCCGGTCAGTACAATCTGATTTCGTTTAAATCTATGTTCCAGGAGATAAGTTTCTAGATCTGGCGTAATGACATAAATTTTATCTGCCCTTCGGAGCAAGTGTAGACTCATATGAAAAAATACCCACGCCAAGAAACGTATACCTTTATTACCAGGTCCTTGGAGTGGCACTGTATTGTCGAACACTGTAATCCACTTCGTTTCCGGATGAAAAAGCCGGTAAAAGAAAGGAAAGAGAGTAAACTCGAGAACGGAGGTTAATGTGTAGAGCACATCATAGTTACCAGTCTTCACTTTGCCATACTGTCGAAATACCAAAAGGTTTCTACGCAGCGCGTACCAAATGTACCGAAGCTTTGTGAAGCGTTCCTCTGGAATATTTCTAAGCTCATCCATCTCCGCATTAAAGGCATAGACATCTTTTCCTTTAAGGTTAATCCGCTCGATGAAAACGCCCGTCTGAATATATATTTCATACCCAAGTTCTTCCCATTTTTTCATCTTGATAAGCCAGATAATCTGAATCCCCTCACGATTCAGATTGACGATATTGACAAGCATTTTTTTCATATTCTCTCGACTATTTATTTGCTATATATCGCCACAATCTGACCACCAAACAATATTCTTCTCGTTAAGAAATTCATCTTGAAATGAAAGATGTACGGAGTAAACATTTCCTTCTTAGAAAGACCTACTCTTCTCAAGAAAAAATCCATCGTGTAGGGAGTAAACAGCATACGATGTGTCGGATCTACTTCGCCGGTAAAGTTCTTGCTGCCCAAAAAACGGGTTAAGCTATTGGCATTAGGTGTGGTCACAATAAGCAAGCCACCCTTTTTCAGATGTTTTTGAAGTATTTGTTCCAGTGGAACAAAATTCGTTAAATGCTCTACAACATCAAACATCGTGATGACATCGAAAGACTCTTCCAAAGGAAATATTCCTTGATTCAAATCCATTTGGAAAAATCGATCTTTGATATGGGGAAACTTTTCCTGACACTGCTTTACGGCATACTCAGAATAATCACAGCCATAGCACGTGCTGGTTCGCTCAATATTCCCTATAAACTCACCAGTGGCACAGCCAACGTCCAATACTTTCTTCTCTTTCAACGAGACTCCCAGAGTAGCTAAAAAAGAAAGATAAGCCGGGAACACTTCACCGCTTTTGGTCGTCTCTCTAGTAAAATATTCTTGGCTATACATAGTGTTCATCTTTCAATGATTCAAAGACTTCTATCATCTTTTGTGCAGATGATTCCCAGGTAAACTGACTCGCAAACTCCAAGTTCGTTTCAATCAACTGTTGACGTTTCTCTGACGAAAGCGCGACCAATCGCTCCATAACTTGAGTTATTTCTGGAACGTTCTTAGCATCAAACATCCATTCTCTATGGGGATTCACTTCTGGAAGAGAGCTATTATCCGCCGACAATACCGGGCAGTGCTGCGCCATAGACTCAATAACCGGCAAACCGAAACCCTCATAGAAAGATGGGTAAATAAAGAATGCCGCATGTCGATAGAGATTCTTCAGCTGTTCTTCTGAAACAAAGCCCAGCAATTTCACCCGTTCGGATATGTGGAGCGCCTCAGCCAGTGACCGAAGCTCTTTCTGATGACCCTCACTCATCAAGCCAGCAATGACATATGTATAGTTTCTAAGTTGATCACTCCCTGCCATGGCACGAAGCACGCTAAAGATATTTTTTCGACTCGGATGGGTAGTCACAGAAAAAAAATAAGGCTCTTGTACAATTGGTTGTTCGTTTTCTGGTTCCGTCCAGAAAATATCATTAATCCCTGGATAGATAACACTTATTTTCTTTTCAGAAGTTCCAAAAAAGTGAACCACATCACGCTTCGTGCTTTCAGAAATACACACGATATGATCCGCTTTCTTCAGTGACCGCCCAATAGAATACGTATGGTAAACCTTGTAAAGAGCGGAGTAAAGTTTCGGAAAATGAAGGAATGCAAGGTCATAGACTGTCATGGTGTATTTCACGCCTCTCTTTTTCCCAACAGGCAAAAGTACTGAGGCTCCATGGACCACATCAACTTTATTTCGCCGGATGAGCGAGTGAATAAGAAAAGTGTCGAAAAGCACCGCCCCCCACAAAGTATCGGGCAATTTGAACTGCTCTGTCTTACCAATCGTCTTATTGAGTTGTGTCTGAAAAAAAAGATAGTCATTCTTTTTGTCAAGCTCAAGAATTTTAGAGAACAACAAATAAACATAGTAGGGCACCCCACTGTTTTTGTTCTGATAAATCCTCGAATTAATGCCTATTCTCATCTACGTATGCCCTTTCGTTGTAATTAGCCTCTTTTCTGCGCCTTCAGATAGAATCTTGTCGGTACCAGCGATCCCTTCAGGCCTTTCAATATCCGCTCTCGCATTTTCTGACTGGTCGTATAAGAAGTGCGGAAAATATGTTTGCAGATGTAAAAGTAAAGCATGTCTAGATCCCAATACAGGTTACCAATCTCTTGATTTTCCGTCACTCCAAAGCCAGCACCAGAGAGAATACTCTCGAGCTTCTTTTTAGAGTAATGCCGATGCCCGAGCATCCATGCTGGATCAATCGGATTAAGAATATGACTACGCATCGTACTCACAATGAGCACTCCATCTGGTTTAAGAAGCTTGTGAAAAAACTGCAGCGCTACCCCCTCCTTGCCTTTTGGAACATGCTCAATGACATCAAGGAAGATCACCGTATCGAATGTTCCTCCGTGCTTAGCAATAAATCCTTCATTCCCACTCATAAGTTGGCACTGTTCAAAGGAAAAATGTGGGAAATTCCTCCGAGCTACTGAGAGGGCATCATCATTTTCATCGATACCCGTCAGGTCAGTCTGGATATTCTTCTTGGTGATAGTCTTTTCAAGTGGTCCCGTCCAACAACCCGCATCAAGTACTTTCTTCCCTTCAATATGTGGACGATAGTAGTCAACTACAAATTCATGTTGATAATTATCGACAATATCCTGATCATTGAGCTCTACATATTCCATGCTACCATTATACGAAAGCATCCTCTTGAGAAAATTTGCCATAATATTATTACTTATTTATTTTTAGAAAGTCTCTCTACGTCAGCGTCTACCATCATTTTAACTAGCTCTTCAAATCCTACCTCCGACTCCCAGCCCAACACCTTTTTAGCTTTGTCGTTCTTCCCATGAAGTGCATAGAGCTCGACTGGCCGATTGAACTGGGGATCGATTTTCACGTACCGCTCCCAATCATTGATACCGACATGTTCGAATGCTACATTCAAAAAATCACGAATTGAGTGTGTTACCCCGGTCGAAAGAATATAGTTATCTGGCTTTTCCTGTTGAAGCATAAGCCACATAGCCTTCACGTAATCACCAGCAAATCCCCAATCGCGCTTACTATCCAAATTACCAAGCCTAATCTCTTCAGCTAAACCAAGCTTAATACGAGCCACTCCATCACTAATCTTTCGTGTCACAAAGCGTAGCCCTCGAATTGGTGATTCGTGATTAAAAAGAATACCATTGGCACAAAACATACCGTAGCTCTCACGGAAATTGACCGTCATCCAGTAGGCATAGAGTTTTGAGATAGCATAGGGACTCTTAGGATGAAAAGGAGTTTCTTCGGTTTGCAGTCCTTCCGTATGACTGTCTCCAAACATTTCACTGGTCGAAGCCTGGTAAAATTTCGTCTTTGGTGAGAAATCTTTAATTGCTGTTAGGAGATAAAGCACTCCCAATGAATTGACCTCTGTAGTGAGCTTTGCCTGTTCCCAGGATGCCCCTACAAATGACTGGGCAGCCAAATTGTATACTTCATCAGGCTGGTGTTCGGCGATGATCTTTCGAAGCGACTCCTCATCGGCCATGTCACCGTTCACAAAAGTGATCTTCTCTCGCACATTGAGGAAGTCAAGATTTTCAAAATTAACCGCTGTAAGATCACGAGCTAACCCAAGCACTTCATAGCCCTTTGCAAGCAAAAACTTCGACAGATAGGCTCCATCTTGCCCTGCTACTCCAGTAATGAGTGCCTTTTTTTTCATACTACCTTGTATACAACGCCAGTGTCTTACGAGCTGTTTCGAAAGGGGTACGTGAACGCGCTTTCGTCTCAACATTTTTCTCAATTTCTACTATTTTTTCTGGATGCTCAGCGGCAAACTTAAATGCTTCATGGAAGCGGTCGTTATCGGTCAAAATCCCCGTCTTGCCATCCTCAATATCCTCGAGAAAATGCCCTATCTTCGAACAAATCACCGCCTTCCCATAGCTGACTGAGTGAAACAGCGGACCGCTCGATCCCATAGAAACCACCGCTGGAATCACGACTGCATATGCCTTCTCATACAAGTCATCCTGTTCTTCTTGTTCGATAAAACCTCTGACGATCACTTTTTCTTCGAGATGATTATCCTTGATAATCTGCATAATCTCGTCGTAGGCTTTTTCCTGGCCCTTGATGACTCCGCCGGCCAAAATAAACTTGTAGTCACTCCCTGGATTTTCTTCGATATACCGTCGGAAACCTTCCAGTGCGAAACCAAGCCCCTTCCGTCGTACCATGTACCCAAAGTAAAAAAAGTATTTCTCTTTTCGTGAGTTATTGATTTCTCTCTGGGGAATCGCGATCGGAATCACATTCACCTTTTTTGGATCAACACCATAGTCCGTCACCAGAATCTCTTTGGTCAGATGTGTATGCACAGTAAGCGCATGAGAAAAGAGTGAGATCATTTTATAAACGTAGTGAAAAAAGAACGTCAACATAAATGGTCGAAGGAGCGGTGAATCCTGATGAAAAAGCTTCATAAAGGCATCATCTACCTGTCGTCTGAAAACCGCGGCGTGTACAGTTGTCACCACTCGGATCCCCTGCAACCGGAGAGCTACTACCAACAAAGGAAAGAAGCTGGCCGTCAAAATACCACCATACATGTTGAGCTCATGTTGTAAATGAACAACATCCGGCTTATCCTTTTTGATCTCACTCAAAATTTCTGGAATATACCGGAGAGATTTTGACCAAACCATTTTTATAGTCCCACAATTCTGTATTTCTACATTCTTCGGATTCTTATCAGCGTATACCAAAAGCTCGACATTCTGATGCTCGTTTAATCCCCTCGTAATGTATTGAGAATAGTGCCCCGATGGCAACATTCCAGAAATGAAAACTATCTTCATATAATCATGCTTGCATTTTGAAATCCACCATTTTCTGAATCATTTCTTCAAAACCAACTCTTGGTTGCCACCCCGTTGTTCGTTTTAATTTCTCGGCATTTCCCACCATCGGCAAGCGCTTCCTCGTCAGAATGGCTTTATTCTCACGAACATACTGCCGCCAATCGAGACCAACGTGCTCGAAGGCTATCGACACTAAATCTTGAATGGCATGCTTCTGTCCAGTAGCGATGATAAACTCGTCCGGTTTCTCTAACTGCAATATTCGGTAGGCAGCCTCTACATAGTCAGGGGCATAGCCCCAGTCTACCTCGACTGATAAATCCCCTACCGTAAGCTCAGTTTCCGTACCCTTTTTGATATTGACCGCCCCCACTACTACTTTCATAGAGACAAACTTCTCAGCGCGATATTCTGACTCATGGTTATAAAAAATACCAACCGCAGCAAAAAGACCGTACTTCTCTCGATACAAACGACTGATCAAAAGACCATCAAGTTTAGTGATACCGTAGGGATTATTCGGCTGAAACGGTGTCGTCTCATCCTGCGCTTCAGTATTTACCTCGCCAAAGATAAGTGAAGAAGCAGCGTAAAATATTCTTGTCTTGGGAGAATACAGCCGCGCGCCCTCGAGAAAGTTAAGGTAAGAGAAGACGTGCACCGTATAACTTTTTTCGAAGAGTTCCACTTCATCGATTTGCGCATCTTGGGAAGAATGATGGAAAGCGGCCAGATAGTAGACCTCATCTGGTTGAACCGCCTGAAGAAAAGAGGCGACCTGCTCTCGATCTGTGATATCTACCCGCTTCTGCCAATCGTTCCCGTCACTTCGTACAACACCTCGGTCGAGTCCGATGACACTGTATCCCTTCTTAACAAGTAGCTCAAAAAGGAACCGTCCGTCCTGGCCCTGTGATCCGACAATGACCGCTATCTTACTCATACCACTTCTATCTTAGGCAGAGGAAACATAAGATGACCACCATCTTCAAGGTATTCCGTTTCCCGCTCGATAATACCCTTCTTGAAGTGCCACGGCAGCACCATAAAGTAGTCAGGCTTCATAGCCTTGGCTTCCTTTTCAGAAATGATCGGGATAAGCGTGCCCGGTGTCAATCTGCCAAACTTATAGTCATTCACTTCCGCTATATACGGCATTTCTTTTGGAGTAATGCCACAGTATTGGAGGATGACATTTCCCTTCGTTGAAGCGCCGTAGCCAAAAATCTTTTTTCCATCAGCTGCTGCCTTCTGGAAGAACTCCATCAAGTCCTTTCGGTGTTGTTCGGTGTTTTTCCGAAAATCCTCATAAATCTTGAGATCGTCGAAACCGCGCGCCACCTCTTCGGCCAGCACCTCCTTCACCTGATCAACCATTTCCTCATGCTGCGAATCTTTTTTGGCAAAGGTCACAGCAAAACTAGCGCCATTCGTGTCATTGAACTCGAGGTCAATCACCTTAAGATTTGCTCGCTCAGCCATCCAAACAAACTGTTTGAGTGCATAGTACTCTAGGTGTTCATGGCAAATAGTGTCGTAGGAAACATTATCAATCATGGCCGGCATATAACTCTGCTCTACCACCCAAATACCATCGTCAGTAAGGACACTTTCGATGTCTTGCATAATCTGGAGTGGTTCTGGGAGATCATAAAACATCGCAATAGATGTCACGACTCGTGCTTTCTTTTCGCCACGTTCTTTTTTCACAGCAGCAGCAGTAAAAAAACTTGGGACATGAGCGATATATGGAGGGTAGTATTCCTGGAACTTATCCGAGGTCGGGTCAACACCTAAGAGATCAAGCTTTGTATTTTTGTACGAAGAAAGAAGCGTCCCATCATTACTCGCAATATCGATGACAAGATCCCCATCCTTCAAATCCATCCTCTGTTCGATTTTCTCCACAATCCCCTCCAAGTGCTTCACCATTGACTTATTCAACGCAGAACGGTACCCATAATTGTCTCCGTACAATTTCTCCATTTCGTAGTCATGTCGGAGCTGTACGAGTCCACAGACGTCTTCGCCTAACGAGCTGAAACACTTCACCATTTCCAACGGCCCCTCTTCAACCACCTCGCCCGGGAGAGGAAAAACCCCTGTCAGTGCCTGACTCCCCAGATCAACTACGGAAACCAGATTCGTATTTCCACAAATTCGACAGTGCTTGATTTCTTGATACAACATATTTTTGAGCGCTCCTTAATTACAAAATTAGTAATGGTAATCCGTTTCGCCCTTGAGATCATACTTCATCATCAACTTCACAAGTTCCTCAAAACCCATTTTCGGTCTCCAGCTAAGTTTCCTCTGGGCCTTGGAATTATCTCCGATCAAGAGATCTACTTCTGCCGGTCGAAAATACATTGGGTCAATTTCCACCAACACTTTGCCCGTAGTTTTGTCCTTACCCTTCTCATTAATCCCTTCACCCTCCCATACCAAATCATAACCTGCCTCTTTGAAGGCAAGCTCACAAAACTCCCGTACTGTATGGGTCTCACCAGTTGAAATCACAAAATCTTCTGGCTTCTCCTGCTGAAGCATCAGCCACATCGCCTCTACATAGTCTTTAGCATAACCCCAATCACGCTTGGCATCGAGATTCCCCAGATAAATTCTCTCTTGTGTTCCATTTTTAATACCAGCAACACCAGTGGTAATTTTTCTCGTTACAAAAATTTTTCCTCGACGTGGCGACTCATGATTAAATAAAATACCATTACAAGCAAAAAGATTATATGCCTCACGATAATTCACCACAATCCAATAAGCATAAAGCTTGGCGACCCCATAGGGAGAGCGTGGGTAAAATGGAGTAGTCTCCTTCTGGGGTGTTTCCTGGACCTTGCCGAACAATTCCGAAGTCGAAGCCTGATAGAACTTCGTTTTGATGCCAGTCTCTTTGATAGCATCTAGGAAACGAAGCGTGCCCAGGGCATCAACTTCAGCAGTATATTCTGGAACCTGAAAAGAAATATGCACATGTGACTGCGCGGCAAGATTATATATTTCATCAGGCTTGATCATCTCAAGCAAACGGTTCAAGTTGCTTGAATCCGTCAAATCACCGTAGTGGAGATGAATCCTCGACTTTTCCGAATGTGACCCTGAAAACATATGGTCAATCCGTTCGGTATTGAAGATCGAAGCCGCTCGACGTAAACCGTGCACTTCATAACCTTTTTCCAAAAGAAGTTCTGCCAAATAAGACCCGTCCTGACCTGTAATTCCAGTAATAAGTGCTTTTTTTATCATAAATTTTTTAAGATATTTTTTACTTGGCTGTATCTTAGAACGTGATCCGCATAATGTTCCCGCGTTACAAGTTCTTTTATCTCAAACTTCTTCCAATATCGATAGAAAAATGAGTACGCTTTAAAACTCATACCTGGATTGATATAACAATCGGTTACAAGATGAAAAAAAGCCCCGATAGTTACCCCCCACATCAAAGCTCGTGACTCCCCCGAGACCTCAATACTCACTATAACGATTATCAATAGTATAACGTATTCCCACCCGTGAAACAACACGTAAATCTTGTCATTTTTAAAAAATTGATACCCTTTTAGAAAATGGGTGAGTCGGAAATTTCTTCCAAAAGCGATAAAATAATCAATAAAATGATCCACATCAATCAAAACGCCGCCAAAAAACGCCGCCAAAAAAGAAATGGGCTGATAACCAAAGAAAAACCACGTAATAACTCCGGCTAAAAGAGAAAGAAAGAAATGAAGAAACAGATGAAACATTAAACTCATAACACCCTAAACAAAGCTTCTTTTTCCACAATAAACCTATCGATTGACCGCGCTATCCTCAAGACGCACGGCATCCTTTTCCTTGTCTACAGAGGTTTTTGATTTGAAAAAATGACCAGTAAGTTTGCCAAAAACATTCTTCCAAAATTTCTTTGAAGTAAAGCTCACATTTGTTTTTGTTTGATTTGGATCAAAGTCAAGCAAATGCCCTATAAGTCTCTTTCCTGCTGAATAAAAAAACTTCAAATCATCAATGCTACGAATACTTATAATTTTTCGAAAAATGAATCGTGGAGAGAAAAAGGCCGAATAAAGATCCTGGGTCAAACTCAAAAGCTGTTCCTGAGTCAAGGGAATCTTCATAACTGATCCACGCATATCATAATCATCATAATCTTCCGTTACCAAGAGTCCTTTTTCCTTACACTCTTTCCACAGAGGGGTTCCCGGATACGGAACAACGATCGTCGCCTGCATGGTGGCAAAATATCCCTTCTTAAAACAGTATTTAGCTACGGCAATGGTCCGTTTCGAATCTTCATAATCTTCCCACGGATATCCAAGCATAATGGTAGCATGCGGCTCAAGACCAGCCTTTGAAGCCATGCGAGCGCCATTAATAGTGTCAGCTTCTTTTGTTCCTTTATCAAGCTTATCAAGTGTTTTTTGGTTTCCCGACTCCATTCCATACAAAATAAAACGAAACCCTGCCTTCGCCATGAGATTATAATATTCTTGATTCAAAGCATTAAACCGCATATTACAACCATAAATAACCTTTTTGTTGTAACCACTCTCAATCAACAGCTCACAAAATTTCTTGAGTTTTGGACCAATAAAAAGTGTGCCGGCATCATCAAAAATTTCCCGAATACCATATTTATCCACTACATGTTTCACCTCTGCAAACAAGCGTTCGGGAGAAAAGCTCCGATACGTACCAAGAGGATTGATCGTATGATCCCATACACAGAACGTGCAACGATTCCACCAACAATCACGGCCACTGTACATATACGTTCCTGGTGTATATTTGTAATTTCCGTTTTCATAGGCGTACAATTCCCAACGAGTCAAATCCCGATCAATAAAAGGCAAAGCATCGAGAGCATGTCGCACCCAATCCGGACCAGAACTATAAATTTTTTCACCTGATGGCAAAGTTGTGGTTTCTTTTGGAGTGACTTTTATCTCAGTATTTCCTTCACGCCAATATACTCCCCCCTCAAGTTCTTCTCCTCGATAAATATGATTCAAGAGATTTACAATCAAAAAATCATAATCACCGCCTCGTAAAATATAGTCTATCTTGCTATTTTCAAATTGCTCAAGCGGCATGAAAGTAACATGATCTCCCACCCAAATAAGTTTGAGGTGCGGCAATTTTTCTTTCAAATCATTAATTTGCTTCCAATGTCTTTTAATAACCGGTGATTTTGATTCTACAAGTAAATACTCGGCCCCCGTGGCGCGAAGCTCATCAACCCACTGATCATATTCTTTATGCTCAGAAATACCATCCATCCAATAAACTTTATACCCTTGATCCTGAAGATACGAGGCGGCATAAGCAGGCACCATCGGATAAATGTATGTGGGGGCATTGAAATATTGAAACTGCCGGTTCTGACTCAGAAGTGCTACTCCTTTCTCTGATTTTATAGGCGGATATCCCACCGCCACCACTATTTCTTTTGGAAGAGGTATCAGATTTTTCTTTTCTTCTTTTGTCTCGCCAGTGTTCATATTGAATTTGATGTTATTTTTTTGGATAAATTTTTTCACCGCCCTGATATACTTCGATCGCCAACACCGAACAAGATTGAGCCGCTTCAATAATTTTTTCAAGACTATCCCAGTCGCCATCTTTTATAATGGCAATATTTTTTTCATCAAGATCAAAAGTTGACGGACTATACACGACACACGTAGCGGCACCGACACACTTTTCTCTCAAAATACGAATTTCAATATCGCCTTTTTTTACTATCTGGAGAGCCTCATCTTGTTGCATAAACAAACATCACCCGAAACATCGAGACGTCATCAAGAATTACCAAGATACAATACCACAAAAACTCAATCTTTACTAGAAAACAAGAATCCTAACGAAGCTTGCTTTTTAAGTTTCGCACCAACAAAAATCCAATAAGAAAATAAAAGCCGTAAACCAAATGAGTGAAGAATATATAGTAAAGAGCATTGAAAAGAATGAAAGTATTTTTCTCAAACCGATACATATCCAGAAAAGATAGGAAAAGAGCTCCCCCGTATAAAAACCACCCTATTTCATACCAAAAAAGAAAATGCGGGAAAAGAAAAATCGATCCAGTCCCTACTGTCACAAAAAGAAAAAAGAATGAGGGAATAAAATATTTGATACGCAATGACGTTTCCGGAAATTTTTTCGCGAAAAAACCTCGGTGCAGTCCATACCCATGCACTTGTTTCATATGTCGAAAAAATCCCTCTCGTCGATGATGATAAACATGAAGCGAAGGATCATACAGGATCTTTCCTTTTAATTTTTTTATAATATTCAAACACAGTTTCGTATCCTCTCCAGGCCAAAATCCACAATCAAATCCATCAACATCAGCAAACGCCTGCTTTCGAATAGAAAGATTGACGCTCGGCCAATCGTCAACTAATCGTTTCTTTCCAACAGGCACATAACGTTCTGGGGAACCACCGGAGAGAGAACTTAAAAAAACCGCCCCAGACACTTTCTGCCAAAAACTATCATGGGAAGGAGTAATAGCCGGTCCTCCAACAGCGATAATAGAAGGATCGGAAAAATCATGATCCAAAATATCCAAAAAATTTTTTTCTGGATAAGCATCGTCATCGACAAAAATAAGTATTTCGCCCACCGCATCACGTATGGCGAGTGTTCGCTTCTCAGCCGGTCCGCAATGCCCGGTAGCTATTTGTCTTGTTTTTTGCCATGTTTCAGAAGTCGCCTTATCGGGATAAATGATAATTTCATAATCATCACGAGATATCTCGAGTGTTTTTGGTACAGCCTCACGAATATAATCATTTATCTCCTTTACTGGAATAATAAAACTGTATCGTATCATAGCTACACAATGGCAAGTTTATGACGAAAATAATCAACTGTTTTTTGAAGCCCTTCATCAAGTTGCACTTTCGGCTCCCACCCATCAAGCTTTTCTTTCGCAAGAGCAATATCCGGATTTCGTTGTTTCGGATCGTCGGGCGGAAGATCTTTGTATACAATTCTGCTTTTACTTTCCGGAATAAAATGAAGGATTTTCTCAGCTAACTCTTTTATGGTGAATTCATTCGGATTGCCGATATTTACAGGACCGACAAATCCATCTTGATTCATCATTCTCATCATACCCTCAATCAAATCATCTACATACTGAAAACTTCTTGTTTGAGATCCATCACCATAAATGGTAATATCTTCATTTTTTAAAGCCTGAACAATAAAATTTGACACTACCCGACCATCATAAGGATGCATATTTGGTCCATACGTATTAAAAATACGAATAACACGAATATCTACTTTATTTTGACGATAGTAATCAAAAAAAAGCGTTTCCGCGCAACGTTTTCCTTCATCATAACAGGAACGGAAACCGACGGGATTAACATGTCCCCAATACGATTCTTTCTGCGGTGTGATTTCAGGATCGCCATACACTTCCGAAGTAGAGGCTTGAAGAATACGTGCTTTGGTACGTTTTGCCAAACCAAGCATATTAATCGCTCCATGAACAGATGTTTTCGTAGTTTGCACCGGATCAAATTGATAGTGAATAGGTGAGGCAGGACAAGCAAGGTTATAAATTTGATCCACTTCTACATACAGAGGAAAAGTAACGTCATGACGCATCAAATCAAAACGCGGACAAGTCAAAATATCTAAAATATTATTCTTGCTTCCAGTAAAAAAATTATCAACACACAATACATCGTGTCCCTCTTTCAAAAGACGACGACACAAATGAGAGCCTAAAAACCCCGCTCCACCTGTAACCAAAATTTTTTTTTCCGTCATATACAAAACCTTTTCTTTTTAACGAAAATTAATCTTTTCTCGAACAATGTACAACGGGCGATTAATGACTTCGTTGTGAATACGAGCGATTGCGTCATGACCTTATTATAGTTCATTTTCTGATGAGATTCCAATTTATACCATATCTGAGCCTATATCTATACTTTTGACACTTTCTTTTCTCTGCCTTATACCACACTTGAAGTATTTGAGAGAGGCCGTCGACCGTTCAGAGGATAGCCCTCTTTCTTTTTTCCTGTTTTTACTGTCTTTATCTACGAAGATATTGAATGACTGGTTCCGAAAACCTTCACAAAAACTTTTTACTCCGATCTGCTGTTTGAAAAAATCGACCAACTCTTTTTTATATTTTGAAGGAGTTTCTACCAATCCGTATTCCATTTTGAGATCATAATAAGTATCTCATTTAAGGAAAAGCTGCCTTCATCCGTTCTCCTCCACATACTTCTTACAATTTTTTCCTAATCATTTCAGTAAAAATTATCCACCGTCAATAATTTGACTTTCGCTTCGGAATATCTGTTCTTGAAAGCCTTGTTGATAGCTTTTCGCTTGTATTTAATCTCTACTCCGATAATTTCGCTACCTTTTTCCAGTACAACATCTATCTCGGAACCCTGCTTCGTTCTCCAATAATAAAATTTAAAGCCTCTATCAGAATAGCTGTCCTGTTTTATCAATTCACTGATTATGAAATTTTCAAACAAAGATCCTTTATCCACTCTCGAATTCAAATCGGAAAAATCCTCAATCAAGGCATTTCTCACGCCAGTATCGTAGAAAAATATCTTTGCTGATTTCGATATTTCATCTCTTTTCCTTTTTGAATACGGATATAATCGAAACAAAATGAAGCTCTGCTCAAAAATCTCAATATACCTTTTGACAGTCCGCTGGTCAGTTTTCAAACTACTGGCCAATTCAGAATAATTTATAAGATTGCCAATCTGGAAAGCCAGAAGTTTCAATAAATTCTTAGCAAGCTTCTTATCCTCAATCAAATGTAATTCGAGAATGTCCTTGAAAATCAGACTATCCACAAAATTCAACAAGTATTTCTCATCATTCGGATATTTGATAAAATGAGGATACTGTCCATACACCAGAACACTATCCAGTATGTTCTTTATATCAAACGCATAGAATTGCTCTTTTGGGTTATCTTTTTCATCATCAATAATTTTTTCAAGAATGTTAAAATTCAAACTCTTCTCAATACCCTTCTGGTTCAGATATTCAGAAAAAGTAAGCGGGTAAATATTATAATCGATTTTTCTCCCCGCGAGACTCTCACCCGTCTTGTTTTTTATATGAAAAGAAGATGATCCGGTGATAATAATCCTCAGATTATTCATCTGATCATACAATATCTTTATAGCTCTTCCGGGATTGTCAAGCAGATGAATCTCATCGATGATAATCTCTTTTGCCTTCTTATTTATAATTGTTTTATATGTCTCTATATCATATGTCTCCAATATCTTCTTGATCGGCTCATTATCCACAAGAAAATACTCCGCGTTCGGAAATATCTTTTTGACTATAGTTGTCTTTCCAGCCTGTCTCGATCCAAGCAAAATAAGTACTTGTTCGTACTTTTTAAAGTGTTCACTCATTTGGAAATCAAGATGTCTTTTCATAAAAAATATGTCTTTTCGTGTATTATATGTATAAAAAGATATATCTAATTATACATAATAAGGAATATTTGTCAAATTCAAACAATACGACAGTCCGTCACTAACGATCCTATTGTTCAATACCATTTATCTCCTCCCGCACGATGTAGAGCGGGCGATTGATGACTTCGTTGTGAATACGAGCGATATAAAGAGTAATAAAACCAAGAGAAATGAGAACGATGCCGATCAGAAACATATTACTGACACCAAGGATGGCAATGGGCGTAAACATGCCAGGTGCAAAAAACCAATCCGCAACAAGCATCATCGCAAGCAAGAGTCCGCTTATGAGCGTAATACAAATACCCAAATATCCGGCTAAACGAAGAGGGAGAAGTGAAAACGATGTAAGACTATTTATCGCCAAACGAACAAGCTTTACATAAGAATATCCAGCATTGCCGTAGAGACGCTCTGGAGCCACGAATTCTATCTTCTGTCGCTTATAGCCCATCCAATCTATCATCCCACGAAACATACGTTCCCGTTCTGGAAATCTCCGGAATACTTCGATCACTTTTTTGTCCATCAAACGAAAATCTGTTGTTCCCGACTCGGTCTTTACCTCAGAAACTTTATTAAAAACAAAATAAAACAATCTTGAAGATAATTTTTTGAAAATACCAGCCCCCTTGTTTTCCTTGCGTACGGTATAGACCACTTCTACCCCCTGCTCCCACAACTCCAGAAACTTCGGGATGAGCGTTGGCGGATGTTGCAAATCGGCATCCATGGTAATGACTGCGTCACCACAAGCCCGATGACAACCAGCGGACGTAGCTGCCTCTTTACCAAAATTTCTTGAAAAATCTATCCCCCGTACGTTTGAATTTTCATGGGACAATTTCAATATCTCAAGCAAGCTATTGTCTCGACTGCCATCATTCACAAAAATAACCTCGAAAGAATACTGTGGGAGAACGGAAAATGCCTTTTGTATGCCGTCAAAAACAAGCGGGATGTTCTTCTCCTCATTGTATACCGGAATAACTATTGAAATTTTCTTCAACATAATCATTTTTTCTCTTCAGAACAAACCAAAAACCAAACAAAATAGCAATAATCTGCACGCCAATCGTTATACTAATTATAGCATACATGCTTTCTCCATAAAAAAAGAGTGTCACAATTTCAAACAATGAAAGAATGAGAAAAAAAACAGTTATTTTTGTTTCCTGAAGAGAAAGAAGGTACTGCAATAAAAGATTGGCCACGGAATACAGACCGGCCGCCAAAGCAAACCATACGAGAAACGGACTTACTAAAAGATACTTTTCTCCAAAAAAGAGAGAAAGAATAAACTCAGGAAAAAATGCAAATACCGCCAAAGAAAATGCCACGACAAGAACAATAAGAGAAAAGGCCAGAAAAAATGTTGTTGAACCCTGCTTTTTTTTCGTGTGCTCTTCAGCAGACATAGCAAAAAGTACTGTAGTTAAAACCCCTGTAACAAAAAAGATGGTCTTGGCCGTGACAGAAAGAGCACCATACTCTCCCGAAAGAGAACTTTCCAGGTGGTGTTGAGCAAAAATCATATCAGCATTTCCTAAAATCGCCAAAGACAAAGTCCCGATAAACGCCGGGATAAGGTATTGTTTTACGCCTGAAAAAGAAGGAGGATTTTGTTCGGTAGATGCGGAAGTATTTTTTTGAAAAAAATGCTTTAAAAGAAAAAAATTAGCCGCATAAACACAAATTATCGAAAGAACATAGCTTCCAACCACCCCACTTACCGAAAATCCCCATTGCAAAAAAATAAAAACTGCTACTACCTTTAAAAGAGTGGAGAAAATACCAACCAAACTTGTGTGAAAAAACTTTTGCCAGCCATTTAATACTCCCGAAGTGGTAGCGCCTAAAAAAGAAAAAAACATCGCACCCCAAAGAAAAAACAGAGGAAGGCTTTTGTCGATATGAAGAAAATTTTTCACAAAGGGTGTTAAAAAAATCGCAAAAAAAAGAAATGGCAACCCGCACAAAAGAACTTTTTTGGTAAGATATCTGGAAAAAAAATCTGTTCCTTGAAAATCGTTTTTTGCCTTCATATCAGCAGCATATTTCGTAGCCAAAAGAATTAACGTGCCAGCAGGTACGGAAATAATCGCAAAAAGAGAAAGGAGTGACTCTATTTCACCATACTCCACAGGATCTACCATGCGTCCAACCATTAAATGAAAAATGTAATTCAAAACATTCACTACCATAGTTCCCAAAAACAAAACCATGCTGTTTCGAATAAAAATATTTTCCTGAAATAAAAGAAGAATTCGACGCATAAACGTATTTTCAAAAGAGATACTTTATTTTATCAAAAATAAAAGATTTCAAAAAGGCTCAAACAAAAGAAAACCCGTTCTTTTTATACCAGAAAACGAGTACCTATAGGACTAATCATCGTTTTGGATGAATGTACTGAGTCGTGTAGCGCTCAATTGCCTCATTTGGTTGTCCGATAAAAACCAGCCTCCCCTTGTCAATCACTACCACACGATCACAATATTTCTCAATACTTGCCAAATCATGACTCACCAAAACAACCGTTCGTCTATTCTGTTTATACCGCTCAAACTCCTGCAAACATTTTTTTTGAAAATCGACATCTCCGACAGCCAATACCTCATCCATAAGAAGAATTTCCCGATTGGCATAAATAGAAACGGAAAAAGCAAGACGCACCTGCATTCCGCTTGAATAATTCTTGAGTTTTTGATCGATAAAACGCTCCAATTCTGAAAATTTGACAATCGCGTCAAATTTTTCATCAATTTGTTTTTTGGTCATCCCAAGTACCGTAGCATTCAAATACACATTATCTCGACCGGAAAGCTCCGGATTAAAACCGATACCGAGCTCAAGAAACGGAGAGATCATACCCTGTACTTTTGTCACTCCCCCGTCCGGCTCATAGATACTGGCGAGTATTTTCAATAATGTTGATTTTCCGGAACCATTACGCCCGATAATTCCAAAAAACTCTCCTTTTTTTACTTCAAAAGAAACATCATCGAGCGCTTCAAATTCCTCGTACGTTTTTTTCTTAAAAAAATTTACCACCACACCACGCACCGAAGAAACTTTTTCGTGCGGAATGCGAAAAGTCTTAGAAAGATGCTCAACCTTGATAGCAATATTTTTTTCCATAAAATTCTATATCTCTTCCGCTATGCGCAAAGAAAGCTTACGATAAGAGAGCGTGCTCAAGAAAAAAACAATAATTATTAAAACAAAAAAGGTGCCACCCTGCCAAAGCTCAGGGAAATGATTATTGATAAGCGATTCTTTGGTAAAATGAATGATGAAGGCCATCGGATTAAGAAGAAGCACCTGTTGAATAGAGAGCGGCATGAGTTGCAACGCATAAAAAACCGGTGTCGCGTAAAAAAGAATTTGAATCAGTACCTCCCAGATCATAGAAAGGTCACGAAATTTGACATACAGAGGCGCTGTAAAAAGCGAAAAGGAAATAATAATCACATAAATGAGAAGTGACGAAACGATAAACATCATCACTGCTTCCGGGCTCGGTAAAAATTGTTTCCAAACAAAAAATACTACCACCACCAAAAGATTCATTATATAGATCATGGCGGAATTGACCGTTGACGCAAAAATAATCGTCCATCGGGGAATATAAATTTTGGTCACCAGCTGTGACTTGGAAAGTAATGATTGCATACCGGCATTTGTCCCTTCGGAGAAGAAATTGAACATCAGAATAGCTACGAGAAGTTGGAGGGAATAATATTCTCCGCCAGCAATTCGATCAGCAAAAACCGATGAAAAAACAAAATTCAAAATAGCAAACATTAAAAGAGGCTTGAGTAAAGCCCAAAAATATCCCAAAACAGAACCGTGGTAACGAAGCTTGAAATCCGTTTTGGCAAGCATCCAAATAAGCTCGTAATAATTTTCATGGGATTTATGCATATTCTGATTCTATCATGAAAGGGACGAGAAAGACATCAATGAAATTTTATTTATTTTCTCTTTCTAAAGCCATAATTGTTGCGAAAAAAAATTCTTCTAGAAGAAAGGTAAATATACATATTATCAGATCATTTCTGAGTATCTGTTTTTCTTCAGCCACGATTGAATAAACAATACGAGCAGAAAAGCTTCATCATTCTTTGTCGTCGTAACAAAATGCTTCAAGACATCTCGCCGTGCCTGTTCTCCAATTTTTTCTCTTGCCACCGCATCATTTAACAATTTATCTAAATATTTTTTCCAATCATCATCACATGAAGCCAAAAAACCATTCTCTTCATTTTTTATTACACGCGCAAAAGATGTCGTTCGCGAGGCAATAGTGGGAACAGATAAAAGCCCTGCTTCAAAAAATTTTATTGCTGATTTTCCCTGACAAAACATATTGTCAATCTCAAGCGGCGCAATATTAATATCGACACGAGCAATCAGACCATACAAATCCTTCATTGACACAAAGGGATGCCGCTCTATTTGTTTTTGTACCACATCAAATTTGTAAGAAAGATGAAGTGGCCCGACTATCGACAGCATAACATTTTCATTTTCTTTCAAAAAAGAAAGCAACGTATCAGCCACCACCTGGAAATCTTTGTCATGACTTTTCGAACCAGAAAAATAACCGATGCGAATTTTTTTGTCAGATGGACGATAAAATTCTTTTTGCAAGAACACTTTTTCCGCGGTGGCAACTTGATTTTTGCTTAATACATTTTGTGAAACAAAAATAAATTTTCCAGGATATTTTTTTGTCAAAATATCGGAAAGAAAATCAGTAGAAACAATACAGTGTGCCACATACGGATTTTCCAAAATTTCTCGTCCAATACCATTTTCATACCACTTTTTTTCTTCATCACCCATATAGTAATAAAAGTGCATAAAAGAAAGATACTGCGGGTCAAATACCAAATCATCTGTTTCAAAAAAAATAAGCTTCCCCTGTTCTTGTATTTTTTTTATGACATCATCAATATACTCATTATGAATAACTCTTTGCAGTATAAAAATATCGTATCGTGAAATAAGGAACGGCAAAAATGGAACGTTTTGAGAAATAACATTCGAACGAATACCATGCTGCTCAAGCATCTCTGACTGATTCGTACAACGATATAAACGTGATCCACCAGGACAACCGGAAATATACAGTACGTCACCACCAAAAATAGCCGGAAAAATACCAAGAGAATCAAGAAGAAATTGCCTCATTCTTCTCAAAAGACCCATCCATCCCCGTTCACGATACACCAGACGAGACATTCGAAACAAATGACGCAAGTATTTCATAATAAATTCGTAAAAATCATTTTATTTTATCCATCGATTTTTCGTACTATAAAAAAACGAAAAAACATAACGCGGAATATATGGTTTCAACACCAAACGATACTTCCTATATATCCAGTACATGTTCCGTAAAAATAATACTTTGAACCATGGCATTGCAGAAAACATCTTTTTATAAAAAACAGTCCAAACGGTACGATACGCGGACCCATCATGCCTCTCCGATGAAAAAAAATATCGATCAGTGGTATGTATAAAACGACGCACCGTTTCTTTGCAGTATTCTTTTGTCTTTTCTTTTTCTTCTCGAATTTTCGGCAACCATGCTCTCGCCCGAGCAATATCATCCATCCCGTACGCCGTACCGGGAATCCCTTTGTTTTGGGACGACCCATACATCGGAAACACTCCTTTGGTTTCAAAAAATGCCTCCTTGCTCAATCCATCAATCGGATACACAATCGGCACACACCCACAAAGCGCGGCAATCGTCGTATAAAATGTATAGGGATCATACGAATAAAAGTACTCTTTTTCATTAAAAATATCAACAATTTCTTGCAATGACCGGCCATCAAGAGGAAGCGAATCAGCTGGATGTATCGGATGTATATCCTTATGAAAAGATTGTGCTTTACGAAACATGTGACATGATCCATTTCGAGGTAGTCCTTTATTTTGAATTACCGGATCAATCCAAATCACGAACAAAATTTCGATTTCGTTTTGCTTATATTTCGAATGAAAAGTTGAGTAATGAAAAACAAGATCATCCTCTGCCCATGTCCTAAATATTTCCTTGTCAACGTGTACACCCAAATCACACAATACCCAACGCACTACCTGTTTCGCTTGCAAAGGATTCCCCTTCACAATCTCCGGGTACACCACGATCATTGTCTCATCGATATCAGAAGGAGAAAGAAAACGATTACAAAATACGTTTTGGTACGTTGTTCCGTCCATAGTACAAAGAAAGACATCTTGCCCTTCATCGATGAGCGTCTTGGCAAGCGTATGAAGAACAACCGATCCCCCAGTATTAAGGTCAAGCGTCGGAGTATAAAGCACGAATTTCTTTTTCATTGATTCCGTTTGCATAGTCTTTTTAACAGAAAACGGGAGTTTCCTCCCGATAAAAAACACACAATTTTCTATCGCTGTTAATCCTTCTTGCGGTGAAAAATAAGATGCGTGACAGAATGAATGACCGACAAAATAAGCGCGCCAACTATTGCTGCCAAAAAACCATTCACTTCAAATCCTTTTATCATTCCGCCCAGTAGCCATAAAAGAAATCCGTTGATTATGAACGTGAAAATACCAAAAGTAAGTAAGTTAAGCGGTAATGCGAGAAGCATCAAAACGGGCCGGACAGTGACTCCAACTATTCCCCAAAGAAACGCAAGCAAAAGCGCCGTTCCGAAACTTTTCACCGAAATCCCACCCACAATATACGGCAACGCGAGAAAAGCAAGGGCACTAATAAACCACTTGATGAGAAGCATAAAAATATAATCAAAAGTTATATTACCAAACGCTTCCTTTATTATACACCATTATGTCAAACTTTGTTTTTTGTCCTCTTGTACGCCCGGATGATTTTGATGAGGGAAACAAGGATAAAGATGATGTAGAAAATGCAGATGATAAGGAAGTTGAATGCTCCAGATACCGCGCCGCTGATACCCATTCCGCCTTGTTCGGATTTGTTCAGAAGGAATGTGATGATCATGATAATTGGCACGAACCAGAGAGCGAACCGAGACCAAGCCTGAAAGACCTCGTCTTTCATCTTGTAGGTGAGGAGGGAGAGGAGAAATACAACGACAAATGGGAGAAAAAACGCTTCTTGGGAATCATCAAGAGGAATAGGACATCTTTTCAGTCCAACAGACCTACAAAACGAAAGTTCATCTATAGTAAAAATTGACACTAACGTCATTGCGCCTAAAAATATTAAAATGTTTTTTTTTGTCACCCACTTTTCCATATGATTGTTTTAATATATTACGACTTGATTTAATCTTTAGTTAGTATTTTATCCCTATCTCTCCCTTCTCACTCTCCATATATGGCACTACCATACCTGACAACTTCTGCTTAGCCGGTTTTGTCTCGTCCTCATCGTCCCAGTCGTCGTCTCCGAGATCCTGGGGTTTTTCCATTATCCTTGTCTCGTCTTTCTTCGGGAAGTAACGGGATTCGAGTCTTGTTTCTCCTGCCTTCAGGCTTGAGGCAAAGAAACGATAGTTCCCTTGCTTGTCGATCTTCCACTTATACTGGGCATTGGTGTCTTTGATGTCTGTCTCCTCTCCATCATACCCTATGGAGAGCAGTCTCACAAAGATGAAACCATCCCTGTCTTTGGTCTTCTCGAAAGAGAGGCTTGTGGTATGACCGGCCTGATCGGTGATGATGGCAAGACTGTCAGGGAGGTTCTTCTTATGCTTGTTCTGCCACTTCTTAAACCAGTCCTTGATCTTCTTTGTTTTCTTGCTTGTCGATATGAGCTCTTGTTTTTCAAGGATGGTGACGGATGTATCGGAAAGATTGTCCGTTCCTGATATATCGAGCTTCTGAGTTTCTTTGTTGAAAGAGATCTTCGCTTCGGGAGCAGTTTTGTCGATCTTAATGTTCTCTGTTTTTGTTTCTTCTTGATTGTTAGCTTTGTCGGTAGA
>JACPGV010000003.1 GCA_016182385.1 Candidatus Moraniibacteriota bacterium
GGAGTTGCTTGATGTGGAACCGGTACCATCGACGGAATCAAGGAGATCGATAGCCAGAGTCGGTGTCCCCCCTTCCGTGGCGCTTGATCCGGAAATACCATTGCCATTCGTGATGGTGGCGACGTAGTTGCCGGAGGTATCAGTTCCCAAAGCGACCGTGTCATTGAGAATCATGAGCCCAGTCACTGTACCGGTATCACCAGTGGTTACTAAAGCACCCGTAATATCAGGAATAGTAATTGTCTGATCACTCGTAGGATTAGCAATAACCAAGATTGTTTCATTGGCATCGTCAGCGCCAGTACCTTCAAAGATCATGCGATTACCCGTAACAACATCAAAATAAAACTTTGCATTGCTACTTGTTGATCCACCAAGAGCGACATCATCACTTGTATCCGTGAGATACGTCACCGATCCGGTACTGGTCCAATCACTTGTACCACCGGTTTTGTTCGAACACGTCCAAATACTGGAAGCTGAATTCCATGCCAAAACCTGATCGTTACTACAACCACCAAGAAGCCTTATCCCATCAGACGCAATTTCCAAACCAGAATTCGATGATGTTGTCGCCGTCGTCCCAGATGTTGTTGCATCGACATTCAACGTAATTGATCCAGAACCGTTCGTAATGGAAAGAGCACCCGATCCGGCAGTCAGTGTGGCCAAAGTATATCCCGAACCGTTACCGATAAGGAGAGTGCCGTTGGAAGCGGCGGAACCATCAAGGCCGGTACCACCACGAGAAGTGGCTAGTTGTGCTTCACTTGCCAAAGAAGACGACCCGCTCCAATACGTAACATGACCAGATGTCCCACTTCCGGAAATTCCTGAGGAAAAACTACCGCATTCCCACACATTCGTGGTGTCATTCCAAGAAATACCCTGCCCATTAGCACAGCCCTGCAAAAGAGTGAGTTCGTTTGAGCTTCCACCGGCAAATTCCAAACCGGAGTTGCTTGATGTGGAACCGGTACCATCAGCAGAATCAAGAAGATCGATAGCCAAAGTCGGTGTACCCCCTTCCGTAGTGCTTGATCCGGAAATACCATTACCATTCGTGATAGTGGCGACGTAGTTGCCGGTGGTATCAGTCGTGAGGGCCACCGCGTTAGCGGCAATGGTCAACACGCCGGCGTTCGTGATGGTGGCGTCGGAAGAAAGAGTCACAAAAGTCGGAACACCGGTACCGTTGGCTACGAGAATCTGCGCGTCTGTGCCAGCGGCTGTTACTTGAAGAGCGCTGGTGCCGTTACCGTAGAGGAGACCATTGGTCGTGAAGGTGCCTGCTCCCGTACCACCACGAGAAACTGCGAGAGTGCCCGAAGTAATATCCGCCGCATCATGCGCATGGGAAACATTGGCCTTTCCGGTTAATTGCGTCTGTATATTTGAGGATGCACCAGATAAATATCCAAGCTCTGTCAATGTTGCTCCACCAAAAGTTTGTCCGGCGGCAAAAACAATAGATCCGGTCATCGTGCCACCAGTCAAAGGAAGGTATGCCCCGCTCGAACCAGAAATATCAAGAAAAGAGGAACCGTCATTGGAAAATTGCCACGTCTGTGTCGTTGCGTTAAAACGCAAAGCGGGCGTAGATGACGTACTCGAAACATGCAAAGAAAAATTCGTACTGGCGATAGATTTTCCCGAACCAAAAACAAATGTCTCGGATGTAGTGCCGACATCCGTATTTTGCTCATGCACGTCCTGCAAGCGAGTATCATCGCCAAGTAACAATTGATTACTTCCCGAACCCGTCGGCAAATTTTTTATATTTACTTTTCCTCCTTTTCCAAGAAGCAAAATGTCGCCTTCTTTCGTGCCGAAAGTACGACCTCGAAGATATTTAGCGTTGATAGCACTTGGCACAGATCCTAACTTTTTACGTGGCACGATTTCAGAATCCGTACCAATACGCATTCCCACGTAATAATCCCCGCTCTCAAAAGTCATGTCTGCCGGAAGAGAATTCACCGCTCCGAGAAAAATACGGAACATTCCGTTTTTTACCGTTACTGTTTGCGTTTCCTCCCAAAGACGACTTCCGGAATCGGTGTTTGAAGGATAAGGGTCACTTTCTGAACGATCTTTTGAATAAATAGCGAAGCGTACTTCGTATGTTCCGTTGGTTATAATCTTGTTCTCGCTATTAAAAAGCGACGCAGAAAGACCAATTTGATCAATAGAAGATGTTTTGACCTGCGAAAAAACAGGCCGTATGTTGTACCACCCTAGAATGAGCACCCCTACCGCTATTGCGGAAAACAGGAGTTTGGTTGTCTTTCTCTGTTTGTTTTTTACATATGACAGCATTACAATTTCATTCGGAATTTAACCGAATTTCACTTCAAATTATAGCACATTTTTTCATTGTCAAAAAATCAATTTTTCTTCACAGCCCAGCCAAAAACTTCACCTATCGCATCAGCAATCAAATCGAACAACGAAACGGTCTTTGAGCCAGTAAAAATAGCATGTGATTCACTCGTTGCTTCATTGCCAAATCTGTCTCGCGCCACAATCTCATACACGTACGTAGATGCCTGATCAAGACCCGGAATAATAATGCTGTGATTGAGGCTGTAACTGTCCTCATTCACCGTTTTTTTTGCTTGACCAACACCTTTGGAATACCCAATTTCCGATTTGGCTAATTTGTTTGTCTTCCAAGAAAGCACCAATTTAACCTCTTGCTTTGTTTTCTCCGTAAAAGCTTCTCCCCGAATTGAGCTTATAACAAGCGGCTCCGGCGAATCTTCGGTGAGAATAAATTCCGCTTCGCCGCCGATGGCTATCTCGCCAATACGAAAATTTTCACTCGTGTAGTTGGCGTCGCTTAAAAGAGGCACGAGAACTTTCTCTTTTTCCGTAGTCGCAATTTTTGGAAGTTCCGTTGTTGTTTTTGGCAATACGACTTCCTCCCCTTGGATATCGGCCTTTTTGTCAACAACATATCGCTGGTAAAGAACGTATCCCGCAACCAAAAAAGCAAACAAAAAGATGCTCACAGAGACAACAAAAAAAATTTTCGAACGGCCGGCACTCTTCGAAACGGGTATTTCTTCTTCCTGCGAAAAGACTGGCGACATTCCTCCCTGTGCCATAAAAATTCCGATTTCCTTGCGGGTGAAATCTCAAAATATTTTTGTTTGCAACAATAGTAAAAATATACCACAAAAAAATGTTTTTTCAAAGAGAAAAAACGGAGTTATCCACAATAAAAAATATAAAGATATTTTCCCAAAAAACATCCAAAAAAATCACCTCATTTTTCTTAAAAAATATCAAAAAAATCAGGAAAAATTTCAAAGAAATATTCGTCACAAAACTCACTAAAATAATCAAAAAATAGTATCGGCTAACTCCAAGAAACCCATATTTCCCCTTCCCAATCTTACTGTTTCTTCATTAAAAAAATATCGGCTTGCCTGCCGTTTTTGGCAAAAAAAACAAAATAAATGGCCTTAAAAAGCCATAAACACTACTGTTCCAAACGACGAAAGAGATTATCAAGATCTTCCGAAGAATAATACTCAACAATAAGTTTCCCGCCTTTTCCAGAGGGGGAAATCTTAACTTTTGTCCCCAAAATCTGCGTGAGTTGCTCAGCGCGTTCCACAATTTCGGGACTTATCACGACGGAACTACGTACGTGCGGCTTAACCGAAACACTTCGCACTTTCAATTCCGTTTCTCGCACGGTAAGTTCTTCTTTGATGATAAGATCAAAAATAGCTCGCTGTTTTTCCGGATTCTCAATGGCAAGTAATGCCCGCGCGTGCCCTTCACTAATCTTTCCTTCCATAACGGCTCGTTGAATTTCCACCGGCAAATGAAGAAGACGCAATGTGTTCGCTATCGTACTCCGACTTTTTCCCATCTTTTTCGCCACAGCATCTTGTTGCATACCAAACTCGTCAAGCAATCGCAAGTAGGCCTTCGCCTCTTCAATCGGATTCAAATTATGCCGTTGCACGTTTTCAATAATTGCGAGCTCCAATTTTTCTTGTTCAGAAACATCACGCACGATAGTTGGTACGGTTTCTAATCCAGCACGCTTGGCCGCCTGTAAACGACGTTCACCGGCAATAAGTTCATAGCGACCACCTTCTTTTTTTTCTCCATTGCTCTCCCGCGCCGGACTCACAACCAGGGGCTGCAAAATACCATGCTCTTTGATGGAACGAGTGAGCTCATCCAACTTTTCTTCATCAAAATGCATACGCGGTTGATGTGGGTTGGGAACAATTTTCGTTGTTGAAACCTCAAGAGGAACAGATGTCTCTCTCTTTTCCTCTGAAGGTGTTTTTATCGGCGGAACAACAACAGAAGCATCGTTTGCAAAAAAAGAATTTGTCGATACCGTCGGCGCCTGAAATGGTGATTCTTTGGCTTGTTTATCATCTTTTTCCTGAATAGCTCCGTTAGATTTTTTGGGCGGAATAAGTGATGCCAGTCCCCGACCAAGACCATATTGTTGTGATGCCATACTCTCTATTTTTTATAAAACTTTCAATGTTTTTTGTTCTTCTTTATCACGTTCCAAAAGTTCTCGCGCAACACTCTTGTATGCTCTCGCTCCCTTAGAAAAAGCATCGAAGTCAAGAATGGATTTTCCAAAACTCGGTGCTTCCGCAAGTCTCACCGAACGCGGTATCACGTTTTCAAAAACCGGTCCTGGAAAATGCGCTCGCACCTCACTGACCACTTGCCGCGCCAAACGATTGCGACGATCATAGAGCGTAAGCAATGCGCCACCAATTTTCAAATTTGGTTGTAAGTGTTCGCGCACTAATTCTATCGTTCCAAGAAGTTGAGACAACCCCTCAAGCGCATAATACTCTGTTTGTACTGGAATGACCACTTCATCGGAAGCGACAAGTCCGTTGATGGTAAGTAGTCCAAGACTCGGAGGACTATCAATCAAAATATAATCATAAAAAGAACGCACTTGCCGTAAGACATTATGCAAACGAAACTCACGACTATCAATATGCACCATCTCAATTTCCGCGCCGGCCAGATCCTGCGCCGCCGGAATAATATGGAGCCCTTCCGTCTCCGTACGCAAAATAATCTCCTGCGGCGGAAGGTTAAGAATCATCGCGTGATAAAGGTTTTTTTCCAGGCTCCGCGCATCAATACCAAGACCGGAAGAAGCGTTCCCTTGGGGATCCAAATCAACCAAAAGCACTTTTTTTCCAGCTTCCGCCAAATAACGAGCCACGTTGATAGTAGATGTCGTTTTTCCCACACCACCCTTTTGATTAACAAATCCAATAACTTTTGCCATACACCAACAATCATCAAAAAGAAAAATCACTCCTTCTTTTCAACGTTTTTGTATTCAATGTTTTACCACTTACTTCTAAGTATAATTCATTGACAAACGATTATCAATTCTCTATGCTGTTTTTGTGTCTCTTAAGGAAAAAATGCGCCGAAGTGGTGGAATGGCAGACACGCTGGACTCAAAATCCAGTGATAGCAATATCGTGTGGGTTCAAGTCCCACCTTCGGCACCAAAACAGAACTAAGAGGATAAAAGAAATTACGTGGTGGTTGGCAAAATTGGTTAATACTCCTTAAAAAATAAACTTAGGTCTTTTTTCTTAAAAAACCGCTTAAAAGCGGTTTTTATTTTCCCATAATATACAAAGATTGTATTTCGCTAGCTGAAAGAGCGCGATTATATATACGAACTTCATCCATTAGACCGGGAAATACAGTCGAGGAAGAATCACCAAAAAAAAGATCAGCAGAATTTGTCGCCAATGCTCCCGATCCGGTCAGTGATCCAGTAGCCACACCATTGACATACAATTGCCCTCCGCTTGCCGTAGTGTACGAAACAGCGATATGGACCCACTCGCCGAGTGTTGCTACGTGAGAACCGGAAATAGTATTCCATGTACCGCCCCTATTAGCATAAAACGTCAACTGCTTATCGGTACCGCTCGTTGTACCAAAATAATACAAAACATAATTAGCGTCACTCGTACTTGTCAATTTGGCAATCGGATGGGCGGCATACCCCACAAGACTCGCTGTCGGCTTAAGCCATACGCTTATAGTCACGTCCCCACTTATATCAAGAGAGGCATTATCACTTATGCTTACTTGATCATCTATCGCGTCAAAAGAAAGCGCTTGTCCGACCTTTCCAGGATAAACCGCTGTTCCGCCGATAAGCGTTCCATTATTTCCCTGACCGCTCCGATCATACGCCGTCGTTCCGGAAACATCTTTTCCATTAAACGACCAGAACCCAATCAAACCGCTTGTCAGTTTATCATTTTGTGAAACATTTATAGTTGTTTTTCCCACGCCGCCTTGACGATAAAGATTTGCTACCTCCGCTTGAGACAGTGCCTTATTATATATTCGAACATCATCGATAGAACCATCAAATGGATGATAATAATTTGATCCGTCTGTCGTCAATGCTCCTATGGAAAAATACATCGAAGAATCAATATTTCCGATCGTTGTTTCAGCGGCTGTGCCATCAAGCACGCCATCGACATATATTTTCATTGCCTGCCCTTTCTCAGCGGTAGCAACCACATGATGCCATAAACCATCATTTTTTCCCGATGTCGAAGAAGTGAGAGACACATAATCTGTTCCATCAGCTATTTCAAAATTAAATTTTCCGTCGGGCATATTCAATCGATAGCCGGCTGAATATTGATACACCGTAGATTTTTTGTACACGATCCCATTATAGTTCCCCGTTGCCGTGCTGGTGCTTTTGACCCATGCGCTTATACTGAAGTTTGAAGTTCCCATATCAAGCACATTACCCATCGTCACAAAATCATCCGTCCCGTCAAAAGAAAGTGCTTTTCCTATTTTTCCATCAATAAAACTTGGACCGTTAGTAAGCGTCCCGGTATTGGCATTGGAAAAAGAAACATCTTCCGTTTTTGTTCCGCTTCCCTCTTCAAATGACCAATGCCCAATAAGCCCGGTATTATCGGTGGTTCTAGAAACAGCTTTCCCCGTCGCCGATCCCGACACGGCATCCGTAGTACTCGTTATGTTCTGTAACGCACTGTCTGTAAGTGCCTTTTTCCAGATACGAACGTTTTTGATAGTAGCATATGCTTCACCGGCACCCCAATAATGTCTTCCGATAAACAGATTGCCAGAAGTAATCGTGTCGTACGGCAATGTCAATGTCGTATCCGATCCCTTTAATTCCCCGTTACAAAAAAGAGAGTTCGCGCTTGAAGAAAAACGTTGTCCCAACTTCATGAGAGAACCTCTTGTTATCGATACCGTGCTATCATCGTAAATATTTCGTGTTCCTCCACCGCCATCACGATCAACGCCTAGGTGATTATTTGTACCATTCCAATGCCAAAGAGCCATTCTTTGAGCATCAAGAGAATGATCAAAGAAAAAAGCGTCCCATCCCGAACCACCAGACCAATTTGGAGTTACCTCAAGGACTACCGTCCCCGTAGTGTCCTCAGCATTGCCTGACAATGGATATTCCAGACTATCCGATATACGGGTCAACGCGGAACCTGCCGTCGGAATATACGACGAGGCAAAACTTGCCTGCTCAAGCTGAGCGCCCCAAAAATAATTATAATCACCAATCGTTGATCCACTCAAACGATTTTTTACATAAAAATTAATATTCGCGCTTCCAACAACATTCGCGTCGGATGTTGTTGCGACACGCGTCCACTCCGTTGTGCTCAAATCAGAAATAGTAATAATCTGTGTTCCGTTGCCACTGATCGTTCCAGGACCAGAAAGAATAACCGCCGACTGATTCACTCCCCCTTGACCATTTTGATAAAGCTGTATCGCGGCTTCGATGGTATTTCCCGCCTTTATCCAAACACTTCCCGTATATCGAGCGGCACTTGCCGTGGCATTAGCGGTATACGCGTTCGGATTACTCGCTGTCGAAGTAGTAAGTTTTTCGGCCGTCATACGACCATCCGGAGCGGTAGTATCGTTTGCTGTCACCGTAACATCAGTTTTTGACCAACTAGCATTATCAATTTCTTCACTTCGCAAAACAATATTTTCCCGACTCCCCTCCGCCAAATACCCCTTAAGCGTCGTGTTTGAGATTTTTGTTCCCGTTGCCTCCGTAATGACGCCGCTCGCCACCGTATTACCATTTTCCGTATCGAAATATTTCACGCAATCCACGTTTGCCCCATGATACGGCACAGCGGTTTTCACTCCACAAGAGACGTATTCGGAGGGATTCTGATTATCTTGCCCCGTTACTTCTTCAAGCTGTGCGCCCCAAGCATAAAAAGTTTGATTTTGTCCATAAAGATTACCATAAATAGTTTGTTCTACTCCATCATTCGTAAAAGATACAGAAAATCTTTTCCATGTTGTTGTGAGAGAAACGCTTTGAGAGTTAGATGGATTTTGACTTGCTCTTCCTATAGAAATTCCGGCCGTAAGATCAGAATCAGCTCGCAACCAAACGCTGAAAACATATTTTCCAGTTAAATTTCCAGAACCAAATGACCTTCCAATGGCATCACCAGAAGCATACGACCCAATAGAAATCAGATCAGCAGCAAGAGATCCATCAGGCGCGGTTGCTTGATTAGCCGTTACTGATACGCTACCCTGTTTTCCCCACGCCGCATTATCAAACGTTTCGCTATAACTTATAAAATTCTCCACCCTTCTTGCACCCTCGAATCTTGCCTCCCCACTCTTTACAGGTCGAATGAGATTCTCAAAATCTGTCACGGTCGCGCGACGGTCGGCACCATCAGCACGAGAGAACGTCGCCACCCCCATACCACGTATCAGGTCAAGACTTGTCGTAAGGGGTGCTTCAAAAGATGGTCGATCATCACCTACCGTTTGTGCTGCCCTTGTTTTCTGCCAATACCAATACCCCAAAAAGGCAACACAGATCAAAATAATAATACTGTACTGAAACGTTCGGTGAAGCAAAAGATTATGTGATTCTTTTTGAGAAAAAAACATACGAAAAATCACCTGAAAAAAAATTTACAAAGCGGCAGAAGCAACTCGAGCAAGGAGGACGGCTATGGTTACCGGTCCTACACCGCCGGGTACCGGTGTAAGAAACCGCGCTCGTTTTTCAACGCTTACTCGTTCCACGTCTCCTTTTACCTTCCCAGCAGAAACGCTTATACCACCATCAATAATAATAGCACCTTCTCCAATCATACCTCCCACACACCATTCCGAAATACCGCAAGCAGTCACCATAACTTTTGCCTCACGCATTTTTTCTATCAATTGTTCATCGGACGTTTCTGAACGCACAATAAATTCGCTTGCCAATCCCTCAAGAGAAAGAGCTTGTATCATTACCCGCCCAAAAAGCTCTGAATTTCCGATCACTAAAGCTCGCTCACCAAGACAATATCCCTTGCCAAATCGCAATAATTCCATCATCGCGCGCGGAAAAACAGGGCATGCCGACGCATCGCCGGCAAGAAATTTTTTCACTGTCTCCGGATGAAAACCATCCGCATCTTTTTCCGGAGAAATTTTTTCAATAACAATGTCGGCATTTAATCGGCGCGGCAGAGGCAGTTGCACGATAATGCCATGAATATCTTTCCGTTCATTCAACGTCTCAATATGACTCATAAGCTCTTCTTCCGAAACCGTCTCCGGAAAAGAATGCGTTTCAAAATAGATACCAACCTCTCGTGCCGCTCTCTCTTTCAAGCCCACATACAAACGTGAAGAAGAATCATCACCCACCAGCACAACCGCTAAACCCGGCACCACGCCCGACCGCGCGATTTGCTCCCGTATGTCAGAAAGAATCTTGTCTGCTATCGGTTTTCCATATAAAAGTGCCATATCTTTGCGCGTACATTAAAGAACAAAAAAGAAAAAAAGTATTGCAATACCGATACGATAGATACCAAAGGGGATAAACGTGTGACGCTTAATAAAACCGACAAATACTTTTACGGCAACAAGAGCCACAAAAAATGCCGTTACAAAGCCAACAAACAACAAATGCCACTCCGCGACAACAAAAGCGTTTCCATATTTACAAAGATCATATCCCGTCGCCACAAGCATCGTCGGTACGGCAAGCAAAAAAGAAAACTCAACAATAGCCGTCCGTTTAAAACCAAGAAGCAATCCCCCAAGAATCGTCGCGCCCGATCGTGACACTCCCGGCACAAGTGCCAGCGCTTGAAAGATCCCAAGGAGTACCGCCGTCTTGTATGACATTATTGAAAGATCTTCTTTCGCGGTATCTTTTTCTTGGTGCCATTTCTCAAAAACAATCAGAAGTATTCCGCCGACAAAAAGCGCTCCAACAACAACCAAAGGAGAACCAAGCCACGTTTTAACAAAACCATACAAAAAAAATCCTATTATCCCCGTAGGAATAAACGCCACCACAATGCGCTTCATGATTTCCCATTCCAAAAAAAACTTTCGCCAATAAAGACATCCGACCGCGCCGATCGCGCCCAACTGAATCGCGATTTCAAAAGTCTTAATAAAGCCTTCGTTATCAATCCCAAGAAGATGCGACGCCAATACCAAGTGTCCAGTCGAAGACACCGGAAGAAATTCCGTCACCCCTTCAACGATCCCCAGTATAATGGCATCAAAAAAAGTCATACCCTACTAAAATAATGTTCCTAAAGATTGCTCTTCCACAAGCGGTCCGTGCTCCGTTTTTGCCGATTCGATAAGACTCTTATTTCCATGCAACTCAGCAATATAATTCCAATCACGAAATTCTACATATTTTTCCAATTGTTTTTCAAGGATCTCCACCGTCGCGCGCACATCGCCCGCTCCCGTATGCGCTTTCGTATGCTCTTTCCCACAATATAATTTATAGGCCGCTGAAAGATTTCGGGGAGCAAACATATCGCGCGCCTCCATTTTGTGATACAAAATTTTGACATCAAGAATTTTTTTTGCCATAAAATCAAAATTTTTTCCGACACCGGCAAACTCCCCACGCAAAAATGGAAGATCAAACCCCAAAATATTAAACCCCCCGACGTCAGATCCCTCAAACATATTCCACAATTCATAAGAGAGTTTGGCAAAACTCGGACTTTCTTTGACATCATTATCAAAAATACCATTGATCCGACTTGCCTCTTCCGGAATCGATCGTCCAGGGTGAACACGTTGACAATAAGCCACAATATCGCCATTAGGGGATATTTTTTCGTACGCTATTTCGATAATCTTATCCTCACCGATCAAAAGACCGGTCGTTTCAAGATCGAAAATAATAAGCGGGCGATCAAGTTTCAAATATTCAGTAATAGTGGTGCGCATACAAAATAAAAAAGAATGAAATCATTGTACCATCTTTCCCTTCTCTACTCAACCGTCACCGATTTTGCCAGATTTCGCGGTCGATCGACATCATACCCGCGCTCTACGGCAATATAATACGCAAAAAGCTGTAGTGGAATGACCGAAAGTATCGGTGAAAATATTTCCAATGTTTTAGGAAGAAAAACCTTCTCCTTCACCTTTTTTGCAAAAATATCATCCCCCTCGGTAACCAAGGCCCACACGTTGCCACCTCGCGCGAGAATTTCTTCCGCGCCACTGACATTTTTCTCGTAGACGCTATCTTTGGGAATCATCATTATCGTAAGTACCGACTCATCAACAAGAGCGATCGGTCCGTGTTTCATCTCTCCCGTCGGATATCCTTGGGCGGAAACATAAGCAATCTCCTTAATTTTTAACGCCCCCTCAAGAGCATTGGAAAAATTATACTTTCTTCCCAGATACACATACTGTGACGAGTGCGCGTATTTTTTTGCTATTTTTTTTATCTCTTTGGATTGTCGCAATACCGATTCCATTTTTTGGGGAAGCGCCAATAACTCTTTAATAATTTTTTTTCTAACGCTCACTGCTAAACCATTTTTTTCGCCAAGATACAGAGTAAATAAAATCAGAACAATCAACTGTGCCGTATATGCCTTTGTCGACGCGACAGAAATTTCCGGACCCGCGTGACAATATATACCAGCATCGGCCTCTCTGGCGATACTTGACCCAACAACATTCACTATACCCAAAGTAAGCGCTCCTTTTTCTTTAGCCTTTCGCACGGCAGCAAGCGTATCCGCCGTTTCGCCGGACTGTGAAAGAACGAGAACGGCCGTTTTCGCGTCAAGCGTCATTTCACGATAACGAAACTCTGACGCCACCTCTACCTCTGTCGGGATACCGACCAATTCTTCAAGAATATATTTTCCAAAAATTCCGGAATGATATGATGTCCCGCAAGCAACAATAAAAATCCGACGAATCGATCGTAAGCGTTTTTCTACCGACTGTAGCCCTCCGAGATGCACCGCAAACTCTTTCAAGGACACTCTGCCGCGCAAAACATCTGTTATTACTTTCGGTTGTTCAAAAATTTCTTTCAGCATAAAATGAGCAAACCCTCCACGCTGAACAGCTGTCATGTTTTTCTCAGGAAGACACTCTTCTTTCTTTTGTTCTTTTTGAGCAAGTGTTTTCACGGTATATCCATCGTTACGTATGACGGCGATCTCATGGTCATCAAGATAGACAACGCGCTTCACTTTCTCGCCAAGAGCCGCCACATCAGAAGCAACAAAATATTCATCCGAACCAATGCCAAGTACAAGCGGGCTAGAGAGACGTGCTGCAAGCATCATCTCAGGAAAATCTTGAGACAAAACGACGATACCATAAGCCCCACGCAATCGTCGGAGCATTCTTACAAACGCCTCTTCAAAAATATGTGCCGATTTTTCTTTCTGCTGCAACTCTTCTTCCAATAAGTGCGCAATAACCTCCGTGTCTGTTTCCGAACGAAAACGATGTCCTTTTTTTTCGAGGGCTCTTTTTAATTCATGATAATTCTCAATAATCCCATTATGAACAACAGCGAGAGTATCGGTACAATCGGTATGCGGATGCGCATTTTTCTCAGACGGCTTTCCATGTGTCGCCCACCGTGTATGGGCGATGCCGACAAATCCATCGAGATGCGCTTTTCGTTTCCGTTCCAAATTCATCACTTTTCCCGCCGCTCGCGTAATGACTATTTTTTTTCGTTTTTTTCCATTCACCTGTTCCAATATAATAGCCATTCCCGCCGAATCATATCCCCGATATTCCAAACAATTCAATCCACCCAACAAGAATTCTTGTGCTGATTTTTTTCCAAAATATCCTACAATACCGCACATACTGGTAATGTTACAATATAAAAATTTTTACAAAAACAACAAATACCTACTCAAATATTTTTCAAAACTTGCAATAGTTCATCAAAATTTTCCACTCTGTACCGGCATCCTTCGCACGGATCTTTACTGTACTTATCCGTCGACCGCCTCAAATGTATGGTAACGATACCGCGTTCCCTTGCTCCCGTGAAATGACCACAACGATTATCCGCAAATACCACTGTTTCATCTGATAAAAAATGATCTCGCGCCACTCTCTGTTCAATCACTTCGGGCTTACTCCCCTGCACAACAATAACATCACAAAAAAATTTTCTCAATCCCGATCCATCCACCTTTAAATTTTGAAAAGAGTCTTCTCCATAAGTGAGTAAATAAATATCTTCCTTTCTAAAATTTTTCAAAAAATCTACCGTCCCTTCAAAAACATATTTTTTAAGATCGACAAAAAATACGCGCGCCTTTTCTTTCACGTTTTTTGAATCAAAACTTCGTACATTCAAAAGAAACTCGATATGCTGCTCAAACGAATACGGTATCCCTTTTGAAAAATGAGCGCCAGAAAATCGCTTGTATGTTTGAAAAATTTCTTCTTCCGTCGCGCCCGTAAGGGATGCGAGAAATTGAAAAAAATCCTTTACAAGATCATTTTCCGTTCTTAAAAAAAAATCATCAAAATCAAAAAATATTTTCATATCACGCTTTCCTATCACGAAATTCCTCTTTTTTTACCAACTCTACTTTTCTTGCAATTGCAAGAAAAGTAGAGTTGGTTAATATCAAAACGTATTTCTATACTTTTTCAAAAACTCCTCTCCTAAAACAATATCTTCCGGTTTCCCGACCGGCTGCCACGCGCGGGCTCTCAATACTTTGACCGGTATATCCTTCGCGAGAAGAGCAAGCGTCTGAGGCAGTCCATATTCCGTTTCACTGATTGGCACAAGCGGGTACTCAAAAAAACGCGATGATACGACATACGCCCCGGTATTTACCAATCCAGTTTTTTTCTGATGAGGTCGTTCGGTAATTTTATACAATCTTCCGTCGTTATCAGTCTCAAGCAATCCGTATAGTTCCGCATCATCTACCTCAAGCCCTAATACGGCAACATCTTCCTGTAAAAGATCCTCAAGATCTTCCGAGCGATACAAATCATCTCCCATCATGACAAGCGCCGGACCCGCAAGTAAATCTTTCACCAGTGTTATAGCACCGCCGGTCCCATCAAGTTTTTCCTGCCGAACATAATGAATTTTTTTTCCTTTCCATTCCGCGCCAAAATAATTTTCAATCTGTTCACCAAGATATCCAACAACAAGAATGACTTCATCGATCGCCCCAGGCAACATTTCAAGTTTCCACTCAAGCATCGGTCGCCCCAAAAGACCAAGCATCGGCTTGGGAATATTCTCAGTAAGCGTACCCATTCGCGTTCCTCTTCCGGCTGCTAGCATCACCACCTGCATATGAAAAGCCATAAAAATTACATCCTTAGTATACCATTTTCGCTATTCTAAAGCACTTTTAGACCTTTCTCGCAACCTTTATTCCACTTAGAGGCTAAACCTCTAAGTAAAGAGTGCGAGATTTAACGAGATGCTTGACTCTTCGAGATATCTCCATTACTATCTGAGGAGTCGTTCCTTTACCAATCCAACGAGGAGTCTCATCATGTCCTACGCCAAAAACGGAGCTGCTCTTATCGATGGAAATATCGTACCACCTACCGAGGTCATCCTACTGCGCACACTCGTTATCTTGAAATCAGCAACCGTTCCGGAAATCGCGCTTGAAGTAAAGGAGCGATATTCGGACAGCGCTCTGTACTCATTCCTAAAAAGATTGGTCAAACGTGGCCTCGTCACCAATAAAAAACTCCCTATTCCACCAGCGCAGACGCGCGGTCGAAGTTCTTATCGTATATTCTGGTCTCCGACTCGGGCAGCCATCGAGTTCTTCAAAGATGAGCTCGAAAACAAAAAATAGCCCGAAAATCCAAAACGCCCAACCAAGATACATCTGGTTGGGCATTTTTGTGTGCTCTACTAAAAATTCTTTACGTTGCCACAATATTAAGGATACGACCAGAGACATAAATCACCTTCCGAACAGTCTTGCCAGCAATGTGGGCCCGGGTATTTTGATCGGCAAGCGCCAACTGCCGAACCTCTTCTTCGCTCGTTTCGGCGGCAAGTGTGAGTACGGCACGCACCTTGCCGTTTACCTGTACAACAATCTTCATCATTTCTTTGGTAATTTTTTTCTTGTCACATTTCGGCCACTCGGCGAAAAAAATCGATTTTTTGTTTCCCAATTTTTCCCAAATTTCTTCGGCTATATGCGGAGCAAATGGAGAGAGAAGAATAAGCATGCTTTCCATATCTTCTTTCTTATCAAAAAAAATCTCACCACCTTTATTTTTTTCATCAGCTGTCTTCGGACCAACACCCTTTAACTCGTTCAATAAAATCATCAACTGACTCATGGCTGTATTGAATTTCAGGTCAGTAATATCCCGCGTTACTTTTTCAATAGTCCTCTGAAGAGAAGAAAGTTGTTTCTCTCCGCCACCTATCGCTTCGGAATATTTTTTCTTATATTCAATATAATCATTGAAATAATTCCAAACCTTCTCGAGAAAACGACGTAGCCCAATAATACTCTTGGTGTTCCATACCTTCATCTCGTCTATTGGCCCCATAAACATTTCGTAAAGACGAAGACTGTCCGCGCCAAACTCCGCTATTATCTGATCAGGATTGATCACGTTTCCCTTTGATTTCGACATCTTTTGCCCATCCTCGGCAAGAATCATCCCTTGGTGCCGAAGTTTCATAAAGGGTTCATCAAAATCCAGGTACCCATAGGTAGCAAGTGCCTTAGTAAAAAAACGCGCGTAAAGAAGATGAAGTACCGTATGTTCCGCTCCACCCATATAAAAATCTACCGGCAGATACCTCTTAAGTGCCTTTTTTGAAGCAAACTGTTTTGTATTCTTCGGATCGGCATAGCGGAGATAATACCAGCTTGAGCAAACAAAAGTATCCATGGTATCACTTTCGCGCCGTGCTTTCTTACCACACGCGGGGCATTTCACCTGATGAAAAGACTTCGACCGCGCAAGTGGGGACTCACCATCCGGCCGAAAATCGACATCTGTCGGAAGCTTCACCGGAAGATCTTTTTCTGGCACCGGTACCGTACCGCATATATCGCAGTAAATGATAGGAATCGGCGCGCCCCAATACCGCTGACGAGAAATAAGCCAGTCACGAAGACGATAATTCACAACTTTTCTACCAAGCTTTTCTTTCTTCAACCATGCCGCCATCTTTTCCCGCGCTTCAGCGGACGACAAACGAGTAAACTCTCCCGAATCATAAACTTCCCCGTCTTCCGTAAAACATTTTTCTTTGTTCTTTCCACCAATGGGGACAATAGATTTTCTCATTGGCAAATTATATTTCTTCGCAAACTCGAAATCGCGCTCGTCATGAGCGGGAACTCCCATCACCGCAGCAGTTCCGTACGTGCCGAGCACATAGTCAGCGACATACACCGGCACCTTCTCACCATTGAACGGATTGACTGCCTCGATACCTTCGAGCAGGACACCGGATTTTTCCTTATTCAACTCTGTTCGCTCAAGATCCGTTTTCTTTTTCGTCTTCTCAAGGTACTTCTTTACCTCAGCATAATTGGCGATAGTCGATTTCAATGTTCCAAGCAAAGAATGTTCAGGCGCAATGACGACATACGTACACCCGAAAATCGTATCCAATCTCGTCGTAAAAACTCGAATTTCTTCTTCTGTATCAACAACACAAAAAACAACCTCTGCTCCTTCCGATCGACCGATCCAATTTCGTTGGGCCGCTTTCGTGGACTCTGGCCAATCAATTGTTTCGAGCCCAGAGAGTAAACCTGCAATCTTCTTCCCCGTTTTACTTTTGGTATTCTCGATAAAATCAGTAATTTTGAAGAACCATTGCTCAAGATCTTTCTGAATCACGATATCACCTGAGCGATCACATTTCCCATCAATCACCTGCTCATTGGCAAGTACCGTCTGGCAGGATGGACACCAGTTTACCTTGGCCTTTTTCTTATACGCGAGACCATTCTTATACAAAAACAGAAACATCCACTGTGTAAAACGATAGTACTCCGGGCTTGAGGTATTGATCTCGCGATGCCAATCATACGAGAGACCAATCGATTTGATCTGCCGCGTAAAATTCTTAATCGACTCGCGCGTCTTCTTATCGGGATGAATACCTGTTTTAATCGCGAAGTTTTCCGCTGGGAGTCCAAACGCATCCCAACCCATCGGATGAATCACTTCATATCCAAGAAAACGCATAAAACGCGCGTAGATATCGGTTGCGGTAAAATTCTCGACATGCCCGACGTGCAAACCATCTCCCGAAGGATACGGAAACATATCAAGGATATAATATTTCCCCTTCTTTCCTCTCGACTTCGGATGGCCATCTTTTTCCCACTTTTTCTGCCACTTCGCCTCGATCATCTTCGGACAATAATTCTTTTTTCCCATACATGTTTCTCAAATATCACTCTTCTACCTTACCTGAAACAAGGCTTTTTTTCAAGAAAAAACAGACCTTCTCAGCCTGTTAAAAGAAAAATGTCTACTACTCAAAGGAAACACCTCTTCGGCTATGATGTTTACGAGCGACTCGCACCCGCGCCAATTCTTTTTCAATCATCGCCGCCGTACGAGCGTACTCCTCATCATCCATATGCACACGTTCTTCCTTGATCGCTTCTGCTCGTTTTCTTGCTTCTTCTGCTCGCACCAAATCAATTTCCTCAGCACGCTCAGCCGTATCTGCAAGAATAACCATTGTGTCATCATGAAACTCCACAAAACCACCGGAAGTCGCCAAACTTTCTGGTTCACTATTTTGTTCACGACGAAACATAATTTCTCCCGCGCGAAGAGCTCCAATATACGGAATATGCTCCGGCAGAAGCGTAACCTCACCCCCCTCAATGGGAAGCGTCGCCTGATAAATCGTTTCTTCTACAACGATTTTCTCCGGTGTGATGATTTTGAGCGTTATCAATGACATATCTTACTTTCTTCCTTCGGCAATTACTTCCTCAATAGTCCCTTTCATATAAAACGCCTGCTCGGGAATATCATCAAGCTCGCCGGAAAGAATACGCTCAAAACCGGAAATGGTTTCTTCGAGCGTCACGTATTTTCCGGAGGCACCGGTAAATTGCTCCGCCACGAAAAACGGCTGTGACAAATACTTCTGAATCTTTCGAGCACGCGCCACCGTTTGTTTGTCTTCATCGGACAATTCTTCCATTCCCAAAATAGCGATAATATCTTGCAAATCTTTATACCGCTGAAGAATGCGTTGCACACCACGAGCCACCTCATAATGCCGTTCCCCCACCACTTGCGGGTCAAGAATATTGGAAGTAGAATCAAGCGGATCAACCGCCGGATAAATACCGATCTCCGTGAGCGCGCGATTGAGCACCACCGTCGAATCAAGATGACCAAATGTCGTCGCTGGAGCCGGATCGGTCAAATCATCAGCCGGCACATAGACTGCCTGCACAGACGTGATAGCGCCATTCTTCGTCGACGTGATGCGCTCCTGAAGACCACCCATTTCCTCAGCCAATGTCGGCTGATATCCGACAGCGCTTGGAATACGTCCGAGAAGCGCCGATACCTCTGAACCGGCTTGGGTGAAACGAAAAATATTATCAATAAACAAAAGAACGTCTTTCCCTTCATCATCCCGGAAAGCTTCCGCCATAGTAAGCGCGGAGAGCGCCACGCGCTGACGTGATCCCGGTGGCTCGTTCATCTGACCAAACACGAGCGCGGTCTTATCAAGCACGCCAGAATCTTTCATTTCATGGTACAAATCGTTCCCCTCACGAGTGCGCTCACCGACACCGGCAAACACCGAATAACCGCCGTGCTCCGATGCGATATTTCTGATAAGTTCCTGAATAACAACCGTCTTTCCGACACCAGCGCCACCAAAAAGACCTACTTTGCCACCCTTCATAAACGGACAGATAAGATCAATGGATTTGATACCAGTTTCAAACACCTCTGCCCGAGTCGACTGTTCATCGAAAGACGGTGCGGCACGATGAATCGAATTTTTCTTTACCGCTCCATTCTCTCCGTCTTGGTTAGCCGGTTTTCCATCGATAGGTTCACCGAGAACGTTGAACATCCGACCAAGAACAGCCTTTCCCACCGGAACAGAAATCGGCGCGCCAGTTGCCATGACTTCCATACCGCGCCTGAGTCCATCCGTAGGGCCCATCGCCACCGCGCGAACACGATTATCACCCAAATGCTGATGCACTTCCGCCACAAGTTTACCGTCCTTAATGGTGACCAAAAGAGCATCATACACCTTGGGAAGTACCGCGTTATCGGAAAATTCCACATCAAGAACCGGACCAATTATTTGTATAAGTTTTCCTGTATTCGCCATAATGTTTTTTACTTAAAAATATCCTGAAAAATTACTTCTTGAATGAATTTATTGACTTTTTCGTGTTTATATGCTATAATAGATATGTTTTTTAACAAGAGGAGGAAACAATGAGGTTATTAACGCCTCTTGCCCTTATTTTTTTGGGGCTGTCACTGGCGGTTCTGCCCTGGGCGATTTTTGCCCAAGTGGCAGAAAACATGCTCGACGAGTGGGTTATTTCCATTTTCGGGCCGATTGTATTCTTTTTTTTCTGGGCGCTCGCTGCAGTAGCGCTCAGAAAGGCGATGCGAGTACTCGCCGCCTGAAATATCCGCCCTCTCCCTGCCTCGTCGCAACCGCGCCGGGGCTTTCTTTTTTCCAAACTACTGTTCGTCCTTCAACTTCCTTCAACTTTTTGAAAAACGAATTGTGGCTTGGATCTATTCAAAAATCATAAATCATTTTCTCCTCTCTGCAAATCCTATCTTCTTTTTCGGTTCCGGCTCTTCCTTCAGGAGCCGACGTAAAACATCGAACACTACCTTAAACCGTTTGTCATATTTCTGTTCCATCGTCTCGATCTTCCTGCGCAAAGCCTCATGCGTCACGAGCATATTCCGCAATTGGACGAACGTGCGCATAATTTGGATATTCACGGCGATAGCACGTTTGCTCTTCAATACACTTGATAGCATCGCGACTCCCATCTCGGTAAAAGCATACGGGGCATACTTTATATTCTTTCCGCGCTTCAAGGTCACATTTTGTGACCTTGAAAACAAGACCATCTGAGCCTCTTCAAACGTCAACTGGAACATAAAGTCTTTCGGAAAACGTTCAATATTTCTCTTTACTGCCTGGTTCAAAGCCTTCACCTCGACGTCATACAGCTCCGCCAAGTCGGCATCAAGCATAACCTTCTGCCCGCGCAGCCAGAAAATCCGTTTCTCGATGCGAACGTTCGGGATGACTGTCAGATTTTTCTCTGCCTTCTTTGTCATATTTCGGCTTGTTTCAGGGAAAATATTGATGAATTACATTATGTAGGATTGACTTTTTCTGTTTTTTGTGCTATCATTACCGGTTGTACTCTTACCAACCACCGAGGAGAAATTCCGTGCAAAAAAGATCTGTCACACTAGGCGATATTGGCGACACTGTCGGAACCGTACCGGTTTCTTCATTCCTTAACAGGACAACCTTCGCATTCGTAGCAATCATGATTTCATTCTGGATCCTGCCTACTCCGATTTCTTTCTTCGCACTGGGCATGCTAGCCATCATCGGCTTGTTGACCGTCGCCGCGCTCATCACCTTCTTTTCATTCACGAGGGCGACCCAAAGGAGGCTGGACACAGAAGCCAACAACGAAAAAGGATGATTCTCCTGCCTCAAGTCCTGTCGTAACTGCGCCAGGACTCTTCTTTTTTCCAAATAACTCACGAGATTCAACTCTTTAAATCCCGAATTATTATTTGAAACTACTCTCTATCTGTCATCCCGCATCAAGCCCGGGATGACACTCAAATAAAACTACATCAGCGCGAAACGGCTGCCATGCCCGCACTGAGCTCGGCGATTTCCTGCGTAATCTTTTGCTGTCGCACCTGATTATACGCAAGCGTCAAATCGGCAACCATATCTTTGGCGGCATCGGTGGCGTTACGCATGGCCATCATCCGCGCCGCTTCCTGCGAGGCATTCGATTCCAATATGGCATGATAGAGTTCCATCTCAAGCAATCGCGGGATCATTTTCCAAAGCACCTTTTTAGGTGTTGGTTCAACAAGATATTCGACATCACTTTCTCGATAGACTTCTTCTTTTTCAGTCATCTCATGAAGCGCTTTTTTCGTGTCCTCAAGCGTTACCGGCAAAAGCGCCCGCACTTTTACCTCTTGTTGCATCACCGACACATAATCAGTATAAATCATAACGACCCTATCGACGCGTCTTGTCTCGAATTCCTCAATGATAATTTTGGCAATTGGACGCATATATTCAGCGGTTGGCGCGGCAAGAACATCCGGAAATGAAGCGATGCCGTTTCCATCCATTCTCCGCACGATCGCGTCACTTTTTTTTCCAATCGTAATAAAACACTTCTCACGACCCGTATCTTCTTTGAGCACGGAACGCATTCGTTTAGCGACCTGCGCGTTAAATCCTCCGCAAAGACCACGATTACTTCCGATAACCACATACAATTCTTTTTGTATCGATCGTTCAGTAAGCAAAGGATGCCCTTCTTGGCCGGTCGCTTTTTTCAATTGACCCAAAAGCGCGATGGCGTGCTTCGCGTAAGGACGGATTGCCAAAACCGAAGCGACTGACTTACGCATTTTTACAGCAGAAATCATCTCCATCGCCCGGGTAATTTTTCCGGTAGACTTTACCCCCTTTATTCTTCGCCTGATATCTCTTGCGTTTGCCATGATGCTTTTTTTCTTAACGTCTCATTTCGTTTGTGTTTCCGTTTCCATCAAAAAATTTTTCTTGAATGTGTCGATGTGTTTTTTGAGCAACCCCTCCACATCCTCCGTGAGCGCCTTCTCACGCACGATCGCGTCAAGAGCCTCTTTTCCTTCGTGTTCAAGATACGAAAGAAACTCTTGTTCAAAGCGACCCATATCCGTAACAGCAATGTCATCCACATACCCACGCGTGAGCGCGTAAAGCACCGCTACTTCTTTTTCAACCGCGAGAGGCCGATACTGTGGCTGTTTCAAAAGTTCCGTTGCTCGACGGCCGCGTTCGATGAGCGTACGTGTCTTCTCGTCCAAATCAGAACCAAACTGCGCGAACGCTTCCAGTTCACGAAACTGAGCGAGATCAAGACGCAAAGTTCCGGCAACCTGTTTCATTGCCTTGATCTGTGCGGCCGATCCCACGCGTGACACCGAAAGACCGACGTTTAACGCCGGACGAATACCTTTATAAAACAAATCTGTCTCGAGATAAATCTGTCCATCGGTAATGGAAATAACATTCGTAGGAATATAAGCGGAAACATCACCTGCCTGCGTCTCGATGATCGGTAGTGCCGTAAGCGACCCGCCACCGAAATCTTTATTCAACTTCGCGCTTCGTTCCAACAAACGAGAATGAACATAAAATACATCGCCCGGATATGCCTCACGTCCCGGTGGACGACGGAGAATAAGCGATATCTGACGATACGCGACCGCGTGTTTGGACAAATCATCATAAACAACCAAAACATCTTTCCCTTGATCCATGAAATATTCCCCCATCGCGCAACCGGCATACGGAGCGATAAAAGAAAGTGCTGATGGATCAGACGCTCCCGCGACGACGACGATACTATACTCCATCGCGCCCGCCTTGGTAAGCTCGGCGACAATACGGGCAATTTTTGATTCCTTCTGTCCGATCGCCACATAAATACAGATAACATCCTGTCCCTTTTGATTGATAATAGCATCAATAGCAAGAGCCGTTTTTCCAGTCTGTCGATCACCGATAATGAGTTCTCGTTGACCACGACCGACAGGAATAAGAGCGTCAATCGCCTTGATACCGGTCTGAAGCGGCTGATTGACACTCTGGCGAGTGATAACACCCGGAGCAATTTTCTCGACCGGATAAAAAGCATCTTCCTTTATATCTCCCTTTCCATCAATCGGTTGACCGAGCGCGTTTAACACGCGTCCGATAGTCTGCTTTCCGACAGGAACAGAAAGAATACTGCCGGTGCTTTTGACTGTCATCCCTTCACGAATATCCCCCGTATCACCAAGAAGCATCGCTCCCACTTCCCCCTCCTCCAAGTTTTGCGCCACGCCTATCACCCCGTTCTCAAACTCCACCATTTCCGACGCCATCACATTCGACAATCCCGCCACGCGCGCCACGCCATCACCCACTTCCAATACCGTACCGATCGCTTCCGCTTTCGGCTCATACTGAAAACCGGCAATTTGTTTCTTCAATTCTTCAATAAGTGGGTTTGACATATGATTATGCATTATCGTACTAACGTTCTTTTTAATTCTTTCATATTTCGCGAAAGACTCGCGTCAAAAAGGATTTCCTCGCTTTGTATCATGACGCCACCAATATTTTTTGCATCCGTTTCAAAACGCGCTATGATTTTTTTTTGCGGAAACAGTTTTGAAGCAAATGACCACAACTGTTCCTCTTCCGCCTTATCTTTCTTCTCTCTTGTGACAATACTCACCGCCACTTCACCGGAGCGTTCCCTAGAAATCTTTTCCGCTTCACGCATTATACGCGGCAACAATTTTTTTTCACCACGACGAGAAAGCCACTTCAAAAAACTTTTTCCCATTTCTTGGGCGTTACTTGGCTCGACTTCTTTTTCAAGCGCCAGCAAAATATTCGCATATTGTCGAAGAGAGAGTCTCATGTCGATATCCAATAACCTTCTTAGTTTCCCTATCCACCAAACGAAACGACGGATCAGCGCACACTTTTCTCTATAAACGCTTTCTCCGTGGCACTATCCATTTTCTCACGCAACACTTTTTCCACCGCCAGAACAACCGTCTCCGCCAATTCATTTTTTGTGTCCGCAAGCATCTTCTCTCGCTCTTCGTTTCTTTTCGCTTCCGCTTCTGCGAGAAGTTTTTTTACTCGTTCTTCTGTTTCTCTCAATCGTTCCTGATCACGCTTCTTTGCCGATGCCTCTGCCGCGACAAGAAGCTCGCGTGCTTCTTTGCGAGCGGCAACCAATACCTCTTTTTCTTGCTTTTCCATTTCAGCCAGTTTCGCTTGAGCCGCTTCGGCATCTTTCAATCCCTGTTCGATCCTTTGCGTTCGCTGTTCAAGAAAATCAAGAATTGGTCGGTACGCAAAACGCTTCAATACCCAAAGAAGGATAATGAAGTTGACCGCTTGTGCCAACAAAAGTTTTCCATCGATACCAAGTTTTGCGAGAACGTCCATAAAAAATCAAACGATACTATTTTCGTTTTCCCCTCTAAGCAAACAAAATCATCAAAGCGATAACGAGGGCATAAATAGCCACCGCTTCCGTCACGGCAATCGCCAAAATCATTGTTGTCTGCACTTTTGATTGTGCCTCCGGGTTACGACCGATCGCTTCAAGCGCTTTTGACGCCAAGATACCCAAACCGATGCCCGGGCCGATGGCACCAAGACCCATAGCGAGTGCCGCGCCGATTAACTTTGCTGCTTCCATGTCCATAAAACAACTTCTTAAAAAAATTAATTATTGATTACTGATGTATTATTATAAAGCGATTTTCTACTCTTGTCCAACTAGATACATCTTTTCCTCTTCGACAAATCGTTTTCTCTCAATGTTCCACTTCCATCGTTGCCATTTTCATAAAAACAAGCGTCAGCATAGCAAAAACGACCGCCTGGATGAAACCGACAAAAATTTCCAGGAACAAAAATGGCAGTGGCAAAAAATACGGCACGAGATGAAGCATAACCGTGAGCAATACTTCTCCGGCAAAAACGTTGCCAAACAAACGAAAAGTAAAAGAAATGATTTTTCCCACCTCACTGACAAGCTCAAGAATCCCCACCATGGTGCCAATAACATACGGTTTGTGAAGGGGGCTAATAAAAAACTTTTTTCCATACTTCACTACTCCCAAAGCAGCGATGCCGACAAATTGTGTCGCGCACACGGCAAACAACGAAAGCGCGAGAGTAAAATTCAGATCAGCGGACGTACTCCGGAGAAAAGGAATGATCGTGGCATACTCCCCTTCTCCATGAATAAGCCCCACCGTCCCCAATCCGGGAAGAAGCCCCGCCCAGTTAGAAAAAAGCACAAACAAAAAAATAGTCGCGATAAGAGGGAAAAACGTCCTCGCCTGTTTTTTATCCCGAGTGACACTCTCGATCAAATCAAGAAGTGCCTCACAGATGATCTCCAGAATGTTCTGCATTCCTCGCGGTATCATCCGCATACGAGAGGCAATAGTTCGAGCCACCAAAAAAAGAATGCCACTTACCAAAAATCCAACCAGTAAAGCATTCGTAACAGGAAACGTGGCTATTTCAAAAAGTTTTTCCGCGGCAATGGATATTTCCATAAAAACAACCTATTTCAAATAAATCAGACCCTCTCTCCCCATAAAAAAGAAGCATTCTTTCGCCAAAAAAAACGCTTCCAGTGTACCAAAAAAAATAAGAGGCGTCAAACAAATTACTGTGAAAAATGTCTTTGATATTCCTCTCTTTTCTTCTCCAGTTGCGACTCCAGTGCTTGTATCTCCTTTGCCATAGCGGTCAATCTCCCTTCCGAAGCGGTATTCTTCTCTCTCGATACCACAAAATAGGCTCGTTTATCTTTCAATCTTTCTTCCAAAGAACTAATGCTATCCTCAAGCTCTTTTTTAGCCCTAGCAAAAATTTCCTCGGTTGTCAGTGGTCTTTTTGCTAAAGACGGTGTGGCATGCCCCACATTCCCCACATACTCTCCATGCGCATACCCATGATCATTCTCTCGTGCTTCTCCCCATGTTTCTGCTCTTTCCATAAATATTCTCATTTATTATCACTTTTTCAGTATATCACACCTTTTCCCCAAAAACAGTCACAAAGTTTTTTCGCAAAACTTCTTCTATCATCACAGCGTCCTGTCCATATATTTCACCAAGTTTTTCCCAGACAAACGAAACATAGCTTGGTTCGTTCCGTTCTCCCCGATGTGACAAAGGAGCAAGAAACGGACAATCTGTTTCCGTGAATATCCGCGCGAGCGGTATCAATCGTATGACCTCTGCCGGATCCTTACTTGTCCCTTTCACGGATTTTTTTACCGGATAAGTAATATTTCCCGTAAAAGAAAAATAGACATCGGGGAGTGCCAAAAATTTCTTCGTCATCTCCGTATCGCCCTGATAGCAGTGAAGTACTGCCAAACTCTCGGGTGTTGCTTTCAAAAGATCGTACATCTCTTGATACGCATCCATCGTCCCCGCTGATGGACGCGTATGAATGATGAGTGGAAGTCCACATTCTTTTGCGAGATCGATCTGCGCGAGAAAACCTTTTTTTTGACGAATCTTCATCTCCTCCGTTATCGGTGTTTCGCGGACGAAATAGTCCAGTCCGCATTCGCCGATCGCCACAACTTTCGGATGCGCGACGCTCTTTCGCAAAAGATCAAAATCTTGTTTACTCCCCCCGCCATCATCAAACGTGTGCGGATGAAACCCGACGCTTCCCAAAACGCCCTCATACCGTTCGATCAGGGCAATCACCTGTTGAATGTCTTTTGGGGACGTACCGACACAAATCATCTTTTCCACGCCGGTCTCTCGCGCTCGTTTCACCACCATATCACGATCCGCGTCATAACTTTCCCAATACAAATGCGTATGAATATCGATCATAAGAAGAAAAAAACAAGAAATCAAATATAAAAATCGCGCCAAGCGGCTACGCCGCTAAAAGTCTAAGTTCCAAAGTATCAAAGAATCTAAGGGTCAAAAGTAAAAAAATTAAAACAAAGGAACTAATTTTCTAAGATTCAGATTTGCGGAGACGGAACACGAACTCGATGTCCGGACTCCACTCGTCGCCAGGCCTCGCCCAAATGCCGCTCAACCACAAACCGCCACCGCCGCGTACCAGCCCGAAAACGCCGGGACGGCCGTCAGAGCCGGTAATTTGTTTCATTCCCATATAGATCCATTCTCCTAATGGCTGGTTTTGATATTTCAAGCGGTAGTGGGGACCAGCATCAGGAGGAACAAGTTCCAGCCCAAGGTCTGCCGCTCGTTCATAAATCTTTTCAATCGTGGCACTGGTTCTAAAACCGAGATCGGCTACGGTTAACCGAATGAGAGTCATTTCTTCAGATTCTGGAGTGGGGATAAACTCTTTTCGGTTTTCCAACATGCTTTGAGCATAGCTTCCGATGTTGATACCAGCAGCTACAAGTTCTCTAATGAGTTCCTGTGCAGACTTCCCGCCAACCTCAACACTCTCCCTTCGGATTTTCTTTTCTGGGAATGTGGTGTAGATATGCTCGAGAGTATCTGGAAGCTTTCCAAAAATGCCCGGCTCAAGCTGTCCCACATAGGCTTTGGTGTTTTCATTAATCTCGCTTGGCACGTGAGCGATTTGATCTTTGGTGCATTCAAAAATCGTGAGCATATCTTCTTCAACGTTCCGATCTTTGCGAAGTTCGGCGATGCGGGGGTCTTTCCTCATTCCGAAAAAGTTTATAGGACCATCAATCTCATAAAGAAAATTGAGCTCTTCTTTTGTTAAGGATTGATTTTTCCTGGTTTTTTCCTCTATTTCGGTAAGTCGTTTCATATCCCGGGATTTTTCTTCATACTCTTTGCCATTTTGAAATTCCGCACACTTCGCGCTGGCAATATCAATTACATACGGGTCAATGTTTTGCTTGTAGGCGATGCCGCGCATTTCAGCAATTTTGTCGCCTTTCGCGTGAAGAGCGATACGAGGAAAAACAGGATTACCCTCTTCATCATTGGAATAATATACATGCAGGTTTCCAGCTGAAAGATACTCTTGAGCCGCGCCTTTGCCAGCAATACAAAGTCCAGTCCCTTTCCCTTTGAGCTTTTTTACCACTTCATTCACATCAGACCCTTGGGGATACATCACCCACTGCCCATCTGTTATCGGCAAGAGTTCTTCCGGGATAGGATTGAAAGACTCCATAGCCCAAGCATACAGCTTGGCGAAACTTTCCTGCTTCAGGTATTGTTGAAATCTTGTTCTTTCGTCTTTTTGAATATCATACCCGAATTCATGCTCCCTCCCTTCATATTTTCCCCTTAAAGCCTCCACTACGTAACGAAGAGCTTCCGCGTTAAGATCCGGAAATTTTTTGAGCGAATTTTTTGATCTCCTTGGAAATTGTCCGTTAGCCTTTGTTTCTTCCGGGGCTCTTTTCCCCTCTCTCGCGTCCCCATTCTTAGGTTTTTCATATTCTTGAAGCCCCAAAATACTTCTCATCACCCAGTATTTCAAATACATCGGAATATCACCAGAAAGATTGTTATCTGAGAAATAGTCTATCCACTCCTCGAGAGAACCTCTTTGATCTTCGATAAGAACTTCTGCGTGTTGTCTCTTGTATTTCTCTTTTTCTTTTTCACTCATTTCGTTCCAATCACCAGAAAGCCCTTGTTCATATATCTCTCTAAAAAACGAACCTCTATTCCCCCGCTCATCTTTTTCACGCCAATAATTCTCCGGTATGTTTTCATATCGGGTAATTTGTTTATCAAGAATAATACTTTTGATTTTTTCCACAGCTCTTTTTTTGGCAGCCCCCTCCTTAAAGCCGGACAAGTGTTCGACAAATTCAGACAAACGATCCAGATAGTTCTGCACCAATGCTTCATAATTCCCCCCGATATTTTCCCCTGTTCTTTTTTTTGTTCTTTCTTTGGTAGCCAAAATCTCCGGAGCCGTACCAAGTCCTGGAAAATTTTTAAGTAAGTTTGGATTTTCCATACGCTACTTTTTATGTATTCTTTGAAACAACGGTTCAATTTTCCCATCCTGCAAAGCGTGCGTAATCTTCTTGGAGGTTTCCGGCAAAAAAGGTTCCAGAGAAAAACTCAGAGCAGAAAGATCGGAAAGAAGCTTGGTCATCACTCTGTTAAATTTCTCTTCGTCAGTTTTTACGAGCTCCCATGGTTTGGTTTCGTCGATATACTTGTTGGCCGCGCGCGCCTGTTCCATGACCCATCCCAAACCATCGGCAAAACGGTATTCTTCAATTATTTTTCTGAGTGCCTCCGGAAACACCCTCTCCTCCGCTTTACTCTTTTCTTTGCGCTTTTCCATTTTTTCGGAGAGTTTCAATACTCGTGAAATCAAGTTTCCCAAACCATTTGCCAGATCAGCATTATATTTCTCCGTAAGACGTTCCATCGTCATATCCGGATCATGTTCGAGGTTGCCAGCCGAAAGAAGCACATATCGTGTTCCATCTTTTCCGAATTTTTCGATAAGCTCATCGGGTGAAATGACATTCCCCAGCGATTTCGACATTTTTTGTCCAGCCGAAAGAATATGTCCATGGATCAAAATCTGTCGCGATGGCGAAAGCCCTGCGGAGAGAAGCATCGCTTGCCACATCGCCGACTGCTGACGCAAATTATCCTTTCCGGCAATCTGAACACCCGGCCAAAATTTTTCAAAACATTCCTTCTCGTTCGGCCATCCCAAGGTCGAGATATAATTCACCAGCGCGTCAAACCACACATACATCACGTGTTCATCATCTCCGGGTACCGGTATGCCCCACGGCATTTTTTCCCGAAGCCGCGACACGCTGAAATCCTGCAGTCCGCGCGTGACAAAATTACGAATCTCCACAAGACGATTTTTCGGCACGACAAAATCCGGATGCTCATCATAAAGATCGAGCAAGGCTTTTTCGTATTTGGAAAATCGAAAAAAATAATTCTCTTCCTTGATACTTTGCAGTGTCATCTTGGGATGATCGGGGCAAACCCCATGATCAAGATCCGAATCAGTCTTCTCGAGCTCACACCCGACACAATATTTGGTCTCGTATGCTTTTTTGTAAATATCACCTCCCGCCAAACATCGTTTCCAAAACTCTTGCGCCGCTCTGATATGATTCTCATCCGTTGTACGGATAAAATGCGTGTAACTAATATCAAGAGAGTTCTTCACATCACGAAAATGTTTTGCCATCCGATCGCAATACGCCTGTGGCGTTATTCCTTCTTCTTTCGCTTTTTCGAGAATCTTCTGACCATGTTCATCGGTCCCCGTATTAAAAACAACATCTTCTCCCGACAAACGTTTAACGCGGGCGATGACGTCAGCCTGTACGAACTCCAAAATATGTCCGATATGAGGCTTTCCATTCACATAAGGCAACGTCGTCGTAATATAAAAAGCCGGTACTTTTTGTCCGCTCGCTCGCTCGGGAAAACTATCGTTTTCCACTCGCTTCGCTTGAGAATAATATGGCTTATTTAGGCTTTTAATCATATTCTAGTCTTGACTTTTACGATTTTTAGATGTATAATAAAAATTCCATAGTTTTTTTAAAAGGAGGTGTCATGGAAACGAAGCCTCGATGGGTCTGCCGTTGCGAGTTTTTACTCGCAATCGTTGTCGTGGCGCTTGGCTACACCGTAGCCAGTGCCGACTGTGCCATCGGCGGAAGCTGCACCTTCGCCAATGGCGACTGGTTCAACTTCGTGGCGGACATCTTCCAAAAATAAGTCCGCCGCCCGAATCACTTTGCCCGACGCAACGCGCCCGGGCTTTTTCTTTTCTCAAAAAACGATAATCACAAACTCCCCTTTTATTTTACCATCATTCTCCCCATAATAGGCAAGGATGTCCGCGATACTGCCGCGGCGGATCTCCTCGAACATCTTGGTGAGCTCGCGACCGATGACGACCTTCTTCTCTGACGCAAGCGTCGCGAGAAGTTCGAGGTTTTTGACGACACGATGGACGGACTCGTAGTATATCACCGGTATTTCGCTCGCCGCCACTTTTTTGAAAAACGTCTCACGCCCCTTCTTGTGCGGCGGAAACCCAAGAAACAAAAATTCACGCGTATCGATACCAGCGACCGACACCAGTGCGGTAAGCGCGGAAACCCCCGGAATTGGCACGACATTCACTCCTGCCGCAACCGCGAGCGACACCAATTTATTGCCTGGATCAGAAAGTCCCGGTGTTCCAGCATCGGAAACGAACGCCAACCGCTCTCCCATCTCCAATCTTGCGACAATATCATGCAATTTTTTTTCATCCGTATGTTCATGACAAGAAATCGTCGGCTTTTTGATCTCATAGTGCGCGAGAAGTTTCGCCGTCACACGCGTATCCTCACAAAGCACGGCATCAACCGTCTTTAATGTCTCAAGCGCGCGAAGCGTCATATCAGCCAAATTGCCGATCGGCGTCGCGACGATAAATAAAGTTCCCATCATACAATATCTTTTCGTTTTACCAAAATATCTTCCACGAACACGGAAAGCATCATCGTAAGCGGCACGGAAAGAATGATCCCCAAGGGACCGGCCAATTCCGCGCCGATAAGTATCGCGATGATGAGCGCTACGGGATTGAGACCGGCTGAACGCTTCATCACCTGCGGAGCGATGATATGCGCTTCCATCTGATGCGCGATGATATAAAAAACGAGAACGAACAATCCCAGAGTTGGAGAAAGAAGCAACCCCACAAAAACAGCCGGGATGGCCGCGAGTATCGGGCCGATATAAGGAACGATTTCCATAATACCACCAAAAAAAGCGATGGCGAGCGCGTACGGAATACCGAGGAAAGATAATCCCAGATAATACAACGCGAACGCGATAAGCATCAAAAGCAATTGCCCGAAAAGCCACTGACTCACCTTGCCCTGCATACGCGCGGCAATAGAAAGCGCTTGCGCGTGATACTCTTTGGGCGTAAGCAAAAGAAAAAATTTCTCCAACCCTTTTTCCTCAAGAGAAAGATAGAGAGCAAGAAAGAAGAACCCTATGCCATGAATGAAACTCTGGAAAAGGTTGACCGTGGTGGAAAAAATATTTGTCAGTCCATCAGTGATACCCTGTTCAATGTTCTGAAAAAATTGCTCCCGCTCAAAATCAATACCGATGGCAGAGAGATACGCTTCCGCTCCCGACAAAAAAACATCCAGCCGTTTGATATATTCCGGCCAATGAAGAAGAAATGCCTTTACTTCGGAAAAAAACAATGGGAGAAAAAAAGAAAGAATAGTCGTACCACCAAAAAAAACAATCGCGTACGTGATAATGACCGCTGCCGTCCTCGACAAACGAAGACTCTGCAAACGAGCAATGGCCGGAGAAAGCGCGGTCGCCGCCAACACGGCAAAAAGAACCGTCAACACCACATCCCGGATAAGGTATAGAAAATACGCTCCCGCCACAAACAACGCCAACCGTAAAACGATTTTTGTCCCAACAACCACTTGATCATTCGTTGTCATATTGTTCGTCTCAAAAACTTACCTATTCAAAATCGAAAAAATGATTTGTGTTCTCTGTACGTTTTTCTCTTGTCAATGTGACGACTTCTCTCACACAAGAAGTTTTTCTATCTTTTTCTGATTCGCTCGCGGACTGATCATGGCCACGTTAAGTTTTTTCCCAATAAAAATATCCCGAGCGACACGCAAGACATCTTCTGCTGTTACCCGATCAATCGCCTTCATTCGCTCTTTCGGCAAAGTTATCTTCTGTCGCAAAACTTCTTGCGTCACCAAATATCCCGCAATGTCGTCCGAACCCTCAAGACCAAGCGCGAAATGCCCCTTGATATTTTCTTTGGCTCGACGCAATTCTTCTTCGCTTACTTTTTCACCGGCTATCTTTTTATACTCTCCAAGAATGACCGAAAGGGTCTTTTCCAGATTCTCATGTTCGACACCGCACTGGGTCGCCAAATATCCCGCGTCATGATACGTATCGATACTCGTATGCACGCTGTAGGCCAATCCACGTCGCTCCCGCACTTCAATAAAAAGCCGTGACGACATTCCACCGCCCAAAATATTGGCAAGTACCGCGAGCGCGAAGCGATCTTTGTGTTCCATATCATAGGCACGGACACCGACAATCATGTGCGTTTGATCGGTCTTTTTTTGTTGAAGAAACACGCCCGGACCATTTTGCATTTCCCGTATTTTCCTAAACGTCGGCCGCTTTCCTCGCCGCATATCGGCAAAATGTTTTTCAATTTCTTTTTTTACTTTCTTCGGATCGATTTTTCCGGCAACGCCCACGACCACGTTTTCCGCCGTATAACCGCGCTTGAGATAAGCGAGAAAGTCTTTCCGTTTGAAAGACTTGATATTTTCTTTTGGTCCCAAAATTTCCCGTCCCAACGGGTGATCACCATAGAGCAATTTTTCAAAATGCTCACCCACGCGTCGCGCCGGTATGTCTTCATACATGTTGATCTCCTGCAAAATAGTGCCGCGCTCACGATCGATTTCCTCCTCCGGCAATGTGGCGTGAAGAAAAAGATCGCTCACCACATCAAGCGCTGTTTTCCAATGATGCGCTTCCACCTTGGCATAATACGCCGTATGATCTTTTCCGGTATAGGCATTGTATTCCGCGCCGATGGCATCGAGTTCCTTGGAAATATCCAGCGTCGTCGGACGCCTCTTCGTTCCCTTGAAAAACATGTGCTCAAGAAAATGCGCGAGACCATTCTCTTTTTCCGTTTCATAACGCGAACCAACGCCGGTCATCACGATCACGGTCGCCGTCTCTGTATCCTGCATCGGCGCAAGAATCACCCGCAAACCACTTTTCAAAGTATATTTCTTGTATTTCATAGTTCGTATATCGTATCTAATATTTCGTATCAAGTATAGAGTATGTATGGAAATTAATCTTTTGTCACTACGCCGCGTTTCTCATCTTTCATGATCTTTTTTTTGCTCATCTTCTTGAAATTCTTTTTTGAAACTACCGAACGTCCGAGACGTTTTTCGAGCTTTTTCCTCGCCCCGCCGGCGATAGCGCCACCCGCCTTGGCATCGCCCGAGAGCTTCTTCATCCCTTTCGAATCTTCTGTCCGGTGGATCTCCGTCGTCGCCCGCTCCCCGAGCATCGTAAAGATGATCTCGAAATCATCCATGTGGTCGCGCAGATTCTCCCGCTTGAGCCCCTTCAGCTTCTTATATTCTTTCGGCGTGACACCGAAAGTCGCCTTGGATATCTCCGCTGTCAGGATCTCATAATCATCCGGGTGTTTCGCACCGCGCTTCTGCCATTCATCGGTCAACTCCTCACGGATCGCAATACCGCGCATCCGCTTCTCGATCCAGTCTTCCGGATAGCCTTTCAGCTTATAGAGCATCCGTGTACGTTTCGTCGCTAGTTCCGGATTCTCGATCTCCCGCACTCGCTCATAACCTACCTTAGCCAGCCATCGCTTGAACGGCTCCGCCTTGGGTGACGGGATAGACTGGATGATACGGAACATCCCTTCGGTATCGGCACAGTCGGTCTCGTAGTATTTCCCATCGGACGCCTTCAGTTTCAGTTGTCGACAAATTGTCGACAACTGAATTCCCTCTTCATCCTCCACACGCACTTTCATCCTGTACCAGTAATCCCTGGCATTTGTGCTCTCCGTCAGCGCCTCCACCACATCAATCACCGAAAACCACCACCCGCCGTTATGGAACGTTTTTCTAATCTCTTTCTTTTTGAAAATCGCTATTTGTGTTGGTTCCATATAAAATAAAAACTATTTCAGATTCTCGGAAAAATATTTCTGCAGTTCGTTTATCGACACACGGATTTGTTCCATCGTATCGCGATCACGGACAGTGACCGTACCTTCGAGAGATTTGTTCTCGCCCTGTCCCAAGGTATCAAAATCAACAGTGACACAGTACGGTGTCCCAATCTCGTCTTGCCGACGATATCGTTTACCCACGTTACCATTGTCATCAAATTCACAATGCCACTCTGATGCAAGCGTCTCATATATGGCACGCGCCTGAGCGACCAGTTCCGGTTTATTTTTCAATAAAGGGAATACGGCAATCTTCACCGGCGCAAGTTTTTTCGGAAACTTCAATACCACCCGCATCTCGTTTTCACCGATAGGCTCTTCCGTATACGCGTCAGTCAGCACGGCAAGAAACATCCGCTCCAAACCAACCGATGTTTCCACGATCCAAGGAACATATTTTTCATTCGTCTGCGGATCACGATACGAAAGATCGACGCCGGAAAACTTCGCGTGTTGCGTCAAATCATAGTCACTTCGATTATGAACACCCTCCATTTCACAAAATCCAAATGGGTATCGATATTCGATATCCCACGCCGCCTTGGCGTAAAAAACCAGATTTTCATGTTGGTGCCAACGAATATTTTCTTTTTTCAAACCCAATATATCCGTATAAAAACGAAATCGTTTCTCGCGCCATTGCTCATATGTCTCCGCCGCGGTGTCCGGATGAACAAAGTACTGCATCTCCATCTGCTCGAATTCTCGTTTGCGGAAAATAAACTGTCGCGCCGTAATTTCATTGCGAAACGCTTTACCGATCTGCGCGATACCAAAAGGAACCTTGACACGAGAGGAATCAATCACGTTTTTAAAATTGATATATATTCCCTGACACGTTTCTCCACGAAGATACGCCGGCTCTTTTGTCCAATCTTCGGTAAAACTTCCCAAGTTCGACTTCACGAGCAAATTAAATTTTTTTGCTTCACTAAAACATTGTTTTCCACACTTGGGACAGGTAATCATCGCTCGCTTCGCGTCAAACAATGTATTGATTTCTTCTTCGCTCATTTTTTCATCCGCGAACACGCCCGCCTCTTCCAACAAATGATCAACACGCACTCTCGTATGACACTCTTTGCATTCAGCAAGCGGGTCACTGAATCCGCCGACGTGTCCGGACGCTTCCCACACTTTCGGATGCATAAAAATAGCGCTATCCAAACCAACAATATTTTCGTGATCATAGACCATCGCTTTCCACCATGTTTCACGAATATTTTTGGCAAGTTCGGCGCCATACGGACCAAAATCATACACCGCCGCGAATCCGCCGTAGATTTCCGAAGATGGAAAAACAAATCCCCGTCGTTTACACAACGAAACAAGATTTTCCAACGTAATATTTTTTCCTTCACTCATACAAAAAATTCAATATTCTTGTTGACACAAACAAACATCCGTAGTATAACGCAAAAACAGTTCCTTAGACAATCAAGGATGAAGTATACCCTTGAACGTCTTTTTTTTCAACTCACCAGTAGGAGGAGTGCATGGAAACCACCGGTTTCGTTGTAAACGAAATGGAAGTTCGCGCCGAAGGGGAAGCTCTCCTTCGGAGAGCGCAAGCGGTGTGTAAAGAAACGATTCAAAAAATAGCTGATTTCGTGGTCGAGGAAATCGACCCGGAAGCGGCAAAGTTTTTCCAAGGCGGGTCGTTCAACGCCTTTCCTTTCCAGAGAATCGGAACGGCGCTTGATAACGCCGTTACCAAATTAAACGAGGGATATGTGATTAAATATATCTCGACCCCTGAAATAGTCACATTGATGGCCTACAAGGTACAGGCCGCAAAAATCATCAGAAGGGAGGTCTGGGAAAGGTTGACGAGAGAAGACGTCTACTGATCATTCTCATTCCCTCATTTTTTTACACCGTCTTTTTTCAGGCGGTGTTTTCTTTTTCTTCACGAAGCCTTTCCATCAAGCGCGCATAGAAACGCACGTTATGAAGAGAGGCAAGTCGCAAAGCGAGAGGGTCACTCACCTTAAAAAGATGTCTCAAGTAAGCGCGTGTATGCCGTGTGCACAACTCACAATCACACGTTGAATCAATCGATGAAAAATCCTCCGTATATTGTTCATTCGTGATATTGATCGTTTCATAAAAATCATCCTCCCAAATAGTCAGGGTATCTTTCCAAACGAATAACCGTCCGTGTCGCCCTTCGCGTGTCGGAATGACACAATCAAACATATCCCATCCGGCGGAAAAAAAACGAACGATGTCTTTTGGTGTTCCCACACCAAGCGCGAAACGTGGCACGGTATCAGGTAAAAGCGATGCCGTATGAGAAACAATATCTTCGAGAAAATTTCCCTCACCGTCGATGTGTCGGCCGCCGAATCCATATCCATCAAAGCTCATGGCACAAAGAGCCTTTGCCGATCGTTCCCGTAAATCGGGAAAAACTCCTCCCTGAACAACACCAAAAAGAAGCGGACGAGTCGCCTCAGTAAAACCGCGTTGTTGACACTGTCGATCATATTCTTTTTTTGATCGCTCAGCGAACATTGTCGTCCGATCAACTGCCGCCAAAACCTCGTTTTCCGGCGCGTCGTTTGGGCGCGGATCATCAAGAACAACCATCATATCAACGCCAAGATCAAACTGTATTTGTAGAGCCCGTTCCGGTGTTAACATTTTTTTTGATCCATCCAAAACAGATTTAAACTCCGCTCCTTCTTCCGTAACCCTCCCCATTTCCGGATGACGATGAATGAGAGAATATACTTGATACCCTCCGGAATCAGAAAGAATCGGTCCATCCCAATCCATAAATTGGTGCACCCCGCCAGCCCGCGCGATAAGCGTTTCTCCCGGCTGTAAAAACAAATGATACGTATTGACCACCAACGCCTCAATTCCCGCCGATCGTATTTCTTGAGGTAATACTCCGCGCACCGCCGCGCGTGTCGCGTCCGGCATAAAAAAGGGAGTACTGATACTCCCTTTTCTTGTAAAAAGCGTCCCATAACGCCTCTTTTCTCCTTTATTTTTTTGTTGCCATTTCATTGAGGGTTTGTTCCTTCATCTGGCCCTTGTACGGTACCATTCACGTTTGCATACATTTTGTCGTGTTTCAGAGAATTGTCAACCGCCTTCACTTCGGCACGTGCTTCCTGATCAGTAAAAAGGTCTCTTCCGGTAAATGTCGCACTTTGCAACAAAAGAAGTGATGACTTTGCTTGTTGCGGGCCGGGGGTAACATGTATTTGAAAAAAGAGTTCTCGCGAAGCATTTCCATTCGCCGCGAGCGCTCCTATTTCCCACAAAAGCTCATTGGTTCGTTCATTGAAAATAACCGTGTCTGTATTCGGAGAAAATTTTCCTCCATAACGAATACCTCCGGGAAGAACAAAGGAAACACGCGCCTGCTTCACATCATTCAAAGGATTCGTAATTTTCACGCGTACGGTATACGTGGTTTCTTGTCCGACTTTCGGCGGCACGGGACCGCTATTTTGAAACGTCGTATCACTATAGAGCGCGTGCGCTTCCAAAGAAACCGGGGAATGAAGTTTGACATAAAGCGCGTTGCTTCCGATCACCTTGTTGGCGCCAAGCGGAGTCGGCACGTCGGGACTGTCAATTTTAGCGATAGACCGCAAAGTCAAATTTCTTTTTTCAGAAGGAAGTTTCGTTTTTACGGGAACCTTGAAAGAAATCTCTCCCTCTTCACCCGGATCCAAACGAGAAAGGGCGGGAATATCAGCTGCTTTCCATACAATCATTTTTCTCGCGGCATCGTATGAACCTTTTTGCAGTAACAACTTCTCCATTTCAAGCATCTCCGAGTCAATTTCCACCGTCACAATAACGTCACGCAATCCGATGTTTCCATCATTTCTATATTTGATACTATACGATAAATCTTCACCAACGTTGACAGTAGAACCAGTCAGACCATTTATCGTTTGCGCAATAAAAAGTGGGGACGTCACTATTTTTGTTTGTCGTTCATGCTCGGTATAGGAAAGAAAATTTCCATCGCCCTGGAAATATCCCAATCTCCCCTGAATACGTTTATGCTCCGCTCGGGAACCGGTCATTATTCCGCGCACGACCACCTTCCCTTTGCCATAAGGAGAAAGATTGCCGATATACCAAAGAGTTTCGCCCTCTGATGATCTTGGCTCGGCACTTACAAAACGGAATCCTTCCGGGTATTCCATTTTCAAACGTAAGTTTGAAAAAGCGGTATCGCTCATATTGGCGTAGTCGATAACGTACTCGATATCTTGTCCGGTCGCCACCTCAAGCGGAGCGGTGATTTCCAAAGCGAGCGGCGAAGACGCAACGTTCACTCCCAATTGCACCTTTTTTTCGAATACCCCGGCGATACTTTTCGGGGTATATCGTAAAACGGCGTTCAAATAAACCAGATCCCCCTTCGACCCATAAAACTTCCCGCTCACGATCGTCTTCCCATCACTACCCGCTTCCAATGTTCCCAAAGGAATCTCCACCGATGCGCCATTTGGCGAAAGACCATCTTTTTGTTGTAAACGAAATGAGTCCGGATAAGAAAAAACGATCGTTACATCACGAAGATCTCCCCAATTTTTATTGGCATAGGTAATGGTAAACGTCGTTTCTTCAGCCGAAGCGACACTTTGTGGCCCCGAAAGAGCAACTTCGATACGCTCCTCCTGAAAAAGCATGGAACGAATTTTCAAAAAAACCCCGCCGAGCAAAAGTATGACCGTTACCAATCCGACTACGGCAAAAATCAAATAGCGACGTTTTCGTTTTTTCGCACCGGCAAACAGACGTTCTTTGGCAAGCGCTTCTTCCTGGGCGGCACTTCTCCATGATTCAGTGGTGGCAAACCCTTCCTCGACACGCGTATCGGCCGCGCCTCGACCGGGATCAAAGGGTGTTTGCTGTTCTCCGCGATCCAGATGCACATCACGTCCATGCAATTTTTCATTGAGTTCTTCAAGACTCATATTTTTCTTGATATTTGTTTCAAACGCCTTCATTGTAACAAAAAAACGTCTCCCTCACAAACCATTCATCCCTCAATCCAACGCAAAAAACATCGGGTGATACGGCCGACAGCAAGCACTTCTTCTCGTGTCATGCGTATACGCACAAGCGATTCCAAACGATGAGACAAAAAGAGTCGTATGCATTTGATAGCGCTCTCACTTATCGGAATAATTCCCGAAACATTGGCGCTGTGATGTCCGGACAACACGCCCCCATCACTTGGACTAAAAAAATGCTGTTCTCCCGACGCAAGTTTTCTTCCGGAAACAACGCACGTTTTTGTTTCGATGGCATATCCCAAATGAGCGAATAATTGAAACAGAAAACCTTCCCTGAGCAAAGAGATTTTTTCCCGTTGTTTTTCCTTCGCCAATTGATTTGTCAAAAAAAGATATCGAGACAACAAAGAAAAAAGTTCTTGGTCCGGCTCTTCCCATCCAACGAGGCGTTCAAAAATATTCGTGGTCTCCAATACGGATCGCAATATCTCCATGTCGTTACGAATACCGGGGAAGGAAAGTTCGGCTATCGCGGAAACAATTCTCCCAGACCCTCTCCCTCGCTCGATAATCACCAATCCCTCCATAAGCGTTTCCAATTGTCCGGCCAATTTTGCCGCACCCTTCCGCACGCCTTTCGCTACGACCTGCACCTTCCCCTGTTCACGCGTATACAAAACATACAATCGATCAGTTTCGCCGACTTCTTTCTTTTTCAAAATAATGGCAGAATAACGAATCTCCATTGACAATTTTTACAGAGTATCCTAGAAGAAGAATAGCATCAAACATTTCTCATCCAAAGGAGATTCCATGTTGCACATTACCAAAGAAGGAAAGAATGCCCCGTACAAAGTCAAAATAGATGACCCCAACGGCGGAATCAAGACGCTTTTCGAAGATCGCAACATTCATTTTGCCCTCGCTTACGCGCAAGGTGTCGTCGATAGTCAGGATGATTGCACTATGCAACAATTCGACCTTTATCATGAATACAAAATGGGTCATCGAGCAACGGGATTTTTTTTCCGACATACCGGTAACGACGAATTCCAGGAAGGAAAGGAAAAGAAAAACGGGGTTCGTCTGGAAAGTCTTATCGATGTCATTGCTTTTTGCGAAAAACAGTCTCGCACCGCCTCTTTCCGCATCACCTTTTCTTTGAACGCTTCCTTTTACGCGTTCAACAAAAAACTATCGGAGGCAGAAAAAATCTACCACGATACCTGCGCCAAGTATCGACAAGAAGCACTTTTTTAATCATTAAAGACGAAGGAATCTCTTCGTCTTTCTTTTTTTCTTACTGACGCTTGAGTGAAAACGAAAATTCTTTTCCCTCGATCGTGACTATCTCGCGGTACTCGGCATCGACAAGGTCTTCGTTCTTCACTTCCGTAGCGAGCACCTTCTTCGCGATTTCGTCGCCAAATTTCTCAAAAACCTTTTTCTTGCCAATGTAGCCGAGCATAATGCGATCCTCAACATTAAAGCCCGCCTTCTTGCGTCCATCCTGAATAGCGCGATTGATCTCGTTCATCTCGCCCTCGAGCCTGAGATCTTCGGTTATTTCAAAATTAATTGCCACTTCAAAAGCGCCTTGCAATCCAGTTTGTAAAACGAGAGATCTCTTCCAATTTTCATTTTCAAGAAGATTTTCTTTCGTTTCCAAAACTTTTTTCACATTTAACTCCTCCGAAAGAATATCCAACATCTCTTTTCGAAGTCCGTTTGATTTTATTATCATCTCACTCAAAGGATATCTCACCTTCACTTTATTAATCGTTCTCAAGTTTAAACCGTTTGTAACCGTTTTACGAATTGATTGCATATCCTCATTGAGTTTTTCGTCAATCAATTCTTCCTTTGCTTCCGGCCAATCAGCGAGATGCACTGATTCGTTACCCGTGAGACCACGATAAATTTCTTCCGCGATGAACGGCGTAAACGGCGCCAAAAGTTTCGAGAGTGTCACGAGTACGTCATAGAGCGTCTGGTACGCCTGCTCCTTATCGGCGTCATCTTCTGATTTCCAAAAACGATCGCGTGACCGACGGATATACCAATTGGAGAGATGATCAATAAACGGCGCAAATAGTCGAGCGGCCCTATTGAGCTCATAGGCCTCCATTGATTGATCGAGATTCTTTATAAGCATCTGAAGCTCCGAAAGAATCCACCGATCCAAAAGATTCGTTGATCGTAAGCATCCCTCTTTCGGTTGCCACTCATCAATGGATGCGTAAGTCGTAAAAAACGCGTACGAATTCCACAACATACGAAAAACATTGCGCGTGACTTCCGAAAGGTCGCGTTCAGAAAAATTGAGATTTTCCGCCATCACTACCGGTGAAGAAAGCAGGTACAAACGAAGCGCGTCGGCACCATACTTTTCCACCACCATCATCGGATCGGGATAATTTTTTAATTTTTTCGACATTTTTTTTCCATCCTCGGCAAGCACAATACCATTCACGATAACATTTTTAAACGCGACATTTTTTTTAAGAGCGGTACTCAAAACATGCTGATAATAAAACCATGCTCGTGTCTGGTCGACACCCTCCGCGATAAAATCAGCCGGAAAACTCTTGTCGAAATGTTCTCTGTCGCCAAACGGATAATGTTCCTGGGCATAGGGCATCGAGCCGGAATCAAACCATGTATCCAGTACGTCCGGGATACGTTTCATCGCGCTCCCGCACTTTCCGCACGGCACCATAATTTCATCGACAATGTGTTTATGAAGATCCTCCACTTTTTTTCCACTGGCCTCTTCAAGCTCGGCGATAGAACCAAAAACACGAATTTCTCCACACGTACATTTCCAAAGAGGCATCACACTCGCCCAATATCGCTGACGAGAAATAGACCAATCACGCGCGCCGAGAAGCCACTTCCCAAAACGCCCCTCCTTGATATGTTCCGGTGACCACCGGATACTCTTCGCGCACTCAAGCATCTCTTCCTTTATCTTTGTTACGGATACAAACCAAGACGACGTCGCGTAATTAAGAAGCGGCGTATCGCAACGCCAACAGTGCGGATAACTATGTTGATATTTTTCTTTTGAAAAAAGCAACCCCTTCTGAGCCAGGTGTTTAATAATCTGCACATCCATTGCTTGCGGATCATCCTTCGGCTTGACCGAACGCCCGGCAAAATCCGCGACCTCCTTTTTCATCGTGCCATCAAGATTCACGTGTTGCACAAAGGGAAGTTTTTCTTTTTTCCCAAGTTCCATGTCATCCTCACCAAATGCCGGCGCGATATGCACCACTCCTGTTCCATCCGAAAGATCGACAAAAGAGGCGGCATAAATTTTCCATCCATTTTCCCGATTCTCGAGAGATTCATCAGAAGCATAGTAATCAAAAATCGGTTTATAGGCCTTGCCCACGAGATCTCTACCAAAACATTCTTCACGAACAATATATTCTTTTTCCTTAAAAATATCTTTCAACCTCTCCCGTACCGCTATATACCGCGCCCCCTCGCATTCAACCTTCACATATGTCAAATCATTCCCCACCGCGAGCGCGACGTTTCCCGGCAACGTCCACGGCGTCGTCGTCCATGCCAAAACAAATGTCCCCGGTTCATCAATAAGTTCAAATTTCGCTACGACAGAAAGATCCTTCACATCCTGATAACCTTCGCTTACTTCCTGCTGGGAAAGAGTCGTCTCGCAACGTGGACAAACGTGCATCGAACGATAGCTTTCATAAATAAGACCCTTCTCCCAAAGATCCTTGAATACCCACCAGACACTTTCCATATATTCTTTGTCCATGGTGCGATAGGCATTTTTCATATCGGCAAAACGTCCAATGCGCGGGATAACTTTTTCCCATTCCGTAGCGTATTCGAGTACCTTGGAACGACAAAATTCATTAAACTTCGCAACCCCCATCGTTTCAATGTCTCTTTTCTGTTTGATACCAAGTTCTTTTTCGGCGATATTTTCGATTGGCAACCCATGACAATCCCATCCCCATCTCCGCTCTACCTGATAGCCACGCATGGTAAAATAGCGCGGCACTGCATCCTTTATAACGCTCGCGACAATGTGTCCATAGTGCGGTAAACCGGTGGCAAATGGCGGCCCGTCATTGAAACTGTACTTCGGAGCACCTTCACGATTCTTCATCGATTTCTCAAAAATCTTCTGCTCTTCCCAATACCGAAGAGTCTTTTCCTCAAGCTTGGGAAAACTGACTTGTGATTCGACTTTTTTGAATAGCATAGGTTTGTAGAAAAACAAAAAAATCCTCAACACGAAAACCGTGCTAAGGACCCTGAGACTCTCGAAGGGTGGTACCACCTTGGCTTCGCAAGAGCCGATCACCGAACTTCAAAAAAAGAAGTTCTGTCGATTCCTGCCTCATTCTCTGCTGTTACGGGCAAACCCGCCGAGTTCTACTGGTCTAGACGACGTTCTTCTCGGAGCTCCGGGGTGATGTTTTCCGCCTCCGACGGAAATCCCTTCATTGCTTCTCCTTCCGCACTGTATCATCAAAAAAGCAAAAAATCAATCGATTGTCACAAAAAAGTATCCATCGTATCGTGAAAGAAGCTCTCTTTGTCACATATTCGACTCTCATTCGTTTTTCTTTATGCAAACCCCATCATACATACTATGACTGACTCTTTTTCACTTCTACGACGCGCCAAACAAGGCGATCAACAAGCCTTCGCGAAATTGTATGAAACGCTTTTCACTCCTCTCTATCGTTATGTATTTATGGAGACGCGCCATCGCGAAACCGCCGAAGATATCACTCAAACGGTTTTTGTAAAAGCATGGCAGCATCTGCAAAAAAGCGATTGACGATTTCAAAGAAACTTCCGCGCGTTTGCGTGAAACACTGAAAACCGCTTTCGGAAAATAATCACCCAACAAAAAACCGTCTCAAAAGGACGGTTTTTTAAAAATCATATCGCATTTCCGTACAACTCCCCTTCTTTGGATACCAGCCAGTAGCCGAACGCCCGGGCGCTTCATTGGTCAAAATACCATGAAGCTGTTCGAGCGGATCACCGTGTGAAACAACCACTACTTTTTTCCCCGCGTATTTTTCTCGCATATCGGAAAGAAAGCTGGTCAATCTCCCCCGCATATCGATATAACTTTCCACACCATCTTTCGGATCGGTACTAATGCGCAATTGCGACTCGGGATATTTTTTAAGAAATTCCGCCATTGGGTGATTGTTGAAATCGCCAAAATATGTTTCACACAAACGCTCATCAAGCACCATCGGGCGCCCGATCATTTCAGCAATAAGAGCGGCGGATTCACGCGCGCGACAAACAGGCGAAGAAAAAAGCGCATCCACACTCACTGTTTTGAGAAATGCCGCCGTTTCTCCAATCTGTTCTTTTCCCTTATCCGTCAAATGATATTCTCGTCCCTCAGGTAATGAACTCAAAATAGAACGAACATTATTTTCCGCCTCGCCGTGCCGAACAAGATAAAAAATAATCTGCTCCATGATGTTTTCAATAAAAAAACCGATACACATCCACACCGACGGCAAAAAGAAAAAAGAGTGCCGCCGAACCGACAATTTTTACCGCAAAACGAATAAGCTCTTCATCCCAACCAAGTTTTTTTTTATATTTTTTTCTGTGTTCCGCTTTCAATATCATATCCTCATTCTTCTCTCTCAAATATATTCGTTATAAATTATCCTGTTCGAGCATTCGCTCTTCTTTACATTTTTTCCGGCGCCTCAATACCCATCATATTCAGTGTCTCTCCGAGTACTATTTTTGCGGATCGGATAAGTCTCAGACGCGCGAGAGTGAGTGGTCGCTCCTTTTCATCAATCACCCGACAAGTATCATAAAACGAATGAAGTGTATCAGCAAGACGGATAGCGTACTGCGGCAATCTCTGTACCGTATATTCTCGCGCCACCATTTCCACTAGCTCCGGAAAAAAAGAAATTTCCCTGAGAAGCGCTCGCTCTTTCGGATGAACAAGGAGAGACGCGTCACCATCCTCGTTCGCGTATCCTTCTTCTTCCGCCTTACGAAGAATACTGGCCAATCGCGCATGCGCATACTCCACGTAAAATACCGGATTTTTGGCAGAATGCTCTTCCGCCAATCCAAGATCAAAACTCATGTGTGTTTCCGGGGCATACATCAAGAAAAAAAATCTTGCCACGTCATATCCTACCCTTTCAATCAATTCATCAATGGTCACGATATTTCCGGCACGTTTGCTCATTCGTACTTCTTGTCCGTCTTTCACGAGTTTTACAAGTTGTACCAAAAAAAATTTCATCTCTCCCGAGAAACCCAAAGCTTTCGCCGCCGCTTGCATACGTGCCACATACCCATGATGGTCCGCGCCAAGCGTCAACAGAAGCACCTGAAAGCCCCGCTCCATTTTATACAAAAGATACCCACAATCAGAAGCGAAATATGTCTTTGTGCCGTCACCTTTCACAAGTACGCGATCCTTATCATCATCAAAATCAGTCGTCCGAAGCCAAAGCGCTCCTTCATTTTCATAGACCATTTTTTTCTCTTTCAACATATCGATCGCCTTATCGACATATCCTCCTTCAATGATATTTTTCCTTTCAGATACAAAGAGCTCAAAAGGAACATTCATTTTTTCCGCGAGTGTTTTTTTAATATGTTGCTCCAACACAATATTCGCCGCCGTTCTTCCGACTTCCCAGGCATCCGGATTTTTCTCTTTGTTGTTTGCTACCAATTGCTCATGAAGTGCCTCAATATACTCTCCACCATAAACCGCTTCACTGTCTTTGAGCACGCTATGCCCCAATTTTACGATCTGCTCGCCCGCGTCATTGACATAGTATTCATTGGTCACCTCATACCCCGCTTTACGAAGCACGCGCGAAAGCGTATCTCCCAAAAATCCTCCACGCGCATTCCCCAAATGAAGCGGTCCGGTCGGATTGGCAGAAATAAACTCGTTGTTAATTTTTATTCCTCTGCCAAAATCAAGATTGCCAAAATCTTTCCCTTTTTCCAACACGGAAGACAAAACACTCCCCAACACCCCCTGTGACAGATAAAAATTCAAATGCCCCGGTCCCGCCGCTTCTATCTTCTCAAACATTTTTTCTTGTTGATTGTTTTTTGTTAATTGTCCAATGATTTTCTCCGCTATTTCTCGAGGATTTTTTCCCGCCACTTTGGCAACCATAAGAGCGATATTCGTCGTGTACTCTCCGAACTGCTCATCTTTTGGTCGCTCGATATGAATTTCAGGAATATCAAAAACTGGCAATACCCCTTCCTCTTGTATTGCGCTGATCGCCTCACGTATTTTCTGCTCCAAGATCACTTTCATACTCTCCATCGTAGCCGAAAAAAGCCAAAAAGAAAAGTTTTCGGATTGATTTTATCCTCTTCTTTCGATACAGTAGGATTACAAGTACAAAATACGTATGACGCTCATCGCTACCAACAAACGTGCCAGTTTTGACTACGCCCTTTCTGATCGGTACGAGGCGGGTTTGGTGTTGACCGGATCGGAAGTAAAATCAGTCAAAACTGGTCACGCAAGCCTCAAAGGCGCTTTTGTTACCGTCAAGGGAAATGAACTCTACCTCACCAACGCGCTTATCCCCCGATACCAACACGCCCACAAAGAAACGCGACACGACGATACCCGCTCCCGCAAACTCCTCCTACGAAAGCGAGAAATCCGCTCTCTGATTGGAAAATCACGCGCCGAAGGCTTGACATTAGTCCCTATCCGCTTGTATACTAAGAAACAACTTGTCAAGTTGGAGTTTGCTGTTGGCAAAGGAAAAAAGGCGTACGATAAACGCCAAGATATCGGCAAACGTGAGGCAAAAAGAAGAGTAGAGCGAGCAATGAAATCCTAAGACTATGTATTACGTTTACGTTCTACAAAGTCTCAAAGACAAGAAGTTGTACATTGGATATACGAATAATCTCAAGCGTCGTGTTACAGAACACAATGCTGGAAGGGTTGAAGTGACTCAAAAACGCTGCCCTTTACGACTCTTGTACTATGAAGCATGTATTCAAAAAGAAGATGCTTTAAAAAGAGAACTCCAGCTGAAAACTGGTTTCGGAAGAGAATATCTCAAACGACGCTTAAGCGAACTTCACTAGAAGATCGCGCGTACACTGTTTCGCAAGGAGGCGGCCTAGCCCGCCCACATCGCGAAGCGAAGTGTGGCGGGTAAAGGCAAGCCCCGCCATACTCTGCAAACAGAGTTTGCAGTGTAGGCGGGGTTGTCTAGACTCGACAGAATGTACTTTCAAAATACGCAAGCCGACCAGGGTGGCATGGTCGAAAAACTCACCATCACGATGATAACTGCAAACTTCATCACCAAAGCAAAGAACGCATTCGCGCAAGCGTTTGCTCCGTCTTTCGCTCCTGCTCTCGCTTAATCGCTTGAGCCATCAGACTCTTGATTCCCGATAAAGAATCTCTGGTGCCATATCATCGGGACGACCAAGAGCGTTTCTTTTTCTTTTGCTCAAACGTCGTATGCGAAAGAAAAAAATGAAAGAAGATTTTGTTTGCTTTCTACTTCTTTTATTTATACAAAGCACGCTACGCTTGTAGACTATTTTGAAAAAACGTTTCTGGACATGGGTGCGATTCCCATCAACTCCACTTTTAATGCATACCCATGAGACGAAGACGTCACAATCGACCGAAACCGAAAGCGCAAGTCAAAGTACGCCTGCGGTTGAATGAACAAATTCTCGCGTCAGAAGTGGTTGTCATTGACCAAAACGGCGAAAATCACGGAACGCTTTCTCTTGCCGACGCTCTTGCTTTGGCGAAAGAGAACGAAATGGACCTCGTCGAAGTCTCGCCACTTGCCGTACCACCCGTATGCAAAGTCACCGATTTCGGCAAACTCCAGTATCGCCAAGCCAAACAAGAACAACAGCAAAAAGCTAAACAGAAAAAAGTCGAGACCAAGGGAATCCGTATCGGTTTCCGCACAGATACTCATGATCTCCTTTTCAAAAAAACGCAAGCGGAAAAATTTTTGAGCAAGGGCAATAAAGTCCGCGTCGAAATCATTCTCCGCGGTCGCGAAAAAGCCATGCAGGAAAAAGCCAAAGAAAATTTGAGACAGTTCCTCCAAAGCATCAGTATCCCACACCGTTTCGAAGAAGAAATGAAACGCGGCCCGATGGGATGGAACGCGCTCATCGTTTTGGAATAATCAATCGTTAAGATATCAAAGACACACCTATGCCGAAACTTAAAACCAGAAAATCACTCATCAAAAAAATCAAGATTACCGGGAGCGGCAAAATCAAGACTCGCGCCACCGGACAGAATCATTATAATTCTCGCGCGACGGGAAGCGAGACTCGCTCCAAACGTCGTGATGACAGCGTTTATCCAGCCGTCGAAAAAAACATCAAAAAATCGCTCCCCTATTCTCTGTAATTTTCATTTATCCATTTATCACGTACCCGTATGCCAAGAGTCAAAAGAGGTGTCATGACCAAAAAACGCCACAAAAATGTTCTCCAAGCCGCTAAAGGTTATCGTTGGGGACGAAAAAATTTATTCACCAAAGCAAAAGAAGCCGTCATCAAAGCCGGCAAATATGCTCGTCGTGACCGTCGCGCCAAAAAACGCACGTTTCGCAGTCTCTGGATTACCCGTCTCAACACAGCACTTCGTCTCAATGGTATGATGTACCGTCAATTTATCGCCCTTGCCAAGACCAAAAATATCGCGCTTGATCGCAAAGTGCTTTCACAAATGGCTATGGAAAACCCCGACGTATTCAAAAAATTCGTCGAATCAATCAAATAAACATCTTCCCATATTTTGCTGTCAAAGAAATCCCGCCCCAAATGGCGGGTTTTTCATGCAAAAAATCCTTTTTTTCTCGCCACTATCTGACCCTTGCAATTTTCACTTTTTTATGCTATAATAGATAGTTGCAGAATTAGGCGGTGCCTAAGGAAACAACAAGACGGGCTCGCCTGTCTCGGGCACCTTTACAACCAAATTCAAGGAGTAAAAATGGACAAAATTGAAAAAATGGGCACCTATGTTCATGGTGCTTTATTTTCCATCGTGATCGCGATGATAGGTTTTATCGTCATCAAACTCACCATGGGATGGCTATACCATCCGGTAGTCGGAACACTCCTGGGACTTGTTGGCTTTGCCGCAAGTTTGATCTATTTCTTTTGGATGGGGCTTCGAAAAATTCCCGTCGGCTGGAGCGCTATCCAGCTTTTCCTCGAAGAGAGAACTTTTGTCATCTACGGGGAAGGTTGGAATTGGTACTGGCCCGAACCAATAGGGAATATGGAGTTGGTGGACACGAGAGAACAATCCCTCGATATACCACTCACAGAAGTTCTGACGGAAGACAATGTGCCCGTAACGATAAACCTTTCGTTACAGTACAAAATCTGTAATATTCATCGATCGCTCAACATATCAAATATAATAAAAGCCCTCAGCGAAGCGGTCGAGAGTATCACGCGGATAGTAGTGCAAGATATCGATTCCAACGATATTGCGCAAGAAAAGAAAAACATCCCTCACAATGTTTTGAATCTTTCTATCGAAGGATTCGAAGAAAAAACCCTAAACGCGTACACGCGCGATCAATGGGGTACGGAAATAATAAAAATCCGCGTCACTCATATCAGGCTTCCAGAAAAGCTTGAGGCCGCCCGCACGAATGTGCAGGTAATGAAGGCGGAACAAGCAAAGGAAGAGGAGCAGGCGAAGGCAGAAAGGATAGAGGCGGAAAATGTCGCCGGTCTCATAGAGGTTTTCAAGGGGACTGGGCTCTCACCAGAGATGGCCGCTTCTATCGTTCAGTCTGAGCGCGGAAAAGCCACGCGTATCATCATCGATGGAAGCGCAAAACCCATCGAGCGAGCCGCCGGCATCATAGCGGCGAAAGATACGGTGGCCGAAAAAATCTCCACCAAACAACCCGCCCAAAACATACGGCGGAGAAAGGAGTAAGAAATGAGTGAAAAAGAAAAAAAAGAGGATTCAAAAATAATAAAAAGGGATGGTCACGCGTGGTTGAAGTTAATGACTGTCACCCTTTTTGCCGCCCTGCTCATCGGAGTGGTGATAAAAATCCTTTCTCACGAAATGGGGTGGGAAAATGGGGAAGGTGACGAAGAAGTCGCTTACTCCGGGCCACGGGTGGTGAAGCTAGACGTCACCCTTTCGGGAAAGGAGTTCCTTACCGAAAAAAAGATCTGCGGTCTTTCCTCGGGAAAGTGGCGTTTCGACGTCACTGATACGAAATTTTTCCTCAAAAAAAATAATGGGGAAATTTCGGAGATCGGATCGATCCTTGGCGGACAAACGATCCCCGGAGAAAAATTTCCGTACGTGCAATCAGGGTACCGTTGGGGCCTGGTTGTAAACGGAAAGCGCATAGGGTCCATCGTTAAAATAGGTGGTGGATGCGCGGAGATAGCATTCAACATACCTCTCTCCCAACGACCCTACTGGGAAAAAGAGGGTTGGACTCTCAAAAGTCCAGTTACCCTGCATTTTGTCTTCTACCGACAATAGGTGGAGACAAAACACACAGCGGGCATCAAGTCATTGGTGCCCGCTTTTTCTTTTTATAAAAACACCACTTATCGCTATTGACCGGAGACAAAAAAGTCAGCAATCTGTCCAACGATCACAAGCGAAGCAAACGTAACCAAAATACCGATAATGGAATACAAAACGATCTTTTTTCCACTCTCGATACGACCCTCATCCCCCGCCGCAGTGAGATATGCGATACCACCGATCACCAGCATAATGAGAGACAAGACGCCGACGATAGAAAGAAGGAACGTCAAAACGTCACTGGCAATCTGTGTTAGTGTCTTTGCTTGAGCAATCGCGGTATTATCAACCGGTCCCCACCCGAGAACAGTGCCTATTTCTTTGAGGAATGATGGAGCCGCCAAACCGATTGCCAGACCGATCATCGCCGCAGTAATAGCTCCTTTGGCAATCTTGATCCGACCCTCATCACCGCCGGAAATAACGTACATCACCGCGCCAAAAACGATAAAGACCAGTGCCAAAATAACAATAATACTTTGAAGCGTTCCAAGAACCCCCGAAAGAAATTCTTCTACGGATGAATACCCGATTGGGTTGGAAAATTGCACGTTCGTCGTGTTGCCACCCGATCCATTCGGGACACAACATATATCTCCACCTCTAGCACATGTTTTTGAAGTATCACGATTTTCTCCAGTCGCACAAGCGCCTTTACATTGTTGAGTGGGACATACTCCGCCGCCCGATCCATTCGGGACACAACATATATCTCCACCTCTAGCACATGTTTTTGAAGTATCACGATTTTCTCCAGTCGCACAAGCGCCTTTACATTGTTCGAGTGGGCACGAATTTTCAGTCGCGACTGAACCATTAGCACAACATTTTAAATTTGAAAAAAGACCACCGCATGCCTCATTGTTATTCCTTGCATCTTCAACGTTTGTAGAAAGACACACCTGTGCCGGATACGGAGAAGCAATACAATTTCCCGATTTTCCACTTGTCGATCCAACACAAGCATCTCCAACATTTGCTGCGAAA
>JACPGV010000004.1 GCA_016182385.1 Candidatus Moraniibacteriota bacterium
AAGGAAACAAGAGAAAAATACCACAAAGAAGCATCTTTGAGAGAAAGGAGAGAAAAGGGAGAAAAGAGGAAGAAGGCATACGAAAGAAAGAGTTTTTGACCTCTTTAGTATACCGTACTTTTCTGTGGTGTGGGAAGGGAGGAGGGAAGATAAAAAAAAACGTCAAAAATCTTTTATTTTACCAAAAGATAAAAACAATAGTCTATTTGATTTTTCCTTATAAAAACAAAAAAACACCCTCGTGGGGAGTCTCTCCTTCTTTCACCCGACCCAACAAAAAATTGTTGGTGTCGGGCGCTACGTGCGCCCAATAATATAAATATTTGGCTGTAGCGCCCGAACTTGCATGTGCCAACACGCATGTCGGTTACCTAGCTCCGGGTGAGAAAGCATCAGTAATCCATTGAGCATTCGTGTAGTTTGTGCACTTGCACCATTCGCAGTTGTCCTAACGTTTCAACTACTTCTCCCTTCACCGTTCTCTGGCACTTGGCCTTTGATTTTTTTGAAAGAACGATTTTTTGTTTCTTTTTGTTTTTCTTCCGCTTTATTATTTTTCGGAAGTGAACTTTTGTTTTTGTTTTGGGTCCCCGTGTTAGGGCGGGGCGGCTTCGGACATTGCCGAAACACTTGAACAGTGAAAGAGTCCCCGTCACAATTAGGGGGAAATTGTGATTGGGAACTCTTTCACCATTCAGAAGTTATTTTATCAATAACGTTTGAAGGGAATTTGTTAAAGTTCAACACTTACATATCAATTATAACAAAAAAAATGCTCTCGGTCAATTACAAAACCCCCTTCTTCCTTCAGCAAAAGCTTTTTTTTCTTTCTTGAAAAAAATTTTCTCGATTTACAGTTTTTTCCAAGAATAAAAAAGTAATTTACTTTTTTATTATGCTTCTTTCAAGCCATTTTAAACTACTCCTGATTTCTATCGAGAAGAGCGCGTAACGTATTTTTACTCGTGCCCACATACCATCGATTATTGTATATCGTATAATCAATGGAAATATTTTTGCTTATATCCAGATTGCTGTACCGCACGGTGTATTCTTTATACACACTCGATTGAAAAACTTCCTGTTTCGAAATCATCACGCCAAGAAACGGTTGAAAAAATTGGGGAAGAGAGCTCTCTGTTTTTTGTAACAGAGTAGACGCGGCTGCCGAATCTTTAAGAGCAAAAACAAATCCAAACCGAAAGTCTTCTCCGTCATTGAAAACATACAATGAAAAAGATTCATCTAGGTGAAGCAAAAGCTCCGGGTCAACATTCAATTTCAAAAGAAAAGCGAGACGACTGAATGCCAAGGGATTGTTATTGTGATCAGTAATATAAAACTCCACGGGCACTGTTATTTCTGCCTCTTTTGCCCGTCGAGAGGTTTGAAAAAAAAGCGCGAGAATACTTTCCGGTGTGGCAGTTTCAGTATTAATTGATAAATAATTTGGCTTATCTAAAGCAAATGGTATCTTTTCTCGTTCAGGCACCTCCAGAGGATCTTTTACTTGATCTTCCTTTGATATCTCATCCAAAAGAGGAGGGGCCGGAACAAAAAATCTTCGCCCATCAAAAAAGAAATACCATGCCGCCCCAAGAGAGCCCGCCAAAAAAAGAATGGCACACAAAAGAAAAAGCCACTTTTTGCTTTTTTTTGGTTGTTCTACGGTAAGAGTAGCGGGGATAATTTCTTTCAGGCCATTTTCAAGCTTATTTCCTTGCACAAGACCGTCCTCAGGAATTTTGTTTTGTTCGATTTTCACTCCAAAAGGACTCGCGGTATTCATTCCTTTCTCCTGCGCGAAGGGCGCGTTGGTCCCTCCTTCTTTTTTCTCATCAAAGCTCATTTTTGGTTCCGCTTTGCCGTTTTTTATTTCATCCAAATCACCCTCCATGGTATGCACCATTTTTCCAATTTCAGCAACACGAGCAATCGCCTCTTTCCCGGAAAATTTTTTTTGTGAAAAAATTGTTTCCGACATATTTCCTATTATTGTCTAAATAAAATAAGAGAGAGAGTTTCCTCTCTCTTAAGTATACACCAATTTTTTTCTTCGCGCATTATTTATTCGCCTCGTCTTTTCTCAGGGCCGCCTTATGCGAAAGATTAATGCGTCCTTGACTATCAATCTCCTTGACTATAACAGGTACGATATCGCCAACGTGAACGACGTCCTCCACTTTCTCAACGCGATGATCGGCTAACTCGGAAATATGAATGAGTCCTTCCTGATTCGGAAGTACTTCGGCAAAAGCACCAAAATTCATAATCCTCGTGATGCGCCCCTGAAAAAGCTCACCAGCCTTTACTTCACGGGTAATGTTGTTGATCCATGCTACCGCCTCTTGAGCGCTTGTTTCGTCAGTTGATGTGATAAAAACTGAACCATCATCCTCAATATCGATAGAAACTCCCGTTTCATCAATAATTTGATTGATCATTTTTCCGCCGGGACCAATAACATCACGGATTTTTTCAGGATTAATGTGAAGCGTAATAATACGTGGCGCATACGGCGACATCGTTTCTCGTGGTTGAGCAATCGTTTCAAGCATCTTTCCCATAATAAACATTCGTCCTTCTTTGGCTTGAGCAAGGGCTGTTTTTAGCATTTCCGGTGTCAAACCATCGATTTTTACATCCATCTGCATCGCCGTAATCCCATCTTTGGTGCCAGCCACTTTGAAATCCATATCACCATAGTGATCTTCAAGACCCTGAATATCAGTAAGTACTTTGTATTCCCCATTTTTTCCGGTAATGACGCCCATTGCCACACCCGCAACTGGTTTTTTTATTGGCACTCCGGCATCCATCAGGGAAAGAGTCGAACCGCACGTTGAGGCCATCGACGACGACCCGTTAGATTCAAGCACTTCGGAAACAAGAAGAATGGTATACGGAAATTCCTCTTTGGAAGGAAGAACGGGAACAAGCGCCTTTTCGGCCAGTGCTCCATGCCCGATCTCACGTCGTCCCGGACCACGCATCGGACGCACCTCACCGACAGAATACGGGGGGAAATTATAGAAGTGCATATACCGTTTCTTCATATCCACCTCCATTGTATCTACCACCATTTCATCACCGGGGGCGCCGAGTGTTGTCACCGTAAGCGCTTGTGTTTCACCACGCGTAAAAAGACCAGTGCCATGCGTACGCGGAAGAATACCAATATTACACGTAATCGGACGAATCTCCGTTATACCGCGGCCGTCAGGACGAGCATCCTTATGAAGAATATTTTCATGCACTGCCTCATCGGAAACTTCCTCCGTAATGATAGAAAGGAGTTCGGAAAGATTTTTTTGATCAGGATATTTTTCATTGGCGTACGCGGCAATCGTTTCGTTGATTTCAGCAACCTTGCTTTCCATGGCTTGTTTCGGACGAAGATAAAGAGCGTCAGCCAAGCCGGATTGTTCACAAAAAGACCGTATATCAGCTTCAAAAGCATCCGAGCCACGAAGCGTTGCGGCAGCGCGTTTTTCTTTACCGGCTTCTTTTCTGATATTTTCAATAAATGTTGTAATTTTTTGAATCGCCTCAAAACCAAATTCAAGCGCGGCCCCCATCTGTTCCTCAGTAATTTCTTTGGCGCCGCACTCGATCATATTGATCTTTTCTTTGGTGCCAGAAACCAAAAGATCGAGAACGCTTCCCTCGCGCTCCTCACTTGAAGGATTCAGAACAAACATTTCTCCCTGAAGTCCTACTCGAACAGCGCCAATAGGTCCATTCCATGGGATATCCGAGAGAGTAAGCGCCGCCGAGGCAGCAATCATAGCCACAAGATCCGGATCATTTTCTCCATCATAAGAAAGCGTCGTCACCACCACCTGTACTTCATTGCGCATCCGACTATCAAACAGCGGACGGACCGTACGATCTACCGCACGACCAGAAAGGACGGCATCATCTGACGGACGTCCCTCACGTTTGATAAATCGTGATCCTTTAATTTTCCCAGCAGCATAATATCGCTCTTCATAATCCACCATTAAAGGGAAATATCCGGTTATTTTGGACATTTCCTTGCTCATGGTAGCGGTAGCGAGTACAACGGTATCGCCATACTGAACCGTCACCGATCCGCTTGCCTGTTTGGCAAGCGTTCCTGTCGCGATGATCAATTCGCGACCACCAAGCTGCAGAGACCATTTCTTCTCTTGCATACACGCATCGGGCCTCCATCAAGCTCATAAACACGCGATTGTGGCCAAAAAGCCGCACTCGTGTACCTATAAACCAGAAAGAGACCATATTAAATTGTTATGTTCCCACTCTACCTCTCTTTTCCTCTCTTTGTCAAAGAAAAAATCGTTCTGTCAGTCAATAACAAACTTGATTTTTTGATTCTCTTTCCCGCTTAAATAAGAAATCGCCTTTTGTTCTCGGAAAGATTGGTGAAATCATCGGCAATATCGACAAGTTTGGCCGACGCTGATTCCGCAAAAGCAATCACTTCGACACGGCATCCATGAGTATTTTGAATATATTCAACAAGAGACACATAGTCACCATCACCGGAAACAATCACTACGACATCAAGTTTAGCCGCCATCTTGATCGCATCTACCGCAATACCAACATCCCAATCACCTTTTTTCGATCCATCAGGAAAAATCTGAAGGTCCTTGGTTTTTACCTCATATCCGCTTTTTTCCAGTGCCTCAAAAAATTTTTCTTCGGTTGCTTCAGTAGTCGTAATACCATACGCGATAGCTCGAATCAGCTTTCGGTCATCCGTAGCCGCCTCAAGAACATTCTTGAAATTTACCTTTTTCCCATACAAAACACGCGCGCTATAATAAAGATTGGAAATATCTACCAAAACACCTATCCTTTGCTCTGAAAATTTTGCCATATTTTTCTCTCGTCAAACAAAATGGGGCTATTCTAGCCCCAATTTTTTCACGATTGTTTTATAAGATTTCTCATTTGTCTTTTCAAGATACGCGAGAAGCTTCTTGCGCTTGGCTACCATTTTCAAAAGTCCACGTCGAGAATGAAAGTCTTTTTTATTCTTCTTCAAATGTGTTGTCAGTTTCTTGATTTGCTCCGTAAAAAGAGCGACCTGATATTCCGGAGAACCAGTATCCTTTTCGTGCCGCTTTACTTCGCCCGTCACTTTTTCCTTTTGCTTATGCGTCAATGCCATAGCATTATTTTGTCAGCAAGATACTCGTTCATTCGCTTTTCAACAAACAAACCAATATCCGCTCCTTATAAAAATTAACATTCGCACTGTACCACATGATTCTTTTTTATGCAAGAAAAAAAAGAGTGTCATGATACTCTTCTCTCTGTCCCGTATTCATCATTGTGGAATATTTTCTTGTCTTCAACACTTGACGAAAAAAAACATTGCCCCTTTAATAGTATTGTCCCGATAGGCGGACTTTCCCAGGAGGTAGCATGGAACTACAAATGAAAGCGCGCGGCCAAAGAAATGGTCGAAGCGTTACCGTAAAAGATATCCCTTCGGGGGTAAAAAGAATCCAAACGGAGACGCTTTTCGGTCAAACGTCGAAAGATACGATTCCTAACGGTCATATCGACGTCGATTTTCAAGACGACAAAGCCTGTCTCGTTCCAAGTTTTCCGTTAAACATAAACGGAAACAAAGTACGCGGCGGGGAACTGGTCGTTATCCGGCAACGTTCCGGGCGATTCAGGGTGGGAATCGGAAACAAGGTGTGGGTTCTCAGCGTCTCCTGAAAGGAACACAGCTTGCGAGAGCAAGCTGTTTCATTTTTTATTACAAAATAGTAAACGCCGCCACCTTGTCCCCCGCCTGCGGTTTCATCACGCGGACACCTTGTGTTACACGACCGAGAAGCGGAACGCTCTTAAAAGGGATACGAATGATTGTTCCTTTTTCCGATGTCAAAATAAGATCATCTTCAACGTCCCCCATGCTGGTGATAAGCGCCCCGACAATATCTCCCGTCTTTGGCGTCACCTTCATCGCCTTAATACCGGAACCACCGCGCTTCTGCACTTTAAATTGTTTTAAAACGCTTCGTTTTCCATAACCGTTCTGCGAAAGAACAAGGAGTTCCATTTCTTTGGATTCCTTGGCGACGACACCCATGGCAACAATTCTGTCTTTATCATCTTTCAGCTTCATCCCACGCACACCGGCGGCATTTCGTCCCATCGGACGCACATCGGATTCCTTGAAACGAATCGCCTGTCCATCAGCCGTCGTCATCACCATTTCATCGTTACCGGTCGTCGGCCGCACCCAACCAAGCACATCACCTTTATCGAGAGTGATGGCAATAAGACCACTTCGACGAACATTTTCAAAATCTTCAATTTTTGTCTTTTTTACGGTACCATTAGCCGTTACCATGCAGAGGTATTTATAATCTCCCGCTTTGAAAGCAATGACGGCAGTAATTTTTTCTTCTTGTGATAACTGAAGGAAATTGACAATAGCCTGCCCTTTGGCCGTACGAGACGACTCAGGAATTTCATAGGCCTTCGTCTGAAATACTTTTCCGGTGTTTGTAAAAAACATCATATTATCATGCGTCTCGATAGTAAGCACCTGAGCAATCCGATCTTCTTCCTTGGTTGTCGCACCAATCACTCCCTTACCACCTCGCTTCTGTACCCGATAACCATCCGGGTTCATCCGCTTGATATAACCATCTTCTGTAAGTGTAATGATGGCTTCTTCATTCGGAATGAGATCTTCTTGCTTGAACTCTGAAATACCGGTTTTGACAACGCGTGTTTTACGATCATCACCAAAACGATCCCGCACTTCAAGGAGCTCACTTTTCACCAACGCAAGAATTTTTTTGCGATGTTTCAACAAGTCTTCCAAATGAGCAATCAGCTTGAGTTTTTCTTCCAGTTCATCCTCGATTTTCTTTCGCTCCAATCCGGCAAGCGTTTGCAAGCGCATTTCCAAAATGGCCGCGGCTTGACGCTCGGAAAGCTTAAACTTGGTCATCAAATTTTTATGTGCCTCTTCTTTAGTCGGAGATTTTTTGATGGTCTCAATAATCTTATCAATGTGATCAAGTGCCTTTTTCAGCCCTTCAAGAATGTGCGCTCGGTCTTTGGCTTTCCGCAAATCATGTTCCGTGCGACGAATGACGACTCCTTCTCGGTGCTTAATATAATGTTCAAGAATCGCTTTCAAAGTAAGAATCTGCGGATCAACACCATCAACAAGCGCCAGCATATTGACGTTGAAATTTTTCTGCAAATCCGTCATCTGATATAGCTGATTGAGTACCTTTTGAGGAAACGCTTCCTTTTTCAAATCAACAACAATACGCACGCCGTCTTTATCGCTTTCGTCACGCAAATCTTTAATGCCAGAAATTTTTTCTTCTTTGACCAATTCAGCGATTTTCATAATAAGTGAGGCCTTGTTGGTCGCGTACGTCATTTCACTCACAATGATTTGAAATTGCCCGGACTTTGTTTCCACTATTTCCGTTTTCGCTCGAGAAACAATCGGTCCCTTTCCAGTAGCATAGGCTTCACGTATATCTTTCTGATTATAAATAATACCCCCCGTCGGAAAATCAGGGCCCTTGATAAACTGCATCAAATCATCAACGCTTGCCTCAGGGTGATCAACAAGATGACAAATACCGTCTACCAATTCATTCAAATTATGTGGCGGGATATTGGTCGCCATACCGACCGCGATACCAACGGTGCCATTGAGCAAAAGTTGGGGCAGCTTTGCCGGCAACACTGTTGACTCTTCATGTACGCCATCAAAATTCGGTACGAAATCTACGGTATCTTTCTCAATATCAAGAAGCATTTCCTCTGCAATAGGAGAAAGCTTGGCCTCGGTATAACGATACGCGGCGGCGCCATCACCATCCATTGAGCCAAAGTTTCCTTGTCCCCACACGAGTGGATAGCGAAGTGAGAAATCTTGTGCCAAACGCACCATAGTATCATAAACGGCCGTATCACCATGTGGATGATATTTTCCGAGCACCTCACCAACCACCGTCGCTGATTTACGAAATTTCGCCGTAGAACGGAGTCCCGTAGACCACATCGAATAAAGGATGCGACGATGTACCGGCTTCAAACCATCACGTACATCAGGAAGGGCACGCGCTACGATGACGCTCATCGCATAGTCAAGATATGATTGACGCACTTCGTCAGCTATGGAACGTCCTTCAATTTTTCCGTCATGAAATGTTTTTTCCTGCATATAATTTCAACATTAATCTCTTTCAATTCTTCTCTTGCGTACGCTCTTGAAATTGTTCATTAAAATATTCTGTACCGGTTTTTTCTTTTTGTTCCGTTGTCCCCAAAGGAATATCTTTGCCTAAAAGATCATTAAGCGATGTTGAGGGAGTCTGTGACAAGGCATCTTTCCCTTTTTTTGTAACCGAAGGAACATCACGAGCGATACCTTGAAAATTTTCCTTAACCGAGAGAAGCCAGATGCCAAAAATAATAGCCATGGAAACACAAAGACAGATTAAAACATATCGCATCCTTACGTGCTCCGGCTCCTCCCGAATCTTTTCAATTTTTTCCCATACGGAATCAAACATAACAAAAAACAAAGAAAATTAAGCGCCTCGTTCCAAAAGCACCACTTCCAAATTTTTCTCCTCTATATCCTTCTTTTTCAGGTTCAGTTTAGCAAGGGATTCTTTTGGACAACTTCCCATCGCCTCACAAAAAGCTTTTTCCGTTTCAAGTGACAACGTAAGTCCAGGAATTTTATAGTGCATCGGAATAACGATGTTTGGTTCAATTTTTCTCACTAATTCCGCCGCCACCTTAGGAGGCAGCGTGTCTGCGCCTCCCACTGGGATAAAAAGAATATCAACACCATTGAGTTTGTCCAAAAGTTCCGGCGATAAATCGTGTCCCAATGCCCCCAGATAGCACAAATGAATATCTTCGCTTTCAATAAGAAAAATGGTATTTTGACCATGTTTTTCTCCACTTTTTTCATCCCGATACGAAGGAAATCCAAGAGCAGAAATCCCTTTAACGGCATATTCTCCCGGGGTATGAAACACTACCGTTTCTTCTTTATACTCTTCCGTATCGCCATGCGAAAGGAAAATCACATCAACTTGACCTTGTGGCGAACGCAAACCCGCTCCTTTTTTGAGCGGATCAGTCCAAAAGACAACATCTTCTGTCGCTCGGCCAGCCGGTTTTGTGCTTATTTTAAAACAAAAATCGCCGTAATATTGGATATTCATAGAAAAAGACTTATAAACATAGCTATTTTAACAGGTTTTTTCCCTTTTGTCACGTTAAAAACATCTTTTTCCCTCCTTGCCAAAAATAAAATCCTACGCTATACTCCGAAAACCCCTTCTTAAAGGGGAAGATAACTGGAAATAATACAATTGAATACAAGAATGAGACAATTCTTGACGTTTCGTACTATTTTTCCAGACACTTCTTTATAGTGTTTTTTTTGTTTCCGCACTCTAAACAGTAATCGCGATACGCGGATCGCTTCAATTATTTATCATTATGCCTACTCAAGAAAAAATTTCTTCCATGGAAGCGTTGCTTGCCAAGCACATCGTAGAAGTGCCTGATCTCGGCGACGTTGTTCATGGAATAGTTGTACATGTAGCTCCCGCTTCAGCTCTTATCGATCTTGGACCGCTTGGTACAGGTATTGTTCTCGGTAAAGAAATGCGTGATGGTCTCGGACCAGAAGGCAAATTAAAAGTAGGAACTGAGGTGACTGCTACCCTGATGGATTTCGAAAACGAGGATGGCTATATCGAACTTTCCATCCGCGAGGCTTCCTATGAAAAATCTTGGGACGATATTGAACACAAACTGACCAATCGTGAGGTTGTCTCTACCAAAGTCGTAGAAGCCAACAAGGGCGGCCTGATGATAGAGATAAATGGTATTATGGGATTTCTTCCTGTTTCCCAACTTTCCAATGAACACTATCCGCGCGTTGAAGACGGTGACAAAAATAAAATTCTTGATCTCTTGAAAAAACTCATCGGCCAAGAGGTTTCCGTTCGTATTCTTGACGCTGACCGAGAGACAGAAAAGCTTATCGTGAGCGAAAAAGCGGCTCAAAGCGAAAAAGAGCGTGAACTTATCAATCTACTTCATGTCGGTGACGTTATCTCCGGAGAAGTAAGCGGTGTTGTTGATTTCGGCGCTTTTGTAAAATTTGCTCCTCCCGTCAAAGAAGATGAGAAAAAGACGTTTGAAAAACTGGAAGGCCTCGTACATATCTCCGAACTCGCGTGGCAACTTATCGATGATCCACGCGAAATGATCAAAACGGGCGATCACGTTGAAGCAAAAATTATCGGTATTGACGATACTCGCATTTCGCTTTCCATGAAAGCACTCAAAGAAGATCCTTGGAATGCTGTTCTCGATAAATACAAACCGGAAGACATTGTTTCCGGAAAAGTTGATAAAATAAATCATTTCGGTGCATTCGTCTATCTCGACAAAGACATTCATGGTCTCGCGCATGTTAGTGAATTCCAAGAGGTTTATCCCGGTAAAAAAATGGAAGAAACTTTCAAAGAGGGGGAAACCTATTCATGGAAAATTCTCTCTATCGAACCAAAGAGTCACCGTATGGGTCTGCTCCCCGTCAAAGAAAGCGGAAAGAAAAAGGAGGCCTAAGTTAAGGGGTTGCGCTATTTTCTTTTTCACAAAAAAATAATGACCGTGAACACTTTCCTTTCATTATGAAAAATATCTTTATTCTTTCCGGGCCATCCGGTGCCGGCGAAGACTCCATTATTGACGGGCTAGAGAAAATTCTTCCTCTCGAAAGAGTTGTCACCACGACTTCTCGAGCGATGCGTCCTGGCGAAAAAAACGGTCACCCCTATTACTTCATCGACAAAACATCCTTTGAAAAAAAAATTGCGGCTGGAGATTTTGTCGAATACGCCCGTCAATATAACGACCATCTTTACGGTGTCACAAAAAAAGAACTCGATCGTGTCGCCGCCACTGGAAAAAGGGGTATTTGGAAAATCGAGTATCAAGGGGTGGCGACGGCTAAGCGTCTTTTCCCGGGGATAATCGCTATTTTTATCAATGCTCCGCTTGCTATTCTTGAAGAGCGCATCCGAAGACGAGACAATCTTTCAGAAACGTATATTCGCGAACGAATGCGTTACACAAAAGATTGGCTCACTCATACCCATCTTTATGACTACATCATTGAAAATGAGCAAGGAAAACTCGAAGAGGCCATCAAAAATGTCGCGGCTATCATCGATCGTCATTACGAAAAATAAGCAAAGATCTTCGCTTACCAAGCGTCTTCTTCTTCGTGTCCAAAATACCGTTACAAAACACGCGCTCTGGAAAGACGGAATGACGCTTGTTATCGGTGTTTCCAGCGGCCCGGACAGTTGCTGTCTTCTCGATATTCTGGCAGCACTACAAAAAAAACACCGTCTTTCCCTTTCCGTCGCCCATGTGAATTATCGCTTGCGAGGAAAAGACTCCGACGAGGACGAGCGTTTTGTTCAAAAACTGGCCGCACACTATAAAATCCCGTGCTTCATCCACACACCGCCAAAAAAAATCCAAGCATCCGAAGAGGCTCTTCGCGTCATCCGTTATAATTTTTTTGAAAAAACAAGAAAAAAAAATAACGCGGATCGCATCATCATCGCACACCATGAAGACGATCAAGCAGAAACCATTCTCTTGCGACTCCTCCGCGGATCCGGATTGTCCGGGTTACAATCCATGCAACCAAAAAACGACTTCCTTGTTCGGCCGCTCCTCACAACATCACGCGCCGATATTCTTCTTTATCTGAAAGAGAGAAAACTTTCCTTTCGTGAAGACAAAAGTAACAACGATGAGCACTATCTTCGAAATCGTATTCGCCACACGCTCCTGCCCCTTCTCGCCAAAAATTTTCAACCAAACATTCGTCAAAGTTTAGCAAAAACAGCCTTCCTCGTAGCAGAAGATTACCACGAACTCACCAAAAGATTTCGTTCCTACCACATGCCTCTCGTACCACCGATAACCCTTTCACGAACAGAACTCCTTTCTCTCTCGGAGTCGTCCCTGCGACATACCCTGCGCTCTATCATCCAAACAGCCTCGAAAAAAAAAGTTGTTCCATCCAAAAATCTTCTTTTTGAGATCATCGCCGCCATCAAAAGCGAAAAGAAAAAACAACGCGTTGTGACTTTTGGCGGCTTGAAATTTCTCTGTAGAGGTGATACAGTGACACTGCTCAATTTATAAGTTTATTACATGCTCTAAAGCGATTTTATGGAAAAAATACTCAAAAATTTATCCACTCTCATCCTTTTGTTTCTCCTCCTATCGGGCATTATTATTCTTTATCAATCTCCCGAAAAAAAGCCTTCTCTTGTTTCTCTTTCCGAGCTTGTCACGGAAATAAATAAAGGCGAAATTAAAAATATTGTCATCAGTGATAACGAGCTTGATATCGAACTCCAAAACGGAGAGAAACAAAAAGCCAGCAAAGAATCAGAAAGTTCTCTCTCGGAAACACTCACGAATTACGGGATCAATAAAGAAAAACTAAACGAGGTCACCATCACCATCAAAGAAAAATCCGGCTTTGGTTTTTGGATGGCTGCCATCCTGCCCTTTCTTCTTCCCTTCATTCTTATTTCCGCCTTTATCTGGTTTATGATGCGGCAGGCTCAACGAGGCAATTCACAAGCTCTTTCTTTTGGTATGAGCAAAGCGCGCGTTCTCGATCCGAAGGATAAAAAAAAGCGTATTCTTTTTTCTGATGTTGCTGGCGCACAAGAAACAAAGACCGAGCTCGAAGAAGTTGTTGAGTTTCTCAAGCATCCAAAAAAATTTCTCAATATGGGAGCCAAGATTCCAAAAGGAGTTCTTCTTTTGGGCCCTCCGGGAACAGGAAAGACGCTCATGGCTAAAGCCGTAGCCGGAGAAGCGGGAGTTCCTTTTTTCAATATCAGTGGTTCGGAATTCGTGGAAATGTTTGTTGGCGTTGGCGCCAGCCGCGTCAGAGACCTTTTTAAACAAGCTAAAAAGAGCGCCCCCGCCATTGTTTTTATCGATGAAATCGATGCGGTCGGTCGTCATCGCGGCGCCGGACTCGGCGGCGGACATGATGAGCGAGAACAAACCCTCAACCAAATTCTCGTGGAAATGGATGGTTTCGAAACGGATATGAGTGTTATTGTCATTGCCGCTACCAACCGACCAGACGTTCTCGATCCGGCACTGCTTCGCCCGGGACGTTTTGATCGTCGCGTCACCATGGACCTTCCTGATATCAATGAACGAGAACAGATCCTCGTCATCCATACCAAAAACAAACCTCTCGATAGCGACGTGAAACTCCGCGTACTTGCCGAACGCACGCCCGGATTTTCTGGTGCCGATCTCGCCAATCTCGTCAACGAAGGTGCTATTCTCGCTACCCGCCGTAACAAAAAAACGATTGGGATGTCTGAGCTTGCCGAATCCATCGAAAAAGTCATCCTTGGTCCGGAGCGTCGTGGACGTGTCATCAGCGAACAGGAAAAAAAGATTATCGCCTATCATGAAGGCGGTCATGCTCTTGTCGGCGCGAGTCTTCCCCATGCCGATCCCGTACAAAAAGTTTCCATAATTTCTCGTGGTCATGCGGGCGGGTACACACTTGCCGTACCCACCGAAGATAAGAGTCTGCATTCCTACGAATATTTCCTCGATGAATTAGCTATGCTACTCGGTGGTTATGCTAGTGAAAAATTTATTTTCAATGATATTACCACTGGCCCATCAAGCGATCTCGAGCGAGCGACTCAAATGGCGCGCAATATGGTGACACGCTATGGGATGAGTCGTCTCGGCGCACGCACCTTCGGAAAAAAAGATGAGCTTGTTTTTTTGGGTCGTGAAATGCATGAGGAGCGAAACTACTCCGAAAAAACCGCTCAAGATATCGATGCGGAAGTAACTCATCTCGTAGAAAACGCCCTTGAACGAGCCACGACCATCCTCAAAGAAAAACGCGCTACCCTTGATCTTTTGGCCACGACATTACTCGAGAAAGAAATCATCGAAAAAGAAGAGTTTGATACCATTGTTCATGGTGTGAAAACAAAAGAGTAGTCACCTCTCTTATGCCTCCTTTTGTCGAAATAATAAAAAAAGCCTGGACCGTTTCTTCGCCGGAACCGCTTTCTTTTGTCTGTGCAACCGTTCTTGCCATCACGGGTATGTTCCAAACATCTCTTTTTAAAAATTTTCTTGATGCTCTTCCTAAAGAAAACTTAACAAACGCTTCCTTATTATTTCAAGAAACTCCCCTTTCTTTTTTTTGGACTCTTTGCGCGCTTTTTATTGTGACCCACGTAAGCCGAGGCAATCTTTTTATCGCCCTCAAAAAACGCTTCCAAGAAAAAACATCAAAAAACAAATTCTTTCCCTCATTCTCTCTTCTCGTTCAAACGGGCTGGAAAACACTCCTTCTCGAAACTCTTTTCCTTTTTATTTTTTTAGGCATCTTCATTATTATAAGCCTCCCTCTTTTCATCGCTACCAAAAACAACCCTTCCGTCGTCTCTTCCTTGCTCGCGCTTTCTCTTCCTGTCTTTTTCTTATGCGGCATTGTTATATTTTTTATCAAACAATATACCCTTTTTTACTTTCTTTTTTCTTCCATCCGCCTACGAGCGAGCATAGAATTGGCTGGTCGTCTTTTTTCTCGCTTCACGGCGCAAAGTTTTCTTTTTGGACTTTTTTCTTTTTTGGTCGTCATCCTCTTTACTTTTTTTCTGAATCTCGTTATCCTAGGTACGGTCGCTTTTGTTCAAGCAATTCTCTCTTCCTTCAATGAAAACGTCGTTGTTCTTTTTGTAAGTTTTTTTGCGCTTCTTTGGTTTACTGTTTTTTATAATGCTCTCTGGTTGGTATTTTTCCAAACCCTTGCCGCTCCCAAAGAAACTCTTCTTCAGGAAAAAGAAACGGCGCTGACCGAAAACGACGCAACAAAAATCCCCTCAATTTAGGGCGTATAGCTCAGCTGGTTAGAGCGCTACATTGACATTGTAGAGGTCTCCTGTTCGAATCAGGATACGCCCACTATTGTTTCCTATAAAAAATCTCACCTGCTCGGTGAGATTTTTTTTCGGTTTACCGACAGCATTTATAGCTTGAGCTTCCACAAGAAAGACTGTTGTCTACTTGACCAGAGTCGCAATCAAGCCCCTGACTCACGCATGTTCCACCGACGTCTCGACAATATTTTGGTGGCATACAACAAGTATAGTTCGGGCTCCCACAAGAGGCATCGGCCTCTGTTTCGCCACTTCCACAACCACCACTTTCACAAATACCACCGATATCTCGACAAAGAACGGCGCTGGAATTTGATTGCCCGCTGGGAACACAACACACATACCCCGATCCGCCACACGCGCCGCTCGTTTGTGTCTCGTCACTTCTACAACCATCATTTGAGCATGCCCCCCGACACACACCGGAAAGAGCGGAGGGAGGAACAGGGCCGCTCGGATTGATACGGGAGGCCGTATTTTGCAAATTACCCAACGACAACCCACCCGGACCAGTGATAGAGCTTATCTGACCAAGCTGAGAGTTGATTTGTGATGTCACGTTGCCTATCTCTCGCTGAATATTAGCCTGAATTTGTCCAATACCCTTTTGCACGAGATTATTAATCATCTTATTGGCCATACCGGTAATAACTCCCGAGAGAAGTTCTCCGGGATTTTGCGCGGCGGCAATGATTTGATTCGGTATATTTTGCACGCTGGTGACCAATCCTTCAATCGCGGCCGCAGGCGTTGTCACCATACCATTTTGTTCAGAAGGCAAAAACCCGGATGATTGAGCCTTCGTAACGGCTATCTCCCGCTCCATGGCGAGCTTTCCTTGATACGCTCCCTCGGCCTCAAGCACATAACCGTAAGGGTTGTTGGCTGGGTTAGAGAAAAACGCGTTAAACGCTCGAAAATCACCTTCAGCAAACATCGTTTCCGGATTTGCCGTGTATTGATCAAGATCATATGTCTTTGGACCGCCACTTTCTATGGTCGCTTCTTTGGCGGCGGACACAAGGTATGACTGATAATTTCCACCGATGCCACCACTATCACCAACAGCCACATAATTCGCTGACGAAGACTGTCCGCGCGTTGTCAAAGTAAAGAAATCATTCATATACAATTCCGCGCGCTGTTTCGGTCCCTGATAAAGAAAGTCATTGAAGTCCGTAATAAAAAGCGCTTGTCCCACTGACGCACCACCAACGAGCTGTCCCACCTGACTATTAAGCATCTGTGTCGCGGCAAGTTTCAAAGATCCAAGCATGACCCCCTCTATCGATCTCTGTATTCTTTCCATCATCTGTTGTACCATAACCGCAATCAAATTTGCTCCCCATGTATCAGCCCTCACTGTCCGCAGAGGTGCAAATGACAACGCCAACACAAAAACAATCGTTACCAAAAAACGAGTTACCATAAATTTCCGTGATGAAGATTTTTTTTGTTTCACAAGAAAAAAATTATAAATCCAAAGGAATTTCTTCAATCTCATAATCAGCCAACTTCTTATTTATCTCATCAACAAATCCGAACGCGCCAGCAATAAACCCCTGCATTTTTGAAAGCGCCTCTATCTGTCCCAGAGGATCTTCATCCGCCGGACGAAAATCTTTTTTTAATTCAACGGCATACCGAGCCATCTTCAAGGCCTTCACGTGAACATCAAGCATTTTTTCCGGTACTTCCACGTCTTTCAACTCTTCCAACATTTTTTCTCCGCGTTGCGACAAATCGTCAATATATTTTGCATTTCCAAGCGAGACGGCTGTAAGAGAATTGTCGGAAAGAGAAAAAAGTACTTTTTCCAAATCTTCATTCGTCCGAAATGTTTGCGGCATATTGTTTGCCATAAGGTACGACATAATTGTCAGATACTCCACCGCATACTCACGCTCTTTTTCTTTTCGTTTTTTTTCCTTAAGACTTTTTGCCACTTTTTTAATTTTTATATCTTTCAATTCAATTTCCGGCAACACCACTTCTTCATTCGAACTATTCAAAATCTTTTCTACCGTCATATCAATTTTTTCCAAAGAAATATCTTCTCCTTGTTCATGAGAGCGCTTCACCAAACGAGCAATCTCTCCGGAAACCTCTTCTGTTAAGTTTTCTTTTTCCGTACCACTCGTCGCTGTCGCTTTTGCTTCAGCTGTCGCCACGCTTTCTTTCGTCACTTTGTCTCCCGGTGCCCGCTTGAGTGGATTGTATCCACTTTCAATTTCTACTCCATCGCTATACCCATCACCATCAGTATCTTTTTTGTGAGGATCGGTACCATAAAGTTTTTCTTCTTCATTACTCAAACCGTCCTGATCGGCATCTTGAAAAATATTTTTCGTGCTCAAGGTATCATCAGCAAAAACAAAAAAAGCCACACTAAAAAAAATGAGACTAAAAAAAATAAAAGTGGCACGCTCGAAAATTTTTATGGAAAAATATCCGGCCAAGCTTTCTCGCATAATTTCATTGTATCTTTATTTTATTCTAGCACATTTTTCCAGAATCATCATTTTCTTTTCCAGTCTTCTTTTTTACCAACTATTACAATTATTCAAAATACTTTTTCAATAAAAATATTTTTACCATTTCACCATCATTATAATCAATATCACATTAAAAATAAAGTGTCTCTTTTTCTTTTCTTTACCAAGATACATCTTCCTTTCGTCTGATTGATCTGTTTTGCGACAAGCCATCACCCCTCCTCCTCTTGTTATTCACTCAGTAACGAGAGTAGGTTTTCATTACGCTCGTTTCGTTAAAAAATATAATATCTTAAGTTCTTTTTAAGAAAAAACGTTTCTTTTGCAAAAAATTTAAAATGATTGCCCTAAAAAACTCCTTTCTTATAAAAGATTCTTTCTTCATACGAAGAATACAAAAGAATAATATTAAACAATATAAATAGCTATTTGTCAATATTATCCTTTCTTGCTGTTGCCGCTATAATTCCACATAAAATCCAGAAAAGCAGTTGTCCCTGTTGAATATCCCAAAAATAATGATCGAATAAAGCAAGACCAAAAATCATTATCCATAAAGTAACCGATAGTTTTTTCATAAATGTTTCACGTGAAACATTTTCTACATTAATTAATCTATTTTGTTTCACGTGAAACATATTTTCTGTTTGATTTTCTTTATTATCAAACTTTTCAATAAAAAAGTTTACATTAAATACATCTTTTAAAAAACTATAAATCGATGTTTCACGTGAAACATTTAAAATAAAAATTCCCACCCAAAAAAGTAAAAATAACACGAGACCGATAAAGCCTAACTCAACAAAAACAAGTAAAAAAAGGTTATGTACTGGCTGAAATTGCCAATCAAAAAGCTTTTGATCAAAAAAACCTTGTAATAAATAAACAAATTGCCCAGAACCAAGACCTAAAAAGAAATTTTCTTCAAATATTTGTCCCACTGGCTTTAAAAGAAAAACCCTTTCGTTTATTGATTGCTTAATGAAATACTCTGTATTTACAATACTAAAAAAGAATACAATTACCAAAAAAATTACTAGTAAATGTTTCACGTGAAACATTTGTATGGTCTCACTCATAAAAGAATAAAAAGGCTTTACACTTTTCTTTAAAAAAGTGAGGAATTGGTTGTTTTCTGATAATGTTTCACGTGAAACATTCTGATTTTCTTGTTTTTCTCTTAAAAAATGTTTCACGTGAAACATTGCATATATTTGTCCGAAAAGGAATAAGACCCCAAAACAAAACATGATAAGTGCTGATTTAGAAAAAGTCGTAATAAGAGCAAAAATTTGCAAAAAGATAATTGCATAATAAATAAAATAGACGTAATTATGTTTCACGTGAAACATTTTTATAAATCCTTTTATAAAAAGAATTATTTTTTGTACGGTATTACTAGAAAAATCAACAAGGTATTGATCTTGTCCACATGTTTCACGTGAAACATTTTTATAAAAATTAGTCTGATTTTGTTTCACGTGAAACATTTTTAATTTCTTTAAAAAAAGTAAAAATCCAAAAAATATAGAAATTATGCTTGTTATAGCCAAAAAAGCACCGAGAATATTTGGATGAGGAAAGGTTCCGTATGAGCGAACAAGCGTATTTTCATACAAAACAATTTTTGCTACACCGACCATTTCTTTTGAAAAAATGCTCTCTTGTAAAAAGGTTATACCTATCGATCCTTGATGAAAAAATTGACCTATCGCAATTATTGCTTCAAAAAGGCCTACTATTATAAAAATGACTAGTACCCTCTCTGTTTTCGAGATTGGTATATAATGTTTCACGTGAAACATTTGTATCGTCTCACTCATAAAAGAATAAAAAGGCTTTACACTTTTCTTTAAAAAAGTGAGAAATTGGTTGTTTTCTGATAATGTTTCACGTGAAACATTCTGATTTTCTTGTTTTTCTCTTAAAAAATGTTTCACGTGAAACATTGCACATATATTACGGAGAGTATATTTATTATTCTTTTCAATATTTTCTTCTTTTATTGTTTCACGTGAAACAATAAAAATAATTATCGCTACAAATACTAGAAAAAACTCAAAAAGTTTCAATGAAACAAATACACTTAAAATCTTGTTATCAGACCAAAGAAATGATAAGAATGACCAAAAACATATCAAAAATGGTAAAAAAATAATGAGAAACAAATGTTTCACGTGAAACATATTGGTCCACCATTCAATTGACAAAACATTATTTTTATTGTTTAATATAACAACGATTATAAAAATGACCGCAATAATATCGGAGAAATATGTGGATACATCTGTATATTCATTAAATATACGCCTATTATCCACAAAAAAATCATGGTGTACCTTTCTTAAGGAAATTGGCAAAGAAAAAAGAAGTGTGTAAAAAACAAGGTTCTCAAGTTTTTTCATGACATTACTTTCCATACGTTCAGCGGTTCAGTCAATTATTTCCCATCATGCATCACTTCATTATAACGAAACGGGCGTTTTTGTGAACTATGAGGGTTTTTTCATCATTGACGAAATATAAAGAATCGCTATGATACAAAGGTGTCTCTTGAGGGCCATTAGCTCATTTGGTAGAGCACTTCCATGGCATGGAAGGGGTGGCCGGTTCGAATCCGGCATGGTCCACCAATAGGAAACTCAAAACTCATCAAAAAATCTACTTGTACTGTCACCAGTAGCGCTTTGTAAAAAAACCCGTTTCGCACGGGTTTTGCTTTGTTCGAGACTATTGATAATATACAAGAAGCATGCTAAAGTGTTTCCTTGCCTTTCATAAAAAAGGAATTGCCGACATATTCCTTATACAATCGTTTTACGGCCCCCATAGCTCAATGGATAGAGCTACCGCGTCCTAAGCGGGAGATCTAGGTTCGATTCCTGGTAGGGGCACAAAAAATTTATTCCCCTCAATTATGTCATCTCTTCGTATCACAAAAATCAACGATCTTCTCCGTTCTCACTTAGGAACAATTCTTGAGCGTGAACTTTCTCTGAAGCAAGGTGTTATTCTCACGATAACAAAAGTTGTTACTTCGCATGATCTTCGCTATGCGCGTTTTTTCGTAAGCGTTTTTCCGGAAAAAGATACTGGCTATGTTTCACGAACATTAAAAAATGAACTTTCCCGTATCCAAAAATCACTCTACGCCAAACTCTATATGAAACCTCTTCCAAAAATTTCTTTCGAGCTTGATAAAACAGAACAAAAAGCCGATGTGGTGGAAAAAATACTTAAAAAACTTTTTCCTGATTCTTCCTGTTGAAAATTATGCAGCACTTCGATAGTGAATTTAATACTCTCAACTATATTATTGCCCAATCGAAGCGCGTGCTTCTTTTTGCTCATAGTCGACCGGATCCTGACACCGTCGGCGCGAACCTTGCTCTTTTTGAATACATCAAAAATTGTGGAAAACATGTGGACATAGCTTGTTTTGACGCTTTTCCGGATAATCTTCGTGTCTTGGGAGAGGCTGATTTCTTCCATCCGGATCAACTGAATCTTTCCAGCTATGACGCCGTTATCGCTTGCGACAGCGTCGATCGTGGATTTGAAAAAATTATTTCAAAATTTTCAGAAAAACAAGTTATCGTTCTTATTGACCATCATCCAGATATAACTCTTGCAAGCGATCTTCGCATAATCGATCCTCTCTATTCTTCATCAGCAGAATTAACCTACAATTTTCTTGTTTCCGTGAATGCAAAAATAACCAAATCTCTCGCCACGGTTTTGCTTATGGGTATTCTTTTTGACACAGGCGGGTTTCAGCATTCCAACGTTTCTTCTCAGGTAATGGAAATTGCCTCTGCTCTCATGAAAAGAGGAGCGCCCCTGGCAAAAATCTCTCAAGTTATCTTCGCGAAAAAAAATATCACCGCTCTCCGCTTATGGGGGAAGGCTTTTGACAAAGCGCGTTTCAATGAAAAAAATGGGATGCTAGTAACCGCTATCACAAAAAAAGACGCTCTCGAATGTGGTGCCGCCGTAGAAGACATCTATCAAGTCGCTTCTATTTTAAGTACCGTTCCTGATGCCAAGTTTTCTCTCGTGCTTTCCGAACGCGACGAAGACACTCTTCGCGCATCTCTCCGTTCCACGGAAGAAAAACAAACTGATGTCTCCGCTATCGCTCATCAATTTGGTGGGGGAGGACATCGTCTTGCAAGTGGTTTCGAAATCAGGGGTCGTCTCATCGAAACAACAACCGGTTGGAAAGTAGAATAATGTGTCTCGTATGGACAAACGTACCGCTCTTAAAAAATTGAACGCTCACTGGATAACCAACTGCTCTTGCGACCTTCGAAAACAATGTACGCAAGCTGTTTTGGGGGATGGGAATATACGCGCAAAAATTCTCTTTATCGGAGAGGCACCAGGAAAAAACGAGGACGAGCAAGGAAAACCATTTATCGGTGCCGCAGGAAAGTTTCTCTCCGAAATGCTCGCGAGTATCAGTCTCAAACGAGAGGATGTTTATATCACCAACATTGTCAAATACCGCCCACCCAACAATCGCGATCCTTTGCCGGAAGAAATCGTCGCTTGTGCTCCATGGCTCCACGAAGAAATCGCTCTTATCCGTCCACACATTATCATTACTCTTGGCCGCCACGCACTTACTCACTTTCTTCCCGGAAAAAAAATATCATCGATGCACGGACAGCTTTTTCAATGTCCACTTCCCGATATCGGCAAACAAACTTTCTTCGCCCTCTATCATCCAGCCGCAGCACTTTATAATGGGGGAATGAGACAAACTCTTATCAATGACTTTAAAAAAATTCCTTCCATACTCCGTACGATAAAAAAAGAAGGCCCCACAAAATAGCGGGGCCTTGGTTGTACGATGCGTTGTGTGATTACGACAAGTGATCTATTTTTCGTAAAAGCTCCACCCAGCCAAAAACACGGTGCGCTTCTCTTGGAAAAAACGTCCCTCTGAAAAAGGGTCGCTCCAAGAATACCACGTGCGGAATATCGCACGAAACAGCGCGCCTGACAATGATCGGGTCGTCGCCTATGTACATCTGCGGATTGACTCTCCTCTTCCCCTCTCTTGAGGCAAATGGGATATCTATCCCGTACCGCTCCTGCCAAAAAGAGTGAATCGCCTTCTCCATTTCTAAAGGACGATTGGAAACGACTTTTACTTCATTGTTCTCCAAAAGCCTTTTGAAACAACACCTCGCGTCTGCTGCTGGCGCAAGTTTCTCAACACCCCATTTTTGATCACTCAAAATGAGGGAAAAAATTTTCTCCCTTTCGTCGAAAGAAAGTATTTCCGGGGCAACGTTGTGAAAATACATTGCCGGAGAAACCACCTTGCCACACAGCTCTCTCGCAGCAATATGCAGGGTTTCCTGTGTATCTGTAAGAAAGCCGTCCATCGGTAGAACAATCTTCATGCCACATCTCCTCTGCTTTTGAAAAAAGAACTACTCCTGTGCCGCGAGCGAGACTCGAACTCGCATGATTTCACAATCCGAGGATTTTAAGTCCTCTGCGTATACCATTCCGCCATCGCGGCAACTGTATGAGGTCCGGGGCGGAGTCGAACCGCCATAAAGGGTTTTGCAGACCCGTGCCTATCCGATCGGCCACCGGACCATTTTCTGCGAGCACTTTAAAGCCTATCAAATAGCCTTTCTCACGTCAATAAAAAATCGCCCCAATCACTCGGGACGATTTTCCTTTTTTTATTTTATAACTTCAGCAATCAGGTTACGACGCCCGAAAGCGAAGGCTTCCTTTTTTGTTTCCATATATATATCAATTTTATTTCCTTTGATGGCCCCACCTCGATCCTCACAACGAAATTCACCCATACCCTCAATAGCAATTTTTGTTCCGAACGGAAAGTTTGGCGGGCATGCCAACGTACGTTTCTCTTCTACTGTAAGTCCGGACGCGGTAATTCCGTCGTTTTTTCCACACTCATCCGCCGCGGCAGTATAAGCAGAAGCGTTGATGGTAAATTTTCCCTCAGGAAGATTCTTCCACAAATTTGTCTGCTTCTTTTTCCATCGCTCAAGCGTCTTTTCTTCAAAAGTAAGCTCTTTTTGATTCTCAAGTACGAATGTCCATCCCAAAAGAAATGGGTCATTCGTAAAGTTATAGCTTCCCGCTACAGGCAATTCTTCAGAGATATTCTTTGTATCAGAAGCTACAACGCTTTCTCCGTACAAAAAAATACTGACAAAGACGATCACGAGTGACAAAAACTTCTTCAAACTCATAGAGTGTCTTTAGGGATAAGCCGTGTTCCCCATGGGGATAACGGGAAAGCTTTTTCAGCTAACCGTATATCCTAGCACAAAATTTACATTCTGTCAATACCAAAATGCTACCTTTTGGCTTATTAAAGGCAATATATTGCTTTTATTAGATGAGAATTATCGCACAATACGCCTTCTAATTTTTAAGGATAATAAAAACAAAGCCCCGATAAGCTCTGTTTTTAACTGAGCTGGCTGGTACATGCGGTTAGAACTAGATTAAAGCAAGAAATTCGTATGTAACATAATTTATAGTATATTTAACATATGTGACATATTGACTTATTTATACACATATGTTAACATTTAGACATATGGGTACAAAAAACCACCAACCAGAAGATCTTCTTTCTACAGCCCAAGTAGCTGAAATTTTGGGTGTCAGCCGTTTTGCGGTGTTTCAAAGAATTAAACGCGGGTCGCTTTTGGCTAAAAAAATTGGCAGAAACTACCTCATTCGCTACGGCGATCTCATAGGGGATCTTAGCGAGAAGGACAAGCAAAGAATCGAACAAGCTGTTAAACAAGCTGTGGAAGAATATAGCGAAACATTCAAGCTCCTTGGCAAAGAATAAGTTATGCAGTATCTTTCAGTTTCTGAAATTGAATATGTAGCCCATACGCTTGCCAAAGAATTAATGTCTTGGAACGAACCCATTCCTGATTTTCAAAGCAGATATCCAAATAAACTCGAAGCCTGTTTAGCTGCTCCTCGACAGACTTTTGATAAAAAACAGCTCTATCCAAAAATTTACAGGAAGGGCTCAATTTTGTTTTATCTTATAATCAAAGATCATCCCTTTCAAAATGGAAACAAACGCATAGCTATCATGGCATTACTGTATTTTCTTTATAAAAATGGGAGGTGGTTAAAAATTGATAACCAACAGCTCTACAACTTTGCTCGATGGGTAGCGGCAAGCGATCCGGCTGTCAAAGAGCAAGTCTTGGGTGCTATTTATGAAATTCTAAGAAAATACTCCGAAAATCGTAGTTTATCTCAAGAAAATCAGGAGTAGTGATTGAGCAGGTAACGGGAGTTCCGCATCGTTCATTCGTCGTCACTCATTCACTCTTTGCCCGGGGTGGCGCCGAATGCTCATTTGATCGCATCCGTCGACGCTCGTCATCGCTTCCTTCCTACTGAAAGGAAGCTCGTCTCGCTTCCGCCCGTTCGACTACCGTTCACACCAACAAACTAAAAATCACCCCGGTTGGAGTGATTTTTAGTTTAGTGGAGCTGGGTAGTGAATGCGGTTAGAACCAATTTTGTTAAAGATTTGACTGCCACGTTTAATCATTGAAAACACACCTAAAAAATAGTATTCTATAGAATACTGGGTATTGTTTTGGCATTAAGGATATGGGTAGGAAAAACCTTGGCAAAAAAGAAAGACCAACCGTGATTAGCTTGTACTCTGGTGCCGGCGGACTTGATGTTGGATTGGAACAAGCTGGCTTTGATGTCAGAGTCGCTCTCGATTTTGATCATGATAGTTGTGAAACACTCCGCACTAACTTTAAACACTCAGCTGTCATTGAAGGTGACGTAACAAAAATTACTTCACAAGAAATCTTAAAAAATGGTGGACTCAAGAAAGGAGAAGTTGATTTACTGGTGGGAGGGCCTCCGTGTCAGCCGTTCTCAAAATCTGCTTTTTGGAATGGATCTAAGGGTTTAAAGGATCCACGAGCTGTTACACTACATGAATATATTCGCATATTAAAGGACTCAAAACCAAAGGCGTTTATTTTGGAAAACGTTTTTGGTTTGGCTTATAAAAACAATCAGGACGCCTTTACTCTTTTGCGAGAAGGCTTTAAACAGCTTGGGTATGAAATCAATTGGCAGGTTATAAATACTGCTTCTTATGGCATTCCTCAGATACGGCAACGTTTGATTATACTTGGCTCACGAATTGGCCGTATTGAATTTCCACTGCCGACTCATCACGATCCAGCAGAAGAAGGAGAAAAAAATACTCTTTTCAAAAATGAGCTCCCTTGTTATGTAACAGCAAAAGAGGCGTTCAAAGGATTAAAAGAAGAGGGAGGGGAAGTCCCAACAGAATTAAAAGTTGGTGGTAAATGGGGTCATTTACTAGCAGAAATTCCTCCAGGTGACAATTACCTTTATTACACAGAGAAAAGGGGTCACAAAAACCCATTATTTGGATGGAGATCACGCTATTGGTCATTCCTTCTCAAACTCTCTCCAAATAAACCATCGTGGACTATTCAAGCCCAGCCAGGACCTTATGTGGGACCTTTCCACTGGGATAACCGCAGACTAACACTTGGGGAAAGAAAAAGAATCCAAACATTTCCAGACAATTACATCTTTGTTGGCAAGAAAGGATCTGTTCAAAAACAAATAGGAAATGCTGTCCCATGTCTCCTTGGCAAGGTTTTAGGAGAGGCAATAAAAAAACAAGTGCTTTAAGCCCTCCTTTCTCCTCGTCTAGGTATTCCTGCCCAAAACTTGTAGAATTCTTTCTGAGTTCGAAATACCCCGCCTTTTTCTTCTCGGATTTTATCAATTTCCATTACCGCACCCACATAATCTCTAGTGGCGCTTGATAGTGTTTTGGAAGCTACTTTCCAAGGTTCTACAATGAGTATTTCAAAGTTTGTGACACTCTTTTCCGTGTTGTTTACATCAAAAACAACAATGAGATCAAGGTGATGCGCATAGTCCTGAAAAGGTCGTATGGTCTGAGGAAATTTTTTGTCCTGACACTTCAAATATGTCCCAAAAGTATACAGGGTTATTCTAGACTGAGTTCTGTTTGGATTGCGCTCATTTCGGCGTGCTGCCTTAATGTCAAAGGCAATTACCTTGTTGTCAAACAAGGAACCAGACAACTCGATATCGGGGTAATACCGATTTCCTCCTTCTACTGCCGCAGCGTCTTTTCTCCCGTTGAGCTTTTCATGCAAGTGTGCAATTAAAACACCCTCTATTACATTACCTAGCGTACCTGGTTCAAGGTTGAGAGGAATAACTTTCCCTTGCTTAGTGGCAAATCCGATGATATCAAAGTTAAAATCAGCATAAATGCTTTTAAGCCACTCCTTTACATCTTCAGCCGTAGTAAGACTCTTTGACATACAATTTTATATTAAATAACTCTACACTCCATCAAATGACGAGTAAGGGCTTCTTTGCTAACAGCATACCTCTTTGATAGTTCGTCAAGATTTTCGGTTTGTTTAAAATCTTGTTTAAGTCTTGCTAATGGCATCAGGAGTTCGGCTGCAAACTGGTGCGCCTCGGTCTCTTGCGGACTCCCTTTATCCACTGGATTACAGGTGTGCCCCATAAGCAAGTGTCCGATTTCATGAGAAATCGTGAATCTTCTCCGGTGCCAGTGTTGAGTATTGTTAAAACCAATTGTTGCCTCATCGCCGATCATGACAAGCATCCCAGACACTTTCTCGCTAAATCCATAACCATATATCTGAAGATTTGTTTTTGTCTTCAAAAAATCCAGCACCTTTTGAAGGGATACTGGTAAATTTACGATTTTTGCATCCTTAAGTAACTTTCTAGCCAAGTTTCGCGCTGCCCCCTTCTGAGCCGTATTAACTATCTCATCCATGCCTCTTTTTCTTAGCAAGTTCTATGAAATACATGATTGAGTCTTTATCCTTTTGGGATAAATCCTTGTCTGCTCGTAAAGCGAATTTCACATCAGGAGCCTTTTCTTCTTGGCCAAGAAAAAACTTGATATCTCGATGCAAAAAATTCGATATTTTCTCTAAATCCTCGACTCGGAGTTTCCTGCTACCTGATTCGATCAAGGAAATTGCCGTAGCAGATTCATAGCCGAGAGCCTCGGCAAGCGCAAGCTGGGATAACCCCTGAGACTCTCTAGCTTCACGGATTTTTGAGCCAATAAAAACGTTCTTGTCTATCTGATTTTTCATAATGCAATAATAGCCTTTTCAAAATGATTTGACAAGGCTTTTCATTCTGCTATACTAATGTTATCAAATCGGCAATTTGGTCGAGTCCACCGTTTTGAGGCTAACCAGTAAGCAGAACGGCCCCACACCACGCATATGCGTAAGTCACCGTGGCACTCAGTGAAACAGCCCGTATATCACGAAAATACGGAATGTAACACCGGGAACAACATCGAGCGAGAGAATCTTCGTCAGGGAACTGGCGGGAAGCCTCTCTGCAAGGAATGCGAGCGGCTCCGCAAATAAAGCTCTCGTACACCAGACCGCCGAAAGGCGGTTTTGGTATTAGTATATTCCAAGAAAATTACATGAGCAAATACGATAAAAGGTTTTGTCTAAAACCTTTTAAACCGAAGAATTGTTACGAACTCATATTTTGAGACAAACTTCATCCCGAGACATGATTTTGTCCTCTAGCCATATATTTTTATGTCTTTTAGTCCTCCGTGTCTCTCGGAATGATCTAGACGGCTCTAGGAATGTTTAGGAAACCACATATAAGGTAGTTTTTGGCTTTTTAAGACTCAAAAATACTTGAGTAAACACATGGATTGGCTTTAGATAAATCCTTTTTTCACGAAAAATTGTCACGCACCCATGAGAGGAATGTAAAAAAGACCGCTCGAACAGTGAGAAGTCTTATTTTGTTGAATTTTTGAGTCAAAACACCGTTTTTGTTTCAGGTAAAGCCTAGTTTGTAGAGAATATATAAACCAGGAAACCGCCCCAAATCAAAAGATCGTATACAGCTATCCTTTCCGCCTTCTTGGCTTTTTCTACCGTTTTTATGTTCGTGCTCATTTTTGCACGCGGAGCATAGCGAAAAGGAACCATGATAAGTAATGGAATTATCAGTGCGAAATTCGCCGAGAGATACGCATCCTTCGCAAACTTCTCCATCTGCTCTTCTGAATATGCTTTCGTACCAGCGCCGGATCCGGCCTCGAATACTGAGGCAATCCTTTCAATTATACTCATAATTGTTTACTTAAGAATTAGTCTTGATCTGATTTGACTTGTAGTAATGGAAGCCGAACCCGATACCAAGCAACATCGTGAAAGGGGCAAGATTCTTTATCCCTTCCAAATCCTCGAGAGTTGCTTCAGAAAACGAAAGGTGGCGAGATGGTTCATAAATATAATCTTCTCCGCCATTACATGTGTACCCACCAACTCTTGGATCATAATCCACGGACTGACATGTTTTTGAAATTCCGCCCCTTAAAATACCTCCGTCAAAAATCGAGTGTTTGGCATTTGAAAAAAGGATACCAATCAGAAAAAGAGGCATATAAAAATTGAATATCAAAATCGAATACAACAGACTTCGTTGCAGAGTCATTTCTTTCTCCATATAAAAAGACGACCTAAACTATTTAAGTCGTCGTGACGTTCACTATGTTCACACATTCACTTGAGTGGACGACCCGACGGGTACCACACTCAAAAAGCACCGAAATGCCTCATCATGTGCGCCGAGCCGCCCGCTAAAGGGCGTGATGAGGCAAAAAACCGAATAAAAATTCGGTGCACTATTGAGTATGGTACCGTCTATAAAGTAATACGAATTTCGATAAAAGTAAACGATCCTTCTCTTGATTTGAGCGTCTGCTAGGAGTAGTCTGTGAAGAAAGCTTTATGTACGCGAGAATTTCAGAACAAGACTATATCCTGATCCGAAGGTTGGAATCAGGAACAGCAATAGAGAAGCGTTTTGCCGAGATTTTCAAGGAAGTCTTGATCGATCTTGATTTTAGGGATTTTGTCTCCCATGCGAGAAAGAGGTTAAAAATTCCTGAGAACGGAATTAGCAACGACAGGCGATCTGCGAGTCTCCTTGATAAATGCCTGATGCCGGGAGGAATTACTGATGGTCAATACGTCTACAGACCCTACATATCTTTAGATGAACTCTGTGTTGGATATGATAATGCAATAGATGAATTCCTGGAAAAAAAGTCATGGTACGGGCTGGACAGAAAGTATTACTATCACAATTTTTACTCTATTGGCAGCCTATCTTTCGCAATAAGGGAGTATATCTTGACAGGAGACGTCGTCCCTTCAGAGACTGAAATGGCTTGTATATCAAGGACTTTTCATAAAGAATCGGATTTGGAAGAAATGAAAAAAGACCCCAAATTATACGAGGAAATGAAGAAAGATGGGATTGCGTCGTACGTCACAGATGAGTCAATTGAGATTTCTTTTTCTCCACATGTGACAAAAAAGGAACTCATCGAATATATCGAAAGTAATTGGAGGTATGTTCAGGAATTAAAGACGAATATCCTTGGAAAAATTCCCCAGAGAAGGATCAAATCTAGAAAGAATTTTTTTCGTGACTTATACATATTTCAAAAATACGAGGAGTTTAAGAAAACAATTCAACCAGGCGAATATGCCGAAATTAAGGTTGGAACATTCTTAAGAAAAGAGTATGGGATGAACTTGGAAGACGGGACTATTCGCTCAATCGTAAGCAGGACTCGTAAACTTGTTTCAAATAAGAAGGGGTAGCTTAAAAGCAGTATTTCAACAAAGAAGATTCCTCGATACTGGCAATATGCCAGTATTTTTTATTTTCTAACCTATGCAAGAGAGAAAATCTCATGAGTTAGATGACGACGAGTTGTTTTTCGCTTCGCTCGAGTGGAAGCACGAATGGCGGCGAAGTCTCCCAAGACTCAGTGATAGAGAGTTGCTTGAGATTTTTCCAGTCTCAAAAGAAACACTCCAAGAGAAGCTCGCCGAGTGGCGAAGGCAGCGAGACATCGTAGCGCTCTCGATCAAGTCGGACTGGCAGAAAGTCCCGAGGGAATATGAATGGTTTTTCAAGATACTGTTCGAGAAATGCCGTCTCTCTGAACTTCGTGAGATCGACCGACAAATAGCCAGAATCAAAAGACTGCTTGCGATACTCGGTGGCCCAACGGACAAGCAAGGCCGTCGTTGGCAAAGCATGGCCGATCTCATCGCCGAAGCGAGAGTCTATCCGATCTACGAATTCGCCAGGGATAAACTTGATCTCAAACCATCCGGAAAGAATTTCTTCGCTTTGTGTCCGTTTCACAATGAGAAAACCCCTTCTTTCTGCCTCTACACCGAAAGCAACCGCTTCCACTGCTTCGGTTGTCATGAAAAGGGTGACGTAATTAATTTAGCGATGCGTCTGTGCGGAGTCGGTTTCACCGAAGCCGTCCGGATGCTCCGATAATCATATGTCAGATATAGAAAAAGATGTCGAGAAGCCAATCGAAATATCGTCAAAAGTATTCGATGACGGCACTATAGCCGAGATGGTCTATGACCCGAAGGAAGGCACGACCGCTCTCATAACCTGCGGAGTCATGGGAGAAATCGAAACCAAGCAATCGTTCGAGCACCATGGAGTCGTTTACAAGCCTCACTCGCCACACAAAGAAATCTTGCACAGCGGCGTGGTCCTCTTTCCGTCTGAACCAATAGAGTACGGGTCTCAAACCGAACTAGTACGAGATATTCAAGCATTCATCCACAAGTATCTCTCGGTATCGCCGTTCTTCGAAAAGATAGCTAGCTACTACGCGCTCTTCTCGTGGATATACGACGACTTCAATGAGCTGCCCTATCTCAGAGGGTTGGGCGATTATGGCACCGGCAAATCAAGACTGCTCCAAGTAGTCGGCTCGATCTGCTATACACCGATCTTCGCTAGTGGTGCCACTACTGTCTCGCCCATATTCCGCATTCTCAACGACTACAAAGGGACACTCGTTCTCGATGAGGCCGACTTCCGCTTTTCCGATACGACTGCTGACATTATCAAGATTCTGAACAGCGGTTTCATGAAGGGTGTGCCGGTTATCCGGAGCGAAGCCAACGGAAAAAAGAGTTTTGACGTCAAAACATTCCAGGTATTCGGCCCCAAGCTCATCGCCACGAGGCAGCTTTTCAAGGATACAGCGCTTGAAAGCCGGATGCTTACCGAAGACATGAACCTGAATTCACCGAGAGGCGATGTGCCATTCAATATCCCAGACAGTTTTCGAGACGAAGCGCTCGAACTGAGAAACAAGCTGCTCATGTTCAGGCTCCGCAACAAGGGGGTGAGTCAGCTCAAGCCCGAGCTTGAAAATCGAGACATTGAACCACGGCTCAACCAGATCGCTGTTCCGCTCATGAGCATCATTGAGGATCAAGAGCTTGTCGCCGAGATTCAAAGCCACATCGCCGAGTACAACGAACGTATCAAAACCGACCGCACGCTGAACTACAACTACCAGATTCTCGACGCTATCTGCGCGTTATTGGATAACGGCTATTTCAAGCCGACGATCAAGCAGATAACCGACAAGTTCAATGAAGGGCTGAGCTATACGGAAACGACGACTTCCAAGAAGATGGGTTACCTGATCAGTAAAATCCTGTACCTCAGAACCGAAAAGACCAGAAACGGCTATGTGCTCTGCGAGGACAACAAGGAAAAAATCGAAATCCTACGAAAACGATACGGCATAGACAAGAACGGCGTGAACATCGTGAACAATGAGAACGTCTCCGAGGACATTCCTGTGGTGCCGTTTTAACCCAACGGATACCGCAAGTGTGTGCTTACCGAATCCGACATCAAGAAGTTTCAGACGCTCTACGAGCAAGAAACGGTCGAACAACTGTCTCCAGAAGAGGCTTTGGACTGTGTGGAAAGTCTGGTTGAGATGATCCGCTCAGTCTACAAGCCGATCAAGAAAGACGACTTCGAGCCGTGTACAAGCCAAAAGAGCGGTATATAATCGCTCTTGTGCGTGCAAAATTATCTACGCAGATGGAAAAGACTGTCTACCTGATGTATCTCCGTAAGTCGACCGACAGCGAAGATCGTCAGATCCAATCGATCGAAGACCAGAAAAAGGAACTGGAGCGTATCGCCAGGCAGTTTAAGCTTGAAATCAAAGGAATCTACCAAGAGAACATGTCGGCCAAGAAGCCGGGTCGTCCTGAGTTCAACCGCATGCTCGCCGACATCAGGAAGGGCAAGGCGAACGGCATTCTCTGCTGGAAGCTCAACCGTTTGGCGAGAAATCCGATCGACGGAGGCGAGATCATGTGGCTTGTCCAAGAAGGTATCGTCCGATCCATTCAGACACCCGGGAGAGAATACAAGACCGGTGACAATGTGATCATCATGAGCGTCGAACTCGGCATGGCGAGCCAGTACGTCCTCGATCTAAGCCGAGACGTGAAGCGAGGCATGCTTTCCAAAGCCGAGAAGGGCTGGCGACCCGGTCGAGCACCGATTGGCTACCGGAACGACAAAGGAGGCGAGCAAGGAAGCAAGGTAATCCATACCGACGACGAAAAGTTTCCGATCGTGAGAAAGATGTGGGATCTCATGCTGACAGGCGAATACTCGGTCTCCAAGATTCTCGATATCGCCAATAACGAGTGGGGGTTGAGAAGAACGACCAGAAAAGGCGAAGAAAAGCTCTATGAAAGCCATGGCTACGTCATTTTCACCAATCCGTTCTACTTCGGCGAGTACGAGTGGAATGGCAAGCCATATCAGGGCAAGCACCGCCCCATGGTGACCCGAGAAGAGTTCGAATACGTCCAAAAGCTCCTCGGAATCAAGAGCAAGCCTCAATCAAGACACAAAGACTTGCCGTATAGGGGAACGATTCGCTGCGGTGAGTGCGGCTGCCATATCACAACCGAGATCAAGACTAAGCGGATCAAGTCAAAAGGCGTTCTCAAAAGCTTTATCTATCACCACTGCACCAAGAAAAAGCCTGAGGCAAGGTGCCAGCAGAAACCGATAGTCCACGAGAAGCTGAACGAACAAATCATGGCCAAGTTGGACAGTATAACCCTGCCAGAAAGCTTTCTCGGATTCGCCTTGAACATTCTGAACCGAGACAACGAACTGGAGACCGACAATCGCAATATCGTGATCGGCAACATGCAGAAAGCCCTCAAAGACTGCCAAGAGAAGATCGATAATCTCTTGAAGGTCTATATCTCCTCGGGGAACTCGGAGAAAGAGCTGATAAGCGATGAAGAATTCAAGACCCAGAAGACAGCTCTTCTGAGAGAAAAGACCGAAATCGAACAGAAATTGGACAATTTAAGCCGTCGAGCGGATGAATGGTTAGAACTGACGGAAAAAACCTTCAAATTCGCAGTCTATGCCAAGCATAATTTCGATAAAGGGGACTATAAAACCAAGACTTCTATACTGCGAGCGCTCGGATCGAGCTTCGTTCTGAAGGACGGCAAGATCGAAATCACCCTACGGAAACAGTATCAAATCATCGAAAAAGGCATCGAAATGACAAAGGCTCAAAACCCTAGGTTAGAACTGACCAGTTTTGCTTCAGATAAAACAAAAACAGCCTCTTTCGAGGCCGTTTCTGCTACTTGGAGCGGGTAACGGGAGTCGAACCCGTATCTTGACCTTGGCAAGGTCACATAATAGCCGCTATACGATACCCGCGTTCTTTTGTGGGACTGGTTGGAATCGGACCAACGACCAAGCGGTTATGAGCCGCGCGCTCTACCACTGAGCTACAGTCCCGAGAGCCAAAACAGCCATTTTTCCACATTATACACACGATATACACTCTTTTCTTCTTTCTGTGCCGAGGGGCAGGATCGAACTGCCGACACAAGGATTTTCAGTCCTCTGCTCTACCACTGAGCTACCTCGGCTTTTTTTGGCTTGCTCACCACGGTGCGTGCTTGGGGACTCGGTCACGAGTTTCGCTTCGCGAACTCTCGACCCCGCCTCGCGGCTTTGCAGCGCTCCGGCCTTCTCGTCCCTGCGCAAGTCGAGCAGTCGACTTGCTCACCACGGTGCGTGCTGAGGGACTCGAACCCCCGACCCTCTCGGTGTAAACGAGATGCTCTAACCAACTGAGCTAAGCACGCTATCCGAAGAGTAAAATTAAAACACCAAAACTCTCTTCATTCGTTTTGTGCCCAGGAGAGGACTCGAACCTCCAATCCCTTGCGAGAACTAGCACCTCAAGCTAGCGCGTATACCAATTCCGCCACCTGGGCATAAAAGAGCTTACTCTTTCGTTTCTTTCTCTTCTTTTTCAGGATTTTCCACGACATTTTCCTCAGAAATCGTTTCTTCCGGAACCAAACCGCTTTTTACAGCCACTTCTTTTAGTTTCTTGCTGAGTACTTTGACGGACTTATCACGAACATAATACAACTTCGCTCGGCGGGCGCGCGTTCGTTTTACAAACTCAATTTTTTCAATTTGCGGCGAAGAAAGAGGAAAAATAAGCTCTACACCAACACCGGACGATATTTTTCGAACAGTAATAGTTTTTGAAGAACTTTGTCCTCCTTTAATAGCAATAACCGTTCCCTGAAAAACCTGCGTGCGTTCCTTCCCGCCTTCTTTAATTTTACGAAAAATCTTTAAAACATCACCCGCTTGAAGTTCGGGAGTGGAAAGCGGCTTGCGCTGTTTGAGATTAAAAGCAATAAGTTTTTGGTGCATACGTTTATGAAAATAGAGCTTAAATAGCCTGCGAAGTCATTACCAAGAAAAAGAAAAAACCTTGACCCTCTCATTCCAATAAAAGGCTTTCCAAGGCCCTGTCATCATAGCTTGCAATTATTCTTTCGTCAACCCCAAAGCAATACCGGAAAAATAGGTGCGAGGAACACAAAAAACACTTCCTTTCTGCATACTTTTTACAATAGCTTGAAAGTCGTCCGGCAAAGGAGCGATCATATCGTATTGTTTTGAAAAAAGATTGAAAACAAGTTTTGTCGCGTGAAGCAAGTGTCTCTTGGGAAAAAGAGTATTCTCTCGACGAAGAGATTTAAATGTATAGGTTTTGTCTCCCACGAGAGGACAACCCAGAGAAGCGAAATGAGCACGAATTTGATGTGTGCGGCCGGTTTTTGGACGCGCTTCGACAAGATCAAAGTTTTCATAACGAATTAAAACCGTATACTCTGTTATTGCGTCTCTTGCTTCTTGCGACTCCTTTCCTTTTTCAACAACAAAACGCTTTAATTCTCCGGACCGACGACTGATCGGTTTTTGTATTTTTCCCTCACGCTCAGGCATATGACCATACACCAGAGCAATATATGTTTTCCTTATCATTCGTTTCTGAAAAAGTTCTTTCATAGAAACAAACGCTTCTTTTGTTTTTGCTATGACTACAATACCCGAGGTTTCTTTATCCAAACGATGCACGATGCCCGGACGCAAAACATCCTCTCCAACGCCTTGTGCTAATGGATATTTCCCAACAATCCAATGAGCGACCGTTTCTTTTTCAAGATTTCCGGCAGGATGCATTTGTAGACCGGCCGGCTTATCGATTACCACTATATGCTCGTCTTCAAAAAGAACCGGGATATCTGTCGTTGGAACAAGCGCGCCCAATACAGCATCTTTAGGAAAAAGATCTTTCTCAAAACACTCCAGCACATCATGCAAATGAACCAAAAAATCAGATTGTCTTTTCTTGCCTCCAAGCAACACTCGCCCATCTTGAATACATTTGTTGGCCAACCCACGAGAAAAAATTTTCTTTGGGTATCGCTCTTGCACGAGCGTCTTTAGCGCGACATCCAGACGACTATTTACAAGTCTTCTCGGAATTTCAAATGTTATTTTTGACGAAAGTGACATAAAAAGTGATTAGGAAACTTTTGATCATCATAGGCCGAATTGTCAAAGAGAGCAAATTTTTTGAGGAAATTATCCCTCATTTTTTTCTATTGATTTCTCATTTTTCAATATTTTACCTTGTATTCAAATTTCGAATACAAACACTATATATTGTTGAAAAATGTGAAATGTTATCATTTTAGGATAAAAAGAACCGCTTGCCATGCGGCTATTTGACACACCAGAGAATAAGCTTTTATGATAAGAAAACACTCTCGTATTTTCTTATCAATTTATCAAATAAAACTATGTCGCAAGATATGTGCTGTGGGGGAGGATCGTGTTCTTCACAAGGGTTCCCGGTCATCGGACAGCCGATACAGAATTTTGAAGCGGACGCGTATCATGAAAATTCGTTTCGCAAAATACATCTTTCCGATTTTAAAGGAAAGTGGGTTATCTTTTTCTTCTATCCGGCCGATTTCACTTTTATTTGTCCTACGGAGCTTGAAGAAATGGCCGCGCACTATGATCAATTTCAAAAATTGGATACCGAAGTACTTTCCATAAGCACCGATACAAAATTCACCCATAAAGCATGGCACGATCATTCGCCTGCAATCAAAAACATCCACTTCCCCATGGTGGCTGATCCGGCAGGGGATATAACAAAGAGTTTTGGTGTCTACATTGAAGAAGGTGATGATCGGGGTCTCGCGCTTCGAGGCACCTTTCTTGTCGATCCGGATGGCATCCTTCAGGCCTACGAAATCCACAATAACAATATCGGGCGCAGCGCTGGCGAGATTCTTCGCAAACTGGAAGCGGCAATTTTTGTTCGAAAACACGGTGGGGAAGTCTGTCCGGCCAATTGGAAGCCTGGTGCTAAAACACTGACACCAAGCATTGATCTTGTCGGAAAAATTTAATTCTTCTCTAAAAATAAAAATCATGACTCCCTTTACCCCAAAAGATTTTAGTACCCTTCTTGGTCTTTCCGGATTCAGCGATACCCTACTCAAAAATCATTTCTCTCTCTACGAGGGTTATGTTTCTGCTGTGAATAACCTTTCTATCCTTCTTACCACAAAAGAACCCGGAACGCCTGAGTATGCCGAACTCAAAAGACGTTTTGGCTGGGAATGGAACGGCGTGCGCTTTCACGAACTCTATTTCGAAAACCTCACCAAAAATCCCACTTCTTTGAAGAGCGCCTCTGTCTTAGCACTCAAACTTCAAAAGCAGTTTGGGAGTCTGGAGGCATGGGAAAAAGATTTTCGAAATACCGGCTCTCTCAGGGGAATAGGGTGGGCCGTCTTATTACAAGACAACAAAAACGACTCCTTCCATAATGTCTGGATCAATGAACATCATGAGGGGTATCTCGCTGGAACGACGCCGCTTCTTGTTATGGATGTCTTTGAACATGCCTATGTAACCGATTACGGCATCAAAAGAGCTTCCTATATCGACGCCTTCTTTCGTTCTCTTGATTGGGAAGCCGTGGAAAAACGCCTTCTGTAATACCTTTATTTCACATAAAAACACGGGCCTCCCTTTGGGGAAGTTTTGTCCGTCATTTACATAAAAACCTATGACGCTCTCTCAAGTAAAACGCCGCGATGGTAAAATAATCCCCTTTGATCAAGCGCGTATCGAACACGCTGTTGGACTTGCCTGTGAAGCTGTCGGAGAAACCGATAAAACTTTTATTCCTGAATTAACAAACACTCTTGTTGACGAGCTCAATCTCATACACAGCAAAAGGGGCTCTCATATTTCTTCAGTTGAAGAGATACAAGATCTCGTGGAAAAACACCTCGTCCGCATCAACAAATTCGAAATCGCTAAAGCCTATATTCTCTATCGTGAACGACGAAACGAGGAGCGGGAAGAACGTCGGGAAAAGCTGATCGAACAATTCGAAAAACATTCCCTTACGGTAACAAAAGCGGACGGATCAACTGAACTTTTTGATATTAAAAAACTTCGTGCCGTCTTTGAGCGAGCGGTTTTTGGCTATGAAAAGCAGTGCTCCTTTGAAACACTTCTTGGCGCCTTCAAAAAAAATCTCGTTGATGAAATCAAAACATCAGACATTAATAAGCTCCTCGTCAAAACGTGCATCGATCTGGTTACCGTTGAAAATATTGCTTGGCAAAACGTGGCGGCGCGCATCTTTCTCGGCAATCTCTATAAGCATGCCTGTCGCAATCGTGCTATTGATCAAGAAAAACTCTACACGCCGGAAAGTTATAAGGCCTTGTTTGATGATTACATAAAGCAGGGTCTCTATTACAAGGATTTTTATCAATACTATACACCGGAAGATATTTTAGAAGCAGGAAAACATCTCTCGCGAGAAACAGATTTCCACTATGAATACACGACCGTTGTTTCTTTTGCCAAACGCTATCTACTCAACCCAAACAAAGTCACCAAGGAACTCCCTCAAGAAATGTACATGTCCGTAGCGCTTTTTCTCGCCATTCCGGAAGAAAAAGAACGGCGACTTTCTTTCGCTTTGGAAATCTACGAACACTGTTCCAAACAACGCATCTCTCTTCCCACACCGACGCTTCTCAATGCTCGTACTAATTATCATCAGCTTTCCAGCTGTTTCAAAATAAATATCGACGACGATCTCCGCACCATTTATCATGCCATTGAAAACATGGCTCAAATATCAAAGTTTGGCGGTGGTGTTGGTGTTTATCTTGGGAATATTCGCGCTCGCGGAAGCGCTATTCGCGGTGTCTTTGGCATGTCGGGCGGCGTCAATCCCTGGATAAAAGTTATCAACGATACGGCCGTAGCAGTCAATCAACTTGGCTCTCGCCTTGGCGCTATTTCTGTTACGCTCGACGTTTGGCATCACGATATTTATGATTTTCTTGATCTCCAAACAGAAACAGGGGACATCCGCTCTAAAGCGTTCGATATTTTCCCTGCCCTCTCTATTCCAGATTTATTTATGCGTCGCCTCCAAGAAGATCGCGATATCACGCTTTTTGATCCGCACGAAATATTCACTCTTTACAAAAAACGCCTCCAAGATCATTTCGGCCCATCTTTTGACGCCTTTTACGAGACGCTGGAACAAGACGACCGACTCACGTTAAAAAAAGTTGTCAAAGCAAAAGATTTGTTCAAGGTGTTTTTAAAAACAGTCGTGGAAACCGGTATGCCCTACGTTTTTTTCCGCGACACTGTCAATCGTCTTAATCCGAATAAACACGCGGGAAACATTTATTCCACTCAACTCTGCACAGAAATTTGCCAAAACACATCGCCCTCTAAGTTTATTGAGGAAAAAATCGAAGGCGGCACTATTGTCATCAAATATGAACCCGGCGATCTTGTTGTGTGTAATCTCGCCTCCATAAACATCGCCACCGTTTTCGAAAAAAATATAATCGCGCAAGTGTTCCCTGTGGTAATGCGCATCTTGGATAATGTTGTTACTCTTAATTACTACCCCATTAAAGAAGCGGAGCGTACCGCCATGCGCTATCGAAGCGTTGGACTTGGTTATTTGGGCCTTGCCGAATACCTTGCCACGCACCAATTAGCCTACGACAGCGAAAAGGCCCGAGAAAAAGTACATGAGCTCTTCTCTCTCTATGCTTACTACACCTACCGGTCCTCGGTTGATCTTGCCCGCGAGCGAGGACACTATGAGCTTTATCCGGGAAGTGATTACGAAAAAGGTCTTCTCTTAGGAAAATCTGTCGATTGGTTCGCAAAAAACACTTCTGCCGGCTCTCTTTGGCAAGAACTTTTCGCTGATATGAAACGTTTTGGTGTGCGTTTCGCTTATCATACCGCCCCAGCACCCAACACCTCCACGGCCGGTGTCGTCGGCACCACGGCCGCCCTTCTTCCTATTTACAAAAAATTCTTTGTAGAAACCAACCTTTCGGCGCCAACTATTCGGGTTGCGCCAAAACTCTCCAAAGAAAACTTCTGGTTTTACAAAGAGTATATCAACATGGACATGAACGACGTCATTGATATGATAGCCACCGTTTATCCCTGGATTGATCAATCGATTTCCTTTGAATGGATGATTGACCCTTCCCGAGTAAGTCCCGCTCAACTCTATGAGTATTACACAAAATCCTGGAAACAAGGGATTAAAACTGTCTATTATGTTCGTAGTCTTTCTGGGGAAGTAAAAGATGGCTGTGTTAGTTGCAGTGGATAAAAACAGATAGTACAGAAATCACATAAATAACCAATGCAAAACTGTCTATGACTGAAAAAATGCGCCAAAATCAACTTTTCAACCCGGCGGGGAATGATGAGATTACCGCGCGCACCATTATCAAGGGCTCAACCACAGGACTGTTTAATCTTAACGCCACAAAATACCCGTGGGCTAAATCACTCTACCAGGTCATGATTGGTAATTTTTGGGTGCCGGAAAAAGTTTCCGGGCTCAAAGATGACGCCCGCATGCTTCATGCCGAACTCTCCGTAGAAGAAAAAGAAGCTTATAAAGGAATTCTTTCTTTTCTTATCTTTCTCGATTCAATTCAAACTGTTAATTTGCCTCATTTTTCAGATTACATAACATCACCAGAAGTCAATCTCGTTCTTTCCATTCAGGCCTATCAAGAAGCCATTCATTCCCAGTCTTACGCTACCATTCTTGAATCCGTAGTAGAAAGCAAAGAACGCAACGAGATCTATTATTTCTGGCGTAATGACAAAATCTTACTCGAGCGAAACAAATACATCGGCCAAATGTATCAAGACTTCATCGATATGCCCGCCGATAAAACGTTTTTCCGCGGCATCGTCGCCAACTTTCTCCTTGAATCTGTTTACTTCTACAATGGTTTCGCGTTTTTTGATACGCTTGTTGATCATATGAAAATGCTTGCTACCGGCCGCATGATAGCGTATATCCGCCGTGATGAGCTCACTCATGTCACTATTTTTGCTAACATTATTCGTGAAATTCGCCGTGAATTTCCAGATATTTATGATGAAAAAATTATTTTATCTATGATGAAAACGGCGGTTGAACAAGAAATAGAATGGAGCAAGCATATTTTAGGTGAGCGTATTCCTGGTATCAATGGTTCTACCACGGAAGAATACACCCGCTGGCTCGCCAATAACCGTCTCGCCATGCTTACTATTGCTCCTCTTTATCCAGACGCGGTGGAAAATCCTTACAAGCACCTTGAGCGCCTCCAGGATCCAAATAGTGACAAAGGAAATTTCTTTGAAACAACGGTGGTAAATTACACTCAATCTTCTAGCCTCAACGGGAGCTGGGATTTCTGATGAGTAATCGCAAAATATACCCTCTCTGTGATATACTGTTTACAGAGATTGTCTATGTATACAAACAGAAAATTTTTTTCTTTTCTTTTTCTTGGCCTTTTTTTTCTCGGCTTCTTTTTTCTTTTTCCAGAGTACGGTCTAGCGCAAACGGTCGGTCTCAAATATACTCCTCTGGAAAAACTTCCCGGCACAGAGAATGTTGGGAGTGATCTTCCGGAGTATGTTCAAGCTATTTACAATCTCGGCCTTGCCATCGTTACGCTTTCAGCTGTTCTCATGCTCTCGATTGGTGGTTTTATGTATCTTACAAGCGCCGGAAACACTTCAGCAATGGGCTCGGCTAAAGGGGTTATTTTTGACGCGCTTATCGGTCTTGTTATTGCGCTCACCGCATGGCTTCTTCTTAATGTTATCAATCCCGACTTGGTGAAAGTAAACACCAATGGAATTTCGGCAACATCATCACAAACGCCACCGCCCACAACAACATCTCCGGGGGAGCCACGACCAACGAGGACAACGCCATCGTCTACATGCCCAACGCCACCAACCGCAGCAGCCGTCTGTTGCCCCAAAGGAGTAAAGTGTGAAGCCTGTAAAGACTGCGAGGAAATAAGCGGTGTAGCTTTCAAGACATGCGGGCTAAGCAAGTGTTTTTTAAACAAAAATCTCCTTGCAAAAATAAAAACTGTCTCCGGAGTAAGTGGCTGGCGCGTCACCGAGTCGTGGCCGCCAACTGTTGATCACCTAAGCACCTGTCACAAAAATGGTACTTGCGCAGATCTTAACAATAGTGGCGGAAAAACAGACGCAACAACAATCAAAGAATATTATGACGCTTTTAAAAGTGCTGGCCTAGAGGTTCTTTATGAGAGCAAGGATTGCACTCCTTATACGGCCGCCGGCGTGGATAATTGCAAAACCTATAGCACCATGACCAACCTTTCTTCATTTCATGTTAAATAAAAATTATGAAGAAGTTTTTCTTCTTTTCTCTGGGATTTCTTTTCTTGTCGCTTATTTTCCTCGTGGCATATAATGTCGCTTTCAAAAATAACGCCAACAATCCACTCGCCGAAACCACAGAAAAATCAAAAAAAGAAGAGACAAAAGACACGCCTCCCGAGGAAAGAGCGCCATCAACTGTTATTTTGAATGTTCTCCATGAAAAAATTTCCAGTGCCGATGTCCTCGAAAACGGAGAGGTCATATATTATTCTCTTGATGATCGATCCTTTAAGAAAGCCTCCTCCGAAGGAAAAGATAAAACGATTCTTTTAAGCAACCTCCCAAGCGATCCGCTACGTGTCGTCTGGTCACCAAAAAAAGATCGCGTTCTTGCTCTCCTTCAACAAACAAGCGGCCCAGCACGATGGCACTTTATCGATCTTACTACCAAAACTCTGACCCCACTTAAAAACGATGTGGGGCGGCTTACCTGGGACAATCTCGGTGATAAAATTTTTTATCAATACACCGATCAAAAAAGTGACAAACGAACCTTAAATACCTCCAATCCGGACGGCACAAACTGGAAAGAGATCACTCCTCTTCGTCACGATTCATACATCGCTCCGGTACCTCGAAGCATAAGCGTTTCCTTTTGGAACAAGCCTAACGCTCTTGAAAAAACTTTTTTTGAAACCGCTTCTCTTTCCGGGGAAAATCGCCGTCTTCTTCTTGCGGAAAAATTTGGCGCGGATTACCTCTGGTCTCCCAACGGAGAGCGTATCTTGGTGTCTCTTACTGAGGAAAAAGGAGGGCACAGAACCTCTCTTGGCGTGATGAATAGTAATGGCGGTGAATTTCAAAACTTGCAGATTCCCACGCTTATCAGCAAAACCATCTGGTCAAAAGACAATCGCACGGTTTATTTTTCTCTTCCCGGATCTTTGCCAGAAAACGCTATGCTTCCAAACGATTATTTTGAAAAATCTCTTCACACGAAAGACACCTTCTGGAAAATGGATGTGTTGACAGGAAAAAAAACACGCATTGTTGATCTTAAGGAGGTTGCTAACGCCTTCGATAGCAACAATCTTCTTCTCTCCCGAAACGAAGAAAGTCTTTTCTTTATTGACCGTGTCACCAAACAACTTTTTCGTATTGATCTCTAATCCTGATTATCTTGCACAACAATCATCCCGGCGACTACTATCCAAAACATTATCGCCAAGTCTGTTTTAAAAAACATTGTATCGGTTATCCCGCACAAAAGAAACCAGAACATCAGTCCTCCTAAAAGAATAATGAGCTGCGTGGTATCTTCTTGTTTTGTTTTTTTCCAAGAATCATACGCGGCGCGCCACCAAAAGAAAAGGAGAGAACAAAAACTTATAATGCCCAACAATCCCGCCTGTAACCAAACAGCCAAAAAAAGATTGTGTGGGTGAGGAACAGCCCATTCAAGATAAGGGGGGAAATGTTGTTGATATTCCAAGTACACCTCCTGAAACCTGCCCATGCCAATCCCCAAGAGAGGGTTTTGAAAAATCATTTCATAAGAAGCTCTCCAAATCATAAAGCGTGAAGAAAGGGATGATCGCTCATCAAAAGAAAAAAGTGTTTGCCATTTACTGCTTCCTTGTTCAAAAAAAACAAACGTTAAAAAAATACCCATCACAAAAAGAACAAGAAAAAGTATTTTTTTAGAAGAAAAACCCTTCCAACAAAAAAGAATCATTCCGAAAGCCGCTACAAAAACCGAGAAAAAAACATTGTATGATTTGGTGAGAAAGAGGGCGCTCAAGAGAAAGAGGGCGCTCAAGAGAAAGAGGGCGCGCTGTTCTTTTTTTGAAAAAAGCGCTTGCCAAAAAGCTATCAACACTCCTGGAGCAATCATGAAGGCAAGCATGTTTGGCGAAGCGTACCAGCCAGATAACCGTCCGTCATAGGTAAACTGAAACGAAAAAATATACCAGAAAGCGGCTACAGCAACCAAAAAAGCCTGCGCCCACCAACAAAATAATAATTCTCGAACACGCCTCTTTGACGGTTGCGTCAACAACCAAACGCCCACAAAAGCCATGGGAAGAACAAACCACGTCTTTAACATTCCAAGACCAGTTACTGAGTGTGGATTCAAAAAAAGAGAACTGCTCGCGCCAAGGAAAAACCCGACGGCGGATAAAACGAGGGGTGAAAAAAAATTCTTCTTCTCTTCTCTTTCTCTGAAAAAAGAAATTTTCCCACAAAAAACAACTAAGCCAACAAGCATGGGGATTTCCACAAAATATATTGGGATATCAAAAAAAATCACCTTGTGTTGAGCAAGAGGCAATCCAAGTATGATCACAAAAAATAAAAAAGATACCACTTTCTCAAGATTCATATTTAAAATGTTTGGTCATACCAACCGAAAGCAGCAGCAAAAAAACCGGGAGAACGTGCACTGAAAAAAGAACCGTTTCAAAAAAAGAATGTGTGGCAAAAGAAAAGAGGGCCGTTAGAACGCCTAAATATAGCATATTTTTCTCATAGAGCCATCTTTTCCAAATAACTCTCGCCACCACCAAAAAAAGACCGGCAAACAACGCCACGCCTACGAATCCTGTTTCCACAATAATATCCAAATAAAGATTATGGACATAAATAGGTTCTCGATACGTGGCGGTCGGCTTTACCGCTAAAGGATAATTTCCCAGGCCCGTTCCCAAAACGGGATGCTCGAAAAAAAATACTCCCGCCTCTCTCCAGAGGCGCACCCGTTCACTATTTGAAGTATCATCAGGAGAGAAACTGCTCAAAAAACGTGTGCCCGCCGGACTCAAGAAAAAAAGAAAAGAAAAAACGCAGCAGGAAACTATGCCGAAAAAAATAGTTTTTCGAATCTGCATGGTTGTTATCAAAAAAAGAACAAAAAAAACAATCGCGCCAACAAACAATCCTCCATATCCTCCACGAGAGAAGGTAAGTATATCAGCAAATAACAGAATGCCCGCCCACCAAAAAAATTTTTTTCGCTTTTCTTCTGGGCATTCATTCATAAGACCCAGCGTAACAAAAAACGCCATAGTAAAAAAGAACGCAGCTACGTGAGGGTCGGGGAAGGGTCCCGCTGCTCGAAAAATCGTCTCGCCTCCTATATTTACCAAAAGGCTGGGGTATGTCGCTACCGCCGCGCCAAATCCTTGCCCGAGAAAAAAAGGTGTCACATTTTTTATCCAAAAAGCAAACAGTGTTTCAACACCAAAAAAGAATTGCAAGAAAAACTGCACGAGTGCCAAACAAGCAGCAAGAAACGCGCCAAAAGAAAAGGCTTCAAAAAGAATCCTTTCCTGTTTTTTTTCTCTCAACAAAGAAACAAAAACAAACAGGAGGGGAAGAAACGAACAAAGAAACAATCCTTTTCGCAGAGACCATTCTTTATTATCAGCCCACGTTATAGAAAAAAGCTCCCAAAGAAAAAATGCGAGAAAAAAGAATAATTGTGTTGGTTTTGGCAAAAAAATTTTTTTCTGGAAAAAGCCTCTCGCAAGCCAAAAAAGAAAAATACATACAGCGGCTATACGAATAAGCGCCAAATCAACCGTTGGCGTCGGTTCAAGCGCGAACTGAAAAGGAAGGATAATAAAAAAAATTGTTGCTATCTTTATCATGTCTTTTTATTCTTCCCACAAAGTCTCTGTAAACACACAAGAAGCCCGCTCTCCAATCGAGGTCGGTGTTTTTGAAAGTATTTTCTTTGTGAAACAAAATAATGCTTTTTTTGCGTGCTCGCCGAAGAAAAGCTCTTTCCTCCGGAATGAAGAAAGGTTCTGTTTTCATCACAACCAATCAAAAATCCTTTTTGTGAAACAGCATAACACAAGTCAATATCTTCAAAATACAAAAAAAAGCGCTCATCAAAACCGCCGGTCGCAACAAAAACCTCCTTTCGAATAAAAAGTGCCGCGCCACTCACCCAATCAAAAAAACTAACATTTTCTTTTTTCTTTTTATCCTCCCTCTGTTTAAAAATGCCACTTTTTATATTGTTTTTTGCTAATTGCCAAAGCGTTGGATATCTTCCTTTGCTCCACGGCTCCGTCTCGCCTTTTTCATTGACAAGCTTTCCTCCTATCACTCCCACCAGTGACTGTTTATCAAAAGTGTCCTTTATGGAGGAAAGAGTCGGTTGCAACCAGAGAATATCTGGGTTCACACAGCCCAAAATGTCCGCTCGTGCGTAGCTCGCGGCCCTGTTGATTGCCGCGCCAAAACCCGTATTATCCGTATTTTCAATAACTTGTAGTGGGTATTGTGCAGAAAGCGCTCGCAAAGCCTCTTTTTCTTTCTTATCATTATTTACGATAAACACCTCAAACATCTCTCGCGGTTCATATTGAAAAAGACTTCTCAAAGACGCGCCGAGATATTTGACACTTTCATAATTAACAAAAATGAGGCTAAAGCTTGGTTTTGATTCCATGAAAATACTGCCTGTACGCCGCCTGAGCCTGTGCGAGAACCAAGTCACGCGGAAACAGCATTTTTAAAAAAATATTCTTTACTCTCCGCATTGTACCATGAAGAAAAAAATATGGTTTTTGCCACCAAAAAGCGTTTTTTTGAAAAAAAAGTAAACCAGATAAAATAAGATAGTATACCTTTTGTGGATTCTGCCGACTTACTTCACGATGCCAGACTATCGCTTTTGGCACCACCAAAGAAAGAAACCCTCCTTGCTTCGCGCGATAAGAAAGATCGGCGTCCTCATAATACAGAAAAAAGCGCTCATCAAAAAACCCTTGCCGATCCGTAAACTCCTTACGAACAAGGAGGGCACAGCCCGTTACAAATTCACTCATAAAAAACTCTTCCGTTCGCTCTTTTTTTGTCGGAACAACGTGTCTTGTTTTCATTCGCCAAAAATCAAAAACTCCCTTCCCGAACCAGAGCGCCCCATTTTCAGTATAGATTGTTGGGCTTATAAGCGCATTTCTCTCATCCTTTTCACCACTCTCTACGAGGCGCTTCAAGGCAAACGGATCTACGGTAGCATCATTATTTACAATCCAGCACCACCTTGCCCCGCGCGCAAAAGCATACCGCATTCCTTTATTGGCCGCCTTGGCAAATCCTTCATTTGTCTCATTCCGTAAAAATACTCCTTCGGAAAAATTTTCTTTTGCCAAAGAAAAGGATTGGTCTGTAGAAGCATTATCAACAATAATTATTTGTTTTTCAGAATATTCAAGAGAAAAAAGAGAAGAAAGGCACGCCAAGAAATCCTGGCCGCCATTATAATTAACAACAATAATCCCAACACGCGGGCTTTTCATGGTTTTCTCTCTAAGAAATTGGCGTCTCTACACCAACAACCATTTTCTCTCTTCGTGAAAAAAGACTACGCACTTCATGAATAGTTACTGCCTTCGTAAGCCATAAGAAAAAAAGATACGAAAACACCCCGACAAAGCCCGCGAAAAAAAACGGGACTGCCTTCACCAAAAAAAGAACCCCTGCCATCGCGCAACCAGAAAAAATTACTCTACTTATATGGTGCCAGGAAGGCGTATATTCCACATATTTCTTCGCAAGCCACCACGTGAGAAAAACAACAAACGCTTCCGTAATCACCGATACAGTGGCGGCCCCCATATAAGAAAACTCTCGAATGAAAACACTGTTGAGAATAATATTTACCGTTGCCGCCAAAAAAAGCGTCTGCATGAGTTTTTTTTGCGCATTTCCCGCCACCAAAATCATTGTAAAGAAATGCCCAAAAAATATGCACGCCAAAGAGAAAACAAGTACTTGAAGTACCGGTGCAGATGCCTCAAACCCGCCACCGCCTACTATGGAAACAATGTCTTTCGCCAAAAAAACCGTCCCCACAACAAGCGGGGTAACAATAATAAAGAAAACACGAAACGTGGTGTTTGCAATATCTCGAAAGCGCTCTTTTTGCGTAAAAATATATTTTGAAAGGAGTGGAAGAATCAGTCCTGCAAGCATCGCCGGAAAAAAAATAAGGTTTTCCATTATTTTATAGGCCACATTATAAATACCAACTTCCGCGCTTGATCGAAGAAGTGAGAGAAGGATCGTGTCCATCTTAAAATACGCGAAAGAAATAATAGCCGTCACGCCAATCGGCCATGATAAGCCTAAAAAGTGCCTCCAGTATTCCTTATCAAAATGGGGGGCAAAACGAATAAACCGCCGACTGAGAAAAAATATAAAAACAGCATTAAAAGAAAGCGCGGCTACAAGCGTTGCTGCTATTGGCAAAAATCCGAGATCCGCCTTTACAATTATCAAAACGAGCCCGACTTGTAAAAGCTTCCCAAAAAACTCTACCAGCGCCACCTTATCCATCGCCAAACGCTTCTGAAAAATACCATTCAAAAAAAGAGATGTCGTAGAAAAAAGAATGGCCAAGGCCGCGAAAGAAATCCCTATCTTTACATCATCTGGGTATTGAAAAAAGAAGATGAGGGCTGGCGAAAGACAGACAACAAAAAAAGAAGCTGCTAGCCGAAGAGAAAACACGCTCGAGAGAATTTTCTTTTCATCCGCCCCCTCTCGAGAAATTTCCCTTGCGGTAATCGCGCTTATCCCAAGATCTGCCAGTGCCGAGAAAAAGGCAAAAAAAGCTAAAATAGTTGAATAATCACCAAATCCGTCTGGTCCCAAATAGCCCGTTATCAGACGAATGGAAAACAAAGAAAGAACCACCGTTGAAAACACCTTGAGAAAGGAATTTAAAACGACATTGTACGCTATCTTTCTCGCAACAGCCATGATTTTATTCCGTTGACTGAACAATGAGTTCTGGTTTTGGACGAACCATAACCTTTCGCTCATCACCCTTTCCAACGCTTTCTGTTATTATGTTTGGGTTTTTTGAAAGAAAAAAGTGAACAATTTTTCGCTCATGCGGGAGCATCGGTCGCAGAGCAACGGAAATCTTGTCCTGTAAAGCCTCTGCAGCGGCCTTTTCCGCCTCTTTTTCGATGACAGCCCTCTTCTCAAAAAAATAATCGTTCACATCAACAACGATCATAATTTTATCATCAATTTTCTTTCGTAAAAGCGCTCGTACGAGATGTTGAATAGCTGACAAGTTCACGCCATGCTGACCAATAAGAAGATTTTGATCTTTTTCCAATCGAATCATGCACTCATACTCCTCTTCATTCTCTTTGCGGCTTATTTCAATCGTCGCTAAAAAATCCATCTTTGCGAGAAGGCTCTCGATCGTCTCTCTGATTATCTGCTCGTGTTGCTTTTCCATATATTATTTCTCTTCTTTCGGTTTAAAGATAAACATCTGCTGAAAAATCATAAAAAGCGTTGAAACAAACCAATAAAGTGAAAGGGCTGCTGGAAAAGTAACGCCAATAAAAAAAGTCAGAGCTGGTCCTAAATAAAGCATCTGCTTATTCATTATAGCGGCAAAATCATTATCCGTTGAGCCTATCTTTACTAATTTTTGACTCTGAAAAAGCATCTTTGTTTGATAGTATTGTGCGATTGCTGAAAAAACAGCTAAAACATAGTTCGGTGTTGTCAAATCAACGAAGTGTAAAAAAAGATGATTGATCGGCCCCGGATCAGCTACAAAAGCATATAGATCCGTCGATTGAATCACAAACCCGGCCTCAGAAATATTAATAATCACTCGGTAGATGGCGATAAGAAAAACGAGTTGAATAATAAGCGGGAGACATCCGGAAAAAGGATTTACCTTATTTTCTTTATAAAAATCCATTAACGCTCGCGTCTGTTTTTCTTTATCGTTTTTATGTTTTTGCTGAATTTCCTTTATTTTCGGCTGTAATTCTTGCATTTTCTTTTGAGAAGCTATTTGTTTTGCTGATAACGGGATAAGAACAAATTTTAAAACAATAGTCGTGAGAATAATAGCTATACCAAAATCTTTCCCCGGTATGGTGTTATAGAAAAAAATCAGCGTATTATAAAGAGGGTGATATACGGCCGCATCAAAAATCTCCATCATAGTTTTTTATACTATTTTTTTAAGTATTTCTTCTATTAAGTATACTACATTCTCTCTTTTTATGTTTTTTGCCTTTTTAAAGCAAAAAAATACCATATCTCCTCCCTGTGGCCATATCTTTTTTTTCTCTAAGAGTACTCCCATAATCATCCTTTTTACTTTATTGCGCTTTGTAGCTAAAGCAATATATTTTTTACCAAAAGAAAACCCTACACGAAAAGCTTTTTCATGAAAAAAGTATCGGCATCCTAAATCTCCAAAAAAAAGAGGTTTGCCGTGACGGAAAACTCTCTCAAAATCCTCTTTTTTCTTTAGGCGTGAGCTTTTTTTTAGCATACTCTAGCCTTTTTACTCATTTTTATACCGTAAGTCGTTTTCTTCCTTGTCTTCGTCGACGAGCCACAACTTTTTTTCCGCCAACCGTGCTCATCCGCTCCAAAAAACCATGACGTCGCGTGCGTTTTCTTGTTTTTGGCTGATATGTTCTTTTTGGCATACACTAAAAATTTATATAATTTACCATTATCAAAGCGTTTCTTTAGTGTATCAGTATTTATAAAAAAGTCAATATTGAAGCCTTTTATTAAGTTATGCACGGCTTATCCACCCTTTATAAACTTTTTGATTATAGACCCATTATTTCAGTGGTGTTATAATACATTTCACTGTTTTATACACCCTATGACCAACGAAGAATTGTGGCGGGCTGTCCTTGGCCAAATCGAGCTTTCTATCTCAAAAGCAAACTTTATTACTTGGTTTAAAAATACCAGCATCCTTAATAATCAGGATGGTTGTGTTGTTATAGGCGTACCAAATGGTTTTGCTAAAGAGTGGCTTGAAAATAAGTATAATCTCTACATTCTTCGTGCCTTAAAAAGTTTTGATACCACTATTCATACCATACGCTGTGTTATATCTCAGGAAAAAATTTCTCACCCAGCAATTCAAACCGTCGATGGTGTAAAAAATATTGACGCCATCCAAGCACCAGAACAAAGTGGTTTTACAAGAAAAAAAATTCTTGAAAAACCGTCTTTTGGAGCTCAAATAAGCCATAATACTACATTCCACGAAACAAACCTGCATAGTCGCTATACTTTTGAAAATTTTATTGTTGCTGAAAACAACGAACTCGCCCGTGCCGCCTGTTATGCCGTTTCTCAAAACCTCGGCTTGGTTTATAACCCTCTTTTTATTTATGGAGGCGTCGGTCTAGGAAAAACCCACCTTCTTCAGTCTATTGGAAATGAAGTAATGAAAAATTTTCCAGAAAAAAGAATAAAATATATCAATTCTGAGCGTTTTACTACGGAGCTTGTTGATTCAATAAAAAATCAAAAAATTGATAAGTTTAAAGAGTATTATCAACAAATGGATCTTCTAATAATTGATGACGTTCAGTTTCTTTCTGGGAGAGAAAAAACCCAAAATGAGTTTTTTCATATTTTTAACGCACTTTATCAACTTGATAAACAAATTGTTATTTCCAGCGATCGCCCTCCCAAAGCCATCCCTACTCTCGAGGACCGCCTCCGCTCTCGCTTTGAGGGAGGGATGATTGTTGATATTAGTCGTCCAAACCTTGAAACAAGAATTGCTATTTTGGAATCAAAAATTCTTGAAAAGGGTGTCGTTCTTGATAAGGCCTCTCTTCATTTTATTGCTGAACATATAACCCAAAACATTCGAGAGCTTGAGGGCGCCTTAAACCGTGTTCTTGCTTTTTCAGAATTTCATAAAGTTCCCGCCTCCTTAGAAAACACTAAAAAAATACTCTCTCAACTTATAGAAAACAATAAAAAAAATATTAAATCGGATGATGTTTTTTCTGTTATTTGCTCCTTTTATGATCTTCAAAAAGAGGATTTAATTAAAAAAGGAAGAAAAAAAGAAATTGTTCATCCGCGACAAGTGATGATGTATCTTCTTCGCACAGAGCTTGAAATGCCTTTCTCTACTATCGGAGATCTTCTTGGTGGTCGTGATCACACAACCGTTCTTCATGCTTTTGAAAAAATTGAAAAAAATAAAAATATCCACTCCCGTTTAAAAGAAGAACTCTCTTCTCTTTTGGAACGACTTTACTATTCTTCTGTGGATACCACTGTATAAACGTCTTCTTTTATGAATAACTTCTTAATAAAAAAATATTTATGTGTATATTTTTATAGTTTTTTATAAAATACGCTTTTTTTAAAAAAAATATTTTCTCTTATTTTAAAAAAAACGCATAAAAAACCTCTTCGTAAAAAGAAAAACACCACTTATCCAAATATCCACACCTCTAATGATAATAATAGTTATAAATATATAAGATATTACTTATTATGAAACTCTTTTGCACTCAAGAAAATCTTCAAAGAATTCTTTCTTATTTAGAACGAGTTACCGGAAGACAAACATCCCTTCCTATTCTTAGTAATGTTCTTTTTGAAACAGAAAAAGGACAATTAAAAATTTCTGCTACAAATTTGGAAATAGGGGTAATTTCTTGTATTGGTGGAAAGATAGAAAAAGAAGGGCGCGTTGCTGTACCCGCAAAACTTCTTGCAAATTTTATTTACAATATCCCACAAGGAGAGGTTTTAGAAATAGAAAGTGATGAAAAAAACACCCTTCATATTTCTACCCCCTCTTACCAAATGAAGATGAAGGGTTTAGATGGAAAAGATTTTCCAATTATTCCTCAATATAAAGAGAGTTACCCTTTATCTTTTTCTGCACAACAATTTAAAAATAGTATCACAAAGCTTTTATCTTGTGTGAGTACAAATACAAGCAGGATCGAACTAACAGGAGTGCATATTCTTTTTTTTGAAAATAATTTTTATGTGGCGGCGACAGATAGTTTTCGTTTGGCGGAAGAAAAAATACCCTTCTCTCTTCTACAAGAGACCTATAAAGAGACTCTTTTAAAAAATGACTCCTGTATTATTCCAGCAAATACACTCCAAGAAATACTTCGTGTTATCACCCCCGAAACAGAACAGGTTTTTATGGTTGTACAAGAGGGACAATTATTTTTTGAAATTGATGGCGTTCAGGTAATTTCAAGAATAATTAATGGTAAATATCCAGACTATAAACAAATTATTCCCAAAAACTTTTCTTTTTCTGGTGTTTTGTTAAAAAATGATTTTCAAAGAGCTTTAAAAATAGCAAGCACTTTTTCTTCTTATAACGCCAATGAAATAACTCTTTCTTTTTTTCCTCAAGAAAAACACTGTGTAATAACATCACAATCACAAGAAATTGGTGAAAATAAAACCACAATACCAATAGAGGTATCACAAGGAGCCACACCACTAACCATGACGTTTAATGTGAAATATATTCTTGATGGGGTAAATACAATAGAAGGAGAAACAATTGTTTTTTCAGCAAATACTCCGCAGACACCCATTGCCCTACAAGGGTGGAACACAGAGAAAAAAGAAAAGAAAGAGGAAGCGGTATATATCGTGATGCCGATACGAAAATAATTTTATGCAAACATTAAAAAACCTTCTTCCTAAAAAAAGAGAAAAGGTTTTAGGTGATGTTGATGAAAAAACCATTTTATATATTACAAAAAAAATTCTTACCGAAGAATATGGTTTACGGGGAGCGGAAAATATTTTTCCTACAACATACCGAAATAAAAAAGTGTTTCTTTTGGTGAAAAACTCTCTCTGGATGAATGAGGTGTTTCTTTGTAGGGAGAGTATACAAAAAAGAATTAATCTTCTTCTCGGAGAAGAATGTATTTGTGGAATAATAATAAAACACCAATAGTTCTTTTTAGTGTCGTACAGAAAGAGAAGAAAAGAACAAGCAACGAAATAAAAAACAAAAAAGGAAAGAGATTTCTAGAAGTGGATAGTAAGATTTTTTTCAGTTTTTGTTTTATTGTTATTTTTATCTTTTACTTCCACCTCTAACAAAACAGAGGAATTATTTTTTTCCAAAGGAATATCATACGAGAGAGAATAGGGCTTTGCCGTTGTTGACCCAATAACAGAGCCGTCAAAGGAATAGGTAACGGTGTCAACACCATACGGTGCGTCGAGAGAAACCGTGAAGGTTGTTGATGAGGATGTTATATCCGACGAGGAGGAAAGAGAGATTTTGGGTAAAAAAGAGGAAAAGTCCTCAACTTCACATTCTTTTTTTGGTGGTTCTTTCAGGACAACACCCTTCTTTTTTTCATACCAATTCTCTACACCCTTTTCCCAATTTTTATATTGTGGATCGGTGCTTGGTTTTTCAGGAATTTGACCGCGCGGATCATCGCGAGAAACATAATAGAGAATACTGTGAGCGCTCA
>JACPGV010000005.1 GCA_016182385.1 Candidatus Moraniibacteriota bacterium
GCAGTACAATTAATCAACGAAAAACCGAGGAAAATCCTCGGGTATCGCTCGGCACTGGAAGTGGCACGGGAAAATGGTGTATTGTTAGAGAAAAGTAATCTTTGTTTTTCTCAAGTGTCCTAATTGAGGGGTGAATTTAGGCTATTCACCACTATTCCATTATACCACAAAAATCAATAAAAGTACAGCTTTTTGTCAAGTATTATTCAATATTTTGGCTTATTATAAAGAAAAAATATATCGTTACAAAATAACGGATATTGCACCGCGGGGCAAACTCCACAGTAGAGACAAGCTCCTCTTTTGTCTCCCCCGCGGCAAGCCGCGGGGTATTGATCCGATATTACCCGCGCTCCGCTTGGTAATAAAAAAATTCACCCAAATCAAGAAAATCAAAAGCCAATATACTGGACCTCTTCTTCCAACTTCACACGCAACTCATCACGTACTCGTGTTTTTACCAAACTCGCAAGCATCATCACGTCTTCCGCTGTGGCATTACCGGTATTGATAAGATAATTCGGGTGACGATCACTAACCATCGCTCCGCCAATTTTTTTTCCACGCAATCCGGCATGATCGATAAGCCAACCCGCCGGAAGCTTATCGTCCTTTGATTCCGTTCCGGTATCCTTTTGAAACTCTTCCCTCAATGTTGTATCACGCACGAGAGGATTCATAAAAAACGATCCGGCGCATTTGATATCTTGAGGGTGTTTTGATTCTCGCGTTGCCAATGTTTCCGCCATGATCCATTGCAAGGACTCCTTGTCCCCCAAAGAAAGTTTTATATCAGCGGAAAGAATGAGAATTTTGGGATGCTGTTTGAAAATACTTGTTCGATATCCAAACAAACAAGCATCTTGTTTGTATTCTTTCACCATTCCCGTTTCTCGCAAAAATCCTTTCACAGAAGAAACGACGTCTCCGATTTCGGCGCCAAACGCTCCCGCGTTTCCTCGTATCGCCCCACCGAATGATCCCGGAATTCCCGCTAACCGTTCAATGCCGGAAAGTCCGGCCGCACACGCCGCTTGCACCACATCAGACAATTTGACACCGGCGCCAGCAGAAAGGGTGTGCTGTGAAATATGTATTCCTCCATCAACAATCCGAATTACCATTCCTCGAAATCCGGCATCCGGAAAAATAACATTGCTTCCTCCGCTAAAAACACAGGTTGTCAAATGATGATCATCGGCATACTCAAGCGCTTCGGCCAGTTCCAACGTACCACTAACCTCAACAAAATAATCCGCTTTTCCGCCAATATGAAACGTGGTGAGTGGTGCCAAAGAAACGTTTTTTCGTATATTTGACATATTTGTTTTAAAAAATTTTCTTTTTTTTCGCCCCGCCCACAAAAATATTTTGTAGCTATATTTTTTTTGCCAACGCGTGAGAAATTTCCCATACGTTTCCGGCTCCTAGCGTAATGATAACATCTTGTCGTCCCATTGTCTCTTCAAAATATTTGATGATATTTTCTGTATCGGAAATATGCTCCGCTTTGCCGGGAAAAAATTGATTGATATGCCCCACCAAATCATCAGAGGAAACGCCTCCCTGTTCTTCGCGAGCACTCCCATAAATATCAAGCACGATCACCTGATCAGCAACATCAAAACTTTGAGCAAAATCGGAAAGAAGCGCCTTGGTACGGGTAAAGGTATGCGGATGAAAAACAACACGCAAACGTCGGTCAGGATACAGTTCCCGAAAGGCTTTGAGCGTAACACGAATTTCTTCCGGATGATGGGCATAATCATCGTAAATAAGGGTCCCATATCGCTCACCAAGAAGCTCAAAACGTCGTTCCGTACCAGAAAACTTTTCAAATGCCACTCTGACCTTTTCTCTTTCTTGTTTCAAAAATGAAGTAAGCGCCAAAGTAGCGGCAGCGTTTTGGGCATTATGTCGTCCCGCCAAACGTAGACGAAACGTTCCCCAATCTTCATCATTCATCCCCTTCACCCGAAATGTTTGCTTGTACGCTTCCGGATCAACCACAAATCCACCTTGCAAAGGCGTTTGATCGTAAAGACGAACCATAGAGTCCTCGAGAAATCCATAAGAGATTTTGTGACACGTCGCGTTCTCCGCCACCTTTACAACATCAGCAGAATCATTGCAATACACGAGCACCCCTTGTCGCGGAATACGCGCTACAAACTCACGAAACACTTTGAGATAGCTTTCCTTATCAGGAAAGAAATCCGGGTGATCCCAATCAACACTCGTCAAAATAACACCAAACGGTGTATACTGGGCCAATTTATTCTGATACTCATCAGCCTCAATAACAAGATACGCGCCATTTCCGGAAAGAGCGTTTCCCTCCCAACTGACAATACGACTTCCTACGATAGCAGACGGATCAGTTCCGCAAAAACGCAATGTATCAGCAAGAAGTGCCGATGTCGTTGTCTTTCCGTGCGTACCACAAACGGCAAGAGTCATTTTTTCACGAGTGAGCATTCCCACCGCTTCCGGATAACTCAAAACCGGTACTGAACGTTCGTACGCCGCCGCCAATTCTGGATTTTTTTCTTTGGTATACGCTGTCGAAAAAATAACCGCATCCACCATTTCAGGAATATGTTCTGGAGAAAAATTCTCAGCATAAACGATACCGAGACGTTTCAGGATACCATCGGTAAAAAAAACTTCTTCCGTATCAGATCCGGTCACCATTACGCCCTGACGAACCAAGAGCTCGGCAAGCGCCGTCATACCGGCACCTTTGATACCGATCATGTGAACTCTTTTATAACGTAAGAGATGTTCATTCATATTCCTTAAGACATCATTTCCCGTAGACCAGAGGCCAAAACGTCCGCAGCATCCGCGTGATAAAAAGCATGCAACTTCTCACCCATAGATTCTCGTAAGGCATCATCAAGAAGAAGTCCCTTAATCTTCTCAAGCAATATATGCTCACCAAGATTCGGTTCTTCCAATACCAACGCCCCTCCCAATTCGGCTACGTCATAGGCGTTCATCCGCTGTTCATCATTAGCGGCGCTCGCGAGCGGTATCAAAATGGCCGCTTTTTTGAGCGCTGCCAACTCAGCAATAGATCCGGCCCCCGCCCGTGAAACAACCAAAGACGCCATCATCAAAACATCAGCCAATTCCTCCGCTGAAAAAAAGGCCTGTGGCACATATCCACTTTCCCCGATTTTCAAACCATACGCTTCTACTGCCTCAACAATAAGTGCGTAATTTTTTTCACCTGTTTGATGTATTACCTGAATACCACTTTCCAGAAGGGCCGGCAAAATCTGAAGCAATGCCTCGTTCAAAGCATATGCTCCTTGACTGCCGCCTATGACCAAGAGGGTCTTTTTTTCCGAAGATAATCCATATCGCTTTATTGCGCGCGCCACGTTACCAGAAAGTATTTCCGTCCGTACCGGATTTCCGGTAAGGGCAGTTTTCAGTTCAGGAAAAAATTTTCGAGCACTCGGATAAGCAATAGCAATCCGCCTGGCAAAACGAGCCAAAAACCGATTGGCGCGACCAGCCACAGCATCAGAATCATGAATGAGTACCGGGATACGATACAGCCACGCGGCAAGCACTATCGATACCGACGCTGATCCTCCTTTGGAAAAAACGACATCTGGCATAAACCAAAAAAGATGCCAGAGCGCTTGCGCAAAACCAAGGGGCAATCGAAAAAGATCCGTAAAATTCTTGAAAGAAAAATATCGACGCCACTTGCCGGTCAATACATATTTCACGGGAATATTTTCTCGTCCCATAGCATCGTCCTCAAAACGTCCATGTGAACCGACAAAAAGCAATTCAATCCCTTCCGGCAACTGAGAACGCAAAGCCCGAGCCACGGCTATCAGAGGAAACGTGTGTCCGCCGGACACCCCGCCCGTCAAAACTACCCGAGGAATATTCTCCATAAAAATAAAAGCCAATAATCAATAAAATACTTCTTTTCCGTGCTCTCTCTTTTTATTGTACATTTTTCGAGATATTGAGCAAGATTCCGACCGCAGCCAGAAGTACCGCGAGCGACGTACCACCATAACTTATGAACGGTAATGGAATACCAGTAAGTGGAATAAGCCCGCTAATGGCCGCCATATTAATAAACGCCTGAAAGACGATCCACGAAATGATGCCAACCGCCACCAACCTCCCGAATCCGTCCGGAACACGAGAGGCGATCAAAAGTCCGCGCCAAGCAATAAAAAGAAAAAGCAGTATGACAACAACGGCGCCGACAAAACCGAACTCCTCACCCAAAACGGCAAAAATGGAATCGGTAACCGGTTCCGGAAGATAATTAAACTTCTGCCGACTCTGCCCCAAACCTTCTCCAAACAACCCTCCCGATCCAATAGCGAGCAATGCCTGCATCATCTGATACCCCGAACCCTGCGGATCGTGATCGGGATTTATGTACACCAAAAATCGCTGCATGCGGTATGGGGCCATTTTTATAAGAAGCATCAAAAAGGCGAGTCCAGCCAAAAAAAGTCCAAAGATATGTTTCACACTGGCACCAGAAGCATAAAAAATGGAAAGGGAAATAAGAAAAATAAGTCCGAGCGTTCCGGTATCCGGCTGTTTGATAATAAGAAACCCAACAACTGAAAGAATCACCAAAAAGGGAACCAATCCTTCAAAAAAATCTGCGGTTTTTCTTCGGCCCTTCATCGACAACCACGCCGCCAAATAAAGGATGATGGAAAGTTTCATTACTTCCGATGGTTGGAAAGAGACTGGGCCAATCTCCACCCAACGCGCCGCCCCATACACCGTCGTCCCGATTCCAGGGATAAACACGAGAACGAGAAGGCCGAGCGCGACAAAAAAAATCGGTACCACGAATCGCTGCCAAGCACGGTAATCAATCCGCTGAAAAATATATAAAAATATCACACCGACACCGAGGCCAAGGAGCTGCTGCTTGAAGAAATAATATCCATCGCCGAAACGCACCTGCCCATACACGACACCTGCCGACGCGATCATCATAAGCCCAATACTCAAAAGAGCAAAGATAGCAAACAAAAAACGACGATCGATAGATTTAAACATCATACTGACAAAAAAATAGATACCTACTTATTTCTCTTTCGCGTCATTTCCTCTGATTGATCCTTCCTCCACTCTTCGATACGCTTATGATGGCCGGAAAGGAGCACATCTGGCACGCGTGCACCGCGGAATTCCTCGGGCTTGGTGTACTGCGGATATTCGACCACTCCTTCTTCCGTGTGCGATTCGGTTTCGGCACTGATTTCGTTTCCTAACACTCCCGGAAGAAGCCGCGCCACCGAATCGACGACGATCATCGCAGGAATCTCCCCGCCCGTGAGCACATATTCGCCGATCGAGAATTCCTCGTCCGCAAAAAGCTCGACGACGCGCTCATCAATACCCTCATAGCGCCCGCAAACAAGGATGAGCCGATCATATTCCGCTGCGAGTCGCCTGGCATCTTCCTGTGCGTACGGTTTTCCTTTGGCCGAAAACACGATAATCCTCGTCCGGCCGCCGGTTTTATTCCTCACATCTTCGATCGCTTCCGCAAGCGGCTCGGGCTTGAGTACCATCCCCGCCCCACCGCCATACGGCGTATCATCGACCGTTTTGTGTTTATCATACGCATAATCGCGTACATTGTGCGTATGTATTTCGATGAGTCTGTCTTCTTGCGCGCGCTTCAAAATCGACACACCGAAATACGATGCGAAGCTCTCAGGAAAGATGGATATGATGTCGAACTGCATAGATATCTCAAAAAAAAGTTTCCCTCAAAAGATTTCTTTTCATTGTACCAAAAATCCTCTTCTAAAAGCAAAAATGCCCGCGGTGGGCATTTTCACGAACGACGCACATGCAGTTTTCTTCACTCATCGAATCCGCTCCATATTCTATCACGATCGAGCGCAAAATGATTTTTTTCTTTTGAACCGTCTTTTTTAATGATCGTCACCGTGACAGGCGTATCGGACAGTCCAGGTTGCTTCTGGATTTTCAGATCGTACCACTGTTGTTCGATGTTTTGCGGCAAAGAGTACTCAAACGTCACCGTTTTTTCAGAATTCAACGGGACCTGTACCAATGTGCCAAAATATTTTTTACCAAAAGCTTCACCGTATACCGGTTCTTTGGTGTTCCCGGTTATCTTGTGCGCGTAACTTCCCTCTGGAACATATACCCGTAAAAAAGTCTGATATTCCTTTGTAAACCAATCCCGCGCCTTGGCAGTATGCTCATAAGTAATCGAAAGTTTTGCCTGCGGCTTTTCTTGAGAAAAATCAACCACATAATCATAGGAACGCTTGACGAAATAATCACTTTTGAAAGAATTGAGATTGGCATCAACAGCAAAAAGATAATCATTCTTCCACGTCGTATCTACGGCGCCGTCCCAGTGCGCGTTTTTGATATATGCCTGCAAATATTCATCATGAAAGAATAATTGAATATCCTTGCCATGCAAATCGGCAAGCAAAGCTTGAAACAATTCGTATTTCTTGGTAAGGGAAACTTTCTTCATTTCCTCCAAAACTTTCAAACCAAGTACTCCCATCACGGATTTTCGATCACCAAAAGCAATATTTTGAGAACGATATCCCTGTTCCACCTGATATTCAAGATCGATGATAGCATTGTCTGCCCCGTACGTACCGGGAAAGCCCTCTAAGGTAACCGGTCCGACAACACGCAAAAAGGAAGTGAGTACATTCGTCGTAAGAGCGATAACACCATCAAATTTTTCCGTACCGTTTCCCATGAGATAAAAACGTTCCGCCATCGCGACGTTTTCATAAAAATCCGGCGCATAATTCGAATCGCGTAATTTCCACGAATCGATACCGAGTGTTTCTTTCATTGGATACGGCGGTGTCACCGTACTCGGGATGCGTCCATCAAAATTACCCGTGTCATGTACCGCAAATTCCGTCACGCTTCCGTCACGCACCTTAAGAATACCAAAAGAACCAATGAATCCACCTCCCGGTCGTAATTCAAGATTGTTCTGAAATAACAACAAAAAAACCCTTTCTTTCCCATCAGTACGGAGTACATTGTCAGCAACCAAAAGAAGCGTTTCCATATCGGTTCGCGTCTCTTCCTTCATCGGCGCTACCTTCAAAAAAGGAAGCAAACGAGAAAGTCCTTGATGACGTACCTCCCAAAACACAAACCAACCAAACAAGAAAAGAGCGGAAAGAAAAACAAAAAAAATCCAAAATTTTGCCGAATATTTTTTCATAGACGTATCGTTCTTGATGAATATTATTTGGTACCAGCTAAAAGTTCATTCAATCGCCGTTTATATTCCTCGACCGTCGGTTCGCCGGTATTTTTCTCTTCAAAAATATCATTTTTGATAGCATGTTCACCCCGTACCGGAAAACCGAGAGATTCTCCCTGAATGGGAGAAAACTCCTTCGACAAATTTTCTGGATGAAAGAGAACGATATCATCTTCTTTTTTTTGTGCCCTTTCTTCTTCCTGTTCCTCGAATGAAAACGCCGTAGCGTCCACAACCGGCAGATTTGCCGGCGCCGGAGCAACAGAAAAAGAATGATTTATTTTTTTGACTCCCTCCGCATTATTTTTTTTATCACGATTTTCCTGATCGGAAAAATGTTCAAAGGCAAGACCTTCCGGTTTGGTAGGAATAAACTTTTTTGGATCTATGAAGGGCAATATCTCTTCACGAGAAAAAGAAACGATTGACGGTTTCGTTATCACTTTTTCCTCGCTTCGCTCTTTCTTCTCGCGGCGAAATAACAAAGGGAAAAGTTCCAACAGAAGAAAAAACAAAAAAGAAAATGCTAAACCCGTCAGCACACTTGTCAGAACAAAAAGCACGGGTTGCTCAATCGTCGTTCGAGAGAATGGTCCGTCGATCACGCGAATATCGATTTCCTCACCCGGTTTATAATACAAACCAACCATGGAAAAAAGCGTTTGCGATGTTTGTCTTGCCAATCGCTTGGCTTCTTCCGTTGATTCGCCTATCGCCCTCAGATGAAGCAATCCTCCGGTTTTCGTTTGGCGGACGGACACCATGTCATTCCATTCCTCTCTCCGTTCATCAGGCACCTCTCCCTCAAAAGGATCAAAACGATCATGTTCGAGAATGAGACGATCGTACAAGGAAAGTGTACCAACCAAAAAAGCGACATCAGATGCCATATCAGCTGCGGATACCTTGGCGTCACCTTTCGCTATTACCAATATCTCCATTTCGGCACGATATCCTCGAAACGTGTCCAGCCAAAACAATCCGGACGAAAACGCCAAGAAAATGAACGTGACAAAAAACATCTTGTTTCGCACGATCGTGATGATACTCTTACTTTGCTCGTTGTGCATAAGATTTCTTGACGTCATCATATTGATGTAATGCCTCCTCATACACTTCTAATGTACGACGAGCAATCGCGTCCCAGCTGTATTGCTGACGCACCCTGTCTTCGGCAAGCTTTCCAAGCGCTTGCACCTCTTCGCTTCGATTGATAAAATACGCCAATTCTTTTTTCAATCCGTTTATATCTCTATTTTGAAATACCGCTCCCGTATTGGCCACGGCCTCACGGTTTGCCGGTATATCACTCACGATAGGCATGAGTCCATGCCCCATCGCTTCCAAAAGAGCCAGCGATAATCCCTCATCTTCAGATGGTTGGACAAAAAGATACGCGTGCGAAAAAAGCTCTTCGAGCGCCTGTCCGGTCTGCTCTCCGGTAAAAACAATACGACTTCTTCCTCGAGCCAATAACTTGAGAAAAGTTTCGTATTCCTCCGTATGTGTCGGAGAGCCGACGATGACCAATTTAAAATTGTTGGGCAATCTATTGGTATCCTCAAGCTCATTGAACGCCTTGATAAGATAATGAATACCTTTGTGTTTGATCAATCGACTCACCGAAAGAATATATTTTCCCGGGCGGACCCCCCATTGTGCCAACGCGTCAGTACTCGATACATGTCCCGTTTCCGCACCATTTGGTACAAACGAAAATGTCCGACGATATTTCGCTTCCGCGTACTGTTTCAATGTTTCGCTGATAACAATCGTTTTTTCCGGAAGAGTACAGGTAATACGCTCTGCTAAACGCAAGAAAAGACGAGCAAAAACGTTCCACTTCTGATGAAAATAATCACGACTATGAAACGTGGCAATCACACGAACGCCCGGACGCAATATACGTGGCAAAAAAGAAAATATGCTCGGTCCGATAGAGTGATAATGAATCACATCGTAATCCTGAAAAATTGCGTGCACCGTCGCGAACAGCGTATGCGTCATCGCGTCAAAATGTTTCGTATGCAGACTCGGCACGTGCACCAACGTAACGCCTTGATATTCTCGAAGCGTTCGATCGGTATAGTGATTACGCGCGTACACGTATACTTCCTGTCCCTGCGAAGCAAGACGCGTCGAAAGTTTCTCCACGTGTTTTTCCACGCCGCCTGATAATGCAGGAATTCCTTTTTGTCCGATAAATGCGATTTTCATATCTCCGCACAATACACAAAAATATTATTCACCAATCACCCCAAATATTTAAAACCCGCGCACGATGGAAGAAAGGTTTCCTAGCGTGTTACCTTCAAAACGACTTTCATTCACTCCTTGACCAAAGGACAGATTTCCAAACATTTTTGTCCCACCCGTTGTACGAGCGACACGTGCCACGCCATAACGATCATTTCCTACAAACGCCGAGCGCTTGAGTTCGATTGTCCCCTGAGCACCATAAGCACTCACCTCAAGACCCTCGCGATGATTATTGCGAAAACCGTTTTTCTTTCCATATAGAGACGCGCCGTCCAAAACAAGCTTGGCACCACTCCCTTTGTTGTCATTCAAACGATTTCCTTCAAGCCAGGCCTTCGTGCCAGAAGCAAGATCGATACCATCGCTTCCGTTGCCGACAACATCGCTATTCAGAATCACAATAAAACGTTTCTCAGAAAAAATACCCGCTCGATTATTATTAATGATTCTTGTTTTATCGATAAGCACTCGATGTTTCTTGTCACACGAAGCGGAATCAATATGAATACCATCACGATCACTATTTTTAACAACAACATCAAAAACATGAGCCTTAGCGCCCTCAAGAACACGCACTCCATGACGACCACCCTTGACGGTTATATGACTCAACACTGTTCCGTGTTTCATCGAAACAGTTGGTTTATCATCATTATCAGATTCAATGATCACTTTATCGCGCTTTTCACTATGGCCATACAAGCTCACTTCTTTTGGGAGAGTAATATTTTCCTTATATGTTCCATTTTTCACGCGTACCTCATCACCGTCATCGGCATTCTTTAATGCTTTAGAAATCGTCTTGTACGGATGAGAAGATGTGCCATCTTCACTACCACTCGCATCTTTATCAACGTATATAACTCGCGAACCACCAAACACAAAAAGTGGCGTCACGAACAAGACGACCAACACGAGAGCGAAAAAAGCCTCTTTAGAGAGCCAAAAATTACGATAAAACATACCCATAAAATAATAATTCTTAAACGTTATATATTATCAAATTTTTTGATTTTTGTCAATACCCGAATTATGAGGTACAATAAAGGGTGTTTTATCCCCTCTAAATAACTTTTTTATGCATTTAGAAGCTCTTTTTTCGCCTCGTTCCATCGCCGTCATCGGCGCCTCAACAAAGCAAGGAAGTGTCGGTTTCACCCTGACCGAAAATCTCCTCCAAAATGGATTTTCTGGAAAAATCTATCCCGTGAATCCAAAAACAGCTACCCTTTTTGAGCTTCCGTGTTTTCCGAATATTGCCGCTATCGAAGAAGAAATCGATTTGGCAATCATTATCGTTCCCGCCGCCATTGTACCGGTTGTTTTGCGCGAAGTGGGAGAAAAAAAGGTTCCTGCCGCTATTATTATTTCAGCCGGATTCAAAGAAACGGGTGCGGAGGGCAAAGCGCTCGAAGATGAAGTAATCACTCTCGCCAAAAAATACCATATCGCTCTCCTTGGTCCGAATTGTCTTGGTTTTCTTCATCCCAAAAAAGGACTCAACGCCTCTTTTGCCAAACAAATGCCAAAGGACGGTTCTATCGCTTTTTTTTCGCAGAGTGGCGCTCTCTGCACTGCCCTCCTCGACCTTACCAAAGAAAGTCTCGGCTTCTCGCATTTCATTAGCATCGGCAACAAGGCACTCCTCGATGAAAATACTCTTCTCCGTTTTCTCGCGCAAGAAAAAGAAGTAGAAACAATTGCTTTTTATACCGAAGGACTTTCCTCGGGCGAACAATTAATCGAAACAGGTCGATCTATTCTTGCTCGCGCCGAAGCAAAACCAATCATCGCTCTAAAATCAGGAACAACAGAAGCTGGGAGTCAGGCTTCCAGTTCTCATACCGGAGCTTTGGCTGGAAGCGAACGAGCCTACCAAGGTCTCTTTCAACAAGCACGCATCTTGAGAGCTGATTCTCTCGAAAAACTTCTTGATTTTTTGAATATTTTTTCGCACAACCCGCTCGCGCAAGGAAATCGCCTCGCTATTATCACCAATGCCGGTGGATTGGGAGTTCTCGCTACCGATACCGCGATCAAAAATAATCTCGAACTTGCCACCCTCTCTCCCGAAACAACCGAAAGGCTCACCGCCCTTCTCCCGCCGGCCGGAAGCGTGCGCAATCCGATTGACGTGCTCGGAGACGCGCTCGCCGATCGCTATCGCATGAGTATCGATCTGGTGGCACAAGATGAGCGAGTTGATATGCTCTTGGTCATTGTCACTCCCCAAACTATGACGGAAGCGCAAAAAACAGCTGAGGCAATTATCGATGTCAAAAAACGCTCCGGCAAACCGGTGGCAGCCGTTTTCGCCGGTCATGATTCACTGTTTGATGGAATTGATCTTTTGAAAAAGAATAATGTTTCCGTATTTTCCTATCCTGAGGCGGCCGTATCCGCTCTTGCTGGACTCCATACTATCAATACGTGGCGCAAAGAAATAGAGGCGACACCTTTTTCCTTTTCCGAAAGAGATCAACAAAAAACACGTCTTCTTTTTGAGACCGTCCGAAAAGAACAAAGAACTATGTTCAAAGAAACAGAAGCGCTCTCCGTATTACATCATTACGGATTTCCTCTTCTTCGCACTATGGTCGTACAAAACGCTACCGAAGCAAAACAAACCATCGATTCTTTCAATTGTCCCGTCGCCCTAAAAATTATCTCTCCCGACATCATACACAAATCTGACGCGCATGGCGTTCTTCTTGATATTGAACCAAAAAACATCGAAAGTGCCTACGAAACTCTCTTAAAAAATGTTTCCGAAAAAGTCCCCCTCGCCCGTATCGAAGGAGCTCTCGTTGTGGAAATGGCAAAAAAAGGCGGGCAAGAGATACTTCTTGGTCTTAAAAAAGAACCTGGGCTCGGCACAGCCGTCCTTGTCGGTCTCGGAGGTATTTTTACGGAAATATTCCAAGATGTCTCCCTTCGTTTTGCTCCTCTCACGAAAGAAGACGCGCGTGAAATGCTTACCGAACTCAAAGGGTATCCTCTTCTTTCCGGCGCACGTGGCCAAAAATCAATCAACATAGACAAGCTTGTGGATATGATTGGTCGCCTTTCTCAACTAGCTATGGATTTCCCCGATATCGCCGAACTAGATATCAATCCCTTACTCGTATTTCCTGATGAAGAAGATTTTCTCGTCCTTGATGCCCGCATCCACTTGGAAAAATAATCCAAGATCTTACTCGTCTTTTTTATGGATGAGCGACTGACATAACCGTTCAAAGGTTTTATTGAATTGCTCTTCTCCAAAACGTTCATATGCGAAACGTTGTATTTCCTGATAAGAAAACACTTGCTCTTTTGCAAAAAACTTTTTTAATACTTGTTGTAAATCACTTTTCTTTTCTACCAATATTCCATTTTTTCCATTTTCAATAATCTCCGTCAATGCTCCTTTTCGAAAACCAAAAAATGGTTTCCCATCGGCAATGGCTTCCAAAGCAATAAGACCGAATGTTTCAGGTAAAGAAGAGGCACTTACCACGCATGACGCCCGGTGGAGCAACAGAAGAAGTTCCTGTTTTGTTTTCTTTTCTATAACAGTTACATACGAACTTTTTCGTAAAACAAAATTATTTTCCGTCACCCCCACTATAAGAAGAGGGATCTGCAAAGTATCAAAGATATCCACCAAATCATTCACTCCCTTTTCTTCACTTATACTTCCAAAATACATGGCGTATGACAATGGTACCGTTTCGTTGTTTAGCATCACTGGTTTGATACCGGAAATAAAATGCGGAATTACAACTATTTTTTCTCGTGGCATTCCCGCACCAACAAGAACATCTTGCACAAAACGACTAGGAGCAATAAAAAAATCAATATTGCCATAAAAGTTAAACCACTTATTCCAATATGTTTTTACCACCAAGAGCAACCTCTTTCCAAAACTGTATTTCGACATAAAAAGAAATTTCCAGTATCGTTTCCCGATTTCCGGATAATAAGCATCTTTGTCAGGAGAAATAAGATTATAATCATGAACCGTCATAATGATCGGGATATGACGATCACGTATCGGACCAAGAATGGATGGTGATAATTGATGATAAATATTATGCATATGTACAATATCCGGTTGCCATTCTCCAAGCAAAGATTTCATTTTAGAGCGAGCCTCAAAAGACCAAAATAATCGTCCCACACCCATAAGACGTTGCCACGCATTGGCATCAGAGGAGTGATATCCGACATAACTTGGAAAAAACTTATCAAATATCGATTGCTGATTGCTTGGATGTTTCATGGAAAACACTTCTACTTCATGCCCATGACGACGAAGCATGTCGATAACATCAAGAAAATGCCGTTCTGCGCCGCGTCGTTCATGAAAAAACTTATTTATTTCCAATATTTTCATACGATCAATGTGCTTTGCGGTTTATCATTCTTTTGTCCTTCATATTTTGCTATCAACAATATACTTTTTGTCATGCCCAATACGGACCAAAAGAAAATACTCATCAAATTTGTTTCCAAGTACGGTTGCGCCAAAAACACTACAAAAAAATACACACTCAACGTCAAACAAATATTTCTCATCCCCACCATAAAAGATCCTTGAGCCATCAAACGAAAAAGTTTATACCAAAGAACAAAAACTCCCAAGGCAAATGCGAAGAATCCAACACAGCCCATCTGCACCAAAAGCGCAAGCCAAGAATTATGAATATTCCGTACTTCAACAAAATCACGATACGTGCCGGATTCTACCGGAATATGAAGACCAAGCCCTGTTCCAAAAAGAAGTTTTCCTTGAATACTGTCCATGGCACTTTTCCACGTCGAACCACGCCAAGAAATACTTTCATCACCGGTATTGCCAATAGAAATAATCCGCTCCACCACGACAAAACGCATATCGTTAACAGTACGACTAAGTGATTGTGTCGGAAACAGTGTCGCCAGAAAAAGAGCTGCCGTCAAAAAAAGACCAACGCAACCAAAAATAACCCCCGTCATTCGCAACGCCGTTGCCCGATGAAAATGATCAAAAAGAAATAAGAAAGCAAATCCCAAGGAAAAAACCATGCCAATCCACATATGTCGCATCAATGAAACTACGGTACCAATACCAAAAAAAAGAAACGTTATTAAAAAAAGAACAAAATACTTGCCCGATGACCAAAAACGCGCGGTAACAAAAAGAGAGAGAAACGCCAAAGAAAAATAGAACGCGTGTGGAAAAGCAAGAAATCGTACTCCCTCGGTGGAAAGCGGCGTATACTCCGTCCATAACCCCTCGCCTCGAACAAAACCAATAATCAAAAATACTATACCTATCATTGAGGCCGCGAAAAAATATTTCAAAAATACTACTATATTCTCTTTTGTATTCAAGAATATCGGAAATATAAATATAAATAACCCATAAAAAACATAATTTTTCCACGTACTAAAAGCAGTTGCAACTGACTGCTCTCCAAAACCAAAAAAACTCGTCAAAAAATAGAGCGTCGTAAGAATAAAAAAGAAAATAAAAATATATTGATCAAAAGAACTTTTGGAAAGAATATTTTTGAATTTTCCTGATAAAAAGAAAAAAAGAATATGTGTATATATCCCTGTTATGATAATATCAATCGGATAAATTTTTATGATATCACGACCAAATTGAAATCCTTCAAGAGTGAAAAAGCGTTCAAACAATATAGTAAGCACAACTACAGCAAAAATACCGGCTCGCGGTCGAAATAATGAAAGAAAAAACATCGATACATATACCGGTATTGCGATGTACCACGGCGTCAAACCGAATATTTGACGCGTCAAAAAAACAATAACAAAGCACGCTATTATCAATATTATTGTTTTTCCATCTAAAGAAATTTTTTCAAAAACGTTTTTCATATATGATTACTCTATCGCTACCCTCAAAATTCTTCCCTCTCAATAGTATACCATCTCAAAAGATAAAAAATGCGGGCTCCTGAAAATACAAGAACCCGCATGCAGCCTACCCCCGCGTGCTACGTCTCTTTTTTGAGACACCGGAAGGCCATTCCGGCATTAAGAGCCGCCTGATACTGCGCGGCGATCACCCGGGCAATCATACCCTGGTAGCCGCGACGAAGCTCGGATTCTTCATCCCAACCCTTGCCGGAGGCGTTGGCCGCGATAAAAATATCCTGTGCCACGCCCATCGCGACGCCGAACCAGCTCGGCGGAATCGAAACCCCGAACGAACCGTTGGCAACGAGTTTCTCGGAAAAACTGAGTTCCGGATTCTCGCGCGACACTAGTCGCACTGCTTGTTCGGCAAGCGGCGTCCGCTGATCAACAATGCCTTTCACGCGCACCATCGACCATGCATTGAAGGTTGCAAAGAGTCCGTTTTGACTCGTCACCCCGACACCTTTTAGTCTTCGAACCGCCGTTCCACCCGAGAGCACGACCTCCTTGCGGTAGGCCGCGTCAGAGATGAGTTTCTCCGGCGTTTTCACGCTGATCGGCTCGCCGTACAGGTTGTACAGTTTGCCGTAGCGCGTCGTGGCGATGGCGCCCACTACGGACTCGTCTTGGTTGCCCTCGACGATGAACGTGAGCCGAAGCGCACACTGGGCGTACCCAGCATAGATCGCTTGAACCGGATACTCCCGGCCGGACTTCTCCCCGTACGCGACCGCGTTGTAGCGAACGCGGAGCGGGTGAAATTCGGCAAAGAGGTCCGCCGGAAAGTTCGCGAGGTGCGCCGTGAAGCGTCCTTCGCTCACCTCCTTCGTCCACTGAACACCGACGAAATTGATCGGGTCGATGGACACCTCCTTCTTCGCTTCGCCGTCACCGGTTGAGAGCGCCACGGTGTTGCCACCGAGCGTCCCACAACCGGCAAGCAGTCCTACGAATAGCAAAACAATCAAAGTGCGCATGGCACCCTCCTTATGGAAGTTGAAAAAAGTACTCTTCGATACCGTTTCGGCATCGCGGGCAGAAACACGGATCACCGCCTTTCCGCCCGTCATACCAAAACATCGTTTCAAAAATATGTACGGTAACTTTACATTATACTCCTTTTTTCGCCTTTTGTCAATGATGTTGGCATTCTTTTGGCTCATTCAAAGCATTTTTATAAAAAAGAACGCCCCGCTTTCCATTTGGATCGCGGGGCTTGGGTTGTGGCGGGTTTCGGCGCTGAAGTTACTTCACTTCCAGCGCGCAGCCGGCCTTAGACTTCTTGCATTCCTGCGTCACCCCCACCATTTCGTAGGAGTTGTTCGTCGGCGTGATGAGAAGCCACTTTCCGGCTTCGTCTCGAAGCTGGAAGCGGCCGCCGTTCTTGGCGACATCCTCCAGAACCCCTTTGCCGGCTTCCATCTTGGCCTGATGGATGAAGCCATCCTTCACGCCCTGCCCACGGAAGTGGACAAGGGATGAGGCCGGAATACCGGTGACGGTGATGACGACATTGCCGCCGTCGCGGGCAGCGGAGATGCTGCCGCCCTTCACATCGAAGACCTCCGCTTGGGCCAGGCCGGCGAACAGGAACGAAACGATCAAAAGAAATGAACTGAATTTGCGCATTTTTTTCCTCCTTTGAGAAAAGCGCATTCGAATGCCGTTGATATTATCGCGGGCGCCAAATCCTTAATTTCTTAAGGACTTTTCATCCTACACCAAATCTTCATTTCTGTCAATATCTAAAAAATAGCTTTAAAAAAAGGAATTATTATAAAAAAGCGAAAGGGACGTTCGGCGCGATGGCACGAAACGTCCCTTGAAATCAATTTGAAGCAGAGATCGCGTCTCAGAGCTGGCCGATACCTCGGATGCTTGCGCAGTGCCGGATACCCTTTTTATAGACCTGAGATTGATTCGCGATGTCCGCTGGCCGCCTTATTCGGGCGGAGCGGTTGCTTCGTAGTGCGCCGGGATAAACTCGACTTGAGCTTCCCGGGCATCGGCATCTTGTTTACGGATCTCCGTACCGAGCTCGACGCGAACGAACGCGCCGATGGTCGTAAGGTTAAGGTCTCCGTGCGAGAGAGGCTGGTTGGCGCGGCTTACACCGATCGGGACCGCGAGCTGCGGACCGAACATCAACCATTCCTTATAGCGGAATTCGGGGATGAGCCGGAACCAATTCTGCTTGTCCCAGTTCGTGTGCTGCACTCCCGCGATCCACCGGAGCCGCCAGGCATCGTCGTCCGTGAGCTTGTGCTCGTAGACGCCGTACACACCGATGCTTCCGCGATCCTGAATCTCTTGCCCGGACCACGATGATTTTGCCGACTGGTTCACGCCCTTCCAGTATTCCGCCACGACACCCAAGAGATCGTCTCCGTGGCGTTCGTAGTAGGAACCGTAGAGGCCGATTTTCTGGCCCTTCTGGTTGACCCAGTACCCCTCGCTGTTATGGCCCTTCATACGATCAAGAAGCCAGCGACCTTTCACCTCGAACGTGGATTTGAACCCGCGCTCATTAATGAAATTCCGCTGGAAACCGTACTGGAGACCAATGCCGTACTCTTTGTTCCGGTACGACGACATCAGCGATTCGCCGGCGCCGCCCATCGCGTAGAAGCCCGGTCCGTGTTGCCACTCGCCGTGTTTGAACACGTGGCAGATGCCTTCGCCGTATGCCCACCGGCCGCGATAGATGCGGTTTGTGTAGACACCGGCCCCGGCCTGCAATTCGCACGGGATGACATCGCCCTCGACGGCGTGCACGGGCAAGACTTCCGTCTCTTCCGGCTCCGCTTCGGACACGACTTCTTGCGCGGGCGTGGGCACGGGCTGGTCCTTTGGTTTCTCACTTTCTTTCGGCGCTTCTTGCGAAACGCTTTTGGAAAGCTCGATCCAGTTGCCACAGTGTGGCACCCAACCGATCTTGCGACCGTTTTTTAGGGTGTACACTGTAGCGCGGACGGTCTCACCTTTCGGCCACGCGGCGACGACGTTCTTACGAACGACGACGCTTTTCCCGTTCTTGCCGCAAAATGTCACGGCGGGGATTTTGTCCCCTTGGGAAAGCGTTGCCCACTCATAAGAATGAGTGGCGATAAGGAGACGAACTTCCGTCACCTCCTCGTCCGAAAGATGAAGAGCTTGCATCGCTTGATGAGCGATATGGGCCCGGCTTTTCTTCGGCGCGCAGGTTTTGAGCGGAGCGCCGCCGACTTTCGTCCAGCGAAATTCACCACTGCCACCGGCTATCGCGCTCTTACGAGGAGTAGTCGGCTTGGCAGAGACATTTCCGTTCTGCGCCCGCAGAACGACCGTGCGCAGGGTGTCACCCTTTTGTACGGTCATTTTTTTTAAGTTAACATCAATCACTTCTCCCGGATAAATCCGGTTACAGTTCTTGATGCCGTTTTCCTTGCACACCTGGGCCACCTGCTTCCAGGTAACCCCCGCGTCTGCTTTTTCTGGCGCAAGAAAAAGCGCCAAAAAAGCAAACAAAATAACAAAGATATTCATGACTGCCTCCTTCGAAGAGAAATTCCGTTGAATTGAAAAAACTTCTATTCCAAGGTCGGCCGCCGAAGCAACCGAGCCTCGGAAAAATCCAAGACCGGAGCTGCTTCATAGAATGAGCCTCCTTACAAATGATGCCGAAATTGAAAAGAACTTCGAATCGGACATCTCGACCGTTTCGGAGATTTCCGAAACGGAACGAGAGGTTCGTTTCTTTATTGAGTCATATCAAAACGAAACTCCTCTTTCATCAATTGCCATGTTGCGTTGATAAACATCCCGCACATGATGCCAAAAACAAAGAGAGCAAAAAATGTAAACATCGATGGGTTTTTTTCAATAATGGGACCGGAAAGCAAACGCACGTTTACTTTTTCATCACCGTTCCCAAATAGCTCACCGCTTTTTGTGCTTAGCACCTCAATCGTAGCACTTGCCACTTTAGAAACTTCACGCTCACTAGAACCGGCAAATGACACTCTTATAAATCCAAGTTCTCCATTTTTTTTCACATCAAGCATGTGCGACCATTCTTCCAAACGATCTTTCTTATCGCGTGGTAAAAAATCATTATGTACGCGACCAGTATTCACAACAGCCTCGATAAAACTCTCACTATAAATTACTTCACTCAACACGCGGCTCATATATTCAGCGGAACGTGTTGCCGTATAATAATCTTGCCCCTGCTGAGACGATGACACCATAAAATCAGCACTTGCCTTGAAACGTTCTTGTACAAAAAAAACAGACGCGATACCTAAAAACGCGATAATTAACCCCAAAAGAAATCCTCGCGAAAGGCTTTCCTTAACAATAAACATCGCGCTTTTTTTGACTACAAAATTCATACCGTTTTCACGTAACGAATTACAAATTCAAGAAAACATATCATTGTACCAAAAAAACAATAATTTGTCAATCCCAAAAATCTTATTTTTTACCTAAAAAACAAAATCCCCGAACATGCTTTATTCAAGCCTTTTCGGGGATAAATACAGGAGATCAGTATTTAAGACACTGCGTCCCGTTTGGGTATTGTTGTTTTGCCGCCGGCCACCCGACTTGAACCAATTTGTCCACATTGGCCCACGAAATCTCTCCGGATTTGAGTTTCAGGTGAACCTGAACGCAGTCGTGGCTGACTGTGTTTTTTATTACGGCCACCCCATTTGTATCTGGGGCAACGCACCTCGCAGAATCATCGCCCCATCCGACATTGTCGGAATCGAGGCAAATCTTCGCCACGTCATGCAGAGAGATCTCCCTGTTCGGTGGAATAAAGCTGAGAATAAAGTCTCCAGCAAACCCCAGCGTGATAACCACTTGGTTTTGACCGACGTTCATTTGTGTCAGCCCTGCCAAGCGACTTCCGGGTGGTGGCGAAATTGCCGCGGCACCTACACAAAACTCGATGCCGCCAACATTCCACCCACCACGGTAGAATGCATCAACCACCAACTGCTGGGTGGTAAACCGGTAACTCGTCCCCTCATAACTACGAGGGGTATTAACGATCCATCTGACAGGTTCTGTTCCTGCCGGACAAGTGCCATTCATCGGCACGTGGGCAGTGAACACCTGCCCTTCAACTTTCCAGTTGAGATCGTTGGGATCAAGAATCCCGCAATTTTGAGAAAAAAAATGCCCTTTTGTTATTTTGTTATAATGACGGCAAATAATCGATCCGCCATTATTAACAGGCATTGTAATACCTGTCAAAACCCACCCGGGACCAGCGCCACCGGAATTGATGACAGCCATTTCGGCTGCATCCGAGCTCCAAAAGAAGCGGTTTGTCTGAGTATTGTAATACTCGAACGCCTCACTCCCAAAACAAACTTGAGAGAACAAAAACAAAACGATTGTAATGAACTTCATGATACCCTCCTTTGGGTCATTTTTTGAAAGCAAAAACTCTCAAAAGTTCAACAAAATGTGAACATTGAACTATAAAAAAACTATCTGATTTTGTCAAGGCTTCAGGATAATCAAAATTATTTTTCCTCTCAATCACTGAAAATGGATAGATCGAAACAAAAACCCTAAAAGAAATTGGCGATGCTTTGAAAGATCTTGAATTGCGAAAAATCGCGTACCGTAATAAGAAGCATCAACAATAAAAGAAGAATAAAGCCAACCTGATGGATCAGGCTCTCGACTTTGTGACTCACTGGAGAACCTTTCAGTTTTTCTATTAAAATAAAAAGGATTCTCCCTCCATCAAGCGCGGGGATAGGAAGAATATTGATGATGGCAAGATTGATCGAAAGAAGAGCCGCGAACTGAAGAAGATATGAGAAACCAAGATCGCTCATTTGTTTGGTAAGATAGACAATACCCACCGGACCAGTGACATCAATGGCCGTTTCTTGGGATGAAACAAAAATACCGACAAGCATTTTCCCAAACGCCTCAAAAATCATACTCGTTGTCCGGTACGTCGTCAAAGCACCACGCCACAAAGCCTCGTACCACGAATAGGATACTATGGCCGTTTCCGAAAACGCGATTCCTAAAGCGCCCTCGTGTGACGGGTATTCAGTGCGCGGCACACCAACAAGCGAGATATCCCGACCCAAACGGTTCACTACGACGGAAAGCTCTTTTCCTTTGTGCGCGGTAATAATCTCACTCACCTCGATAAGCGACACTACTTTTGTTCCGTTCAGAGAAACAATTTCATCGCCCAACTGAAGACCCATCGCCTTTGCAGGCGTATTGTCACGAACATCCAAAATCTGAATCTTGGCATCAGGGTACGCCGCGCGCTCTTCTTCGGTAATCGGCTGTGACAAACCAATACCAAAAACAAGAGAAAAAAGGAACCAAGCAAATACGAAATTCATAAAAACACCGGCGCCAAGTACTTTAATGCGCACCCACGGCGATTTCCCCGCGAAACTGTCAGGATCATGATTATGGCCATCTTCACCCTTGATGCGAACAAATCCGCCAAGCGGCAACCAATTGAATGAATAGATCGTGTGACGACTTTCCACGTCTTCACCTCCCCAAACAATACGATACCGTCCCAAATCATCATCTTTCACTATCCCTATAAGACGTGGCGGAAAACCAAAACCAAACTCATCCGCTTTGATACCATTGCGACGCGCCGTAATAAAATGTCCCAACTCATGAACAAACACGAGTAAACCGAGAACAACAAGAAAAATAATAACGGTCAGCATATGATTTTTTTATCACTTCTTTCAAAATACCCCCCTCACGAAACCCCGCACATATTCATCATCAAAAAATCAAACTGTGAGAATTTCTTCTTCTTTCCTTTCTCTCAATGTTTCAATCTTGGTATTATATTCGTCCACTATTTTTTGCAAATCATCTTTGCCACGAAATTTTTCATCTTCCGAAATACCACCATCTTTTTCCAGCTCTTGGATATCTTTCCAAATATCTTCTCGAATCGTACGCACGACGATACGCTCCTCTTCAGCGCGTTGATTCAAGACCTTGACCAAGTCTTTTCTGCGATCTTCGGTGAGAGGTGGCAAAGTAATACGAAGGCTCTGACCATCATTGACCGGGTTCAAACCCAAATCAGACTCCCGAAGAGCCGCCTCGATCATTACCAGACTTCCCTTGTCCCACGGCTGAATCAAAATCTGTCGCGCTTCGGGAATATTGATACTCGCAATCTGACGAAGCGGTGTCTTCGTGCCGTAATAATCAACCGAAAGATTCTCAACCAATCCCGGATTTGCCCGGCCCGTACGAATCTTAGCGGCTTCAGAAATAAAATGTTCTACCGCATTTTCAAAATCTGTCTTTTTCTCATCAATAAGCTCTTTCACCATACATTTCCATTAATCAATGATATCTTTATAGTATCAGTATATCCGCGTTCTTTCAAACCCATGCTAAAACGCACGTAAGCCAAAATACAGCACACTAGTCTCATTTGGATCGTATTCAATAACACTCACCCCACGATCAATGGTGAGCTCGGTGGTCGCCCATTTTATTCCGCCGTCAACTGATTTATAAAAGGCGCTCCCGGCGGCATACACGATTTCATTGGAATCATTCGGGTTTACAGCGATGGCTCGAATAGGATATTTTTTTGAGCTTTCGATAATATCGATAGCCTCCCAAGTTTTTCCTCCGTCACGACTGCGAAACAAACCGTTTTTTGCTCCCACGTATATCGTTCCCGTTCCAAACGGATCAGAAAACGCCGTAAGTATTCCATCTGGTCGCACGGTAGCGGCAAGAGACTGAGGAGTAGTCATCATAACGCCAAAATCGTCCGTCCATGTTTTTCCCCCATCATAAGACGTGCGAATTCCTTTTTCAAAAACTAACAACTGCACTTTTTCCGGTACATTCTTCTCAAAAAGAATCTTCATGACCGGACCGGAGGCGGCGCCCATATTGTCCCATGTGTCACCACCGTTCGTACTCTTGATGGTTACACCGGCGCTCGTACCGGCATACAACACTCCTTGGACCTGCGGATGCGTGCGCAAAACGGTGATTACCGTGCCTTTTCCCGGTTCCGTATACACTTCTTTCCAATTTTTTCCTCCGTCATCGGAACGATAAATCTTTGCGATGTCCTTATACACGCCGCTTGCGTATATTCGATCGGTATATTGTCTATCGATAGTCAAACCATAATTTTTAAGCGGAGGAAACTCCAGCGGCTCCCAATGTTCACCGCCATCACTTGTTTTGAATAAGCCATTTTCCATCGTTCCAATATAAATCACCTGGGCATTGAAAGGATCGATAGCCAGAGACAACACATCGGCAGAAGAAATTTTTCTTTTTTCATCAACGGTTATTTTTGGCACAAATGTTTTTCCGCCATCAAACGACTTCCAGATACTCCCCGAAACATTCCCCGTCAAAGACGTCCCGGACAGAGTACATCCCGACAAAACAATCGCCCCCATACTTATTAAAAAGATTTTTTTCCACATACTCTCAGGTATCCTTCAAGATATCCCTCCCTACGATAACACTACACCCAAAAAACGCTCCAGGCAATCCCATCAAAAAAATTTATTTTCCCTTCTATAAAGCTAAGAATGCTTTTAGACACCTCCATTTCTTTCTCGATACACCGATTTCGCGGTAACTGCCAAAAGAACAATCAAAACAATAGCAGCAAAACCAATCCCCGCCCAAGGAATCCACGCGTGTCGTTCGGTTATCCTACTCTCTTCCGTGTCACATGTGTCACCAATACCATCCGCATCAACATCTTGCTGATCACGATTGGGATTGTCCGGACAATTATCTTTCGTATTAACAATGCCATCTTCGTCAAAGTCATCGCAAACATCACCGCGGCCATTTTTATTTATATCCTTTTGATCGATATTCGCCATGGATATACAATTATCAAAAGTGTCCGGCACTCCATCGGTGTCACTATCCGCGACAACGTAATCGGGATTACTTACCTGTGACGTTGTATTCAACACCAAAACATCCTGCGCAAAAGCCAAATTTCCAGCCTCTTTGAGAGGCGGACTCGTCGTTCTATCTGGATTATAATAAATACGATAAGAATGATTTGGCTGAGCTAAAAATCGAATAGCATGCGTATTGGATTTGATGGCATTATCTTCAATGAGTCGCAACTCGCTTATATAAAGCGGCTGAGCATAAGTAAAAATGATACGCCATTTATTTGATGTTGTTTGCGGAAAACGAACGTTCTGCTCACTCATCCGTGAGTTCGCGAAAATAATTTTTTCTTGATTACCTATAAAAGCGCGGACCTCCACGGAAGTGGGTAAAGCAACATTTTGTTGGAGAAAAAGAGTGAATGCGGAGGAAGTCACAGGGAAAACACTTTCTAAAATAACTTCGGCTCTTCCTTGTGTGTTTCCCGGCAAAGAAAATTCCGTATATGTTGTATCGTTTCTATCTATTATCTTCGTTATTCCCAAAGTTTCCGGGATCGCGCTCACCGTCATCGGCGTTTCATTTATGAGAGTTTCCTGTCGAAAAAAATAAGGTTCAAAAACATTTATCGTGGTATCAAGAACAGCAAAATCAAAACGATCAATAAACTCATTTGAAAACGGAATCTCAACGACTCTCGGCGTTTGTATCGAAAAAATATCCGCCTCCCGATAATAACGATAGGCACTTACCGTCGAAGAAACAAAATCTTTTGGCGCGGCCAAAACATCCCCTGTCAGAACACAAAGAAAAAGTAAAAAAACAAGCAAAGGAAAACATTTTAATTTCATACGTGCGCAAATATTACTACTTAGTTTATTACTTTATTATCTTTTTCTTCCAAAAAAAGCAGTACTTATAAACAATGTTCCGATAAGGAAGAATGTCGCTATTCGACCGGCAAGATCCATATTCCAAATATCCACAAGAAATAAACGACCGACAACAAAACCAATCAATACACCTCCATAAACACGAACAACACCTTTTTTGTTCATGAGACCGTAAAAGTAAGATAAGAGACCGATAATAGTGTAAAGAACCAACGCTATCATTACTGCTATATCATCATCGACCAGACCGGCATGCAATGAAAGCCACACCAGTACATACAAAAAGAAAGAACCCACAAACATCATAAATACGCCAAGCTGATGCGATTTTTTATCATCATTTCCTGAAGCAAAACGAAGGAAAAAGATGCCCAAGAAAAAAAGTGATGCCGCCAAAAGAAAAAGCACAAAAAAGTCTTCATGAATCACTCCTGTTTTCCAGCGAGGAGAAATAATGCTTTCCAAAGAAAGAAAGATCGGTCCCAATAAAAGAAAAATCATTCTTTCGATAATTCTTATATCTCGCAAAACCACACGCGCCACCAATAAAAGCGTGATTGTTTCAATGATATAGGCAATAACGAGTGTGGCTCCGCTTAATTCTACTGCTGTTGCGGCGGCAAGCATCGCCACGCTCACTCCGGAATATATGTAAAAAGGCTCTCTCCTTCCTGTAATTTTGAAAATAAGAAAAGCTCCCACGGAAAACACAATCGCCCAAGCAACCAGTATCAAACTTTGCCACTCATTCTGAGCAGCCCGAGTAACCCAAACAATTAAAAACAAGCCGTTAAGAATGGCTGTTCCAAAATAAAAAAAACCACTCTTTTCTGATTTCAAAATTCCGATCGTGTTCGTCACGAAAAATAACGCGGCAAAAGCATATGCCAACAAAAGAAGCATTTCAATATCCGCCATTGAGGGAGATTCCAAAATGAACAAACTATAAAAAGAAACGAAAACCAAAGCAACAAAAGTAAGCGCTCTCTGTCCGGTAAGCGCGACAACCCATATTGTTCCAAGAAGAACAATAAATAAATAGGCATAAAGACCGACGTCATCCCTTGCTGAAGATCCTGTCAGTAACGGAGCAATATTCGCAAGCACTAGACTCAAAAAAGAAAGCACTTGGCTTTTATATTTAACACTCGCGAGAGTAACAAGGGCTACACTCAATAACATCACCGCAAGAGCAGAAAACGGAGTAAAAAAATCATAAAACGTTCGAGCGGCAAAGATCGTCAATAAAATAGTCGTTGAACCAAAAACAAGAAAAATCCCTCCTTGACTGATATATCTTCCGATTCTCCACCATCCCAAAAGAATAAAACAAGCTCCGGCCACAATACCCAGAGCAATACGACCCATTGGTCCGATCCAATTATTCAAAAATGCGTATGTTGTAAGCCAACCAAAACCAATAAGAAGGAGCACTACGCCAAGCTTAAGAAGCCAGTCCTCTTTCAGCCATTGAGACAATGTTTCAGATGACGAAGATGTATCATTTATTACACCTACCGAAGAACTCGTGGAAAACCCCGTGACCGCATCGTTAAATGCCCTCTCAATATCAACCAATTGCCAACCATTCCCCAAAAGAGCGCTCTTGATGTCTTCTTTCTCTACACCTCGCGCCAATTGTTGCGTAACATAGGAAAACAAAGAATCAGTGGACATTGATTGTGCCGACTGATTTGATAATTCAGATTGTTGCGACACAAATTGTTGCGATTGTGCCAAAGAATTCGATACCGAGGTATTTTGAAAAAGAGCTCCCTCCATCAATCGTTCCAATTTTTTTACTCGTTCATAAAGCTGATAAATCAAAACAAAAACGACCAAAAGCCCTAAAAGAATTGTTATGAACATAGAATGTATGATTACTTTACATTGCTATAATAACATATTTTCAAAAAAAATATCAGTGACAATCCCATTTCTCGTTCGTAATCTATCACATATAAAAAAGACTTTCCAAGGAGGAAAATCTTTTGGTTAGATGGTGGGTACAGCAGGAATCGAACCTGCGACCGTTGGCTTAAAAGGCCACTGCTCTACCGACTGAGCTATGTACCCGAATTATTCCGAGAAAAACAAGAAACGAGGGACAATAAACAGTAAACACTAAAAAGAAGAAAAAATCAAGATTGCCTCTTATTTTTCTCCTTTTTCTTTATTTTGCTTTCGGTTCAATAAGATTCTTTCCAACAAATGATCTCAGAACCTCCGGAACCACTACCGATCCATCAGCACGTTGATAATTTTCAAGGATAGCGATCAAAATGCGCGGGCTGGGAAGCGCCGTGTTGTTTAGCATATACACGTGCTTCTTCTCGCCAGTCGAATCCTTATATTTCACATTCAAACGACGTGCCTGCCAATCAAGAAAATTGGACGCTGATCCGGTTTCTCCATAACGATTCATCCCCGGAAGCCACGCCTCCAAATCAAAGGCGCGATACTTGCCAGCACTCATATCGCCAGTACAGATTTGAATCTTGCGATAGGGCAATCCCAAATCGCGATGAAGTTCCTCAGAAATACCAATCATTTCTTCTTGAAGACTATTGGCAAGATCAATATCCGCCGGACACAATACCACCTGTTCTACCTTCATGAACTCATGCACCCGATACATGCCTTTGGTATCTTTTCCATAACTACCAATCTCACTCCGATAACACTGACTGAATCCCGCTAGCCGAATTGGCAACTTTGCGCCATCAAGTATTTCATCGACATAATACGCAAGTAATGACGGTTCCGCCGTACCCACCAGAAACTTTTGTTCTTTGGAGACGGTTCCATCGGATTCTTTATCATTCGTCGCTACTTGATAAATCTCATCTACCGCACCATCGTAAGAAGACCCTTTGAAATAACCACTCCCAAACAACGGGAAACTCTTTACCAATGTTGGCGGAATCATTGGCAAATATCCCCGAGCGACCATTTTCTGAATCGCATAAAACATCATCCCCATTACGAGAAGCACACCCTCGTTTTTCAGGTAATATCCACGATAACCGGAGGCCTTGGCTCCTCGCTCAAGATCGATAATATCAAGCATTTTTCCCAACTCGATATGTGTTCGCGGAGAAAATTCGAATTGCGGGATATTGCCATTTTTGGAAATCTCCACATTTTCAGTATCGCTTTTGCCAATCGGGGTATCGGGGGAAACGATATTTGGCACTTGTGCCATAAGTTCCGCGTACTCTTTCTTGACCGTCTCAAAAAAAGGTTCTTTTTCTTCAAGTTTCTCTTTGATCTCTTTCCCCTTATTGATGATTTCCGAACGCTCCTCATCATTTTTCGCCTGTTTGATCAAATCATTGATGTCATTTTTGAGAGATTTCAATTCTTCTCTTTCTTGCAAAAGAGTGACGCGCTCAACATCTTTCGCCAACAATCCTTCCACGTCAAAAGAAAGATTCTTGTTTTTTGCCGCTTCGGCTATTTTTTCTTTGTTATCACGAATGAATTGGATGTCCAACATATAACTTACGCTATGAAAAAATCAAAAGAAAACCCATACAATATCAGTGTAAGTGTAACGGTTTTGGCTAAAAAAATCAAAGGCTCCACCCACAAAACACCTCGCCTTCCTCTTTTCGCGATTGCGTAAATTGTAAGACTTTTTTTTATTATCGTTAGCGATTTTTCAAAAACAACAAAGCTCCAATTTCGCGGAACTCTCTTTTTTTCTATGATCGAATACAGATTTCACTTCTAAAAATTTGCAAAATCCTGTTTGATGTGGACAATACTGGATTCGAACCAGTGACCCCAGCAATGTGAATGCTGTGCTCTAACCAACTGAGCTAATTGTCCCCTTCTCACCCCTGCCCATCTTGGACAGAAACCAAACTTATTCCCCACAACTTCTCCATACTACCCGAAAACTTTTCCTTGTAAAGCCCCTCTTTATTGTCTGAGCCCCAAACCTCTCCGAACAAAAAATACGTTCATCCCAACAAGAATTATCGTAAGAGAAAAAAGAACAACTACCGAAACGATAGGCGAAACATCGCTCATGCCAAGAAAGCCATAACGAAAACCATTGATAATATAAAATAACGGATTGGCATACGTCATAGCCTGCCACCATTCCGGCAAATTATGAACGGAATAGAAAACACCGCCAAGATACACCAGCGGCGTCAACACAAATGTCGGTACGATGTTAATACCATCGATTGACTTGGCGTACATACCATTGACGAAACCAGCGAGAGAAAAAAAGAGCGCCGTCAAAATCGCAAATCCAAGAATAATAAACAGCGATGTTATCGGAATGGAAAGACCCGTAAACAAAAACGCGACTACAAAAACAAGTATCCCCGTAATAACACCACGAACAACTCCTCCTCCCACAAAGCCGGCAACAAAAAGCCACGGTGGCGTAGGCGAAACGAGAATCTCATCAATCGAACGCGCAAAAAACTTTGACGTAAAAAATGTAAATGACGTATTGGCATACGCCGTGGTAACAATCGCCAACATGACCAACCCCGGAACAACAAACGTCATATACGTCACGCCTTGCATGTCGCCAATCCGCGAACCAAGCACCGTACCAAAAACAAGAAAGTACAATAGAGATGTCATAACCGAAGGTAAAAACGTCTGAGCCCAAATACGGAACATCCGAACAATATCCTTACGAATCATGGTATAAAATGATATCCAACATTGGTATGAAGTCATACGGTTTCTGTCGTCAATTGTATAAACACCTCTTCAAGCTTCCCTCCGCGAAAACCATCGGCTCGTTGTTCACTCTCATCATGCAATGCCAGTATTTCCGACATAGTACCATCGACAACAATCGCTCCCTTGTTGATTATGGCGACGCGCGAAGCAAGCTGTTCCGCCTCATCAAGATAATGCGTCGTAAGGAGAATAGTTAACCCTTTCACCGTCAGCGTGCGAAGATACTCCCACATACTCCGACGAAGCTCAACGTCCACACCGGACGTCGGTTCATCAAGAATAAGAAAGCGTGGTTCATGAATCAATCCACGAGCAATCATCAGGCGTCGCTTCATGCCACCAGAAAGCGCAAAAGATCGTTCTTCCATCTTGTCACCAAGACCGAGATCCTGAAGGAGTTTTTTAGCCCGTGGCAATGCGACAGAACGCGGAATACCATAATAACCTGCTTGATTCACGACAATATCAATCGGTTTTTCAAACGGATTAAAATTCACTTCCTGTCCCACAAGACCGATATGCGCCTTGGCTTTCTCCGCGTCGGTATCAATGTCACATCCAAACACCGCAACACTCCCGGACGTCTTTCTTACGAGTCCGGTAATAATACCAATCATCGTTGTTTTTCCCGCTCCGTTCGGACCAAGAAGCGCGTAAAATCCACCAGCCGGCACGAAAAGAGAAACATCCGTCAGCGCCTGTGTTCCGGAAGAATATGTTTTAAAAAGATTTTTTATTTCCAATGCGTATACCGATTCATTCATAAAAAAATTTCAAATCATTACGCCGTACATGAAACAAAAACATCTCATCAAGAAAAGAATGTTTTTCTTCGTTTTCTTTTCCTCCTTGTTTATTCGTCACTGCGCATTGGTGGGAAGATAACCGTCTCACGAACGGAACGATCCATCAAAACAGCAAACAATCGCTCACTCATACCAAAACCACACGCTGGTGGCATTCCATATTCGAGCGCCTCAAGAAAATCTTCATCAAGCATCATTCCTTCTTTATCGCCCGCAGCGCGAAGCTTCATCTGTTCTTCAAATCGACATCGTTGGTCCGCCGGGTCATTCAATTCAGCAAAACCATTTCCCAGCTCGCTTCGTACCGCAATCGGCTGAAAACGCAACACCTTGCGTGGATTTTTCGGATCAATTTTTGCGAGTGGCGAAACTTCGAGCGGATGACCCACCAGAAAGCACGGCTCTACCAGTTTCTGACGAACTGTTTTTTTGTACAACGTATCAATCATTCTCCCCTTACCATAATTTTTTTCGTACTTCACACCAAGTTCATCGGCCTTCCTTTGAAGTATGTCAACAGTGATCTCATCGGACAAATCAATACCAGTTTCTTTTTGAAATTCAGAAAAATAATCAACACGAGGAAACGGTTTTGACCAATCAATCGTCTCACCTCCATGAGTCGTCACCATTCCTCCCTTAATGGCTTGCACAATATCCTTATATAATTTTTCCACAAGCATCATGCCTCGTTCCATATCCATATACGCGGCATAAAACTCCATATGATCGAATTCCTGTAAATGCTCACGATCAATACCTTCATTTCTAAATACACGTCCGATTTCGAATACACGTTCATACCCACCAACCAAAAGACGCTTCAGCGAAAGCTCAAGAGAAATACGCAAATAAAAATCTTGGCCAAGCGCGTTGTGATGCGTCACGAATGGTTCGGCCTCAGCGCCTCCGGGAATACGCTCGAGAACAGGTGTCTGCACTTCCAAAAATTTTTCGGAGGAAAAAAATGTACGGACTGTTTGCCAAAAAATATTCTTCTTGATAAAAAGCTCCCTTGTCTCAGTGTTCGTCAAAAGATCAAGGTAACGACGACGCAACTTCTCTTCCTCATCCTGCAACCCAAAATGCTCCGTCGGGATCGGACGCATGGATTTACCCAGTATATTCCAATCAGTCACTTCAAGCGTTTTTTCGTTTTGTTTGGTAAGAAAGAGTGTGCCGGTCGCCTCAACGAAATCACCCAGCTCAATATTCTCCACAAAAAGACGTAGTTTTTCCGTACTGGTTGTTTTTTCACTCAAAAACAATTGTATTTTTCCATTTCCATCTTCAATGTGCGCAAAGGCGATTTTTCCCATCGGACGAAAACTTCGTACCCGACCAACAAGTACTACCGCCTCTCGTGTCGAAGCAAACTTATCAAAAGAGGCGATCGCTTCCGCATTTGAACATGTTCGTTTTGTCTGCTCAGGATAAACCGTACCAAATGCCTCAGTAAGACGAGCGAGCTTTTCTTGTTTTGTTGTAAGAATATCTTCACGCATAAATAGATTCCAAAATACTCTCTCTTTGCTTTCAATATTGATTGTTTCCTTTACCGAAAAAAATTATTTTCTATAAAAAACTTTTTATTGAACACATACCCATACTATCGATTTTTTTCTTTTTAAGCAAGAAAAACCCCGCTTCCTAAAAAAGTGGGGGTTTATCAAAAACGATAAAAATCGTCATTATTTGATCGAAATAATTTCGTACTTTACCGTGCCGGCTGGCGCAGCAACTTCTACTTTATCACCCTTGCCCTTACCGATAAATTCCTTGCCAAGTGGCGATTCATTGGAAATCTTTCCTTGAGAGGGATCAACTTCGTTCGAACCGACAATCTCAAACTGCAATTCTTTGCTCCCGACCTTCACGGTCAATCTTGAACCGATACCAACAACGGAAGAGCTTTTGCTTTTGGTGGCCACGACAGAGTCCTTAAGCATACCTTCCAGTTCAGCGATGCGTGTCTCATTTTCATTCTGACGACGCTTGGCCTCGCTGTATTCGGCATTTTCAGAAAGGTCTCCCTGTTCCTTCGCCTCCTTGATAGCTCCAGCAATTTCTTGACGGAGTGCCCCCTTGCGCTCTTCAAGTTCGGTCTGTAATTTTTTCAATCCTTCTTCAGTAAAAATTCTCGCCATAATACTCTATCAAAAGTAAAAAATTATTTTCTTTTGGAAACGTCACCTTCTCAAACAAAAACTCCTCTTTCAAAAGGAGAAAAAACGTTTCAAAGTTTCTCTATGGTATCAAAAATGAACGAATTGTCAATGCTCCTATTTTTTGCTTTTTTCAAAGCATATTTTACTCCTCCAAACCATCCGGGCGGGAAAAATACCACTCCAATACTTCTTTCGTTATGGGAACGGCATTATACCCATCCTCTTCCTGACCTTCTACAAGAACGATCATGGCAAGTGTCGGTTTCTCGTATGGCGCGAAAGAAACGAACCACCCATGCGTCTTTTCCTCGTTACCAAACTGCGCCGTACCGGTCTTACCAGCCACAGAAACAGGAAGCGTCGAAAGTGATTGTGCTGTCCCCTGAGTAACAGTTTCACGCATTCCTTCACGAACAATACGAAGAATATCTCTATCAATGAAATCTTTCCGCACCACTTCTGAAGATACAGGAATAATGTTCCCATCAAGTGAACGAATCTGCGCTACGACACGAGGAGTAAAAAGCGTACCATCATTGGCGATAGTGGCAATCGTATTCAAAATCTGCAGTGGCGTCGCCGTAATAAAACCCTGTCCGATGGATGCGTGATAATCATCACCAATATACCACCGCTCTCCGATTTTTTCTTTTTTCCAATCAGCATCAGGAAGGAAACCATCAGCCTCACCAAAAATATCAATACCGGTCTTTTTTCCATACCCAAACAATTCTTCATATTTTTTCATAAGTTCCATACCCAAGCCACGAATACCGCCGTACCCGCCTCCAAGAGAATAGAAAAAAACGTCACTCGATACAGCAATCGCTCGGCGAATATCGGTAAACCCGTGCGCTTTCCAGTCACCGAAAAAAAACTTCCCCACACTGATCCCGCCACGACTCTCAATTCTCGTGTGCTCATCGACAACCCCCTCACTTAAAGCGGCCGCAGCCAAAACCGGTTTAATGGTGGAGCCGGGGGGATATTCACCGGCAAGAGCTCGATTGAATAAAGGAAGTGCCGGGTCATTGATCAGCGCTTGATATTCGGAAGTTTCTATTCCACCAACAAAAAGATTGTTATCGAAACTTGGCACACTCACAAGAGCGCGAACAGCGCCACTACGAGGATCAACAGCCAAAGCCGCACCGCGACGTAAACCTTTTTTTTCCAATGTTGTCTGCAAAACATCAAACATCTTTTTTTGCAAATCACCATCTATGTGAAGAATAAGATCGTTGCCGGGCAGAGAAGGAGTGATTCCCAATTCTTTTTGCACCCGACCAAGCGCATCAACCTCTACCTGCTGAAAGCCATGCTTGCCACGCAACACCGCTTCATAACTTTTCTCTATCCCCTGCTTACCGATAGAATCGGTAAACAAATATTCCGGATGATCAACCAACTCCTCTTTACGAATCTTGCCTTCATATCCCAGTATATGTGAAAAAATCACGCTATCGATATAGTGACGTTCCGTTGTTTTATACAAACTCACGCCCGGCAATTCCCGACTACGACTGAGAAACAAAAGTGTTTCTTCTTGACTAACTCTCTCCTTCAAAAGAAGAGGTTTCAACGAACGTGGATCAAGACGTTCAAAAATTCCGTTTATCACTTCAGACTCCAAAGAAAAAATGGCACGAAGAGATGCTTTTATAGTTTCCTGCGTCTCCGGATCTTCAGGAATATCAGCCGGTATAAGAATAGCATCGATACTCGGCACGTTCTGCACAAGTTGTTTACCAAAACGATCGTAGACAATACCGCGTGACGCAGGTATCACCAAAGCGCGCAAGCTATTTCGTTTTGCCGCTTCACGATATTCCTCGCCTTTCACCACATCAAGATACATTACCCGAGCGGCAAGCAAAACAAAGATACAACAACCAAACCACCAAAAAAAATTTATTGTCCCGCGGCGCAACGGCCATTCGATTTTCGCCGCGTCACTTTCAGTCAACGTCAAAACAGCATCTTCAATCTCCACCTCATGCCTTTTTACCGAATAAGTATTTCTTCTTGAAAAAAGAGCCATAAATAAAAATCTAGCGTATGCGTGAAAACTCACTCTGCACAATATTTTTTATATATTCCTCGAACATTCGAATACTATAATAAGCGGGAAAGAAAAGAAAAAACGAAAGAAAAAACGAAAGAAAAAACTGCCAAGAAAAAACTGCCGTCGCAATTTCAGATAATAAGAAAAAAGAAATATCGTTTTTTTGAAAAAAAATCTTCACAAACAACATGAAACCAAGAACATTTATAGCGGAGAAAAAAGCATATATTGCCATACTCAAACCTCGACGTTCAGCAAGCAATCGTCTGGAAAAAAAACCCGTCGCATACGAAAGCAGTACCGCATAAAGAGTAAGCGCTGATATGGTACCCAATGAAACACAATCAAAAATAATCGTGAGTGGAAGAAGAAAAATAATCGCTCGCGGAAAACCAGCCACAAGAGTCCACGCGACCACGGTCGACAAAAGTAATACGGGAACAGTAATGATGGGAAAAAGAATATCCAAAAAAGAATATTCGAAAAAAAGTATTGTTACAATGAAGAGAAAGCGGAGAAAAAAAACTTTCATACCTGTTGTCTATCCCTCTATTACTAACGGGGATATTCGTCTTTAATAATAAAAACATATCGCAGACGATCAAAACGTACCGGGGAAATAAGAGATGCCTGCTGAAACAATCTGTCATGAGAAAAACGTATTTCTTGCAACGTTCCTATTATCAATCCTCTCGGTGTATCTCCTCCAAGACCCGACGTCACGATGGTATCACCCTGCTTGAGAGCATTCGACTGAAGGACCATATCGAAAAGAATACTCAGTCCATGTTCACCTCTCACTATTCCTTCAGCTTCCGTATCAAGCGCCACACCACTGAGCACGCTCTCCGGATTGGTAAGCAATATGACACTGGCACTCGCAGGAAAAACGTCCGCCACCTTTCCTACCAACACGCCGGCATCAACAATAACCGCCATTCCCTTTTCTATACCATGCATCGAACCCTTATCAATAGAAAAACGATTTCCCGTTCCAGAAGGATCACGTCCGATCACTGAAGCGGTCATCAAAGAAAATTTTTCTCTTGGTGCTATTTCCAGTTCTCGACGTAATAGCCCGTTTTCTTTTTCGATATCGACACACTGAGCATTTTGCGTAAGCAATTTCAAACGTTCTTTTTCCAGGCGTTCATTTTCTTCTTTCAACTCTCCAATCGAAGAAAAAAAACGAAATGTATCAGAAAATTCGAAAGCTATCACGGAAAGCACCTTCTGCGCCGGAAGAGTCACTGTCATGACAACCGTACGCAAAGGATGTATGAGCCACTGCGGACTCACAACAAACAACAAACACAACACACTGAAAATTATGGTCGCTTGAAAAAATTTTGTTTGTGTGAATTTCCTTTGCACAAATGCTCGCGACTATTACAAATTTATCCAAGCGGTTTATCAGCCGCTTCCTCAATAAGCACTTCTTTCAAGTGTTCCATATCATCAAGCACAATGCCGGTCCCGCGTACCACCGCCGTTAAGGGATCCTCCATAAGACGAACCGGAATACCGGTCTGGTTGGCGATCAATTTATCCAATCCACGAATAAGACTTCCGCCACCAGCTAAAATAATACCGCGATGCATAATATCAGCCAATAATTCCGGTGGCGTTTCCTCGACGATGGTCTTGATACTATTCACAATGATACGAATAGAACGAGAAAGCGCTTCTCGAATATGTTCATCAGTCGCAACAACCTCTTTTGGCAGCCCTGAAACCAAATCTCGACCGCGCAAAGGAAAGGTCAAGCGTTCACGTTGCGGATAAGCGCTCCCAATAGCAATTTTTGCTTCTTCCGCAGTTTTTTCACCAATCAAAATATTAAACTCATCACGACTATAACGAACGATATCTTCATTCATTTCATCTCCAGCTACTCGCAAACTACGTGATATCACTACGCCACCAAGAGAAATAACAGCAATTTCCGTTGTTCCTCCACCAATATCAACCACCATATTACCAGTCGCGTCAATAACCGGAAGACGCGCTCCAATAGCCGCCGCCATCGGCTCATCAATGAGAAATGCCTGCCGTGCCCCTGCGTTCTGCGCCGCTTCAATCACAGCGCGCTTTTCCACCTCCGTCACACCAGAAGGAATACCGATAAGCACGCGTGGTCGTCGAAAGAAAACAAAGTTGTCTTTCGTAACTTTGTTAATAAAATATCGAAGCATCTGTTGCGTAATTTCAAAATCACTTATCACCCCGTCGACCAGCGGTCGCGTGGCAACTATATGGCCGGGAGTTTTCCCTACCATTTTTTTCGCCTCACGCCCAATAGCGAGAATTTGGCCGGTACGCTGATTTACCGCCACCACCGACGGTTCATTAATAACGATGCCCTTTCCTTTCACATAAACAAGCGTATTGGCTGTTCCAAGGTCAATACCAATATCCTGTGTAAGATTGCCAAAAAAACGCTCTATAAAGCCTTTTTGTATTTTTGAAAAAAATTTTTCTCTGCTTATCATACTTTATCGAAAAAAACACTTGCAAAAAATGAGATACGCTTCATTGTATCTCATTTCCAAAAAATATTCCAGAAAGACAGGTTTTACGGCGTAAGACGCTTGACATCACGCGGAAAAAGCACGGCTTCTTTAATACTACCAAGCCCAAGAAGCTTTTGGATAATACGCTCAGAACCAAGCCCCCAACCACCATGCGGCGGCGCGCCATATTTGAAAATATCAAGATAATCTTTAAACTGTTCCGGATCAAGGCCTTTGCGACGAATGCTATCAATAAGCATCTCATATTCATGAATACGCTGTCCGCCGGACGCAATTTCAATACCGCGAAAAAGCAAATCAAACGTTTCTGTATACTCTGGATTATCTTTACTCGGCATACTATAAAACGGACGAATGGCTGCTGGGTAATGGGTAAGAAATACAAAATCAGAACCATATGTTTTCAAAACATACTCCCCAATCATTTTCTCTCCCTCGCTATCAATATCCTCACCGTCGGTTTCCTTGTTATATTCTTTCTTGAGAATTTCTACCGCCTCGGAAAGACGAATTTTTGGAATGGCAATTTCTTTAGGAATAGACGCGCCATAAAATTCAAGTTCGTTCTTACCGCGCGCATCTATTTCTCGAACAATCTCCATTATTATTCCCTCAAGTTCCATCATCACATCATCAACGCTGTTTATGAACCCCATCTCCGCATCCAAACCGGTATATTCATTGACGTGACGAGTAGTAAAATGTGGTTCAGCGCGAAATACCGTACCAATTTCAAACACGCGTTCAAATGCGCTCATCGCCGCTTGTTTATAAAATTGTGGTGACTGAGCAAGATATGCCTCACGATCAAAATACTTAATCTTAAAAAAATTTGCCCCGCCTTCAGTCGCCGCTGAAAGAATTTTTGGAGTTTTAATTTCAAGAAAACCTCTTGTGCGACAAGCCTTAGCATACGTCTCAAGAAGAAGCGAATACAAAGAAAAAATAGCGCGAATCTTCTTATTACGCAAAACAAATGTCCGATTGTTCAGAAGTGTCTCCAGATTCAAATGAAGTTCCGATTGAGAAACATCGATAGGTAACTCACCAACGGGACGTGAAATTATCGAAAGCTCCATCACCTCTATTTCCAGATTATCGGCAACAATGTGTCCACTTTCATTTTTCCTGGGACGCTCTTTCACCAAACCAATCACGTCTATCACGTACTCGCTTCGAATATCCTTGGCAATAGAAATTACTTCCGGCTTATCTGGGAGAATAACAAGCTGTACTTTTTCACTTCGATCGCAAAATTCAAAAAAAATCAATTTTCCATGATCACGCCGAAGAGACACCCAACCAGAAAGTTTTACCACCTCACCAACATATTGTGGTGTTTCAGAAATCAATATTCGTTTTCCCATAACATTCTTATTTATCCTTGTCTCGAAAAAAATCATTCACGGCGTATGTCAATTCACTTGGTGTAATCTGCGTCTTCATATAGACCTTATTTACAATACCAGCTTCAGATAATTCTTTCATATATTCCTCCTCCATAGAAGCAGAGAGAAGCACCATGGGCGTATTTTTATTTTTTTCAGTATCACGTAATCGCAAAGCCATTTCATGTCCAGTCATACCAGGCATACGCACATCAGAAACGATCATGTCAAACTGTTCATTTGTTGCCCTCTCCAATCCCATTCGTCCGTCACGTTCAATAACGACATCATATCCTTCATCGGATAACCGTTTGCCAAACATTTCGACAAACACGGCCTCATCTTCAATAAAAAGAACTCGTTTCCCCTGTTTTTTTTCATTCTGCGACATGTCTCCTTTATGCTCCTGGCGAGAAAAATTTTTCTCTTGCTCGTTAAACTGGCGCAAAAAACGATTGACCTCATCCACTACGCCGGATGGAGAAAATTCTGTTTTAGAGATAAATCCGTTCGCACCAAGCTTGAGACATTGTTCCCGATCTTCTTGACTACTCAAATTACTAAAAATAATCACTTTCAGATCTTTGGGATATTCCGGATTATGGCGCAATTCACGCAACACTTCTGTTCCACTCATTTCAGGAATAACAAGGTCGAGAAGCACCAAATCATATTTATTTTCTTTCGCTTCCTTGAAAACCGCTTTTCCATTCGTCACATTGAGCACGTCAAAACCGGAAGATTCAAACTTCTTTTTATATATTTCCGCGATAAACGGATCATCTTCAACAAATAAAACCTTCGGCATATGTTTTTATTGCTACTCTTTCACAATAACTGAAAAAAAACGGAAAATCAAGGAAATTATCCTCTGTAACTCTCTTTAAAAGAATCAATATCTTCTTGTAAAGCATGTGGATTAACAAATGGTAATTCCACAATAAATTTTGCGCCCTTCCCTGGTCCTTCCGATTCTGCCCAGATTTTCCCGCCGTGCGCCTCCACAAAATTTTTGCCGACATACAAACCCAATCCACTACCAGAAGTAACAAGTTTTATAGTTTCTTTACTTCGAACAAACTTTTGAAACAGTCGCTCTTTTTGCTCGGAAGAAAAACCGATACCCGTATCTGAAACAACAACCTGAACGGCGTTTTCCGTAATGTGTATCGACACCGTAATATTTCCTTCGGTTGTATACTTGATCGCGTTATCGATTAAGTTAGATAATACTTCTTTTATTTTATTAATATCCAAGGTCATTTTTGGCACCGTCTCCTTTGCGGGTTGTATCACGAGATCTAATTGTTTTGCTTTTGCTTGCAGACGAAATATATCGACAACGTCCGTAATAAGCGAAACAAGTTCTGTAGAAACAAACTGGTAACGCACTCTGCCTGATTCAATGCGCGAAACATTAAGAAGGTCTTCGACAAGTTGCACCAAACGACCATTTACCAAATACACCTTTTCGAGTACGTCTTCAACAGACACGGGGATTTTCCCGTACGACCCCTCAAGAATAAGAGAGACATACCCCTTGATAGCGGTAAGTGGCGTACGAAGCTGATGCGAAGCAATAGAGATAAATTCCGACTTAGCATTATCAAGCTCTTTCAATCGCTCATTCGCGATCGCTAAACTATCAGAGATCCGCTGCAATTCTTCTTTACGATGTATCTCGCCCTCAACAGATTTCATCAATATAGAAATCAAAACAAGAACTATAACAAAAACTATCAGACGCAACATCATCTGATACCATCCATTAGAGAGAAATATCTGAACAAATAATATAAGAAGTATACCGAAAGAAAGAATTTCTGTGGCCAATATTCTTACGTTAAATAAGCGATGTCTAATGATAGCGTACCCCGGAAAAAGAACAACAAAGATTGTACTAAAAACACCTAGGCGTGAAAAAAATTGATAATATGGTCCTGATTTAATGCCTTCGGAAGGAAAAACGTTGGTAACAAGAACAATAATTATAGCCAGAGATAAACCAATTAAAAGATAAATGTAACGAGTTTTTTCCACGATGTCAGACGTATTATATTTCCAAAAAATAATCCCTACTCCGGCAACAAGAAAAAAAGAAACGGCAAAATTATATACCATTCCCATATTACTAAAAACCGGCTCAATGATACCGTAAGAACTGACATGATAAGTTGAAATAATAATATCAGTAAAGAAAATTAAAGCACTAAAAAGAATGGGTACCGTCATAAGTAATGAACGGAATGGTTTCTTTGTTATGAACGACAAACGGGCCATGTCAGCACAAAATATAAAGATAAAAAAAGAACTTAAAATACCAAAAGAAAAATCCGCCTCCACAAACAAAATCCTCTGTGCCAAATCGAAGGCCCCGTCTTCAAAATATGACATTATTATCCAAAACATCATTGAAAAGGATACTAAAGCAAAACTTTGACTGGGACGGTCTTTTCTATCTTTATAAAGAACAAATGAGCCAATAAAAAAAAGCAGGAAGACAACCACCCATAAAAAAACACTTTCTAAATAGAAAAACATATCGTATTTTTATTTTCTTTCTTTTTCATTTTAAGTCTTTTTCCGATAAACAGCAATTGTTTTAAATAATTGTTACCCATTTATTCTTGACAAAGCAAAAAAATATGCCATAATAAAAAACTAGTAACTTACCAATCTTATGAAAGGAGTACGCAATGTCGAAAATAAAAGTGCGACGAGTTTCCAGTCTTCTCCAAGAAGGGTTTGATAAAGAAAAAATAGCAGAAGCATTTGTCGACGTAAACAAAAAAGCCTGGCCACCTCCAGTACCAGAAAGATACCTCTGGACAAGAGAAAAGGTTCTCTTACAAATACAACACTGCCCTCACATGCTTTATTGTGCGTTCAAAAAAGACCAGATAATAGGAACGCTCAGCTCCATTCATACAACACAAAATGATGTTGAGCAGACAAAAAGTTGGGAGTCTATAAGCGGCAATGGCACTCTTTCAACACACAATGAAGATGGGGACGTCTCCTTTGGACTCGATCTTTCTGTCGATCCAAAATTTCGCGGACTCGGAGCACAAGACATCCTGATCCAAAAAGCATTTTTGATCTGCGTTGTTTTTGGAAAGAAAAAGGGAGTTTTTCTCGGTTCTCGAGCACCAAAGCTTCACAGACAAACTAAAACAATGTCCGCCGAAGATCACATTTTTGGAAAAAACGGAAAAAGTCGAGATCCTGAAGTGCGGATGTATCAAACGGAAGGGTTCTTTATACGAAAAATCATCCCTGGTTACATGGAAGATCCAGATAGTCTCGACTACGGCGTACTCATGTTTTATCCAAATCCGACGTACACATGGACAAAATGGATCCCATTATTCATCATGGGGACACTCGGAAATATTGTTGAAAAAATATACTAAAAATTGAAAGGAGAGTTCCAGATTCGGAACCCTCCTTTTTTACTTCCACCACAGAGAAACAAAAATAAATACGGTAATAAAGATTTCCAACACTATTTCGATCCACGCGGAAAAGAAAAAGTATGGATGGAGTTTTTTTCCTCCCACTACCAGCAAATAACCGGGCGAAAGAAAAGAAATGCTTCGATTGACAAAAAAACCGAGCCAACCGAGCCAACCGATAATTTTTATCGTCGTCACATCAAAAGATTTCAAAATCTCATACGCTCGATAAAATTCAAGATTGGCAAAGTGTTGCGTTACGTTTATACCCATAGCAGCCAAAATCATTATCGCTCCTATGATATATACAAGCTCCGTAAACGCCACTAAAAACAGATAGGTCTGAAGAGGAACTCCTATGACACTCTGCATCTTTTTCCCTTTGACCACGGCAACAACACTAATACCGATACCTATGGCCCAAGCAACAATTGTCGCTCCATTAACAAAGATCTTTAGCCAGTCATCCATTGACTTTCTCCTTATATCAAAAACAAAGAACTAATCGTACACTTTAACATCTTCAAAAAATTCCTGCAATACATCTATTCCATTACATATTTTCTATACTCTTTACCGCGCTCAACAAGATTTATTTCTAATTTCCCAAGAGAAAATTTTTCTTTAAAATAATCAGCAATAAAATCAACCTTCAAACCATTCTTGCAAGTATACGCATCTATAGTTACAAATCCGTTTCCCGGGAAAGTATGAACGCTAATGTGGCTTTCCGCAATAACCACAAATCCACTCCATCCACCCGGATCCTTCTTGCCATTACTAGGAGCTTCGTACACCACCGGATCTGCCAACATATGCATACCCAAAATACCAGGTAATTCATTAAGGCTTTGCAACACCAATTCCTTATCATTCAATTTTTCGTAACTTCCCTGATACCCATCAATCATCAAGTGTTCTCCAAAATGCTCCATTTTTTTATTTCTTACTTCAATAACAAATTACGTTGTTTAAAACACAATTTATTATAGCACAGGATATTATAAAAATTTTTCTTTTACTCGTGAATAAAAAGTTCCATTTTTAATTTAACTTCTTGTTATTACTTAATACTCAATAGCCATCTCCCCCTTCTTGCTCTCTAGATACAAGAATATCTTTCTTTAAATCTTCGTCCTTTTGTACGCCCGGATAATCTTGATAAGAGAGACGAGGATGAAGATGATGTAGAAAATGCTGATGATAAGAAAGTTGAATGCTCCGGCTACCGCTCCGCTAATACCCATTCCATTCGGATATTCATGCATGTTTTACTGATATAACAAGTATGAGAGTCTAAAACGAAAAGAAATGCTAAAATTAACGTTCCTACTATTCCAATTAAAAACACACTTTTTTCATCATACTCTTTTTTAATTTAACTTCTTGTTATTACTTAATACTCGATAGCCATCTCCCCCTTCTCACTTTCCAGATACGGAATCACCATTCCTGGAAGCTTCGTCTTGATCGATCGTCCTTCGTTTTCATCCTCATCATCGCTCTCATTGAGATCTTTCGGTCGTTCCCAGATCCACGTCTCGTTTTTCTTTGGGAAGAAACGGGATTCAAGCCTTGTTTCTCCTCGAAAGGAAAAAGATGTAAATAAGTGATATTACAAGATAAAGAATCGAGAGAACAAGACCAGCCATCCCCTTGGTAAAGCCTACAATTTCATCACCAACAGACCATGGCATAAGAATAATGATGAAAAGATACACCAGAACTGAAAAAAGCGTAAGTTTTTTCCATTTCAAAAAAATATCTTCTGAAGCCCAGTATATAGCTAGTGATGAGATAAGGAATGCTGGTCCAAAAAGAAATATTGACTTGAACAACTTAAACAGCTCTCTACAGGTGACACTAGGATCTATACCACAAAACAAAAATTTCAAAGTATTTGGATAAAAAACGATCAAAAAGAACACCCAAACTAAACTAACAATTAAAAAAAATTTTTCTTCATACTCATAATATTAATATTCCCAAATTATCTCCCCTTTTTCCGTTCTCACGTTTATGGATACGAAGCCTAGTTTCATTGTTACGGTTCTTGTCTTTTCTTCCTTGTCTTTCTTTAAATCTTCGTCCTTTTGTACGCCCGAGTGATTTTGATAAGAGAGACGAGGATGAAGATAACGTAAAAGACAGAGGTAAAGAAAATAGCAAAATCATTGTTTCCAATATTGCCTCCTCCTTTGGAATTCATGAAGATATATTGGAAAACAATAATCACCGGTACAAACCAAAGAGCAAACCGAAACCAGGACTGGAAAACCTCGTCTTTCATCTTGTAGGTGAGGAGGGAGAGGAGGAACATCACAATAAAGGGGAAAAGAAACGCTTCTTTGGAATCATCAAGAGGGATAGGGCATCTTTTCAGTCCAAAAAAACGACAAAACTGTAACTCTTCTGTAGACAGGAGAGCAACCAATACTAAAACCACTAAAAATACTAAAACATTTTTCTTCGTTACAAGCTTTTCCATATGATTGTTTTTAACTCACTAATTCAAACTCTCTTAAACTTCAGATACGCTATGTATATCAACGACATCACTGCATACACGATCACCCCCCCGATAGCAACGGTTTCCTTATAGAAGAGAATAAAATCAGGAGCATCCGTCGGGGTAAATATAAAAAATACAAGATATAACACTAAAAATATAATAGTAAATCTCTTCCATTTTTCATACACTTCGTTATTCCAGCTAATTAAAATCACAAAAAATATACCTATTGGCACAAAGATAAATAAATATTGTGCTATAACCTCACACAGATTTGTCAATTCCTGCATACCAATCGGGATACAAACTGGCGGATAATCACCATTTAAAAGAATTAATAAAAAAATATATCCCCAAAATAACAAAATTACACTTCCAAATATTTTTTTAGACATAAATATTTTAATAATAAACTTAATATTCCCAAATTATCTCCCCTTTTTCCGTTCTCACGTTTATGGATACGAAGCCTGGTTTCATTGTTACGGTTCTTGTTTTTTCTTCCTTGTCTTTCTCGATGATCTTCGTTTCGTCTTTCTTCTTCCGATACTCCGCTTTCAGTCTTGATTTCTCCTTTATACGGAGTTCGGTATCGAGATCTGTAAGAATATCTTTCTTTAAATCTTCGTCCTTTTGTACGCCCGGATAATCTTGATAAGAGAGACGAGGATGAAGATGATGTAGAAAATGCTGATGATAAGAAAGTTGAATGCTCCGGCTACCGCTCCGCTAATACCCATTCCAGTGAGGAGGGAGAGGAGGAGAAGAATCGGAGTCAAAAAAAGCACGGAAAATATATCATGGTTAAAAAACCTTCGAATATTCATACATGTCTCACTAACATAACAAGCATGAGAATCTAAAACAAAAAGAAGTCCTAAAATTAATGTTCCTAATACCCCAACCAAAAACACGCTTTTCTTTATTGACATATTTTTAATTTAACTTCTTGTTAATATTTAATACTCGATAGCTATCTCTCCCTTCTCACTCTCAAGATACGGGATTACCATTCCGGGAAGTTTCATCTTGCTTGGTCGTTTGTCGTTGTCTTCACTATCATTTTCCTCGTCATTGTCTTCTTTCAAATATTCCGGTTTTTCCATTATCCCTGTCTCGTCTTTCTTCTTCCGATACTCTGTTTTCAGTCTTGATTTTTCCTTGAGACGGAGTTCCGTATCGAGATCTGTAAGGATAGCTTTCTTAAGCCTTCGTCCTCTTATACGCCCGGATGATTTTGATGAGGGAAACAAGGATGAAGATGATGTAGAAAATAGAAGTGAAGAAAATAGCGAAATCATTATTTCCAATGTATCCCCCTCCTCCGGAGTTCATAAAGATATACTGGAAAACAATAATAATCGGCACGAACCAAAGGGAAAAACGGAACCAAGCCTGGAAAACCTCGTCTTTCATCTTGTAGGTGAGGAGGGAGAGGAGAAATACCGGAAAGAGAGGCATAAACACAAAAATTACCCTTCCAAATGGATCATCTTCGCGGATATTGCACCAATCAGTATGTGACTGACAATTGATACTCACAAGAACAAGGATGATTGAGTATACTATATATGCGAATGAAATGAAGAGAACACTTTTTTTTATCATACTCTTTTTAATTTAACTTCTTGTTAATATTTAATACTTAATCCCTATCTCTCCCTTCTCACTCTCAAGATACGGGATTACCATTCCGGGAAGTTTCGTCTTGCTTGGTCGTTTGTCGTTGTCTTCACTATCATTTTCCTCGTCATTGTCTTCTTTCAAATATTTTGGTTTTTCCATTATCCTTGTCTCGTCTTTCTTCGAAAAGTAACGGGATTCGAGTCTTGTCTCTCCTGCCTTCAGGCTTGAGGCGAAGAAACGATAATTCTCTTGCTTGTCGATCTTCCATTGGTACTGGGTTTCGGTGTCTTTCAGGGTCGTTTCCTCTCCATCATACCCTATGGAGAGCAGTCGGACAAAGATGAAACCATCCCTGTCTTTGGTCTTCTCGAAAGAGAGACTTGTGGTGTGGCCGGCCTGATCGGTGATGATGGCAAGGCTGTCGGGGAGGTTCTTCTTGTGCTTCTTGTACCAGTGGGGAAACCAGTCCTTGATCTTCTTTGTTTTCTTGCTTGTCGATATGAGCTCTTGTTTTTCAAGGATGGTGACGGATGTATCCGAGAGATTGTCTGTGCCTGATATATCGAGCTTCTGAGTTTCTTTGTTGAAAGAGATCTTCGCTTCGGGAGCAGTTTTGTCGATCTTAATGTTCTCTGTTTTTGTTTCTTCTTGATTGTTAGCTTTGTCGGTAGAGCGATATTGGAGAATCGTTTCGCCTTCGGTCGAGATCGTGAACAGATCGGTATACAAATTCCACGTGGTGCCGTTATCGAAAGAATATTCGGTTTTGTCGATACCACTCCCGTTTTCGTTATCCGTAGCCGTAAATGTGACAATTCCGTCGCTTGTGTACCAATCATTTGCTCCCTGGGTACCAGAGAAGGAGAGAGTCGTTGTCGGAGGGATTGTATCTAACTGCTCCGTCGTTACGACTTCACCGATCTTTGGTTCAAGCGAGAGATCTGTCTCGCCGTTACCATCATAGTCGATGATGAGGGGTTCGGCGTGTTCGATGGTACCGTCGGGAAAGTCCATTATGACCTGGGTATCGGCGGTGCTGGGGATAGCGGCAAAGGTTGCTTCGGCGATAGTTGTATCACCTTCCGTTTCCTTGATTTCGAGTGTGAAGGAGCCTTCGGTTTCGCCGTCGAG
>JACPGV010000006.1 GCA_016182385.1 Candidatus Moraniibacteriota bacterium
CTCAAATGGGACTGGAATGATGCCTCCAAGCTCCGCTTTGGCAAATACCAGGCCAAACTCCTCCTCATCTATGATGACGGTACCAGAGATATCCCTATTGAAGGCATGGTGAGTTTTTGGGTGGTGCCGTGGAGGATTATTGCTATAATCATTTTCAACTTTGCTCTCATCATCGGACTCATTTTCTACATTATTCGTCTCCGTCGTCGTCTCAAACAAATGACTGCCGCGTAGAAAATCCTCCGCTCACACTTCTTTCATTTAGTAGGTGGAACGAAGAGCGTTAACAATAACCACTATATCAATAACTTCTTGTACAATAGCCCCCTGCACCGGCGAAATAAAACCAAAAGAAGCTATCACCATTCCAAGACCGGATAATCCGATACCAATGAGAATACTTTGCCAGGCTACATGATAAGAACGACGACCGATATGTATGGCATCATGAATAAGCCACGCATCTCGACCGAAAATAGCGACATCGGCGGCCTCCGTAGAAGCACTATTTTCTGTTCCGGAAAACACAATGCCTACATCAGCCAAAGCAAGAGCGGGCGCATCATTCATACCATCTCCCACCATCCCCACCAAGTGTCCCTTGTGCTGATATTGTTTTATAAGAGCCACTTTCCGCTCCGGTCTACATTCGGCATAAATCGGCACACCAAAAGAACCAAAAAGTCGTTCCGCTTGCCGCTTCCTGTCTCCCGTCAAAATACCCAAACTATATCCCCGTCGTTTCAAATAAGAAAAAACGCCCGGAACATCGTTTTTTATTTTGTCATCGAAAAAAAATTGTGCAATAACTTTTTTTTCACGCTGTAAATCAACGACAATTTGCCCGGTATTCATCGCCTGTGAAGATCGTACCAAGCCATACCGTTGTCCCAAAATTGTTCCGAAAATTCCTTCGCCTATACGCTCCTTACTCTTCTCAACAACAAGTATCTCCCCCTCCATTTGAGCTTGCTCATGCAAAAACGCTTTTGCTAATGGATGAAAAGAATGTTGTTCAAGAGCCGCAGCAAGAGCCACAACCGCATCACGCGAAAACGCTTGATCCAAAACACGCACTGAGACCAAACGCGGCTCACCAAGCGTAAGCGTTCCGGTTTTATCAAAGAAAAAAATCTTTGTCTTTGCCAATAACTCAAGCGCTAGTGGTGTTTTTATGACAATATTTTTGCGTGCCGCCTTATTGAGACCCCCCAAAAAACTTAGTGGAGCGGCGATAAGAAGTGGGCATGGCGTGGCGATCGTCAACACTGCTAAAAATCTCTCTCCATCATTGGTTACAAGATAGACGATACCAGCAAGAGCGAGAGCAAAAAAAGTAAAAACGATATTATATCGCTCAGCCAAACGAACAAGAGGGGAAATATGCTGTTTCCCCTCTTCTACCAAAGAAAGAATTTTTCTGTAATTGGAATGCTCAAAATCTCCCTCTACGCGCATTTCCAAAACACCACCAACGTTTATTGATCCGCTCTGTAAAAAAGACATCTCTTTGTGAATCACGGGTTCCAACTCTCCAGTAAGATTCGCTTCATTGAGGAGAGCCTTCCCGGAAAGCAAGCGTCCATCAAAAGCAAGCATCTCATGTGGTCGCACAAGCAGAATATCTCCATCACGAACCGCCTGCACGGAAACCTCATGTCGTGAATTTTCCTGAAGAAGCGTAACCGTTTTTGGAATATTTTTGAAAAGACCTTCCAATGTTTTTTTTGCTCGTAACGATCCGTATTGTTCCAAGGCAGCGCTCACCATAACCATAAGAGCAATCACTGCTCCCGCAAAAAATGATTGCAGTATAATAGCCGTCGCTAAAGCCAAGAAAGCTATATAGTCCAGGTTCCATCTTCTTCTTTGAATCCGCTCAAATGACTCTACACATAGCCTTACAACGCCTACGACTATCACGATAATAAAAAAAATAGTCCAACCAAAAACCGTTGCCACAATCAAACAACCGAGAGAAAACATCGGCGCAAAAAATTCTCGGCGGAGTAACACTTTAAAAAAGCTCATCGCCATACTATTCTCAAATGATTTTTTTTCTTGATATTTTTTCTGATTGCCCCACGGTTTTTTGAACCTTCTCGCGAGAAAGAGTTTTTTCTTGTTGATATATCCATAATCGTTCTTCGTCGTTTTGCACGCGAATTTCAAGGGCCGAAATTTCTCCCTCCTCACGTCTTACTTCCCGAAATAAAACAGCGAGCGCCCCTCCCATAACGCAAAAAAGGACTAGAGCTACACTCATTACATAAAAAAATGGCTTGTAGGAACGATAATCATTCTTGAGCGTATCAAACATCGTATCGAGCGTCAGCCCCTTCTCCTCCCACTCTGCGCACTGTTTGATGTATTCGGCGACAAAACGTTCCGAAACAAAATAAGGATTGCTTTCATCAATGGCAGAATGAAAATATTTTTTCGCATCCGTACAATGTTTTTTCGTAAACGCATCAAGTCCCTTTTTAAAATATTGTTCGTACGCTCCGGACACAGGGGAAATATGAGCATCAAACAACATTGTTCGTACAAGACCAATCGGCAAAGCAAAAGCAAAATTGTCCCCCTGAGAACGCTCAAGCTCTGCCGTCTGAAAACTCACAATGCCAAAAACGCTTCCTTTTTCGTCAAGCAGAGGTCCACCACTTGATCCTTCCGATACCTTGGCATCGGTTTGAAAAATATGAAAATCTTTTTTTATTGATTGTTTAATGGCGCCAATCACTCCCTGCGTAAAAGTCGCCTCCAAAGAGCTTTGTTGTCCGCGTTCGGCTGTAGCAGGAAAACCAAAAATAAAAACTTTTTCTCCGACAGATTTTTCTGTTTCCTCTCCCAAAGAAAGGGCTGGTAATCGCTTTTCTTCTATATGCACAATCGCCACGTCTTTTTCATCTTCAAGAAAATCATCGTGAACGGAAACAATGGTAGCGGGAAATCCATCCGCTAAAGAATCTTTCACGTTTTTTTGAATGGTTGTCGGTCGCAAAACAGTAACCGTTCGTGTCAAATCAAATTCGCTTTGCGCGATAATAAAATTTAACACCTTGGGAGCAAACCCGTTCTCTTCCTCTTCAGCGCGAAGAAATTCCTCCATTTCATCGTCAGAAAGCAAAAGAGCGCTTTGATAAAAAGCGGAAATAGCTCCCTCCGAAACAAGCATCTGCTCTATGGTTTTCCGAGAAACAACATGGGCGTTTGTCGCAATATATCCATCGGGATGAACGATAAATCCACTTCCCATTAAATATTCATCAACCTTCACTGTCATAAAACTCCCCGGTACCACCGCTACCAAACCACGGCGAATATCCACCTTGATTTTTGGAATTTTTGCTGTCCCTGTAACATGTTGGACGACACGCACAATCGCTGGTTGTGCCAAACGAGCCAAAGCCTCCTCAGAAAAGATCTCCGCTTGAACCAAAGCATTTCCTGGAAAAAATACAAACACGATCAACGAAAGAAGAAAAGCAGATAGATGACGAGAAAAAAAATAACCCATACTTTTTCTTTTTATTGTAACACGCTTTATTCTTTTTCTCACAAAAAATAAGTTCCCTGTCTTGACAAATATATGTTTTTACGCTACAGTGAGCGGTTATTACTAGTATTATTTTTATGCTACGACAAGCCATTATTTCCCGTATCCCCCGAGGTGCTTTTCTTACTAAAGCTCCCGTTTTAAGCTTCTTCTTTCTTGTCGCGTTACTTTTTGGTTCTATCATGGCAAGCCACGCTCTCCGCAACGAAAAAATATCCGACGCTGTTTCATTGACCCAAGAAAAAAAGACTGTCTCTTTTTTTTCACCAAATAAAGATGTCGCCTTTATGACTGTACCGGCCCAAGTGCGAAAAACAAGCGTCGTAAATATTGTCGCCCTCACCTCAGGCATCGTATCTTCTCTTTCCGTAACACCCGGAAAAAACGTCGCCGCCGGCCAGACACTCTTGAAAATAACGACGGATTATGAAAGCGACGCCACTCATTTAAAAAAAGAACTTGCCAACAATCAGGCCGAACTCGCAAAGAAAACAACTTCTCTCAATAAGCGTATTTTTTCCCTTGAAGAAAAACGTATTCGTCAAAACGATACACTTACCGATACGGAAAAAAAATTGGCGCTTGAACAAATAACCAAAAACCGCGCTGAAAATAAAACCACTCTCAAGCAAAGTGTTTTGGAGCAATCACTGGCCTATCAAAACGATGCCGTACTCACACCAAAAACTTTTGTCAGCGGCACTGTTGAGCGTCTCGCCGTGCGAGAAGGCGACTTTGTCTTACCCGGCGATATACTGATAACAATACACGCTCCCGCACAAACAGCTACCCTCGAAACTCTGGTGAGCAGAAAAGTGGCGCTTTTGGTAGATGTGACCAAGTCAGCACGACTGACAATTGGAAGTGATACCATTGAGCTCCTTCCCTCCTATTTCTCACGTCAAGAAACAAAAGACAATCTCTATTCGCTCCTCTTTGTATTATCTGAAACAACAAAGAATCGCATTGGAGACGGAGAATTTTTACAATTGGAAATCCCTTTGCGCCCAACAAACACTGATTCTTTTCTTGTTCCCATAGACGCTATTTTCCAAACTGGAAACAAAACGACCGTTTTCGTCGAAGAAAACGGTACAGCCATAAGCAAACAAGTGACTGCCGGAAATATTTACGGAGAATTTGTGGAGATACTGTCCGGCATTTCTTCCGATACTCGCATCATTACTGATCGTTCCGTACTTTCAGGCGATATCCTCATAACACCTTAAACCGTCTTTATGGAGAAAGAGCCTTCTTTTCTTGATCGCCTCACTTTTGATGCGGCGCTCTACAAAACATTCATCGCCAAATATTTTTCCAATATTCGCGCCATTATACTGGTCGTTCTCACGCTCACCGTCTCAGGATTGGCCGCGTTTTTCACGCTACCAAAAGAACTCAATCCCGATATTAAAATTCCGATCGTCTTTGTATCCACAACATTTCCCGGCGCGAGCCCAGAAGACGTGGAAAAATTATTAACCATTCCTCTTGAAGACGCGGTAAGCGGTTTGAGCAATGTACAAAAAGTTTCCTCAACATCACAAGAAAGCGTTTCTTTTCTCAACATCGAATTTTCTTCCGGTACCGATCCGCAAAAAGCCAAGGAAGATGTTCAAGGCGCCATTGATGGCGTTACCGATATTCCGGAAAGTGCCGAATCATCAAAGGTACAGGTGCTTGATTTCCAAAATCAACCAGTCATTATTTTCTCCCTATCCGGAAAAGCTGATGAAGCAACTCTAGAGCGATTTGCTGATCTTCTCAAAGACCGTCTGGATACTTTGCGCGACACGAAAAAAGTCGAGCTTTCTTATCGGAATGAACAAGACATCGTTATCACCATTCGCCCAGAAAAAGTGCGCGAAAAAAATCTTTCTTTACAAACCATCGCTCAAAACATCGAAACGGCTATCGGACAATATCCCGGTGGGACCATCAGTACCGCCCGTACATCATTTGTTCTCACGCAAAGAGCGACCGTTCGTTCCATTGAAGAGTTGCGCACCCTGCCGATTTCCGTGCAAGACACGATTATTCCGCTTGGCATGCTTGCTGACATCTCTCTTCAAACGCCAAAAAACTCCGCTGTCGCTTACTACGGAGACAGCAAAACAACCCCACACAGAACCATAACTTTTTCCATTTTCAAAACTGATGAGGCCGATGCCACATCAACCGTACAAGAAGTTCTTGCTATCACTGAAAAATGGAACGTTCTCTACGGTAACCAATTCATTATTGAGCCTATTTTTAACGGTGCCAAAGAAATAAAAAAAAGTTTCGATCAGCTTTTTCGTGATTTTGCCGTCACTCTCTTTTTGGTGTTCATCGTTCTCTTTATTTTTTTCGGTCTGCGACAATCCATCATCGCCGTTCTCGCTATCCCACTCACGTTTCTTGGTACCTTTCTCGTCATGGCCGGAAGCGGCATCTCCATAAATTTTATCGCTCTTTTTTCCCTTCTTCTTGCTTTGGGTATCTTGGTTGACAATGCCATCGTCATCATATCAGCAATGTCGAGCTATGAACGAGCTAAAAATTTCCCCCCTCAAGAAACCGCCCTTCTTGTATGGCGTGATTTCCGCTCCGTTATTTTCACCACTACTATCACGACTGTCTGGGCTTTTTTACCCCTTCTTCTTTCTACCGGTATCATTGGCGAATTCATTAAGCCGATCCCTATCGTTGTTTCCACAGCCCTCTCTCTTTCCGCGTTCATTGCTCTTCTTATCGTTATTCCGGCTATGGCGTGGATGCGTCTCGGCACCATGCCTCGGCGCACTCTCCTCTTTTTTCACGGCCTTCTTTTCATTCTAGGGAGTGCGCTTCTGTTTCTTCTTATGCCGGAGGGAAATTTTCGCCTGCCCCTTTTCATTGTCGCCGGCATACTCCTCCTTCTTCTCGTCAAAACTCTGCACGCCTTTCGTGAAAAAATTCACGAATACGAACAATGCCACTTTACAAAATTTTTTCGTCTCCTCCACAAGCTTTCCCAAAGCGGACTCTTCCAATTCGATCACTTAGCGCACCGTTATGAACGCTTCATCTCGACCGTTCTCAACTCAAAGAGCGCTCGTCGAAAAACGCTTATCGGTCTCATTATTTTTTCTCTTTTTTCTTACGCTCTTGTGCCACTCGGATATGTCGTCAATGAGTTTTTTCCGCAAGACAATCAAGATACCGTCTACATCGGAGTTGAATTACCAAAAAACACCGTGCTCGAAAAAAGTAACGAGGAGCTTTTACGTCTCTTGGAAACATTTCGCACCCTCCCTGAAGTTCTTTTCGTATATGCCGAAATAGGCAATGTGATGCCTACCGATAACACGCCGGTCGTTGCTCGCGAGCATCATCGCCTACTCTTCACCCTTGCCCTTTCTCCTTCACACGAACGAGAAAAAACATCCGGGGAAATAGTACGGGAATTAAACGCTTCCTTCAGATCCTACAGCCACGGCATTCTTTCTGCCGGACAAATATCTGGCGGTCCGCCAGCAGGGAGCGATCTTGAGCTAAAACTTTCCGGCGACGATCTTTCTGTTTTGCAACAATACGCTGAAAATATTCAAGACTCTCTTCGTCAGACACCCGGAATAAGCAATGTTAAAATTTCCGTTACCAGCGGTTCAAGCAAAATAGTCTACGTCCCCCGTCAAGAAATACTTGCCCAAAACAATATCCGCCCCGATGCTTTAAGCGTTTTCCTTCGCACGCTCGGCAATGGATTCACAGTAAAAAACGACGTTCGCTTTGCAGACGAAAAACAAGATATTCTCATCCGTTTCGTAGACAACGATACATCCGAACATCCGCAAGATCTTGGCCTTCTTTCTTATTCCGAAGGACAAAAAAATATTCCTTTGCTTGCTCTTGGTGATTTCATTCTGGAAACAAATCCGGCGCTGATCACTCGAGAAAATCAAAAGCGCACTCTTTCGGTTTCCGCTTCCGTAGAAAACGGGTTTTCCGTAAGCACGCTCAATACCGATCTCGAAAAACTGGCTGATTCTCTCAATCTTCCAGATGGTTATGCTTGGCAAACAGGCGGGGTAAATGATGAAAACAACAAATCAGTTCAGTCCATTCTTCAGGCTATGGTTTTGTCCGCCCTTCTTATCTTTGCTACCATGGTTATCCAATTTACCTCTTTTCGTAAAGCTCTTATTGTTATTCTTGTTATTCCTCTGGCGATTTCCGGCGTCTTTATTCTTTTTGCGCTCTCGGGAACACCACTCTCTTTCCCCGCCCTTATCGGTGTTCTCGCGCTCTTCGGTATTGTTGTCAACAACTCCATCATTATGGTTGATAAAATCAACCGCAATATGGACTCCGGGTTACCACTCAATCAAGCCATTGCCCAAGGAGCGGCCAGTCGCCTCGAGCCAATCCTTCTTACTGCCCTTACTACTATCGTAGGTCTTATTCCTATCACGCTTTCCGATCCTATTTGGCAGGGCTTGGGCGGGGCAATCATCGCCGGTCTCACCTTTTCAGGAATCGCCAAACTCTTTTTCATTCCGGTCATCTATCGCGTCTGGTTCGGAACAAAAGAAAGTGTTTAAACCTCTTTCCGAATATTCTCTCACTTACTAAGTATTTCCCTCTCATCTCAGCCATATATGGCCGGTCCAGTCATCGAGACATTATCACCACCCTTGCATCCACGAGCCCTTTTTGTTCTCCGCGCTAAAATACCCCTTCGTACAAAATTTCTCCCCATAAAAAAAGTCTTACAATACACGCAATTGCGTATATTGTAAGACTTTTTTACACTTATCTCTTGTTTTATTTTTCGGAAATTTCTATCGTTTGAATAGCAACCGGTGTCACAGGGACAGATTGCTCCCCGCTAGCACTCGAATTCACGGGCGCCTCCGCGATTTTGTCGACTGTTTCCATTCCCGATATCACGCGCCCAAAAATAACATAGTTTGGTGGAAGAGGGTTGTCTTTATGCATGATAAAAAACTGACTCCCATTCGTGTCTGGTCCACTATTGGCCATAGCGACGACACCACGAACATATTCTCCGGAAAACGGCTCATCCGCAAATTTGTACCCCGGCCCCCCCATGCCGGTTCCTGTCGGATCCCCACCCTGAATCATAAATCCCTTGATGGTACGATGGAAAACCGTCTGATCATAAAATTTTTCCCGCGCCAAAAAAACAAAATTATTGGTTGTCACTGGCGTCGTTTCGGCGGCAAGTTCAATGACTATGTTCCCTTGCGTCGTCACCAGTGTTGCCTGATATATTTTCTTGGTATCGATAATCATCGATGGTTGAGTGGTATACATTTTTTTGTTCAATGAAGAATAAGTATCTGCTGTTCTGGGTGGTGTCGCGGGAGGCGGCGTCACGGCGGGAGGAGGAGATTCTTTATTTGATGATGACGAATAAAACGTGAGTTCCGTATTTTTTTCTGTTTGCTTCTTCGCTTCCGGTGTATTCATGGTGCAACCAGCAAGAAAAACTGATCCTCCTATGATGCTCAACAAGAAAAAATTTTTCATACAACGCGCAATGTTTTTTAAATCTTCTTTCCTTTCCAGTATACTCATTTTTTCATAAACAACAAAATAAAAAAGAAAATCTTGACTTTTCTCTTTTTTTGCGCTATAATAGATATGTTGAGAAATGAAAAACGGGTGGCGACAATTTCTGTCGAAAACCCGTTTTTTCTTTCTCAACAAGGCTCAACCGTCGAATTGAGCTTCTAATAAAATAAAAATAACTAGTAAAATAAAATTCTATGGAACCAGTCAAAATGGAAGAAGACACCACTTCACCTTCTTCCTGTTCTTCTGGACAGTGTCCTGAGTGCGAAAAAAGCGCTCAAGAGGCAAGAGAGAATGAAGAAATGAGTATGGCGTTTCTTTTGGCCCTCATGCCCGTCATCAGCCTCACCTTCTTTGGTCAAGTCGGCCTTTTATAAAAACCGACAACAAAACCGGTGCTCATGAGGAGCACCGGTTTTTTGATACAAAATTTTTTTCATTTATTGCGTTTCGCCACGACGTCTTTCAAGTAATCCATACAAAAGTCCGCAGATAAAAAGTATCAAACCGACACTGACGAATATACGGAAGGTAAAAAGAATAGACGCTGGAAAATAAGAAGTAAGCGCGGCAAAATACTTCTCAGGACCAAGCGGCGTGGCATAGGTAATAGCGGGATCGCGTAACTCAATCTGCGTGGCAATGCTCATATTTTTTTCCGCCGTATCAAAAGGAGAGACGTTCCAGATAGCAAAAAGAGCGCGTCGAATATCGTCTGACTGTATGACGCGAGAAACAAAATCGAGACTGTAAATATCTCCCAAAGATCGATCGGCAGAAAATGTTATGGTTTGCGGATCCGTGCTCCCATCAACCCTCTCTCCATTGAGGCGCCATTCGCTGGTAGACATACTCTCGATATATGCCGGCACAAAACCCCGCTTGAAAGAAAGATCACTTCCGGCGTATGCCTCAAAAACCGTTTCACTAAAATGATCACAGAGATTATTGGCGCACTTTCCGGAAGAGCCCGAACTGCCGGTAATATCTTTGTACTGTCCCAAAAGTTTCGGCCACGCGACATTATTATTCGTCGAACGAATATACACCGACGGTTCAACAATACGGAATGTTCTCGCCATCGTTATATTTTTTCCCGACTGACTATCATTTGCCGTAACAGATACCGTATACGTATCTCCGACATTCCCCGTTACTGGAAAAAAGTTTACATTCGTCTGTTTTTCATCGGCGCATTCCGAAGATACAACCTTGGAACATACAAGTGGCTTCCCATTGATGGCCCACTGAAAGTCAGAAAGTCCTCCCGTATCAACTTTTACTCCGATGATATCATTTTTGATAATGGAACACACCGCCCGATCAGAAAGATCATTACAAATAGAATCTGAGGATTGGTCCAATCCAACGGTAATACCCCTCACTGTCTCCGTAATCGTTCTTACTCGATACGTATTTATTTTTTCCCCCGTAGAAAGAAATTTGACGATGACATCGCTCTTTCCCTTGCGAACGACACCGGAAGAAAAATTTTCAACTGCATCCACACGAAAACGCAAATAGCCGACTCCTCCCGAAAGAAAATCTCCCAATTTCTTCTCGCTCGTACCAAATTCTGCCGTACGCTTGCTATTTTGCGGAATATTCAATCGCAGTTCGATAGTATTAAGACCATTTCCCTTGCTATTCCCCAAAAGCCCCCAATTTTGAAGCTCTTTCGTTATATTTGCTACGTTTCCACCGCTCGTAGCATCAAATCGGATGTTATCACTTATGGAGACATTCCATTCATAAAGAACCTCCGTGGCATTACGACCAACATTACTTATATTGGCATACGCCACCACTGTATCACCGGCGGCGCTTTCGGTCGGATCATTTGTCGGGCTCTCCGGAGTAGCTGTCACACTTACGTCAAGATTGGAAGGCTGTCCACCTTCAGCCGGATCAATAAGGTTATTCTTCAAACATTTATTCATGTCTATATCCACTGTAGGAATACTTACTTTATAGCCACGAATAGTCTTGGTATATGCCCCCGTACCGGAAGCCTCAGAAATACTGCAATTATTTTTGGAAAAAGCCCACATAATCATGTTTGATCCATCATCATGCTTGGTAGGAAACATCGAGGTTCCTTCCACCGCGACTCCCACCTTGTCCCCGGAAACATAATTCCATGTAAAACTCGACTGTCCCAAACCAATCACATTCGCCTCGTCTTTATTGCCATTATCCGCCGTATCCGGATCATGGGGATTCGTTCCCCAAAAACGTTCTTCAGTTTTCCCAAAAACACCATCACCGCTTTTTGAGGCCTCGGGAAAAATATGCTTACAATAAGGTTTTGAATTACTCTCGGCTTGTGGTGTACAAGAGGAAAGAGCTGTTCCGCACGCCGTCGTTGATGGGTCGGCGACACAACGTGGTGTTCCGGTCGAACAGCTTGCCGTACTTGTTTCTGAAGAACAAACGGGAAAACCGGCAAATTGGCATGTCGTCGAACTTGTAATGGTAAAAAAGTTTTCGCTCGGGTCATTGGAACCACTCGTTATCTCCTCTTCAGGAAGCATGCACGCGGCCGATGTTCCGCTCGGACAAGGGAACTCCGGGCTTCCGGTTGACTCGGCAAACTCATAATTTTTTCCACTCACATTGTCGTGAAAATAACAATGATCGACATGTCCTACTTTGTTATTTCCGCCGAAACGCGCTTTGTATCCATCATTATCATCATCAGAACCATAATTCGTATCGGAGCTGTCATACCCATTCTGAGCCAAAATACGCATAGCCTCTATCTTCCAATCTTCCTCATCATATTTGCCATTATCATCATAATCACAAGTCTCCTTATCACAATCAACACGCTTGAGGTACCACGTATAATACAAATCATTCTCATTGTTGGAAAAATAAATAGGAAGAGCTTTCGCCGTTATTTTTTGCCCCTCTTTCGGGTCGGTCGGGTTGAAAAAAAGCGAAACTTCAGGTGTCATTTTCTTGTTACCCGATGTATTAAATTCCTCTCCCTGATTTTGGATCGCCCCCAAATCAAGATGGTATCGTTTTTCAATATCACCCGCCATTGAAGAAGCGGATGGCATTTTAAATGCTAAAACAGGAGCCATCGGCTCTATCAAAAGAGCGCTCATCAAAAAAAGACTGAAAAAAAAATTTTGTTTTTTGAGAAAAATAGACATAGAATCTTATTGGAGAATAAGCAAAAATACGTCGGCGAGTAAAAGAAAGAGCCATTGGGTGAAAAAAGAATACCGAATCGATCCTGAACGATGAGCAATCCACGCGGAAAAAGGACAAAAAAGAAAAAGCGCGAAAAGCGACCACGTTATCGAATCTTGCAAAAACATGGTGAGAAAAAAAAGACTCACGCCCACGCCCACCCCCCACAAACCATTCTGACGCAACCACAACAACTGTACAAATCCACGAAAAAACATTTCATACAAAAATATGGTAAAGGGAACCAAAATCATCTCATACAAAACAAACCAGAGAAAATTCTTCTGTACGAAAAGAGGCAAAGCATACGCTTCTTTTATCTCGGGGAAAAGAAAGGTGGCGACAACGAACAAAAAACTGGCCACAACAAGAGAAACCACGCCGGCAAAAATCCCTTCTCGCAACTCTCCCCAATGCCAACCGATATTTTTCAAGGACTCTTTTAATATCATTGTACAATAAAGAGTGGGAATCACCAAAAAAAACGCGACTCCCACTACCGCCTCTTGAAAAGCAAGACTGAGCGTTTCGTTTCCGGAAAAGAAAATAATAAAACCAAGACAAAAAAACACCAAAAAACCAGTAACAAAAAAACGTCTATTGGTAAAAAAATTTTTTTCCATAAAATTATGTTGTTTCCGCGGGAACAGCTTGTTGTGCTTCACGCCAAGCCTTTCGCGCCAAATGATACAAAAGTACGACCATTGCCGTCTCAATCGGCATAAAATTAAGACCAAAACCGATTGCTTCGATCAGCCCGAATCCGATCACGACCAGTCCGCGCATGAGTTGCATATTGGATCGCGTTTGCTTGGAAGAGCTGTCAAACAAAGTAAGAAGCATCCAAATAAGAAACGTGAAACAAAGAGTGACGACTGTCCCGATACCGGGAAATGAACCGATACCGACCAAATCCAAAAGATCCTTCAAAAGAGCGATGCAACCCACCCCCGTATAAAGAACTATCGATGGCTTTTTTCCGGTGAACTGCGCCGACGAAGCGTTTTTCCCTTGCCTATCCGTCACAGCTCTCCGATAAACATCATTGTATACTCTCTTTGCTTCACGCGCCCGATCCAAAGGACGCAAACTGGACGTGCTTTTTGTGGTTGCGCTACGACCAGCGGCAGAAGTTGCTCCCCTGATGGCAGAGACTGCTCCTCTCGCGGCTTGAGCGATAACGGGAAGAACCATAAGAAAAAAAGTTAGCTGGCATCAAAATCCTGTTTTGCCTGTTCAATTTCCAATAATTGTCGCGGATCGGAAGTGATAATCTGGTCCTCACTATAAGAAGCGATCACCTTGATAGCGGCATGTTTCGATCCGGCGAAAAAAATCCCTTCTCCGACGTTACTTTCAAGCAAAAGAAATTTTTCATGATCCGTCAAATAAAACGTTTCCGACACCAGATCAATCGATGATGGCGATTGACGAAGCAAAAGTTGCATCGAGGAGTTGGTAATAATCGGTTTGCCATACCGAGAAGACGCGAAATCACCAATATCCTGAGTGATCGTCGTCAGTCCCGTATAATACTTGCGACATCGTTTGGCCACGCCAAAAAGAAAAGAGGCGGCATCTTCATGTTGCATCATCACCCACGCCTCATCAACCACAATGATTCTTTTTTTCATTTTGGAACGAATTTCATTCCAAATAAATTGCAAAATAATATACATGGCTATCGGTCGCAACTCATCTTCCAAATCACGAATATTGAATACCACCAACTGATTATTCGTTTCGATATTCGTCTGCTTATTGAGGAACCCTCCAAAAATACCCTCCGTATATCGCTCCAGACGCGCCGCGAGTGATTCCGCGCCTTCCATATTCTGCAAAACGGCATACAAGTCGGACATCGTTGGAAAAGATGACGCGGTAAGTGCCGAAAAATCCGTCGTTTCGGTAATATCCCGAATGGCGTATGATTCCCGAATGGCGCGATCAATGATCGAATCCTCCTCAGGCGTTACCGAACCAAGCATCAAATGAAGTAATCCGATAATATTGGCAATCGTGTTGCGGAAAACCCCTTCACTGTCCTCGTCGTCACCTCCCTTTGGCAAATCAAAAGGATTGAGATGTACATCCGAATTAAGAGAAACCTTCAAGAATGTCCCGTCAACCGCTTCACAAAGATGTTTATACTCATTCTCCGGATCAACGATGATAACACTCGCGCCAAACATCATCGAACGCAAAACCTCAAGTTTCACAGTATAACTTTTACCAGCTCCGGATTTGGCAAACACCACCATATTGGCATTTTCCATTTTAAACCGATCAAAAAGCACGAGACTGTTATTGTGTCGATTGATTCCATACAAAATACCCTCATTAGAAGAGAGGTCCGAAGAAACGAACGGAAATGTCGTAGAAAGAGGTTCGGTATTTAAATTATTCGCCACGTCAAGCGTATCCATGGCAAGTGGTCGCGTCGCCGAAAAACCCTGATCCATACGCATAATGGCCGGTTTGGTATAGACGAGTTGCGCCTCAAGCAACGATTCCATCGCCTGGCATTTTTTTGACAAATCCTTTTCATCACTCCCATAAATCGTCATATAGATACCAAAGCGGAAAAATTTTTCCGTCCCCTGTTGCAGCTTATCACGCAACATTTCGATATCCTCCAAGGCGGTTTCCAGTACGGGATCACGCACTTTGCCGCCCTCCGCTTCGATATGAATTTGCGACTGCACCTGCGTCGCTGATTTGCGCAAACTCTTGAGAATCTCCGCGGTCTCAATGGGATGAACAAACAAAGCCGTGTCCATGGCAAAATCAATATTGATAATCGGCGAAAACCAGTTGGTAGAAAGGTACCGCGGATACGCAATGACAAAATATGTCCGTGTCAACACATCTCCAATCTGCATCCCGTTGGGATTGAGACGAATAGCCGGAGGAGCGATCAGATCCCGAATGGTAGCCACTCCCTTTTGGTAGAGCAACTCTTCCTCGCTCACTTGCGGTTGCGCAAACAAAGAAAATCCACCGTTTTTCTTTTTGTTCGTCTCGGCTTTTTTCTTTTCCTCAATATTCTGAAGAGAAATTCCTTGTGGCATGATAGTAAATATTATTTTTCCGAAGAAAGCTCGATATTCTCTACGTTTTTGATAACGGTCGTGGTAAACAAAGACGGATTGTAACTATTGTAAAGCAATTCTATGATCTCTTCCGTATTGAGCTGCGTCACGCGCAAACCTGATCCGGAAAGCGAAGCGGCAATATGATCGACGCGTTGTGTGAGTTGCAATCGGTACGTATCAAAAAGATCCTCCCGCGTGTTTGCTTTTTTTGCCTGAAAAACACCCAGCATTTTTTCGAAAAACCCGCCCTGTTTATCTTCGACCGGCGAAAAAGGAATCACCACATAAAAAAACTTGGACATGATACTCGACACCTCGGTCAAGTTCTTGATAAACGTCTTATATTCAGAAATCTGAAAACGGAGCAGTTCGTTTTCTTGTTTTTTTTCTTCCTCCTTAAGGCGCTCCAAATACGGATCAATATTAAACCGCCGCGAACTCACTATGATCTGCACCGGAAAATCAAGAGAGTTGAGAAATGATTGGTACTGACCGATAATAGCATCCTGTTCTTCGCTTGATTTCAAGTCAAAATTAAGCGAAGACACAAGCAAAATACTCCGCAAAGCGCCATTTTTAAGAATAATGACTCCGTCACGAATTTCATCCACTTCCACGTACTTTTGTGTGCTGGATGCGCCTGTATTTTTTTTTGTTTTCAGAAGCTCCACCATATATTCCTCATGCGACTATCACGATAAAATTTTCTCAGATTATTTTTTTCCTCGGCTATCCATGATGCGTGCCAACTCTTCCAGTTTTTCTCTCTCGATTCGTTTTCTTTCCGATCCCTGTTTATCGCCTGTTTCTTTTGCTTCCGTTTTCATGGGTGTTGGTCGACGTACGGGACGCTCCCACACCGACACCTTCGGTCGAAATAAAAATAATATTGAGTAAAAAATAAATGTTACCAGCGGAAAACCATTGGGGCGATAGAAAGCGAAAGCCACGAAAATAAGAACAATGGGGATGGCGGAAACGATAAACATCGCTCCATCAAATACATTGAACGCGACCAAAAGAACGGCGCCCATACCGATCATCCACAAAAGCTGTCGCCACGTGAGCGGTCCGGCGATTTTGTCTTCAACATCGATAAATTGTGGAACGCTAAACATCATAGATCACGTATTTTTCATTATAACACAGGCGTCGAGATATTTTACAGATCACCTTCTTCAAAAGATCCCTGTCGTTCCGAAGAAAGTGCTGTGATACGAAACGGGCCATTTCCGGAAAAAGGTATCGCCTTCTTCGGTGTGGGTGAGATAATTTTTTCGGTCATTTCTTTTTCCGCCGGAAGAATATGCTTGGTAGAAAAACTGATACCCCCTCCCAAAGGGGGAGACGCTACTGGTGGTGCTACTGGCGATGCTAAGTCTTTTCGCGGCACAACAGGAAAGGCGGTTCCTCTTTGCATGACAATATCTCCCTCGGTATGATTCGGGAACGCTTTTTTTGGCGGAAGCGGGACGACTGTTTCCTCTCCCGCTCGTCGTACCGGAGAAAATGTAAAATGAACATCTTTTTCCTCTCCCACCTCCTTTTTCAAAGGAAGAAAACTCTTTGCCGAAGCGGAAAAACTCTCCTCAAAAGGCGGAAACACGATCTCTTGTCGCACCGTATCAATGGTGAGAGGAAAATTTTCTTCAATGGATTTCAACACGAAATTGACGTGTTCTCGATCTTCCGACGAAAGTTTTTTTCCGTTCTCCGAACGAAAAAGAAAATTGCCACGCTGAACACTGTCATGGTGTCCGACTCCCAATTCATCCCGGTAATATTTGATCCAATTAACAAGCGACGGTCGCACCGGTGTTCTTTGTGTTTTCAGTTTAATTTTTTCCATCGTAATCGTCTGCTGACCAAGCATTTCATACTGCGCCATTGCCTGAAGCAAGGGCAGGCTTACCGCCACTATTTGCGGTTTTTCCTCCTGTTCATCCTCTTCCGATTTCAATTTCGGTTTAATCGTCATAATTTCTGTTCGGATGAATTCCGCGATTTCCCGTGCCTGATGAGGATCGCCCCCCATCGTCACGAGCACCGATCCGATTTTCGCTTCCGCCTGCTCTGGCGACAACTCGCCGAAGAAAATTTTACGGATAAATAAACTAACGTATCCAATCGCCGTATCATTTAAACGAAAAAATTCTTGTATTTCTTCAACTTTATAAGGCAATTCATCTGATATCAGAATATCTCGAATTTCTTTCGACAAACCCTTAAACTTCTTCCAAAGCGCTCTTTCGTTATCTGGAGGCATCAAATCAGCCGTTCCTTCTTCAGAAACAAGCATCGGAAAATAAATGGTATGTTTGATTATTTCTTGCTTATTCATACGTTCATTAATAAGACTACCTCAGGGTAAATCTGCCAGAATCTTCTGACGCCTTGAATCATTCGTGCCTGCCAATCCTGTCACATAATTGTTAGCCGCTCCCTGATTTACACTACCAGCCTTAAAAAGATCCTGCTTTGCCACATCTTCACTTTTCATTCCTTTCAAAATATCATTAACGGCATGGTCGCGAGAAAGTCCCGGATTCGCATCAATCTCAACTTCGACCAGAATATTCGTTTTTCCTTCTTTTTTAAGCTTCTTATCAAGCTCTTTCTTCACTTCTGGACCAAGAGCGGCCATATTCTTATACTGATCCAAACTCATTCCATCAAGTGCCTCTCCCTTCGTTTTCTTAATAAGTTCCTTAATTTTTTCCGCCTGTACATTGGCATCAGGATTTGCGGCTTTAATCGCTTCTATCGCATTGTGTAATTCATTCGCATTATTAAACTTCTCTTTCTTTAAAAGAAGATTGGCCGCTGCTTCTTTTTCTGCTGCACTATACTTTTTGCTATTTGCAGGATTGATTATCTCTTTCATCGCGGTTTCGCTCGTACGCATTTCTTCCATTTCTTTTTCCTTTTCAGCGACTTTCTTATTGTGTTGATTTTCAATAACCCTCGCTTTTCCATCAGCTCCACCGGACGCATAGCCTTTATATTGCTCTTCTTTTTTCTTACTTATATCAGAATACGTCTTCGGCATGACCCATTTAGCAATCTTACTGTTTTCTGCGCGTTCTTTTAATCCAGCCGCTGTACCACGTGTCCAAGCATTATTCGTTATCGGATTATTATATGTCTTCTTCCCCATCCACTTGGCGAATTTTTCTCCCTTACCCGATATCGTACCTGCGCCGGCGATAGAAAATTTATTGGCAAGACCGATAGTAAACCAAAGCAAAACAATAGGGATGGCATATGTGGCTATGGCCGTAATAAGAGTGGTGCTATTGTGGGTGCTATTCTGGGCGGCAACCGACTGAACACTCTTGAAAATTTCATCACCTTTCATCTCCTGAAGAAACCGCACGCTTATAAGCATCATGAGCATGGCCGCCGGACCAAAAAGCGCGTATTGCCAAAAATTATCCCACCACATTTTGGAATACTTCTCCATTCCGGGAATAATTGACGCCGCAAATCCAACCGAAGAAAAAATAACAAGGATAAGAAGAGCTATCAGCCGCACCACCATCATCGCCGCAAGGACGAGAAAAGAAACGGCCATGATAAAAATAAAAACTATACCCAACAAAATATCTGAAATATCAGGCCCACTTCCTTTCCCCTTCAAAAGAATATTCTCAATTTTTGAAGCGGAAAAATAACTCCCCAGTCCGCCCGATCTATCTAAAGAGGTGATTTGATTGGCAAAAAAATACATCGGCACATTGGTCGCGTCGATAAGCACACGCGAAACGGGAAAGCTAAAATTCACAAAAAGTGCCGCCAAAACGAGACTCAGCAAAGCTTTCTTGAAATCCTTCTGAATCTGAAAAACCACCGTAAAGGCGATATACAAAAGAGTAAGAATAAAAAAAAGATTAAAAAAATCCCGTACGAATTTCCATAAATCATAAACGCTCTGCAAATTGAAAAGCTGGGCGACATGGTCCGGTCTGATGGCATAATTAAAAAGCGTGACTGCGGCAGTCAAAAAAATAGAAAATAACAAAAAAATACTATAAAGAATTTCTTTAACGACAGCAACTATCGGGGAAAATATGTCCGTCCAAGACCAACCACCAGAAGATGGTTTTACTGGGTCATCAACGTAGGGCATATATCCATCAGAAAGTGATTGAGCATTTACCAACTCACTGCCACCAAAAAATAAGAAAAGAGAAAAAACAAAAAAAAGAGCCACAAAAAAACCGTAAAAATACTGTCGCTGTTTTTTCTTTTTTTGTTCACCCAAAAAGTTCATAGTCGCTACGACAAGAAACCGTCAAAAAGACGGAAAATATCATTCGTAGTATACCATAAAATATTTGTGAAAAGTAGCAAAAAATAAGAAAAAACAGATCGATTGATCTGTTGCCACTATTCCAGAAACAAAAACATCCGTGTCTCCCTCATAAAAAACTTCTTATGCCGCAACGAGCATTAAAAACATGCTCTCATCATAGGCCATCTTCCACACTCAATCGTTTTAGTTCCGACCGAATGTATTCATCATCAATTTGAAACCCCGGACGAAATGAAACCGCTTCCGAATAATCAATATCCTCAAAATATGCCAATGCCGCGCGAAAAACCTTCTCATTAAATTCATTTCCGAACATCATTTCAGCTCTTTTTATTATCTCAACAAGCGTATGAGATCGTGAAAGTATAAAATACAAATCGATATAATCCTTCCATTTTGATCGACGACCAAGCGCGTAGGCCTTCATAGCGGCAAGCGTCAAAAGATCCGGCACTCGTGCAATATCCTCAAATAAAAGAAATTTATCAAACGGGAATGGATAACACAAAAAAGTTACTTTTACACCTCGCACAACCACCGTATATTCATCCTCATTTTTTACAAGAACGCTAAAATCTTTATCAACTTCTGAAAGTTTCTTTCGAAGTATATTGATATTGAGATCATCGGTCGTAAATAAATCAAAATCTATAGATTCCCTATGTCCAATATGGAGAGCAATCGCCGTGCCTCCACATAAAAAGAATTTTGGACAAAAATTCTTGATAAGAGGAAAAAGCGCCTGCTGTGACGAAGAAAAAATTTCTTTATGAAGCATGGTGATCAAAATAAAGTTGAAAAAAATTCTTTATCTCCGGACGATAATTCGTCCGTGGCAAAGAGGCTTTTTGATGAAAATCCAACGCTACCCGTTTCACTCCAAGTATATGAATGAGTTCTTGAACGTCTTTCCATGTACCATAATTAAGCGTGTGCTCAACAATAGAATCTTCCGAAAGGTGTTCGAGGTTTCCCGCATACCACACAAGATGCGAACGGGACTGAATAAACTGATGCAGCGGATCAAATGAAGTCATTGGTTCCTTTTAAAGTACTTTCATTATATCACAAATTTTGCCTTTTTACAAGCAAAATTCTAATAAATAAACCCTTTGATAGCACGCGGAATTACTTAGAAATCTCTTCAAGCTTCTTTCTGAGCGGACAAATATCCACTTTGTACGTATCCCACACAACCTTGTTACTCACATCAAAATATTCGTGGATAAGAAAATTACGCATATCTTTAGCCTCCTGATAGGGCAAAAAGATGTGTTTTTCACGAAATTCTTTTGAAAAACTGTCCATCGCTTCGCCTATGACAGCAATCTGCCGTACTGCCAAATTGACAAACAAGTCATTTTTCAAAAATTCTTCTTCGGAAATGTCTCCCAAATGCCGATCGAGAAGTGTGATAGCATCAAGAATATGTTTCACTCTGATACAATCTTTTTCATTTTCGCTCATAAATTGTTTCGGATTCGGAAAGCACTTCGTCGCGGAAGTATTTGCTTAGTCCGTCTTTTGGTACAAGATCAACCTTTTTCCCGGTATTCTGTTCAAGAAACCGCAACATATGAGACATTTTGAAAAATCCGACGCGCGCGCCCGGCTGAAATTCGACGAGAATATCAACATCACTCCGCTCTGTCGCTGTACCGTGAAGCTGTGATCCAAAAAGAGCCAATCTTTTTATTGCTTCTTTGTGCGGAAAAACGTCAATTTGCGAAATAATTTTCTTTTTTAAATCATCTTTTCTCATACTCATTCACAGATTCATTACCCTACTATTATATCACAAATTTTGCCTTTTTACAAGCAAAATCCTAATAAATAAACCCTTTGATAGCACGAGAAGAAGCGGAAAGGGTGCGGCGATTGGTTTTTCCCCACTTCACATAATTCATTTCACTCACCGTAATAGTGTCCCCGCTTACTTTTTCAACATACGCCACATGACCATACCGACGATCTTCCGTCGTTACCATAATAGAGCCAACGGTCGGCTTACGACCAGTCTTGTATCCAAGCGCTTTGGCTTTGTACAACCATGTTCCGGCATTCCCGCTCCAGGGAACATAGCGTTTTTGTGACACATACCACGTACACCAACCAAAAGGGAAACGATGTCCGGTACCCGGCTTCCCTCCGAGTGTCCGATATCCGGAAGAAATATCCGTAGCTGTTCCACCTGTCGATGTGGCATACTGTCGACGTTCAAGACCGCTTGACGGGGTCTCCTGACGAACCGGGGTTTCTTTTTGTCCGTCCGGAATGATGATACTGTCTCCCACGCGTAACTCTCCGTTAGCCGGCAAACTATTGAAAGAAATGATTTTTTCCTTATCGGCCTTATATTTGGCCGCAAGAGCATCAAGCGTATCGCTCGCCACGACGGTATGTGAAAGACCAGCTACCGGCAAAATGAATATCTGATCATCCGGTTTAATCTGATCGACATTATCGATATCATTCGCCCACAAAATCGTACTCACCGTAATTCCAAACTTCGCCGCGATACCGGAAACCGTATCGCCGGAAGCAACCGTATAAATCTTTACATCCTCGTTTTCTTCAGACTCTTTCGGATAACTTCCAGACCACGATGAAAGCATCAAAGGATCATTTGTGTTGCCTCCCTGCGCATCAAACAAAGAAGTATTATCCCGCTCTTCCGGGTCAACCGCCGTCGGCGCGCTGGCAAGCGGCACGAGAGAAAGATTATCTTTTTGGTCAACCTGGGCTACAATACGGCGTTTAGCGATCGCCGAATCTTCACTCACAACCTGCTTTCCGGCATAACCGAAAAGAAGACTATCAAAATCCTTTCCTTGGGCAAAATTGCTCGCGGAAACCAAAAGGGCGCTTGAAGCAACGATTGAAAAAGCTGAATAATTTCTAAAAATACGTACGACTCGATAGCCAGATGCCTCCTTGAGAAAAAGAAGAAACTTCGTTTGCCATTGATGAACACGCGTTTGCCACTTTATGTGCTTGATATGCGTCTCAACGCTCTCCTCTCCTTTTCCGGTATGAGAAAAAGTGTGTCGGGCCTTCTGTCCACTTGCCCGAAAACGTCGCCAGAGAGAAGTAAATTTGCTTTGAGTACCGATAAGACTCTCGCCTTTCAATTGATACATTCCTTAAGAGTGCCGTTTCAAAAACAACGTAAGTCACCTATCGGGAATTTATCCTAATTTTTACAAAGTTCAGTATAGCCAATAAAGTGGTTTCCGTCAATGAAAAAATGACTATTTTTCTCGTTTTTTGCTTTTATTAAGCCTTTTTTTATTATTTAAAAAAAGGTGTTTTCCTTACAAAACAGGATTTTTTTCATCAGGATGCCTTTTCACCTTTTCAATGTGAAAAACTCTTTCTTGTGATACAATATCCATGTCTTCTAATGTAAAAAATTGAGTTTTCCTTTTAAAAAATTTCTCCAAACTCGCGCAATATTTTTTTGATCAAAAATATGCATATCCCCTCTCAACAACAAAAAATTCCTTTTTTGAAGCCAAAAAATGATATCGAAGGATACGCCAAAAATTTTCTTGAACATCTGGAAATCGAAATGAATCGTTCTCCGCGCACACTGAAAAATTACGCCGACACCCTTTCTTGTTTTTTCACTTGGGGAAACATCAAAAAACCAAAAGATATCACTGCTCATACCATACGTGAATACCGTCTTTATCTCAATCGAAAGGTATCGCGACGTGGTACAACCCTCAAAAAAAACACTCAGGCTTACCACGCGATTGTTCTGCGTACTTTTCTGAAATATCTTGCCAAACAAGATATTCTCGTCCTGGCGGCCGAAAAAATCGAGGTGGGAAAACTCCCCGATCGACAAGTGGATTTTCTCGAATATGAAGAAGTGGAACGCCTTCTTCTTGCCCCTCAAGGAAACAACGTGCGAATATTTCGTGACAAAGCCATTTTGGAACTCCTCTTTTCTTCAGGATTGCGCGTTTCCGAGCTTGTTTCTCTCGATCGTTATCACCTCAACTTGGAGAAAGAAGAATTCAGCGTACGCGGTAAAGGAGGGAAGCTCCGCATTGTTTTCCTCTCTTCTTCTGCACAAAAAGCACTCACGCTCTATCTTCATCACCGCGCGGATGTCGATCCGGCCCTCTTCGTTTCTCACGGCAAAAAAGGACTGGTCAATAAAAAAAATAAAGATCGTTCCACCTTGCGATTGACAGCGCGAAGCGTTGCCCGCATCGTCAAATACTATGCCAAAAAAGCCGGCATCACGAAAGATGTTCATCCTCATACCCTCCGTCACAGCTTTGCTACCGATCTCCTTATAAACGGTGCCGATATCCGCAGTGTCCAGTCCATGCTTGGTCACGCGTCTATCACCACTACCCAAATTTATACCCACATTACCAACGAACGCCTCAAAGAGGTTCATAAAAACTTCCACGGAAAAAGAAAAAAATAACCGCTACAAGCTCCGAAAAAAAGTCTTTTTTTCTCTCTTTATTCGACAACAAAAAACGCCCTCTTCGGACGTTTTTTGTTTCCTCTCTTCCAAAAACATTAGTAACTGTAATTGTTGATATCGATAGCTCCGCTTGGCAACGTGATATCTTGTTCACCATTATTCAGCGTCGTTGAGCCATCAGCGTTAATATTCATCGTCCGTCCATCGGGGCTTATCAAGCTTCCCGTACCGTTGTTGATATTGGCACTGCGACCATCCTCTGTCTGCAAATTCATATCACTGATATTTACTTCGCCGCCAAAAGAAGTGACGTCGATGCTTCCTTCACCTACTTTAAGAAAAGCATTCTGTATTTGATCTCCGGTATCGGCATCATAGTATTGTCCACATCCGTTTGTGGCAATATTGGAAAGACCTGCCTCCACCGCGCCGGAAACACCGAGTCCGATAACATCCGTCGTTATTTTCTTGGCGCACAGCTCTTTGGCTACGGCTACCGGGTTGCCGCCACACGTTTCTTCTCCATCACTCAACAAAACGATAAGATTCTCATCACCGGATTTTGTTTTTGTCAAAAGAATATCTCCCGCCTTCTTCAAAGAGTCAGCGATAGGCGTCCACCCGGTCGGCACCAGTTTATTGATTTTTGATTGAGCCACCCCGACATTCACATCACCAAAAAAATACACTTCTTCAATGCCCTGACAAGAAACAGTTTTTTGCGCTTGCGTGTTATTTCCTTTGTGTCCATAGACGACAATACTCAATTGCACATTATCCGTAAGACCGGCAATAAATTTGTCCGCGGCCGTTTTGGCAAGATCAATCTTTGCTGTACCGCCGGATTTTTCCATCATACTACCCGAATCATCCATCACCAAAACAATATTTTTCTTCGGTCCGGCACTCTCCTTTGTCATTTCTTCTTTTCCTGTCGTCGTTTTGGTATCAAAGGTCCCCGTCACCTCCGGTTGATTTCCCAAAACGATGGTGCTCCCATCGGAGGTCTTTATGGAACCAGTTCCCCGTGTATCAAAAAAGAACATTTTTACAGCAAATCCGATGATACCGAGAAGAATCAAAACGGCAAAAATGATGATGAGCGCATTTTTCATATTTTTATTTTATTTTTGATTATGAAATTATATTTTAGAGTTTTCCTATTTTCCAGACCACTGTTCCTGTAGTTTTTCCGGGCTGTGTTCCTTTAATTTTATCGATTTCTACACCAATTTCTACACCAATTTTTCCAATATTATTTTTCACAGAAGAACCGTTTCCTCCCTCAAACGTTGTTCCACCAATCGTTGCTGTATGAATATTTCCCTCTCCATTACTTACTTGATTAATCTTCGTTGGATTTTCAAGATCAAGCACGCCGGTATTCATAGCAGATGCATCTTTCGATGCAAACGCGACACAAAGAATTCCTGCCGCCACAGTCGTAAGCGCTGCTTTTGTTACGAATCTTTCTGCTCGAAAAAGAAATTCTTCTCTTGAAGCAGGGGGAAGATTGTTTGCTATTTTTTGTGCTTCTTTCAGAAGATTATTCTCTAAGAAGTGTCCTTCCTCCAAAGAAACAATCGGTTCTACCGACCCTCCTTCTCCTTGTCCTCCCACTTGTTCCGCCACCTTCAAAACTTCTGAAGGAACTTCTTCGTTGTTTTCATATCCTTTTTTTCTTTCTCCCTCTCCGTTTTCTGAGACCGGTGCCGTTTCAAAAGCGCTCATAGCGTTACGTTCTTGGAAAAATTATTACAAAACTTCTCAAAATATTATTCTTTGGCAAGCGTCTTTAAGTATTCCTTCTCCCGCTCATAAATCCTTCCCAATGCTTCCGGATCATCTCGCGCGTCGACTTTTTCTTGAATATCGGAGAAAAATGCCGGTAATTCATCCACATGTTCAGAAAATTCCTCTACAAAAGTTTTCTGCATATCCTCCCCACCTTTTTCGAGCGTCAACAACAACAGGGACTTTTGTCCATCTGTGAGTGTTGACGCGGCAATAATTTCCCGAATGCGGTCCATCATAAACTTTCTTTAACTCCCTTAAGTATACCAGATATTCAGAAAAAAGACATTCTTTCTTGCTGCTTTCACGTCTTTCTAAGCGGTGCGACGCCAAGCATCATTTTCTTCACACCGAAACGCTTAAAAGCAATGGTGATGAGCGTACCGGAAAGAGAAATGACAAGTCCCGAACCAAACTGAGGGTGTTCTACCGTATCTCCCGGTCGCACCTCTTCTCTTGTAAGTGGCGCGCTCTTCACGGTCTGATTTTTCTTATCATCCCCCGATACGCTCTTGGCCATCGTCACAAAAGCATCGTTCTTTTTCGCTGACTGGGGAAATTTTCGAAACGATTTCTGAAAATATCTTTTGCCAAGCATTCCCGACGAAACACGTTCTGCTTCATCGATTAAATGCTCGGGAATCTCCTGTATGAAACGCGATGGCGGGTTGACCTGTGTCGATCCGAAAATAGTCCGCTGCTCGGTATACAAAAGATAGACCTTCTCCTCGGCACGCGTGAGGCCGACATACATCAAACGACGCTCTTCTTCCAATTCGCCAGAAGAGAGAGCGCTACGAGAATGAGGGAAAATACCTTCCTCCAACCCAAGAATAAATATTATCGGAAATTCCAATCCCTTGGAGCTATGAATCGTCATCACATGCACGCATTCATTTTTCTCACTGATCTCATCCGTATCCGAAGAAAGCGCCACCTCCTCAAGAAACCGGTGCAGTGCCTCCTCAACCGATAGGTGATCATATTTCTGAGCTACCGAAAGGAGTTCGCGCACGTTTTCCTGCCGCACTTCTCCTTCTGCTGTTCCGTCAGCGATACTATCGATGTATCCGCTCTCCCGACCAATTTTATCGAGTAATTCCGGAAAATGCATTTCCGATTGTGTTTCCATTTCAGATCGCAACCGAAGAAATATATCGGCAAAGTTTCTGATAATTTGTCTTTTTCCTTCACGTATATCACTATTTTCTTCTCCCAATCGATACGCGGCATCCAAAAAATCGATCCCTTGCTCTCTCGCAAATACACTCCATTTCTCAAGTGTTGCCTTACCCAAGCCGCGCGACGGTTCATTAACAATTCGCTCGAGTGCCAAAAAATCACGCGGGTTTTCCAAAAACCGCACGTAAGCAATCATATCTTTGATTTCCTTACGCTGATAAAATTTCAATCCACCGACGATGCGATAGCTGATCGAGTGACGCAAAAATATCTCTTCCAGTATGCGCGACTGCGCGTTGGTTCTATACAACACGGCAAAATCACTGTATGGTCGTCCACCGCTCCGTTCCCGAACGATCGTCTCCGCCACAAAACGCGCTTCCGCTTCTTCGTCCTCTGCCGGCACAAGCGTAATCCGTTCTCCCTGATGTGTCTCAGTCCAAAGTTTCTTATGACGTTGATAAACATTCTTGGAAATAATACCATCTGCCGCATCCAAAATAACCTGTGTCGAACGATAGTTCTGATCAAGCGTAATAACGACTGCTTCCGGATGATCTTTTTCAAAATTAAGAATGTTTCTGATATCCGCCTGCCGCCAACCATAAATCGACTGATAATCATCACCAATAACAAAAATATTCTTATGTTTCTTCGCGAGCAAATGAACAAAAAGGTATTGCGGATAATTGGTATCCTGATATTCATCCACCATCACATAACGAAAAATATTCTGATATCGTTCCAATGTTTCCGGATATTCCTGAAACAGTTTGACTGTAAGCATAATCAGGTCATCAAAATCAAGACTGTTTCCCGAACGCAATTCTTTTTGATAATGAGCATACACTTTGGCGACAATTTCCTCGTAATAACTCCCGGCTTGCGCCGCGTACTGTTCCTCGCTCATAAAAGCATTTTTGGCACGTGAAAGAGCATCCAAAACAGCCCGGGGTTTTATTTGATCAGGATCGATTTCAAGTTCCTTCATCGATTTTTTTACCATTGACTCCTGATCCTGACTATCGAGAATGTTGAACCGTTTGTCATAGCCAAGCACCACGATCTCCCGTCGCAAAATACGGCAACAAATATTATGAAATGTACCAATATATTGAGGCAGAGTCATGGCTCCATATTCCGCCGCCCCACTCTGCGAAAGAAGCTTCCCAATACGCTCGCGCATTTCTCCCGCCGCTTTATTGGTAAACGTCACCGCGAGAATATTCTCGGGAGAAACTTTTTTCTCCTCAATAAGATACGCGATCCGATGCGTAAGTGTCTTCGTCTTCCCCGATCCTGCTCCAGCCAAAATAAGCACCGGTCCTTCTGTCTGAAGCACCGCTTTTTTCTGTTCCGGATTAAGTCCTTCTTCCCAAAATTTCATAAAAATATGCAGAACTTTCGTATTGTATCACATCCATTTCATTCCCTCTATAATCACTAAATATGCTACACTATTCGATATGAAACGCTTTTTCTTTCACACTCTTCACATGATCGAAAACACGCCTCTGACACTGGCGTCATTCGCAATGACCTTTTTCGCGCTGATTGTCGCGCGTCTTCTCATCGAAAATGCTCTTGGTTTATTTCAACCGCAAAGCTTTTTTTATCTCTTTTTTGAATTCGCGCATACCTTTCTTTTTTTTCTTTGTTCCTTCATTCTCCTTTTACCTCTCGTACGTTTTGCCGGTAACACCGATTATGAGAAAGCCGCTCATGTTCTTCTTTTCGGTTTTCTTATTATCCTTACCCCACCGATAATAGATGTTTGGATTTTCAATGGCGCACATTTTTGGAGTTTTTATGAATTTGACGGACTCTTGGGACTTGTCCAAAGATATTTTACCTTCTTTGGCGACACGCCAAACATGGGTATCACCTATGGTGTGCGCGTAGAAGTCGCTCTCGTGACCATTGCTCTTGGTTTTTATGCTTTTCTCACATCCCGACGCATCACGAAAGCGATTCTCGTTTCTCTGTTTGCGTACAGCATCCTCTTTGTCCTCGGCACATTTCCCTCTTGGATTACCATTCTTTTCTTTCTTTTTCAAAAAAGCCTTCTTGCTATCAATGCGAATGACGTGGCCGCTCTCTTTCTCACTCCGGAAAATATTTTCTCACGTCACATCGTTGATTTTCGTAGTGTTCTCAACGTAAAAATGAGTCTCGTCTACGCGCTCCTTCTCGTTATCCTTTCCGGAATATTTCTCTTTCGTGAACACCGTGTCTACAGCGTTGCTCTCTGGCGTAATGCTCGTTTTCCACAACTTCTCTACCATGGTGGCCTGCTTCTTCTCGGTATGTTCCTTGCTCTTCACTTTACCGATAGCGTTTTTCCTCTTGATCTTTTCCATGGTCTCGCGCTCATTGTTCTTCTGTGCGCTGTCGAAAGCGCTTGGCTTGCTTCCGTCATCGCTAACGATTTTTACGATATACCCATTGATGAAAAAACAAACAAAGACCGTCCCCTGATACAAAAAACCATCCCCCAAAAAACGTATGCTTTGTTTGGTTGTCTCTTCTTTTTTCTTTCCCTCTTTTTCGCTGGCATAGTAAATTTTTCCGCCACGCTTCTTCTTCTTGCTTACCAAACACTCGCTTGGCTCTATTCCGCACCACCCCTTCGTCTCAAACGATTTCCTCTCATCGCAACACTTTTTGCCGCCACTGCCGGACTTCTTATTTTAATAATCGGCTTTCTTGTCGTCTCGCCTACGAACAATCTTTCTCTTCTTCCTCTTCCTATACTTCTCTTTCTTTTTTTGGCCTATCTTTTCATCTTGCCCGTCAAAGACTTCAAAGACAGCCTGAGCGATGGTGCCCATCACGTCTATACAATCCCCGTACTCTTGGGTATAAAAAAAGCCAAACTTCTTCTTGGCTCATTCGTCTTTCTTTTTTATGTTGCCAGTATTTTTCTTCTCAATATGCGCGCTCTGCTCCCGATAGCTCTTTGTGTCGGAAGTCTTTCTTTCTGGATTATTCAAAAAGGAGTCGCCAACGAAAAAAGTTTTTTTTCTTTCCGCGCTCTCCCGGGACAACTCCTCGCGCTCACCATTATTTACGGACTGGTCATCGCGTACTCGCTTTCATAGACAAAAAGAAGTCTTTCCCAATCAGCCATACTCAAAGCTTGCGCGCGAATGTCTTTTTTTAAATCACTTCGTGCCAAAAGAGTTTCTATAAACAAACGATCCAGATGAAGTCCGGAAGAAAGATTATTACAAAGCGTTTTTCTTCTCGCGGCAAATCCTATTTTTACCAAACGAAAAAATCGTTTTTCTGTCTCTTCATCGTATGAACGATTCGGTATGATATGAACGACAGCACTCTCCACTTTCGGTACCGGATCAAACGCTTCTTTAGGAACAAATATTTTTTTCTCCGCCGTGGCAAAATATTGAACCATAACGGAAAGAAGCGACATCGAGCCCGGCTTGGCGACCAAACGATCAGCCACTTCATTCTGCACCATAAGCGTTATTGTTTTGGGCTGATGTTTCAATGAAAGCAACCGGCGAAGAATCGGCGCGGTAATGTAATAGGGAATGTTCGCAATCACTTTATATCCCTGTTCGGCAAATCCAGATGTCACAAATAATTTTTCCAAATCAAGAGAAAGAATATCTCCTTCTACTATTGAGACGCCTTCCCGATGAGCATTCTGTTTCTGTAGCTCTTCTGCCAATCGATGATCCAATTCGATGGCCAGTATTTTTTTTACGCACGGCACAAGCGCGAACGTTAATGCGCCCATTCCCGGTCCGATTTCCAACACAGAATCCTCCGCCTGAACATTAGCAATCTCGAGGATGTTTTGGACAACGCTCTCGTCTCTCAAAAAATTCTGCCCGAGAGATTTCTTTGCTCTTATTGTTTTTTCTGTTCTTTTCATTTCTCTATCAATTAGTTATTTCTTCCATTTTCACATCAATGACACCGGCGCCCACTGAAGCGATCTGAGCAAAAGCCACCTTGTCAAGATCGATAATACGCCCGGGAACAAACGGCCCACGATCATTGATAACCACGATGACACTTTTCCCGTTAGCCATATTTGTCACCTTGACATAACTTCCTTTTGGGAGCCAAGGATTTGCGGCTGCCATCGTTCCTGTCCACGCATACCACGACGCCGCTCCTCGATGACTTTTTCCAAGCTTCACGTATGTTCCCTGCGTCGTAATTTCCGTTACCGGTTCTTTTATTCTTTCCGTTTTAATAAGCTTTCGATTCACCTCTTTGCCGTCGTGCTTGCTCACACGATAAGTGAGCCGATCAATACCCTTTTCCCCTTTCTGTGTCACGCTGGTTTTTCGCCATGAAAGCTTATCGTCCTCTACAGTCTTTTTTTCAAACGATACCGCTTTCTCTACTGATTGCTCTTCTATTTCAACCCGCGTAATACGAATAATCATATCAGAAATGATACCCTCCCCTCTCCCCGGTTTCACTATATCATCCTCATCAAGCACAACTCCCCCTTCCACGAGAGCTCCTTCAATGGTTGGCGCCTGAACAAAAATCTCCTGCTCCTTCTTATCTACCACTACAATGATTTTTTGGGCCCGATCGATGTATACGCAAGTATTAAAAAATACCTTACTCTCTTTTTCCGGAAAAACAATATCCTTCGGACCAAGAAAAATTTTTTCTTGTTCAAGAAAATCAGAAACAGTCTGTCCCGTATGATGCCGCAAAGAAAATGTCATTCCCTCATCAACGAGGCAAATATTTTTTGCAGCCGATAAAAATCGATTATCGTCCGGTCTATTGGTAAAAATATATACACCAACACCGCTTACCACTACGACTATGACAAAAAAAATCTTTTTCATGAAGAGCTATTCCTTGAATCGATATTGTAAAGCTTCGGCAACATGTGGCACCTCAATATGCTCCGCCGAAGAAAGATCGGCGATAGTCCGCGCCACCTTGAGCACGCGCGTGTATGCTCGAGCGGAAAGAGCAAGCTGTGTCACTGCCGCTCGTAAAAGAAGTCGCGCTTCTTCATTAAGGGCACAGTGCTCTTTTACGAGTTGACTCGTCATTTCTGCATTTGTTTTTGGCGAGGCAAACCGTTTTTTCTGAAAAGCTCGCGCTCGTTCCACTCGTTCCCGAATAGACATGCTTGCCTCGGCGCCAGTACTCTTTTTTTCCAGTTTTTCGATTTTAACGCGAGGAACATCAACGTGCAAATCAATACGGTCAAGAATTGGCCCGGAAATTTTTTGTCGATACCGCACAACTTGATGTGGCAAACAAGCACACAGGCGCTCCGGATCACCACTATGCCCGCAGGGGCAAGGATTCATCGCTGCCACCAACATAAAACGCGCCGGAAAATAAAGCGACCCCTTCGCGCGAGAAACAGTAATTTCTCCGTCTTCAAGTGGTTGACGCAAGTTTTCCAAAACCGTTCTTGAAAACTCCGCAAATTCATCCAAAAAAAGCACTCCTCGGTGTGCCAAACTAATTTCTCCCGGTCGAGGGAATGTTCCACCGCCAACAAGGGCCACTGCACTCGCCGTATGATGAGGAGATCGAAATGGTCGTTTTTTTACCAATCCGAGACCTTTTGGCAATCGTCCTGCCACTGAAAATATTTTGGTGATTTCTAAACTTTCCTCCATATCCAACCGCGGAAGAATGGTCGGCAGGGTCTTCGCCAAAAGTGTTTTTCCCGAACCGGGTGGTCCGATAAAAAGAATATTGTGCCCGCCGGCGGCGGCAATTTCAAGTGCGCGCTTCGCATGCTCCTGACCGGCTATATGTGCCATATCAAAATCTCCTTGTTCTTCCACTGTCTCAAAAGAAATTTCTTGCTTCTGGCACGGAGTTATTGATAATTTTCCAGTTAAATGTTTTGCCAAAGAAAAAAGATTTTTAACTGGAATAACGGTAATACCCTCAACAAGAGCGGCCTCCTCGGCATTTTCTTCTGGTACATATATTTCTTCAAATCCATTCTCCTTGGCAAAAAGAGCGATCGGCAACACTCCCTGCACTTTTCGCGTGCTCCCATCAAGCGATAACTCCCCGATAAAAATTTTTCTTTCCGTTCGAAAAGAAATTTGTTCTGTCGCGAGAAGAAACGCGATCGCTATGGGCACATCGTAAATAGGTGTGTTTTTCGGCAAATCAGCCGGCGCCAAATTCACCGTTACCCGTCCGCACTGATGTGGCGGTTTAAATCCACTGTTCTTGAGCGCCGCGCTTACCCGATCACGAGACTCTTTCGTCGCAACATCGGGAAGGCCCACAATGGCAAAGTTGTGTAATCCAGCCAAAAGAACATCGGCCTCCACCTCCACCAATACGCTTTCCACACCAAAGGTTATTGCTGAATATACCCGAGAAGCCATAAAACGGTACCTTCAATAAAAAAATTAAATCTCTTTACAAAATATTTCTCTCTCGTATCCACTGCCATACTATGCCCGTCGCGCCTATCGTAAGCAAAACATCAGCCCCATTAAAGGCAGGAAATGAAAAAATTGTTATATAATCCACGACACAACCAAATATCCACTTTTCCAAACAATTGGCAATTCCCCCAGTAAGAATACACACCCACAACCAACTTTTCATTTCTTGCTCTTCTCTCCACCATTGTACCGCAAAAAAGATAATAATTCCTCCTCTTATAAAAAAATCGTATTGAAAGGAGAAAAACTCCACGCCAAAAGGACCAAAAGCGTTACAAAAAGCGCTTTCTCTATATCTATCAAAATAATCACGAAAAATTAAAAAAAGAAAAAGAAAAAAGGTCGCGAGAGACAACTGGAGTATCATTCTCTGCGACCTCATAGTTTTTATACTTCTTAAATCGCGGTACGGGCGGCAGGGTAAGCGCGCAAACGTTCCACGCTTATTTCTTTTCCTGTTTTTTCACAAAGCCCATACGTCCCCTTTTCCATCTTTTCCAAAGCATCTGTCACATCCTTCAAATGACTCTCTAAATTTGACTCCAAAGCAATATTATCGACATATTCCTCCACTTCTGTCGCGTTTTCATCAGTATCGGTTCCGATAATATCAAATTGGGTCTCATAATTTCCCGGCGCTCCAGTCAATTTGGCAAAACGAGAAAGTTCTCCTTCCAATCGGGATTTCTCCAAAAGAAGCTTCTCTTTTAATTCTGAAAGTATTGTTGCATCAAACGACATACGATTTCTTTTCATTACTTCATTACGCCATCAATAAAAGAAGTATACCAAACGAAAAAAAGATTGTCTAGAAGAATATATGCTCAAGATGTCGAACATGGGCTTTTTTCGCCTCATCATCATACACGATTGAAAGAGCGTCAAAATGATATTGCGCGGCAATCATTTTTTTCTCCAAAAGGTACTGTCGAGCAATTCGTTCCAAGCGACGAAGTTTTCGTGGAGTGATATTTTCTTCCGGAAAAACCATCGTTTCCTTTTTTATCATCCTTGTTTTTACTTCAAAAAAAACTATCTCTTTCCCCAAACAAGCAACAATATCTATCTCGCCCAGTCTTTTCCCTTTATTATTACAATAATTCCTCTGCAAAATAGAGTATCCCTTTTTCTCTAAATAACGACAACCTATATCTTCTCCAAGAACTCCCAAAGAAGAAGAAAGGCGAAATATCCCCATAGATATTAGTTTTCTTTTTTACCAAAAATACGAATTCTGCTTGAAAATCTTCCTAAAAAGAAGACTAGAAGCAGTATTCCAATAAATCCAAAAATAATCCTCCACGGCACCACCCAAAAACTCACCATGCCTTCAATAGGGATATCTCTGGTACCGTCATCATAGATGAGGAGGAGTTTGGCCTGGTATTTGCCAAAGCGGAGCTTGGAGGCATCATTCCAGTCCCATTTGAG